>CAMKMX010000014.1 GCA_946414025.1 uncultured Fibrobacter sp.
CGTAGTGCGGAAGGCCCGTCGCAAACGGAGGGCCATCGTAGAAAGTGTACGGTTCAGTTTCCGGACGGGAGTCCAGCGACTTCTTGAACGATTCATCCTTATCCCACAGGGCGAGCACGCGCTCTTCAATCTGCGGGAAGGTTTCTTCTTTCTTTACTTCACGAAACATGGGTTACCTCTCGGCCTTCGGCCAGGCTGTGAGCCATGAGCGCGGAAACCTTCGGTTTCCTTTGAGCAATGAGGTTGCCTAGCTACGCTAGGCTTTTGTATCAGGCGCCTTTGGCGCGATTCTTTAGCTCAAAGCACACGAAGTGTGCGACCTCATACCTCATAGCTCATAGCTATTAGGCGTTAAATTTTCGGGCGTAAAGATAGAAAAAGGAGCGAAAAGCGTTCTTTCTAGGGCTTGCTTTTTTCGTATTTTGCCCTTATCCACTCGGGGCTGCGGGCGCGGGTTTCAATACTTACGCCGTCGATTACGCCATTCCAGGTCTCGGTCCTGATTTCGTTGCCGCCCACGCGGAATGGAACGCTCCGGTTCAGGTCATTCGGAACAAATTCCTGTGCATTGCCTACGGGATTGCCGTTTACGAACATGCTCACCATGTGGTCTTTCGAAACGAGTACGAGGAACGCCCATTCTCCCACAGGGACACTGGTTGAATCGCCGAAGAAAATGGCTTCGGGATAGTTGGGCATGCTTTTCATTACGGTGAATGAACCGGTGTTCGACTCAAAATGCCACTGGAACCGCGACGTGGAATCGCTCCAGTAGGCGCGCTGGCAGAACAGGGCCTGGTGCTCTCCGTTTGGACCGTTCCATTTTGTCCACAGCGAAAGGGTGAAGTCTCCGCCGGTGGGGTTGAGTGTGTCCAGGTCTATATACTGGCCCGGTTCAAGTAGCACGCCCTTGCCACTTACGCCCTCTACATAATTTACACTGTCTGCAATTTTTCCGTTGTGATCAAACACGTACTCGTCGCCGTTCATTTCGATGTCTATCGTGGTCCATCCGGTATTGACCTCGCTTACATCGTTGGCGTGGGAAGATGTGAATCCGTAGGTTTCCCCAAGCAGGTCAAGGTCTGGATTCCAAAGGTGTCCTCCGAAGTTTTCCAGTTGCGGAAGTACCAGCGTGTCGCCGGCGTCCTGTATCGAGAACGGGATGTAACCCGTCACCGAAACACTTTCTGAATAAATTAACATTTCTTGTATTCCGGGTGGAATCGAATCGAAACGGAAGGATCCGTCTGCCTGCACTTCGGCCATGAGGCGTGTTCCGCCGATACGGACCAATCCAGACGTTGCACCAGAAATGCTTCCCCGGACAGCCTTGTTCGTGCCGATGCGGATTTCTTCTGTCTTTTGAGTTGGCGGGAGAGAAAGTCCCGAAAGTGCACCCGATTCGGCGTACAGGTAGAGCTCCGGCGTGGCCTGCTTGCCGATATGTTCATCGTCGGCGGGCATCTTGAATTCAAACTGGGCATTGGAATCGGCAAAGGTTTCCAGGGAATCGACAATTTCAATGCCGTTGTCCCAATACAGCGCAAGCCGTGCGGCGGGCATTTTTTTGCCCTGCATGTTGACTACGGTTCCGCAGAATACAACCGAGTCTGGTTCCTGTGCAACGGAATTTCCGATATCGGTAACGCCGCCAGCCACATCGTTGCTGTTTGAACAAGCGAGGAGGGCAAGGGTGGTGGCAAAGGCGGCCATCCACCCATGGCAAGGTTGTCTAAGCCAAACTATCAAACGATTCATCCTTCGTCCTCCTTCGTGAGCATCTTGCTCATCGGGAACGCCACGAGCATCATTTCGTAAATACGCTCCACGTTGGTGTCGTTGGACGCGCGGGCTATAATTTTTTTGCGGGCATCCTCGAGAATTTCTACGGCGTAGTCATAGGAACTTTTGCTCATGGCAAGGGTCGTGAACGTAGCAAAGCGTTCGTCCTTGGGCATGGATTCCACTGCACCTATGGCATGCTGTATGTACTCGTGTCGGATTTGCCGGAGTGCAATGGGTGGAATTTCTGCGGCGTCCAGCATTTGCGAAGTCAGTTCGTAGCGGTCGCCCTCTTTTTTCAAGAGTCCCCATTCCAGCAGGTTCTTCACCGCCTTGCGGGCTTCTTCTGTCGTTATTTGCGGCGTGAGCGACCGTGCCAGCACGCGGTAGTCTTCGTGCCAGTCCAGGTCAACGGCGAGTTCGCGTATGATAGGGTAGTACCACTTGCTAAAGTAAGCCTGCTCGCGGGTGGTGACATGGGTGAACTCGATCTGCTTGCGGATTTGCAGAATCTGTTTCCACGCCTGCTCCCGGATGTCCACCTGCTCTGCCTGGTTGTATTGCACCAGCGCCTCGAAGTATTCTTTTTGCAGGGGCTCGAAGTCCATGGCCTTCGAAATTTTCTCGATGGACTTGTGTGTAAGGTTGAATCGCCCGCGAATTACGTTCAGGCAGTAAGAGGAACTGCTGAATCCGGCTTTTGCCGCAAAGAAACGATGGGAAAACACGGAGCGCATTTTCTTCTGCTCTTCGAAATAATCCTGCATGAACTTGCGGAAATCATCGTAGTCGAATAGATGTTCCAGTGCGATACTCACGCTCCAAAAGATATAAAATTTTTACACACAAATCAATAAATTTTGTAAATATTTAGTATTTTTGATTTTAGTGTGTAATAAAAATTACACAAATGGAGGCGAAAATAGGGCTTTTACACGCTTTTAACACGGAATCTTTTTCTACAGGTGACAAAAAACTGGGATTTGGGGCAAAGGGATTCTATTTATTGCGCAGGACAATGTCAGGAGTGTTATTTATGCAGAAAAAAATGACAGGATGGATAATCGCGGCGGCACTTGTCGCCGGAATGGGAGCGGATGTATTTGCCGCCAATGGCGATGCTTACGTTTGGCCTGCCTACCGTTCGGATCTGGATTACAATACCAGGGAAAATCTCGGAGATATCCAGCCGCCTACCAAGTTCAACAACAATTGTTCGGGCGTTACCGGAAAGAAGGCCGGTAAATGGTGGGCGTTTTATTGGGGCAAGGATCGCGACAGCCGCATTACCGACGTGACGATTGATTCAATTCTCAAGAAGTACGATACTGACTTCGAGTATCTGTACAATGAGATGGGGTGGGCGCCGGATGCCCAGGCGCAGGACGGCCAGTACAGTGCCGTTTACTACTATGGCTCGGGTACATGTGCCGGTGGCGCAAAGGAAGACACGACGGGCGGTTGGCAAACTTGGGTGGCAGGCTACACGGCCGTGGCAGCCTCGTTCTACCCGCTGTACAGTTTCAATACAAGTTGCCCTTACCACGATCGTGTGGCGCAGATGGATGCGATGATTCACGAGGGAATCCACTCGATGACGAACGGTTACCCCGGCGCGAAGGATGCACACTGGTTCCAGGAAGCGGGTAATACCTGGATTCAGCAGGATATGTTCAGTCATCGCGACGGTGTTTACAGTGGTATGGGATTCCTGAATGCGGCAACGGTCATTGCCCCCTTTATGCCGATTGAAACTTATTCGGGATGGTTGATCGACGGCACGTTTGGTGGACCCGGCGGAAGTGCCGATAATGGCGGTGTTACGGGCAAGAATCAGAGGTACCTCTTGGGAGGTTCGCAGTACAGCAACATTTTCCCCACCTTCATGGGAACTTGGCTGGGTACGGGATCTGTTCGCTGGATTTACGGGAATGCTTACGGCAAAACAAAGTACTTGCTCGAAACGTACGCCCTCGACAAGGGGCTCGGCGAAGCGGGCGTTCGTCGCCTGATTACGGAATTCCGCGCAAGGCTTGCACTCCTGGACATGAAGAAATGGTCAAACGAGATCAAGTCCCTGCTGAATAATAATTTTGGTAGCAATACCTACTGGGAACAGGATTATTGGGACAACAAGAACTACAGTTACACCTGGAAAATGACACCGTACCAGAGCGTGACCGCGAACGGCGATTACCTTGTCCCGAACCAGGACATTACTCCGGGCTGGTCGGGCGCGAACTATATCCCGCTCAAGGTGCAGAGCGGAGCCAAGCAGGTGAGTGTGAGCTTTTTCCCGAACGGCAGCAATTCCAACAATACCAACATGAATTTTTTGATTTGCTATCGCGCCACCGATGGTACCCCCGTTTACAGCGAACCTATTACCGGTGAAGGCACGGCGACGCTTCGGCTTGACAAGACTCCTTCTTCGACAGGCGGGACGCAGATGGTCTTTGCCGTGGTTGTGAATACCGACTTCCAATATACGGGCAATACGGAAATACGAAAAAAACACTATGACTACAAGTTGAAACTTGAAAGTGGCATCAGCGGTGCAGGTGATGCGTACACCAAGTATTACAACGACTTTAAGTTGGATTATGATTGGCCTGAAATTGGCGATAGCCCCACTCCCACGTCGAGCAGTTCTTCGGGAACGCCGGCAGTGAGCAGTTCTTCGAGCAAGATTACGTCTTCGTCGAGCATCGTGAAATCCTCCAGCTCTGCACAGCCCGCAAGTTCCAGTAGCGTCGTTATCGGCAGAGTCGATACATACAACGTGAAGGTGTCGCTCCCCATAGATGACAACTACACTCCCGTCACTGTAAACCTTGACGTGGCCGAGGTGGCCGCAAAGTTGGGGCTTTCCGCTTTGACTATTTCCCAGGCTGCTTTCTTTGCCCAGGAATCCGACGGCACGGTTGTCACGAAATCCACGGCCAAGGAACCTGGACATTGGTTTGGCAAGGACGGTTCTGTGGTGGCATGGGGCGAAAAAGCCTATGTGTTTTCGGAGGCGGATGTTTCCAAGGGAACGCTTTCTATTGGGCATTACCCCAACCGCGTGAACAATGGCGAGACCTACAGTTTTACGCAGGGGTTTTCCTATAACGGGAAACAGGTGCTGTTTAGGGTTTCGGTGACGCTCACTAACGGCAAGGATGGTGCCGAGATTGTTGTGGAAGAGTCCAGCAGTTCTACTGCTTCGTCTCCAGCCGGGCTAGCGGCTTCGAGTTCGTCGAGCGGTGCAAATGTAAGTTCGTCAAGTGCCGTCACCAGCGGGATGGCGGTCCTTATGGATGGCTTGAACGGCCCGGCGAGGAACATGGGGGTTTCTTACCGGCACGGGATGATTATGGTGCAGTACACGCTCCCCCAGAGGGACAACGTGAAAATCAGCCTGTTTACGGGTTATGGTGCCCTTGTGGCGCAAGAAATCACGGGCCGGTTGAATGCCGGAGTGCACACGTATTCCTTTGACTTGGCGGGGCTACCTGCGGGCATGTACATCGTAAAGGTCTCCTCCGGCAGTTACCGTGAGGCAAGGCCGATTAGCATTACACGCTAAAGACTTTGCTATCGGGTCCCGAAATTATCCATGGGACACGGGGACCCGTATTATTCCAATTTGGAATATCTTTTTTTGTAAAAATAATACTATCGTGTGACATTTCTGGCGCAAAGCGGGTATATTAGGGAGGATGGTTCAATTCAAGGGAGGCCTGATGTCCAACGCAAATCCGCAAATGAAACACATAGTGCTCATAACCCTGTCCGCCGCCATTGGCGGGTTTCTGTTCGGGTTTGACTCGTCCGTCATCAACGGGGCAAACGGGGCGTTAAAGGCACACTTTAACGCGACGGACTATGAACTGGCCTGGTCTGTCTCCCTGGCCCTTATCGGGGCTGCTATCGGTGCGTTTTTTGCCGGGCGGATTGCCGACGCCTTCGGCCGCGTGCGTTGTATGCTTTTTGCTTCAGACCTGTTCCTGTTGAGCGCAATCGGGTCGGGCATTCCTTTTGGCATCCCGGACTTTATTATGTGGCGTGTCATCGGGGGGCTCGGTATTGGAATGGCAAGCATTATCGCACCGATCTACATTGCAGAAACTGCGCCAGCCCACTTGCGTGGACGCTTGGGCTCATTGCAACAGTTCGCTATCGTGATAGGAATTTTTGTAGCGCTCCTTTCGAACTACCTCATCGTACGCATTGCGGGTTCGGCAAACAATCCGATGTTCGGCCACATCAAGGCATGGCAGGTGATGTTCTGGGTCGAAATTATCCCGTCGGTAATCTACGGCTATGCCGCCTGGAAACTCCCCGAATCGCCCCGTTACCTGATTCACAAAGGGCTCCTGGACGAAGCCAAGAAAGTCATTGCCAAGATCAATCCCGAAGGGGTTGACGAAGAGGTCGAAAAGATTCAGGGCTCCTTCAGCAATAAAAAGCCCGCCAAGTTTACCGATTTGTTGGAGGTCATTAACAAGAAGGAGCGGATCACTCCGGTTTTGTGGGCTGGCTTGGGCCTTGCTATTTTGCAGCAGCTGGTTGGCATCAACGTTATCTTCTACTACGGCACCATGCTCTGGCAGAGTGTGGGTTTTGGTGAAAGCGACGCGTTCCTCACCAGCGTGATTTCTAGCGCCATCAACTTGGTGATGACCGTTGCCGCCATTTTGCTTGTGGACAAGCTAGGCCGTAAACCCCTTCTGCTTATCGGTAGCGTTGGCATGGCGGTGACCTTGAGTACCCTTACGATTTGCTTTATGAGTAGCGGTGGCGCAGCCCTGTCTGATTCGGCTGCCTTTGTGGCCCTGATAGCGGCAAACCTCTACATCGCCTTCTTTGCGGCGACCTGGGGCCCTGTGATGTGGGTGATGCTGGGCGAAATGTTCAACAACCGTATCCGCACGATCGCCATCGCCATTTGCGGGCTGGCCCAGTGGTTTGCAAACTTCGTGGTCACCTGGACATTCCCCGTGCTCACGGGCGAAGACGGCTTTGGCGTTGGCCCCACCTACGGTATCTATTCCTTCTTTGCCATATTCAGCATCTTCTTCGTGGCAAAGTTTATCAAGGAAACCAAGGGCAAACAACTAGAAGATATGTAATTGTGAATTGATTAATGCAGGTGCATGATCACGGGCCGGTTCTTGCCGGCCTCTGTTTTATGGATGGTAAGCTTGCCCGTGCTGTCGTAGCTGAACTGTTCGCCTACACGCTCGCCGTTTACGAAGGAGAGGCTATCTCGTAGGACGCCGCTTCTGTACCAGTTGCGTAAAATTCCGTTCCGCTTGCCCTCTTTCCAGAAGGCCTCGCTTGCAAGCTTCCCGCCTAGGCTGTCGGGGTAGAAACTCCGGCTTATGGCAATCTCGCCGTTCTCCCATATTTCTTCGTAACGCAGGTCGTGCCCTTTCTTGTAGTACCACAGGGTGGCGCCCGAGACGGCTTTCCCGAGAACAGCGCTACTGTCCAGGGTCCCGCCTGGAACGCCCGCCACAAAGGATGTCTCGGCGCAAATCATTCCGTAGTTGTCTTCGCACTGGCCGTATCCGATTCCCGTGCCGTTCACGAACTCGCTTTCGATTACAAGGTGCAGGTGGCCGTCGTCCAGCCGCCAGATGGAATCCCTTGCTCCCATTTTCCAACGTTCCCGTCTGTAGGGGAGTAACCCGTCTTCGGAAGGAAGGTAGAATTCACGAGGGCCGTCCAGCACGCCGTCCGTGTAGCCTTCTGTAACAAGCCAGGAATTCTTTTCGTCTGCGGCGTAGGTGATTTGCGGACCGTTAAATACTCCGTATCGGCAGCTCGTGGAATGTCTTCGTTTTCCATTCTCGTAATACTCCACGATGATTCCCACACTGTCGCCACCATGACAGCTGTTTTCTTCTTGGAGTTTTCCGCTCTTGGACCATTTTTTCCACACGCCTACGGTGTCACCCTTGTCGTTGTAATGTTCCTCGAAGGCCTTGTTGCCGTTGTAATGAAACCCTTCCCAGTCCCCTACGGGGTGGTCGTCCTTGTAGTATCGCACCGCCTCCACCTTTTTGTCGCCGTAATAGCTGGTCCATTTGCCTTCGCGCTTGCCCTTTTTGTACTGGCCTATCATAACCACGTTACCAAGCCCGGTCCAGCGCTTGATTTCGCCGTGGGGGACATTGTCCTTGTAAGGGATTTCGAATTCCTTGATTCCGTTGTTGTACCACTCGTTCCGCTTCAGGATTTCTCCATCGGGGTACACCCATACGGAGGTTTTCTTGACCCCGTTGGCGTGGCGCTCCACCACCTGTTCTTCGGCTCTTTCTACGGTACAGCCGCAAAAAAAGGCGAAAACACAAAAAAAAGTGGCAAAATGGAGGAATCTCATGGCATTCAAGGTAGAAAAAAGGTAATTTCTTTTTGTGGAAGAATTGAAAAACAAGTCTATCAAGGAAACTTTCCGCTCTAAGCTGAAAACTCCCTGGGTGTGGATGGTGGTGGCCCTGACGGTAGGGCTCACTATATTGTTTTCTCTTTCCCAGAAACCCCAGATGGTCCTTTATTCCCAGTACATCAAGTCCCTTTCGGACTTTCAGCTGCTGGATGCCAGGCTTTCAAAGGATATGGAACGAGCCCGTAGCGGTTACGCTCTGGACACCATGAGAATCTTGTCCGAGACCATGACCCTCAGGGAAATGGCGGTGTCCTTCGCCCGCCAGATGGACGAACTGCAGGGGTTCGGTTTTGAGCGACCGAGTTCTGCTTTGGTAAGCCGTTTCGAGCGGGAGGTCTTGGGCAAGGTATCTACGGCCCGGCGCTACCTGACGGTCAGGACCCAGTGGCTGAGTTCCTGGCAGCAACTGTCCTATGCGGTAAACAGCCTGCCCGACAACCAGGAATACGTGGTCCGGGAACTTCTGGATTCTGCTCGCGCCGGGTTCCCGGTGGTGCGGCCCGAAGGTCTTGGGCTTCCGGATAGTATTGCGCACCAGCTGGACATGCTGCTGAACATCAACGTGGATCTTTCCCATGCCTGGGCCCGCATCGACAACGATGCCGCCATGCTGAACAGCGAGGAACTCATTCAGTTTTTCCAGATGGAACGGCTAAACGAAATCGCCCTGAACGCAAAGATTCCCCTGGTCTTCTACTTCTTGACCTTGGTGCTTCTTTTAGCTACATTTTTCTTCATGTTCCGCTCCAAGCAATAGTTTTCGATGCCCAGATTTCGTTCAAGACGCTCTATCTATTTCAATTTTGCCTTGCTGTTCTTGTTGGCGGTGGTCTGGTGCGTGTCCTACGCAGGGCCCGTATTGCAGAGCTTTTTCAAGGAAGAACACCTTTTTTATGGACGGGTCTCCTATGCCGCTATCCCGAGCGTCTTTGGAGGCAGCAACGTTCCGTTTTTGGACAAGACTTTCTTTAGGATAAACGGTGACGACAGCGCAACCTTTGTCCTGTACGCGTCAGAAGAAATGCTGGACGAAATGTCGGATTGGTTCAGCTTTGCCGCTATCAACGTGGGGGATGTTCCTCTGGAAATCAGTGCCGTTAGGTTGTCCGACAACCGCTATATCGTCAAGTCTTTGGCCTCGACCTACGGTGAACTGGACTGGGAAACGGTGTCGGAATACCAGCTGGTCAACTCCCTAATAGCCCTTGGAATCATCGGGGTCTGTTCTGTCGGTTTCCTGATATTCTTTATCCTCGCCATAAGAAACAAAAGATGAAACCTCTTTGGGTGCTGTTGCTTGCCGTATCCCTGGCCCTCGGGGCTAGTCGGGATTCCTTGACGGTTTCGGTTTTGCCGACAAAGGCTGCCGGCAATGTTTTGCGAGTACCTGTCGGAATCTGGTGGCCTGAATACGATTCAAAGGCCAAGGTCAAGGCGTCGTTTCCTGGACATGCAGCGAAAAAGGATGTGGTGGTCTGGTTCCACGGCGGCATGACCAGCGGCAACTGTCAAAAGGGCTTGGTGGCGGGGGAGGCCTTTTCGGATATTTTCCTGGATGTGGTGGTGTTGAGTGCTTCGGCCTGCAAGGAAAACCATTGGGCGACGGAGGTGATGGTTTCTGCGGTGGATGCGGCCCTGGATTCCATTGCCAGGAGGCGGAGGGGATTTGTAGAAGAGGTTTCCCTTGTGGGCGTCTCTGACGGCTCTCTTGGGGTTCTGGTTTATTCTATGTACGGGAAACGCCGGGTGAAGAACCGGCTTTTGGTGAGTTCCTATGGCAAACTGTTGGGGGAGGCCCCCGCTGTTGCGGCATTTCCTAAGATGAACTCTGGAAGGTGGCGTTTTTTGCAGGGCGGTGCCGACAGGCTCTATCCTCCGTCGGAAACAATCCCCTGGATTCAGGAATTTTGCAAGAATGTGGGGGCGGACTGCGACCTGAGGTATGACCCCTCTGGGGAGCATGACTGGAGCTATTGGCAAGGCCACCACCTGGATTGGATTCGGGAAGCGTTCCCTTTCAAGAAATAATCGGGCTACCCCCTTGACAAAACGGGCTTTTTTTTCAAAATTTGGTGCACCACGCGGATGTGGTGGAACTGGTAGACACGCTAGATTCAGGTTCTAGTGCTCGCGAGGGCATGAAGGTTCAAGTCCTTTCATCCGCACTGAAAGCCCGCCGACTCGTTCGGCGGGTTTTTCTGTTTTCTTCTTTCTGTTGATAACACCTGCATTGTCATGCCCGCGAAGGCGGGCATCTACTGGCGAGATCTGTGTATGGATCCTCGCCTACGCGAGGATGACGTTCCTTGAACCTCGAACCTCGAACCTGTTTCCTACATTTCAGCCCATGATTCTAGACGAAATTCCCGAAACGGAACTGCCTGGCGAGCGGGTTGTTCTTCGGGTGCTACACGAACCTGATGCGGCAGGACTTTACCGCCTGATTGATGCTTCCCGCGAGCATCTCTCGCGGTTCCTGCCCTGGCCTCCTGATTGCAATTCCGTCGAAGACGTTATGGACCGTCTGGAAACCTGGGAGATGCAGGCCCAGATGGGTAACGGAGCCTGCTGGGGCATTTTTGAGAAAACCGCCAGCGGGGGTAGTCTTGTGGGCTGCATCTTTATCGGCTGGGTTCATCCAGAGCACCGCTCGGCCACTATCAGTTACTGGCTTGGGCAGAACTTTACAGGCCGCGGCCTCGCGACGGAGGCGTTGAACCTCTTGTGCAAGTTCTGCTTCGAAGCCTTGAAATTGAACCGCCTGGAAATTACGGCTTCTGTAGAAAATAAGACAAGCATCGCTCTTGCCAAGCGGTGCGGCTTCAAGGAAGAAGGCGTTTCTAGGGACTTTGAATGCCTGCGTGGACAATTCCATGACCACCTGCGCCTGTCGAAACTCGCTTGTGATAACTAGCCCCTAGATCCTAGCCACTAATTCCTAATCTGGTTACTTAGGTAAACGATAATTAACCATCGGATAGTGCCTTTGCCCCCCTAGACTTCTATTTTTAGGGTATGGAAAATGGAGAAAGTGTAAAATTGACAGAGCCCGATGTGCTGCAATACACGAATTTTCGCGTGTATCTTCGGGACTACTACGAATACAAGAAGAAGACCCAGCCGGCCTTCAGTTTGCGTTTTTTTGCCGAAAAAGCGGGACTTTCCAGTCACGCCCACCTGAAACTCACCATCGACGGCAAGCGGAACATTACCAAGAGTACGGTCACAAAGCTTATCCACGGTCTCGGACTTATTAAGCAGCGGGCCACTTACTTCGAGAACCTGGTGTTCTTTAACCAGGCTACCGACGACGAAGAAAAGAAGGTCTATTACGAGCAACTGGTCAAGGCTAGCCCCCATTCTAAGCTCCACAAGATGGACCAGGCCCAGCTCCGTATCTTTAGGGAATGGCACCATTCCGTCATTCTGGAAATGGTGTCCCTGAAGGGGTTCCGCCCTATTCCCGACTGGGTTTCCAAGCGTCTCGATGGCAAGGTGACTCCTGCCCAGGTGCAGGAATCCTTCAACCTCCTTCTGGAACTTGGCCTCCTGGTCAAGACGGCCAACGGATTCCGCCAGCGAGACCCCATGATTACTACCGATGACGAGGTCCAGGACCTGATGGTAAAGCACTACCACCAGCAGATGTTGGAGATGTCTAGGGATAAGTTGTCCGAACTGGCAAGCCAGGACAGGGACTTTTCGGCCCTCACTTTCAGCATAAGGCGCAAAGATTTCCCCAATCTGAAAAAACAAATCCAACTAATGCGCAAAGAACTACTAGATTTTTCAGCCGATGCTGGAGAAGGAGACGACGTAGTTCAGGTCAACATCCAGCTGTTCCCCCTAACACGAGGAATGTAATGCGCTTTGCGGGGTTTAAATTTGGGGTTTTGATGGCTATGGCGGGTGTCGCCATGGCTTTTGTGGCTTGTTCTAGTGATGATAAATCTGTGGCGGGTATCGAAATTGGGAACCCATCCTTGGCCTTTACTGCAGATTTCTCTGTTGATTATTCTGAGATTTCCTCTAATTCTCTTGCTAAGGCGGCCGCTAAGGATGAACCACTGCTGCTAGATTCTTTTGCTTTAGATTTCTTTGAAGTTCGTTCCTACTCCAGCTATTATGTGGCGGTGAGTATTGATGTGGCCAAGGGCGTACAGCTGTGGCCTGGCGAAAATGCACAGGATTCTTCTTTGAAGGTCTCCTTCACCAATGCGGACCAGGTGGCAGAACCCTTCAAGAATATTGATCTGGAAGACAAGGGTTACCTGAAAGAAATGGGTGTTGCCTTCAGACCGGTTGACGAAAAAGCCTGTGTACAAGGTCGGTTGTTGCTGGGAGGCAAGTATGTTCCTGTTCGCTATTCGCTTTCTTGGTTCAAACAATTTGAACTCCGATATCACTATTCTCAGATAGAAAAGATTTCGGACAGTGTTGCGAATTTGTCTGTAGTGTTCTATCCGCGCTATTTCGTAGAAGGCATGGATTTTTCTGATGCTGAAATTGCAGACGATGGCGTGATTTACTTGGATGCAAAACGCAATACCTCAATATGGGAGAAACTGAATCTTCAGTTTATCTCTAGCTTCCGTCCTCTCCGTTACGGTTACACAACTGCCGATGGAGAAGGGGCTGAGGCATATGTTCTGGACATTTGGGAAGGTATTATCGGTTCCATGAGCGACAATACAATTTCCAATGGTGATTTTTCAAAGGATTTCTATAGCTGGATTGTGTTTGATCAGTTTGAAGGTCGGTCGAAGGCTTCTGTCGAAGAAGATGATAAAGGTGGCCATCTAGCAAAAATTCAGGTGACTCGGGGTGGTAGGTTTTCATACAGTGTCCAGCTTATCCAAGAGAATGTGGCGCTTCTTGCTGGCAAAAAGTACAAATGCGTGTTTACCATCTGGTCCGATGTCGAAGGTCAAATTACTGCAAGAATCGGGGCGTACGATGACTACGATACCATCGGCTTCCAGAAACATGTGGATGTGGGAACTTCGGGCAAGTCTGTGGAAATAGAGTTTGTCCCGAAAGAGAGTACCCCCTTCGCCCGCTTTGAATTGAACCTTGGCGGTGAAGAAAGGACCTTCTACATCAAGGCCGTAAAGATATACCGCTTGCAAGAGTAAGCGACAATTGTAAAATTTCAAAAATCTGAAATTTTTTAGGCATATTTTCGGTGAAAAAAGCGTCTATACAAGTAGATGCTTTTTTTTGTGAGGAAATATGCTTGAATCCTGGTCCAATTTGGTTTTTGGAATGGAATGTCTTGGTTGTGGTTCTGCTTCGGAGAATCTTGACCCGTGGCTTTGTCCAGAATGTCGGAAAGCTCTTGTCGGGCTTTCTAAGGAGACGCGACGGCCTTCGGATGATGTGGTCTGCCTGTTTCCTATGGAGGAGTTGACCCGACGGTTAATACATCTGTTGAAATACCGGGGCATTCCTGGAATGGCCACCTACTTGGTAAAGCATTCTTCTGTTATGCAGGGCCGCTATGAAAACCTGTTTCCGGAATTTGTGCGGCCGCTTTACTTTGTGCCGGTGCCGCTCCATAGGGCACGTTTTCGTGAACGGGGCTATAACCAGGCTGAAATGATTGCCCAGGCTTTGGCTGTGCTGACGGGTGGCCAGGTGTGTCGTTGGCTTAAAAGAAAGACCTTCAGGGTGTCTCAGACAAAACTCTCCCAGCAGGGGCGTCAGCAGAACGTGGCCGGCGCCTTTGAACCGGCGCTTCCGAGAAAACTCCCTTCTTGTGGGACGGTAATCATCGTAGATGATGTCTATACCACTGGTGCGACTACGGGAGCTTGCCTCGATGCCTTGGGTAAGGATTTTCCATTGGATACGAAGGTATGCACCCTGCTTTACGATATGCCGCTTAGCGCTACGATGGACTATGTGGCTGACCGAAGGGCCTTTTGGAAGGTGGATTAGTGATGAGTCTTGAGTTGTGAGTAATGAGTTGTGAGAACTGATAACAAAAATCTATTGCTTTAATGAAAATAATGCATTTGACTTGATGAATTTTTGTGGGTATATTACGGATGTAAACAAACAAGAATCTAATTCAAAGGAGGTTCATCATGAAAAAGACATTCTTTACTGCTGCTATTCTCGCTGCCGCTACCGCTTTTGCCGCCGATAACGTCCAGACTACAACACCCCAGCCTGTCGCCCAGCCGAAAGACAAGAGTTGGACTCATTTCGTGGGTGCTGGTGTTACGGTTCCCGTCTCTAAGTACAATGTAGAGGGATCGGATTTCTCCCTGGTGAGCGCTGGGCTAAACCTCAGTTATATGGGAATCAGTAAGAGCGGCTTTGCGGTTCGTGCGGACTTGAGTTCTGGCGCTACGTTTACGGACGATGTCAAGTACAACGAAAAGGAAGATGCCGATGTTGGCACCTACGTTGCGGGCGAAGTCGGGCTTGGCTACGGGTTTGTGAATACGCCGGACTGGACCGTTGCCGTCTTCGCGACAGTCGGTGTTGAAGGCTCCGTGTTTACGAGGGACACGGAAACCTACAAGCATCCGGACCTCGGAAAGGTGGACTGGACAAGATCTGTGACACTTGGTGCCCTGACCCTTGGTGGCGACTTGGTTGTCCGTAAGGCTCTCGGCGATCATGTGGGCGTGTTCGCTTCTGTGGGCGGCCGTTGGGCACCTGTTGCAGTGTGGCTGCTTACTGACGAATATGACAACGACGATGTCAATCGCAAGGATACCTTCAAGTCCGACAAGAGCGATGGCGGATTCACGGTAGTGCCTACTGTAGGAGCCATGTGGAATTTTTAGGGATCGTGAAGTTCTCGTTTACGACCTACTATGAAAAGGAGGTTGAAAAAGAAAAGTGCCCTTATGTAAAATTAGCGAACAAAAGAAAAAACGCCCTCATGGGGCGTTTTTTTACGGAGGAAGAGGGACTCGAACCCCCAAGCCTGACGGCGGCGGTTTTCAAGACCGCTGACTTACCAATTAGCCTATTCCTCCAAAGGGCGGGTAAAGAATAAAAAAGTATGGGGGCTCTGTCAATACTTTTTCTATCTTTGGCGTCATGAAGGAAGAAGGTCGCAACGAGACCCTGGAGTCGAGAAGAATCCTGGATTTGCTGTTTTCGTATATGCCGAAGATTGCGGCAGAGCGGAAAATGGACAATCTCCTGATTCTCATGGCCGATTTGGGCCGCGCGATGGTGTCTGCGGACCGTTGTTCCTTGTGGTTGATCGACCGCGATTCCCGCGAACTCTGGACTAAGGTGGCCCACGGCGTGGATCAGCTCCGAATTCCCCTGGACGCTGGTTTTGTGGGTTATTCTGTACGGACCGGGGAGCCCCTGCTGATAGAAGATGCCTACCAGGACCCCAGGTTTGACCACCGCAGTGACAAAAAGACCCATTACCACACGACATCGGTACTGACAGTGCCTCTTTTTGATACGGAGGGGACGGTAATGGGGGCGTTTCAGGCTATCAACAAGCAGGGAAACACCCAGGTGTTTTCTCGCCAGGACCTTGAGCGCCTGATCCTCACGGCAGTCTATTCCGCAAAGACGGTGGAATCTGCCCGCCTGATTGCAGAACAAGAGGCCACCCAGAGGGAAATTATCCATATATTGGGCCAGGCGTCCGAATACCGCAGTCAGGAGACGGGAGATCATATTCAGCGGGTGGCGGAAATTTCCTATATCCTGGCCAAACACTATGGCCTTTCCGAAGAAGAGGCTGAACGCATCAGGCTTGCGTCTCCCATGCACGATTTGGGAAAAATCGGCATTCCCGATTCCGTGCTGAACAAGCCCGGCAAGCTTTCCGAAGTGGAATATGGGGTGATGAAGTCCCATTCCATCATTGGCGAGGAAATGCTCAAGACCTCCAAGAGGGAGCTTTTGCGGTTTGCGTCGGCTATTGCCGGTTCCCACCACGAACGTTGGGACGGTTCGGGCTATCCTCGCGGGTTAAAGGGGGAGATGATTCCCCTGGCTGGCCGGATTTGTGCCGTGGCCGATGTGCTGGATGCTCTGTCCAGCCCCCGCTGTTACAAGGAACCCTGGCCCGAAGAACGGATTCGTGAAGAATTCAGGGCGCAGCGGGGAGCGCAGTTCCAACCGGAGTTGGTGGACTTGCTGCTGGCCCATTGGGATGAGTTTTACGGTCCGTACCGCCATTAATTTGGGGTACAATCGCCTGAATGTAAGAAAAAGAAAAGCTTCGGTCGTTAAACCGAAGCTTTTCGTGGTTCCGATTGGAATTGAACCAACGACACGCGGATTTTCAGTCCACTGCTCTACCAACTGAGCTACAGAACCAATTTGGTAGCCCAAAAATAGATGAATGTGTGAGATTTGTCAAGGGTAAATAGAATATTACTGGCATTTTTCCCCAAAAACATATAAATTTGGGTAGGATATAGAGGAATAATCATGCGTATTTGGACTTGCGTAGCGAAGGCGTACTTTGCCGTGTTTGTTGCGGTGTGTTATCTTGCTTGTTCCAATGGTTCTGGCACTGTGGCGGCAGAGGAGGGGTCTTCCTCTTCCAAGAGTGGCTTTGTAATCGATTCTCTGACTGGGGATACCATTAGGGACACTGTGCGGGTATATCCCGATACGACCTTGCGGTATGTGGGCAATTCCGCCTTGGTTATTACTGAAATTGCTTCTCTTAATTTGGACTGGATGGACCGGGATGGCGATGACCCATCTTGGGTAGAGATATACAATAGCGGTGCGGATACGGCGAACCTGAAAGGGTACGCCTTGGTCGAAAACCTGAAAGAACCCAAGAAATGGGTTTTTGGTAACGAATGGATTCCGCCTAAATCTTTCCGTACGATTTTCTGTGACAAAAAAGATGTTGTAACGGTTTATGGAATCAAGGATACGGTAGATGCCGACAAGAACGTGCTGCATAGCCGTACACACACCAATTGGAAACTGGACAAAAGTGGCGGAACAATTTATCTGATCGATCCGAGCAATGCCATTCGGGATACTGCCGACTATCCGGAACTTGCGGGCGGTGTGAGCTGGGGTATTGTAGATGGCGGCGCTTGGAAGTATTTCGGAAAATCTACACCCGAAAAGAAAAATACCGAATCTACCGCCTATGACGCTATGGCTCCGTCGGTGGACTTGAGCTCTATCAAGGCTGGCTTTTATGACGAAAAAGGCGTGACCATCAATCCACCGACCATGGAATCGGGGATTACTCTTCGTTGTACGACAGATGGTTCGGCACCCACATCGTCTTCAAAAGAGTTCAATGCCTCCATGACCATATCCAAGAATACGCCACTTCGCTGTTCCGCGTTCAAGAGCGGAACCCTTACAAAGGAGGTTATTACCAAGACAATCTTTGTAGGTGAGACGGTAAAGATGCCTGTGGTAGCCATTAGCGTAGATCCGTTGTTTTTCCAGAAACATTATGTGGATGCTAGCTATTGTTACAGCTCCGGCCCGTCGTGCGCCCCGAAGGGCCTGTACGAGGATGTCGAGTTCCCTGCTCATATCGAATATTTTGAAAACGGGAGTAACTCCGATGGCCCTGCCTTTGACGTTGATGCGGGCATTTCCCTGTTTGGAAACTGGAGCCGCCTTGAAAACAAGAAATCTATAGCGGTTGTGATGCGCGAGGATTATCAGGACGGAAAAATTCACTATCCCTTGTTCGAGACCCGCAAAGAGACGGCAAACACATTCAGGAGCTTTAATTTACGCAATAACGGGAACCGCTTTGTGAGCGATTATCTGGAGGATGCCATGGCGGGAGCCTTGCTGGAGGGCTCGGGTGTGGATTACCAGCGTAGCCGCCAGGTGGTGGTTTTCTATAACGGCAACTACTATGGAATCCATGACATGCGGGAACGTTTTAACAAGCATTATGTGGAAACGAATTATGGAATAGATGCCAATTCGGTGGAGGTTATCAAACATTTAGGGCACGATATTACCAGCAATACGAATTCCACGAAGAACTGGACGGATTTGTTGGACCTGGTGAACAAGAATGATGCTGTTTCGGACGCCGATTACGCTACGTTGAAAACTATGATGGACATGGCTAATTTTGCTGATTATATGTCTTTTGAAATTTATATGCACAATGGGGACTGGCCAGGTAACAATGTACGTGCCTGGCGCAGCCCTGATCAACCCTATAAATTTATGGCTTACGACATGGACCACGGCTTGGACTGGAGTTGGACAGCGTGTGGATCTTTTAAGAATGATGCCAATGCGGAAGGAACCAACATGTTCGACTGGATTGCAAGTGGTGGGTGTAAAGCGTACACGGATAAGCGCGCTTTTGCCAGTATTTTCAACCATCTAATCAAGAATGCCAACTTCAAGCGTCTGTTTATCAACCGCTCGGCAGTCATGTTCAACGATTTTGCCAATTCCTCTCGCGTTAACTCCATTCTGGAATCCATGGCAGCCACCTTGGATGAGTCGGAGACGGAAAGGGATATGGAAAAGTTTGACCGGACTGATAGAGGTTATTACAATGTATGCGAAAAACCTTTTAGTATTTCTGGATCCTGCATGAAAAGCTGGGCGGAAAAGCGGGATGGTACCGTGATAAGTGATTATCAGAAGAAATTTGGTCTTGGGAACATGATAACCGTGAAAATCAACGCCTCTGGAAGCGGAGCCGTTCTTTTGGAAGGCGGCAAGCTCCCCAGCACTTCTTACACAGGATCATTCTTCTCTGGCAATAAGATGGAGTTGACGGCAGTACCGAACGGTTCTGCGGTGTTTACTGGCTGGGACGATGGGGACAAGTCCAATCCTCGTATTGTTACTCCTTCGGATAAAGCAACCTATACGGCTACGTTCAAGTAGTTTTCGGCTTTCTTTTTCTACATTTGCCGTGTGATTAGTCCCGTCCGCAAAATGTTCGACGGCATTGCAAGCCGTTATGATTTTTTAAACCACTTTCTCAGTTGTGGTCAGGATATCTTGTGGCGTCGCTATTGCTGTCGTCGGTTGAAAAAATACGGAGCTGGTCGTCGGTTACTGGACCTTTGCGGAGGCACGGGGGATTTTGCGGTAACATACGAAAAGCAGTGCATAATGCCCGACATGGCCGTACTTGGAGATTTTTCCTTTGACATGTTGAAAGGAGTGTCGGGAAAAAAGACAGTGGCGATTCCCATTCAGCTGGATGCTATGCGGATCCCGTTTGCAGATGAATCCTTTGATGTGGTTTTGAATGGTTTCGGTATGCGAAATGTGCCCGATGCTAAGGGTGCTTTGCAAGAGAGTTTCCGCGTACTTGCGTCTGGGGGCTACCTCTGCGTGCTGGAATTTTTCGCCCCTAGAAATCCGTTCAATCGGTTTTTCTACGGAATTCTAGCTCCGGTATTTATCCCGCTGCTTGGGGCTTTCTTCAGTGGGAAGAAAGAGGCCTACGAGTACCTGGTAAATTCTATCAAGCGTTTCTTGCCTGTGAAGGTTTTTTGTCGTATGGCGAAAGAATGCGGATTCCAGGTGGAGAAGGTGAAAAGTTTCAATGGAGGAATCTCTTACGGAGTGTTTTTGAGAAAACCTCTGGAGGCGTCCCGTGGCTAGATATATCCTTGGGGTAACTGGGGCCAGCGGGGCAATTTATGCGACCCGCACGGCCATGTATTTGAAAAAGTTTGGTCACGAAGTATCACTTATTGTGACAAAACCTGGACGCGACGTGGTGGAATACGAAGGACAGGGCGCCCTTTTTGACTATGCCGACCGAGTGTTCAATGTAGACGATTTTTTTGCGGAATGTGCCAGCGGTTCTGCCGATTACGCCGGCATGGCGGTAGTGCCCTGTTCTATGGGAACTTTGGGCCGTATTGCGGCAGGAACTTCGGATAATCTGCTAGTGCGTTCTGCAGACGTCTGCCTCAAGGAGCGCAGGGCGCTGGTAATTGTTCCGCGAGAAATGCCCTACAACTTGATACACCTGGAGAATATGGAACGAGTGACCCGCGCAGGAGCGGTTGTAATTCCGGCCTCGCCGCAGTTTTACAGCAGGCCGACCTCTATCGAGGAACTTGTGGATACTGTGGTGGCAAAAGTCCTGAAGCACTTGGGGGCGGGTTCGGCCGCGGACTGTGCCGGGATTGTGAAACCATGGGAATCTCCGCACACCCACTTGTCATCCTGACCCTCTTTTGTCATCCTGAGCCCCGTAGGGGCGAAGGATCCAGTCCCAAGTCTTGAATAAGCGATGAATGAGATATGTTGAAAAAAATTTTAGAGTTCGGTCACCTGGTGCGTTTCAGTCATTCGCTTTTTGCGATGCCCTTTGCCATAGGTTCCATGTGGGTGGCGGCTCGGGGTTTCCGCGGCATGGATGCCGCAGAGGCGGTCAAGATTGTAGCGTTGATTGTGGGCTGTATGGTGACCGCCCGCAACAGCGCCATGAGCTTTAACCGTATAGCCGACGCCGATATCGATGCCAAGAACCCGCGTACCGCAGGGCGCCACCTGCCAGCCGGACGCCTGAGCAAGGCGTCGGTCATCGCCTTTCTGGCCGTAAACGGCGTGCTGTTTGTGTTGTTTGCAGCGCTATTGCAACCCCTCGCCGGCCTGCTGGCCTTGCCCGTTTGGTTGCTCTTGCTTTCGTATTCTTATTGGAAACGCTTTAGCTGGCTTTGCCATTGGTTCCTGGGTTTTGCTATCGGTATGAGCCCGCTTGGCGCTTGGATTGCCATCCGGGGCGAGTTTGCGGTATTCCCGATTTTTCTCCTGGTGATTCTAATGCTCTGGATGGGCGGTTTTGACATTATCTACGCTACCCAGGACGAAGAAATTGACCGAGAGATGGGTCTCCATTCGGTGCCGGCTCGATTCGGCCGCAAGCGTGCCCTGCAGATAGCTTTCTGGAGTCATGTGGCCATGCTTGCCCTATGCGTTTTCTTTGGCGTGTTTTGGAGTATGGGAACCCCTTGGTGGGTGGTGACAGGCCTAATGACCGCGGCAATCCTCTATATCCATTTGTTCCGAAAGTCCGATGACCTGGATGCCATGAACAGAGACTTCTTTTTGGCCAACGTGGCCATCAGCGTGTTGGTAATGGCAGGGCTTATTGTGTGGATTTGTATGGGAGGTAACGTCGATGCCCTTTATTAAACGTCCCGACGGAAAGTTTAGCACTGAAGACAAAATCAAGATGTTCCAGCAGATGGGTTCTGTAAGTGCCGTTATTGCCTTGGTATTGATAGTCTTGATTGAAACGGGTGTTGCCGGCGAACAGAAGCCCTTGGCCGAAATGGGCCTTACCGCCATGATTGTGGTGCTGGTCGTTTCCCTTGGCGGAAGCCTGTACTTTAAGCGGAAACTGTAGTTATATTTCCAAATCTGCGGAATATACCGTCTCTACGCTACCATCGTCGCATTGAAACCGTAGGCTGCCGTCATCGTTCATGTCGACGATGCGGCCTTTTTTTCTTTGCGCACCCGCGCCGTTTTCACGATTCTGGTCGGTGCAGCGGTTATTTACGACGATAGTGCCTTGAGTTCCAATGAACTGGTCCATCTTACGCCAGGCGGCGACCCAGGGGGATATCCCGAAGGCCCGAAACTGACCGATGGCCCGTTCCAGATTTGCTACGAGCATTTGTAAGAGCTTTTCGCGGTTGATGTTTTGTCCGCATATATTCTTGAGCGTCGTAACGGCTCGACCCAGATGGGCGTAATCAGCCGGATCGCTGTTCACGTTGATGCCGACTCCCATGCTGACAGCGGGCCTCGGCGTTCCATCGGCACATTTTGCGTAAACTACTTCTGCCAGAATTCCGCAGAACTTGTGCTTACCGCAGAGGATGTCGTTTGGCCACTTGACAGTTACCTTTCCGATAGTCGTGTTGCCAAGCCCCAGGCTGTTGGAATCGTCTTGCAAGGTTTTGAAAACTTCGGCAAAGGTGAGGGCCGCCACCTGGGTGATTTGAGGCGCGGAAGAAAGAGAAATTCCTTCTAGCGGTATCAGGATGTTGAAATAGAGGTTCTTGCCGGCGGGGGAGTCCCAGGTGCGCTCGTGTCTGCCTCGGCCTGCGGTCTGTGTGTCGGCTACAATCAGTGTGCCGGGTGCGATTGCTCCTGCGGAGGCTTTTGCCTTCATTAGGGAATGGGTGCTTTCAAGAGTTTCAAAAAGCAGGGCGGGCGCATTGCCGAAACCGGAAACCTTCCAACTCAAAAAATTTTGTTCGTTGCTAAACACTAATTAACAGTCACTCTATTGGCAATGTGGAATGTGTAGTGTGTAGTGTGAAATGAAGAATAGGATGCTTCTTTCATTACACATCAAACACCTTACACTTCACATCTTAAGTTACTCGTCCTCTTGCTGCTCCTGCAGTTCCTTCAGGGCTTCTTCGGGGAAGATGGCGAAGAACTCCCGCTTGCGGTCTTCGAACAACTGCAATATGCGCTCCTGTTCGAACTGTTCGCGGTCGATGTTCTGCATAAAGAATTCGTCACGTGCGAAATCCCTGGTGGTCATCATCTTCTTGATGTCTTCGGAAAGGTCTACCATGTCCCACAAGATATAGTAAGACCCTACATCTAGACTACCGAAGATGTCCACGTTGAGAAGTACCGTGTTGGCCTTGCTGGAATCCACCAGCTGGATGTTGGATTCCCGCTTTTCGGGGCGGAAAATCTGCACGTCACTTACGGGCTTGGACAAGTCCTGAGCCCAGAGAGCCGATGCCACAAATAAAACGGCAAAAATGTGTGGAACCTTGAATTCCATACCTACAATATAAAATGAATTTTCCGAAAAAAGAACCGGATTTGGCGAAAAAAGGCGTTTGACGGAAATTTGTGCTTCCCGTCAACGCATTTTTGGCAGTTTTTAAATCATCCGCAAGATTTCTTGGGTGGTCTGTTCGGCGAAACTGTTGTCTTGTACAAAGCGACGCACTTCGGTGGGGTTTATCCTGGCGTATTCGGACAGGGCCTTGCCAATGCCGTTACGGATGTAGTATTCGTCATCCTTGGCGCAGGTAAGGCAGAACTGCCGGAGCAGGGGCCAGTCGGTGCGGTCCTTGTACTGGATTTGGAAGATGATGGCGCTACGGCGAACCCAGATGTTCGGGTCCCGAATCCAGGAGGCGATCTTGGCATGGAGCGCGGGCAAGCGCAGGGCCAGGTCTCCCAGGATGCAGGCGGCGATAGTGTCCACCGTGTCTTTCCAGGCGCGGGTCTTAATCAGTTTCTTTAAAAAGTTGAGGTGCTGCCCTCCTAGCATGCCCTTGTGCCTGAACAGGTAGTCGCAGGCGGCGTACTGAATTTCCCGATAGGGCTGAGCCCACATGTCCTCAATCCGGCTCACCAGCTCCGCATCGTTCTTGGGAGGGTTCTTGTCGAATATGGGGTATGTCACTTCCCGACGGGGAACCAGTTTCACTCCGAGGAAGTCGAATTGCTCACGGGCCTTTTTGGACATTTCGTGAGATTCTTCTTCGTTGGCGATGGAACGCAGTGCCAGAAGGATATCTTGAGTGAATCGTAACATTTGAACTCAAAAATAGTCCTAAAAAAATTTTTTTTCTAGGTCTTGACAAGCATTTTTTTCAACTTTTTTTTGGAATTTTGAAAAATTTTGCGAAAAAAAGACAAAAAACACCCTTGACAACGGAAAAAAGGGAACGCTTTTGCACGGTCCACAAAAAAAAAGACCCCCTTGCGGAGGTCTCGAGAGGCAACGATCAGACTCGAACTGATGAATAAGGCTTTTGCAGAGCCGCCCCTTACCAACTTGGGTACGTCGCCAATGTGAGGCCTAATATAGGTAATGAAAACCTGTTTTCCAAGGGCAAAAGGCTAAAAAAACTAATTTTTAGGCTATGTTTAACGGTTTCAAGGCGAAAATGGGCTCTTTTCTGGTGAGCCTCTGGCTAAGGAGCCTCCGGGTTCGCCTGGAGACCCCCGAGGAGTTTGGCCCGGGCATTCTTGGAACTTGGCACAGGGACCTGCTGGCCAGCTGCGTAGCCTTCAAGGACATGGGAGTTCACGCTTTTGTTTCCCAGTCCAAGGATGGGGATTTTTTTAGCGCTACCGCCAAACGACTAGGGTATGTTGTCACAAGGGGGTCCGACAGCCACGGGGCTCTCAACGTGCGTCACCTGCTGGAATCTTTAAAGTCGGGACAGTTTGCAGGCATGGCTCTGGACGGCCCGCACGGCCCAGCAGGGATTGTGAAACCCGGATCCCTTTGGCTGTCAAGGAAATCGGGACGACCGTTGTGGGAAATCCAGGTGCAGTACGGCCGACATTTCACCTTGCATACTTGGGACCGGTTTATAATTCCCTTGCCTATGTCAACAATTGTCGTGAGAATTAAGTATTTTTGTCAAAAACAAAAGGATGATGTACCGTGATTGCTTTAGCTCCAAAATTCGTGGCCTTTGACTTGGAAACGACTGGCCTTGACAATAAAAAAGACGAAATCATTGAAATCGGTGCCGTGAAATTTACGGTGGAAACCAAGAACGGCAAGGTTGTGCCCAAGTTGCTTTCCGAGTTTGAAACCTTCGTAAAGCCCAACATGCTGATTCCCGCCGAGGCTTCCAACGTGAACCACATCTATGACAAGGATGTGGAGAACGCGCCTCCTGTAGGCGAGTGCCTCAAGGGTTTTACGGCTTTCTGTGGTCAGGGCTCTATATTGATTGCCCACAACGCAAACTTCGATGCCAGTTTTTTGCGGGTGGCATACGCCAAGAATCCCCAGTTGGTACCGGGGAATCCGGTGATTGACAGTCTTGTTGTTTCAAGGACAATCCTGCCCGAACTGGAAAACCATAAGCTGGGGTACATGGCGAACTTGTTCAAGCGACGTAACGAGATTGCCATGAGCATTGATTCCGAAAAGATGCACCGCGCCGTCTACGACTGCGAGATGCTCATGGAAGTTTTCGTGGCCATCCTCCGCCGCCGGTTCAAGGAAAAGGATTGGGAGCTGGGGAACATCATGGCCAGCATGGCCAAGTACAAGGGCACTCCGCAGTTTATTAACAAGTGATTAGGACTATGAGGTTTGAGACCAGCTATCCTAACCCCGAGCCTCGCACCTCGTGCCTCCCAAACCCCTAAATCCTAGCCCCTAGTCTCTAAACAATACACAAAACACCGCCAAAGAAGACTTTGGCGGCTTTTCAGTTTTGTTTGGCGAGAATTAGATGCCGAGTTCCTGGGCAACAGCCTGGATACCGCACTTGCTGATAGTGCGGAGACCGGCAGCGCTCACGCGGAGGGTAACCCAACGATCTTCTTCGGGGATATAGAAGCGCTTCTTCTGGAGGTTGGGAAGCTGCTTCATCAACTTCTTACGGTTGGAGTGGGAAACCATGTTGCCCACGAGGCCGGCTTTTCCGGTGACTTCACAAATACGGCTCATAATAAAACTCCGTTGTTTTTTACGGACACCAATTTTAGTTAAAAGTGGTTGAATTGTCAAGACTGGGGAACGTCCTGAAGTTCCTTTGGCAGGTTAAATTTGGTAGATTCCACCAATTTGACGAAATTTTCCACCTCTACGGGGGTGAATTTCGCCTTTATCCAGTCCACTACCTCTTGGACAAGGATTTCGGGGGCACTGGCACCGCTGGAAAGCCCTACGGTCTCCACCCCCTGGAACCATTCCGGATCCAGGTCGTGGACAGACTCGATCAGGTGGCTCTTGATGCCCTGTTCCAGCCCCAGTTCCATGAGTCGGGAAGAATTGGAGGAATTCTTTGCCCCTACCACCAGGAGCAGATCCACCTGGGAGCACAGGTCCAAAACGGCGGCCTGACGGTTTCCGGTGGCGTAGCACAGGTCTCCGGCTTCGGGCCCGATGATGTTCGGGAATTTTTCTTTCAGCTTGGCGATAATCTTGCGGGTCTCGGCTACGGAGAGGGTGGTCTGGGTGATGTAGGCGATTTCCTTGCCGTCCTGGAAAGAGAGCTTTTCAATGTCTTCTTCGTTCCGGATGAGGGTGATGGCGCCTTCAGGGAGCTGCCCCAGGGTGCCTTCCACCTCGGCGTGTCCGGCATGCCCGATCAGGATAATGTGGCGACCGGCATTAAAATGGCGCTTGGCGCTGAAATGGACCTTGCGGACCAGGGGGCAGGTGGCGTCCACCACCTTCAGATGCCTGTTTTCGGCGTCCTGGTAGATGTGGTCCGCCACTCCGTGGGCCGAAAAGATGACTACGGAACCTTCGGGAACCTCGTCCACTTCATCGACGAAGATGACTCCCTTGGATTTCAGGGTTTCTACCACGTAGCGGTTGTGGACTATCTCGTGTCGCACGTAGATTGGGGAGCCGAATTTTTCCAGGGCCTTTTCCACCACGTGAATGGCCCGGTCTACTCCGGCGCAGAATCCGCGGGGGGTGGCAAGAATCAGTTTCTTCATGTTTTTAGCCTTGTGCCTTGAGCAGGTCTTTCAAAAAATCTACAAGTTTCTGGTATGATTCCGTAATTTTCAGCCGTTCCCGTTCCAGGAAGGACTTGACCATCCGGATGTCGGCCTTGTTCCGGTCGGCAAAGCCTGCGGTGGTCTGGAGCTGTGTCAACACACCTTCGCGGACCAGGGTGCAGACGGTTTCCCTTTGCCCTCTGGAGTAAGGACCGACGCAGGTGGCCACGCCGTTCTGGAGAGGTTCCCAGAAATCGTGGACCCCGAGGGTCAGGCTGAAGGAGCCTCCCACTACGGCAGACTTTGACATTTTCAAGATTTCCGGGACAAGCCCGAATTTGGTGACCAGGGCGACGGCGCCCTTTTGAACCAGGGGCCACTCCGTTACAATCAGTTCCTGTTCCAGCAGGGCCTTGCGGAAGGTTTCTACCTCTTCGAGCCTGCGGGGAACAAGCACTACGGATTCCTGGTGCTTGATGGAAGAAAGAATCATGCGGCTGAGGCTTGCCCATTCGGCAAAGTGCATGGACAGGAATGCCGTATCTACGCTAGGATTCTCGGGAGCGGCGACCTCTTTGCCGGACTTGGCCCAGGAGAGCAGTTTCCAGTCCCCGCCGATAAAGGCCTTTGCCGGACAGGTTCCGTCGAAGGCCGACTGGATTCGGTTTGAATCGGCTCCGGTCTGCATGGCGGCGAACCCTACGGAACTGTAGTCCAGGAAGGGCAGTGCCCTGTGGAACCTGCCGGAAACGATGGCTACGGAAGGCTTTAGTGAAAGCCGCCGCATGGCGGAGAGGTAGCCCGGCCAGAGTTCGTTTTCTCCCAGGACAAGACCGACAGGCTTTACCTTGGAGATGAACTTCGTCAGGGAGGTGGGCGTGTCTGCGGGAGCCAGGGCGGCTTCGATATCCTTGCCCGAGTTCTTCAGAAATTGGACAACTTCCGGCTTCTGCGTCGTGATGAGAATTTTCGGGCAGTCGGGCAGGTCCTGCTGCAGGAATCCGGCGAGGGAGAGGAGCATCCGGCATTCGCCGAGGCTTGCACCATGTAGCCAGAGGTACGGGCCTTCGGGCCAGTCGCCGTCCAGCCTTTCTGAAATATGGAACCTGTTTTCGATGGCGGGGACCTTTGCGGTGGCGCCAGCCACAATTCCTGCCACTTCGCGGACTATGCTGAATGCGTTGAACATCTACGCTCCAAAGAAAGCTTTTCTACTGTACAACACGAAAATTAACAAAATGACCCATAGCCAGGTAGAAAAATCCGCCCGTAGGGTTTGGAAAAAAGTTCTGGGTTGCGCGGTTGCCACAAAATTTCGTGGATTTGGAAAAAACGCCCAGGTTTTTGCACTCCATTCTATCCATTTTTCTTGAAAGGTGGTTTTCAGGAACTGGTCTTCTGCTTTTGATAGGGCGAATTCTAGGGCGAAAAGGGCGGCAAAAAAAGGAATGGTCCAAAGGTCAAAACCAAGGTGAAAAATGATGGCCGCGCTGGCGATGAAACTGTTGGAAACGTAGAGCGGGTGCCGCATCAGGGAGTAGGCTCCGGTGGTGACTAGGGTGGGGGCCGCGTGGGTGTTTCCGCGGGTGTGTTCACCGATGGTGCGCCTTGCAAAAATCCGGAGCAGGATGCCTACGGCAAGGAGGATTGCCGCTACTATAGTGGGTCCATATTTTAACGGGGATGATGGCGCGACGATAAGTCCGAGACCTAGCACGCCCAGAATAAGACCTCTCCACCTATAGAGACTTTTCATGGTCCAGGTCCACCAACAGGAACTTGTTTTCTAATGTTTCGGGCAGGCGGTCATGGCTAGAAATCAGGAGCCACTTGCCAAGTTTCTCGCAGGCTTCCAGAAGCCTTTCCAGGATGGGAGCGCGGTCGTTCAGGGCGATGCCCGCCAGAGGTTCGTCCAGCAGTAAAATCTTGGAAGGGGAGGCTAACGCCCATAGCAGGGCCACCTTGGCCCGCTCTCCTCCGGAGAGGGACTCCTTGGAAAGCAGTTTCTGGATTCGGGAGGCCTCCATGAAGCCTTGCAAAAGGGAAGAAGGTTCTCGTTCCAGCATCTTTTTTAGGATGTTTTTTGGCGGGAGCTCCAAATCCTGGGACATGAGGAAAATTCCGTCGGGACTTGCGCTTTCGGGGAGGCTCATTTCGCCCTGGTTCCATTCTTCCAGATGGGCGATGAGCCGTAGTAGCGTAGTCTTGCCGGAACCGTTTTGCCCTTTCAGGAGCACAGGCTGTTTTGCGTTCCAACTGAGATTGAGGTTGCGATAGACCTGGGTTTCGGAGTTTTGGTCGTCGAGACCTTTGTACGAAAAATCTCCCTGACAAACGGTAAGATTGTCTCCGCTGGCAGAAGGTGCGGGTGCTTTTTCGGGGATAGTCTCGAACTTGAAAAGGTAGGCGCAGGCGCTTGCCAGGGCGCGGAATTCCGGCAGGGCACGGGAACATTCCTTGACGGGTTTGTAGCTCAGGAGTACGGCGGAACAAAACAGGATGAGCCCCTTGCTGTCCATCCATCCCTGTGCAATAAGAATGGCGCAGAAAGCGAGGACGAACACCATGGACAGAACCGAGACGGATTCCATTACCAGGGAAAGGCCGTTCTTGCGTATAGAAAAGCGCCTTGTATGTTCGCTGAGGTCTCGGGAGTCGCTCTGGAGTGTCGCAGAAAGGGTAGCCCTTTCTTGAGGGGCGCTCCAGGAGCGGAACAGTCGCCTGGTCATGTCGAAGTTGTTCCGGAATTTAGACTTTTCAAACAGCAGGGATTCTTCTTCGGGGCCCATGCGGTGGATTTTTCGCTGGAGGAGTGCTACCAGGGGCACGATAATCAAGAAAAGGAACAGGGTCAGGGGCCAGGAAATATAGAGCAGTACGGGAATGAAAACGAGGAGCTGCAAAATGGCCTGGGTCGCCTGGAAAAAGACGTTTCCGTTACTTTGGATGGTGTGGATGGCGTCAAAGGCCATTTCTGTCTGGGTGTTGCTGTTTTGGTCATGGAAAAAACGGGGGGACAGGTTTCGGAGTTTTCGGATAAACCAGCTCCGCAAGGTGGAACTGATGGAGAATATCCAGGTCTCGTTCTGCCGGACCTTGGCGAAGAGAAAAATTAGGCGGAGTGCCGTCAATAGGACCATCAGGGTCACCCATTCGGTCAAGGTAAAGGTGGATTCCTGGGAAAGTAAATCCATGAAGGAGCGGATGCCCCACAGCAGGGCGCCGTCGGCGGCACTGGAGGCTATGGCCAGCGGCAGGAACCGCAAAATGCCTTTCAAAAGGGATTTTTTGAGCCACTTTTTCAACATCTTCGTCGAAAATGTAAAAAAATTAGCCCCCCACCCTTTACAAAGAAATAAAGTTTCCTATATTTGGCCTTACTTAATGCCCCTATCGTCTAGTGGCCCAGGACTCGGGATTTTCATTCCCGCAACAGCGGTTCGAAACCGCTTGGGGGTATAAAAAAAGGAACCAACGTTGTTGGTTCTTTTTTTTATACCCTGAGGTTGGCCTCATCCACGAAGTGGTGGGGCCCAACCTAACATGTATAAAGGGACTCCGCCAAATGGTGGAGTTCCTTTTTTTATTGTGTTTGATTACCCTTAAAAGAAGTTCATTTCAAGGACGGTTTTTTTCTTGCTCTTGGGTTCCACCACGGCAGCAGAGAATTTTGCTGCGTCGAAGAGGCTATTTACCGTCTCGACGACTTCGTCTTCTGGCATATTCTTGATGATCCGCTCGCTTTCCTCCATGGAGTGAAATTCTCCCAGATGCAGGATTTGTTCTGCTGTTCGGACCACACGTTTTTCAGGGCTGTCGGCGCCTAGATACATTCCGCCCAAGATGTTAGTGCGGATGCGCTCAAATTCCCCCCTTCGGAAACCATACTTCAAGAAGTTACGGGTTTCTTCAAGTGAAAGGCCAAAAGCAGTTTTGAGTTGATGAGGTTCTGTCGCAAGGGATATTCCCCAGTCGGTGCAGTCCCGATAGATGTCGGCGGTAGAATAGACAGAGTAGGCCAGTCCTTTGTCCTCGCGAATTTTCTGGAACAGACGGCTGGCCATGCCTGCGCCCATGGCCACATTGAACAGGGAGAGAGCGCAACGCCCCCGCTCGTCCATCAGGTTGCGGTCAAAGCTCAAGCCCCAAAACAAGTTGGATTGGGCGATATCCTGTTTTTGTACAACTTTCACGCTGTTGTGGGCCTTGTATGTGTCTGCTGGCAATGGTCCGCGTGTTTTTTTACAGGCGAATTTTTCTGCACAAAGTCGAACAAGCTCTTCGTGGTCCACCTTGCCCGAGGCGCACACCAGTAAGGGAATTTCGTTGATTACTTGTTGCTTGTATTTGAGCATTTGGCGGTGGGTAAGGGCTCTTACTTGCTTGACCGTTCCCGTGATGGAGTGGGCAATCCCGCAGCCTTGGAAATGGATGGCGTTGAAAACATCGCCAACGATTTCTTCGGGAATGTCGTCGTAACTGTGAATCTCCTCGATGATCACCCGACGTTCCTTTTCCATTTCATTTTTGTCCATGCGGGGGTTCATGAGCATGTCGGCGATGACATCTACGGCCAGTGCCAGGTGACTTCGCTCGATCTGTGCATAAAAGCCCGTCTCTTGTCTGGTGGTGTAGGCTTCCAGGTTTCCTCCCTTGTCTTCGATAGCTCGGGCGATTTGAAGGGCGCTGCGTTTCTTGGAACCTTTGAATACCAGGTGCTCATAAAAGTGGCTCAGGCCATATTCGTCCTTTTCCTCGTGACGGCTTCCCCGTGGGACCCAGACGCCAACGGCCACGGAATAGGCGTGGGGCATGTAGTCGGTGAGAATGGTGATGCCGTTTTCAAGTTCGGTCTTTTTGACGAGTTGTTTCATTGAGTGGTCGTAGGGGCTAGGATTTAGGGGCTAGGATCTAGGGGTTAGGATCTAGGGGTTAGGTGTTAGGTAATAGGTTTTAGGTATTAGGGCCGCTGGGGACAAACGCATAGTTTTGTTATTGCGTTTTGTAAGGAGTCCAATGGGTTTTCCGTGGTCATGATTTCTGGGAATGCATCGATGACCTGCCGCCTGTTTTCGGGATAGTTCCCGCATTTCAGGTAGTAGACGCCGCTTAGCAGGGGCGAAAGTTCCTGCAGGTAGTCGGTGGCATTGGGCTTAGCGTCAAGACGCCTACGGAACAGGAAAGCGTTCCATTCCCGCAGGCACTGCGCCGCAAGAGCTCCCTTGTTGGGGCTGAACCCTTCCAGAGGAGTGATACCGCACAGGACCTGGTTCCGGCGGGACATTTCCAGGAATTCCAGCGGAAAAGTTTCCAGATTCGAGAGAATCTCGGCACTGGAAAAAACATAGGAGAATTCCACCCCTTCGTGCAGTGCCTTCTTGCTCCAGGATTTAAGCTTGTCGATCTCCGTAGCAGAAGCGTCTTTCAATATGAATGCCACGGTCCAGGGCCTTTCCAGGGCGCTGAAGCCTTCTTCCAGACAGTCTCCGTAAAGGAATGCGGAAACCAGGTTTTCCCCGAAGGTTTCCGTAAATCTGTCGGGCCAGGGAGACTGCCTTAATTCTTGAACACTCAATATTCTTTTCATAAAAACTACCTCCAGCCGAACCGTCCGTAATGGAAACGCTTGCTGGTGGAACCGGCGCTGGTGCGGCGTCCCCTTTTGTACAGGGCGTAAAACACCAGCGAAAAGATGATTGCGATAAACACCCAACCTGCCGCATTGAGGCTGCCGGCGCTTTCAAATTCCGGAGGCTCTGTAGACAATGTCTTGCCCTTTGCTTTTGCAAGTTCTTTTGAAAGATGGTAAGCTAGTAGCAAAGTCCCCTTGTCATATCTGGCGGACTTGTATTCCGGGAAAAGGAATTCCTGCTGGAGCTTTTCGATGGTGCTTTTCGGAAGGAAAGACTCCAGATTTTTCCCGAGTTGGACATGATGCAAATGTTGCACGAAAGCCGTATAAAGAAGAATCTCGTTACTGTCGGGTGAAAAATCCCGCTTGTTCCGGCTGTCTTCTAGCAGAACTACAGACAGGTTGAATCCGGCCTTTTGCGCCACTTCTTTGGCCAAATTTTCCAAATAACGGGTTTGGGTCGCACTCAGGACCCTGTTTTCGTCATGGAGTCTCAGGGGGGCGGCTATGGCTGTGCCCCAAGCGCAAAGTGTGATAAATATCAAAAAAAAGCAGATTTTTCGGCCAAAAAACATATATCTATCTCATAAAGTAAAAAAAATCAAAAAAAATGTTCTTTTCTTGATTTCACTATATATCTTTCTATAGAGAAATCCTTTTTAGGAGAGTCTTAGTAAAGGGTGATTAATCTGGGTTATGGCAAAGTCGAGTGAAAAGTGGGTCTGGTTACCGGACTGGGCGTCGGACTTGTCGCTATGGCAAGACGACTTGACAGAAGTGGAATCTTCTGCCGACCATACTTTTGTACCCTACGAGACCATGGCGGATAATCTAGAGGACCCTTACAAGATTCCTGGACTATCCAAGGCCGATGTTGTAGTTGGCTCAGGAATGGGCGCATTTCTCTTGCTCATGCACCACAAGAAAAAAACATCGGCACAGCGATGGATTTTGCTTTCGCCTTATGCGGACTTCTGCGACGAAGACAGCGACTGGACGGAGACGAACCTGCACTTTATGGCAAGGCAGATGCAGACGACTACGGAACCGGGCCTGAATTCTTTTGCGGAACAGTTCGAAGACGAATTCGGCGAGTGGCAAGACGATTGGATGGACTGCGCCAAGAAGATGAACGCCGAGAAACTGGCCAAGGGCATTACTTATCTGGCAGACAATAAAATTTCGAAACCTCTAGAGGATTGCAGTGGAATTGAAGTGGTTTACGGCCGTATGGACAGGGCCGTTCCACCTGCCCAGACGTTGAAACTCAAGGATCTTATGCCGGGGGCAACTTTCAAGGAACGCCCCAAGGCGGGCCACTGGCCGCCGCAGCTTTTGCTGTAGTCTGTGCTGTTTTGCAAATAGGCTTTTTCGCCACTCTTGCAAAACAACATTCGTCATTCTCGCGCAGGCGAGAATCTCAATCGGCATCCAATTGCCGCTAGCAAGTAAATAGCAAAGAACCAGAGCAGGGCGGTCTCAAGGTAATCGCCTATATGCTGGTACAGGGTGTCCCTGGTCTTTAGTTGCATCTTGCGCTGGATGACGGCGTCTTCAAAAATAGGCGTGTTCAAGTCCATGTGACCATACTGGTCAATGAACACGGACACTCCGCTGTTGGCAAGCCTTGCCGCCGGCATGCCGTTTTCGATGGTGCGGTAACGCACCAGGTTCAGGTGTTGGTAGGGGGCGGTACTCCTGCCGAACCATCCGTCGTTAGTGATGTTCACCATGAACCTGGAACCTGCACGAATGGCTTCCCGCACCAGGTCGCCAAAGATGGCGTCGTAGCAGATAAAAGGCGTCCACAAGAAGGGGCCGTACACGGGAGTTTCCTTTCCGGGAACAAAGTCCCCTTCGCCCAGGTCCACATAGTTCAGAATTGGGAAGATGTCGTCAAAGGGAATTCGCTCGCTGAAAGGAACCAGATGTTTTTTGATGTAACGCTGGGGGAAACTCCCGTCGTTAGGGCTGAACAGGAACGAGGCGTTGTACACCTCGTATCGACGTACGGCGCCAGGTTCCTTGATGCGCTTGAAATCAAGGGCGCCAACCAGAATGCTAGCGTTCATGCGGCTTGCGACGTTGTGCAACCTGACAATCGTAGCAGGCTGTCTGCGGATGTGGTCTGGAATGGCGGTTTCTGCAAGGATAATCAGGTCGGTTCCGTCTTTGACGCTGTCACGGACCATACCGAGGGTCTTGTCGATAATGCGGTCGTAGCGCTCCTTGCTCCATTTTTCACCTTGCTGAATGCAGGGTTGCACCATGGCTATCTGCGGTGTATGCTCGACCTCGCTTCCGTAGAAGGGAGCCGCTTCGGGGGCGGACAAGGTGATTTTTCCGTGAACAAGTAGGGCTACGAGTATCAGGGCGGGTAACGCAAAGGGCCACTTGGCTTTTAGACCAGGCTTGTCCAAAGCATTTGCAACCAGCATGTTGCTTGCCACAATCAGGGTGGTGTAGCCGAAGATTCCGATGATAGAAAGGGCCTGCAAAAGTTCCAGGTAGTTGCCGAACACGTAGCCCAGGTGGCTCCAAGGGAATGCAAAGTCCCCGCGGGTACGGGTCATTTCGAGCCCGGCGTAAAAAACGGGGTAGAGTATCCAGAAAATCCTATACCCCTTGATGCGGATATCCTTGACGAGGGTATAGACGAAAGCCGCTACCACGCTGTAGAAACTGAAAAAAGCGACCAAAAGCACCACGCCCAAGAAGATGATGGCCGATGGAGCTGTTTCCACGTTCATGACGTTGAAAATCCAGTAGTAGTTGATGCCGTTGTACACCATGCCCGACCAGAAGGTGGCAAAAATGGCAGAACTACGGCTGTAGCGGTTCATGGCGATGAACCAGGGCACAAGCAGTAGCAAGGCGGCAGGCCCCAGGGGGAGCGGCGGAAACGCCAGGGCCATGGCGCCCCAGGCAATGGTAGAAAGCAACAGCGCTATCCGGGAATCTTTTTCGCGGAGCCTCTTGAAATTCCACACGCCAAAACGGTACAGCAGGTAAAGCCCGAAGGGAATGAACAGCACAGAAATCTGGACGAGTCCCGCATGCCCGCCAATCAGGTAATCTAGGGCGAGAAAGGCAAAAGAGATGAGGGCGTAACTGTAGACAAAACGGTTGAACGGCTTACGGACGCTCTTGACAAGGAGAAACGGGAGAGCGACAATGAAAGGGATGAACTGGGGTTTCCAGGAGTAAAGTCCCGGCTCGTCGGGAGTGACCAGGTAGAGGCCTAATTCGGCCACGAACAGAATGCCAAGAAAAATCCGGTACATTCTCGGCAATGTCCCAATCCACGATTTCAGTCTGTTCAAAATATCAGTCATTAGCTATCTAGTCCCTAGATTCTAGCCCCTAAAACCTAATCTCACAGCCCGCTTTTGTCCTTCGGGTTGAAAATCAGCACGAACTCCCCCTTGGGCGGATGGCTCTTGAAATGGGCGAGGATTTCTGCGGGAGTGCCAATCAGGTGTTCCTCGAACTTTTTGGTCAGTTCCCGCATCAGCGCAATCTTGATGTCCCCGAAGACTGTCTGGATTTCGGCTACGAACTTGTCCACGTTATGGGGGCTGGCGTAAAAAATCTGGGTGGCTTCTTCGTCTTTCAGTTTTTCGAGAAGGTGCAACCGCTGGGCGCTCTTCTTGGGCGAAAAATACTGGAAGGCAAAGTGGTCCGTGGGCATACCGCTACTGACCAGAGCCGTCACCATGGCGCAGGGGCCAGGGACCGCCCGCACGTCAATTCCTTCGCGAACGCATTCCCGGACCAGGTTGAAGGCGGGGTCCGCGATTCCCGGGGTGCCTGCGTCGCTGACCAGGGCGATGTCTCCCTGGTCTTTCAGGTAACTTACGTATTTTGGAGTAACGGCTTCTTTATTGAAGTCGTGGTAGGCCTCCATGGGGGTGGAAATCCCGAAATGATTGAAGAGGATCCGGGTGTGGCGCGTATCTTCGGCAAGTACCAGGGGCACTTCTTTCAGGGTTCGGACCGCACGGTAGGTGATGTCCTCCATGTTTCCGATAGGGGTCGCTACAATGTACAGGGTATGAGCCATGACTCAAATTTAGTAATCGCTGCGCATGCCCATGTCGGCGTTGTAGGGGTAGTTCAGTTCAAAGGCGAGCCTCTGGACCAGCTTGCGGTGCATATCCTTGGAGGCGGCATTCAAGAGGTCGCTGCGCAATTTGCCGTATAGATCGGCCTTGACTGTTTCTTCTTCTTTGTATTCGGCCTGCTTGACTAGCACGCCGTCGCAATGGATTTGCACTTTCAGCGTGTAGGTCCAGGTCTCGTCTACGGGCATCACGGGCCAGAAGGGAATTACGAACAAAGGAATACTCCAGGGGGTGGCTTCGGTGTTCTGTGCCACTTGTGCCCGAATGCTTGCCGAACCATTGCATTTTTCGCGGGGGTAAAAATCCTGGTTGGCGGCGCGGTCGTATTCTTTCCTCAGGCTTTCCGAAAGCCACAGGGTATCGTTCCCGAGAATCAGGGGTATTTTACTGAAAAGCGGAGTTGAATTCGCCGTAGCATTTACTGGTACGGTTAGAGGTTCGTTGTTTCCGTCCCCTTGTACAAGATTTACGGAGCAGGCGTTTATGATGATTGCTGCACTACATAGCAGGAATGATTGAATAGTTGGCCAAGACCGCATGGCCTTAATTTAGAATTTGATGCCGTTGAATGCTCCGACTTGTCGGTTACGTGTCGCTTTATATTATGTATATTTGCCTTATGAGATTCTTCTTGCGTGCTTTTCTTTCCCTGTTTTTGTCGTTACCGTTTATCGCCTGTAACGAAGAAGAAATTATCCAGAGTCTAAAAACGGAACGTGCGGGATTGCAAGCGCGCGTGGATTCCCTGAATGCTGAAATTGCCTCGGCAGAAGCCCTGGCCCACAATGTCCGGGTCATTCGGGATACCGTTCGTGCAGGGGAGGGCCCCTTCCATCTGTTTACAAGACTCAAGGCCCAGGTAAGCCACGGGGAGGAGGATCTTGGCAAGGTTTACACCGCCATGCAGGATAGTGTGGAATTCAAGCTTCGGGTTGGCGAAATTTTTTACGTCTCTGTAGATTCAACCAATAGGGTTCAGCGCTTCCGCTATGCGCCCAACCCCATAACGGTTCATCTGGTGAGCAAGACGGATACTGGATTCACTTACCAGCTTATCGAAAAGCCCGTGGTCAAAAAACAGTCCGTTTATGAGGGCGCCTTGGAAGAAGGCAGTACGCTGAACGGAATCCTTTTCAAGGTGGGAATCCCTGGCCGTATGGTAGGTATTGTGAGCGGAGTGCTTCAGTGCAAGGTGGCGTTCCCGCTGGCCCGCGCCGGAGACCGTTTCCGTGTGCTTCTGGAGGATTCCTACTATCAGGATTCCATCTGGGTGGGCGGTAAGGTCATTTACGCCGAATTTGACGGAAGGATTGTGGGCCACCATGAAGCTTTCCGTTACGAAGACGAAGACCCCAAGAGTTCCTATAACGCCCACTATACCGAAGCGGGCGATGCTCTAGTCTTTGATGGACTTCGCTACCCACTGGAACACTTGCGTATTACCAGTTCCTTTGGTTCCAGGATTCACCCCATTACGGGGCAGCGTAAGGTTCATTATGGTGTGGACTATGGCGCTCCTGCAGGTACGGTAGTTCATGCTGTTGCCGAGGGAAACGTGACCGTATCGGGCTACGATGAATATAGCGGTAACAAGATTGCCATCAAGCACAGGGATAATTCCGTAAGCTGGTACATGCACCTGCAGTCTAGGGGTGTGGCTGTTGGTGCAAAAGTCTCCCCGGGCCAGGCCATCGGGCGGGTTGGCTCTACGGGCCGTAGCACCGGACCCCACTTGCATTTTGGATTCAAGGACGCCAATGGTGCCTGGATAAACCCGCTTTCCAAGACCATGATTGCAACACCCAAGCTGGAAGGGGCCCGCCTTGCTCGCCTCAAGAAACAGGTTGTTGAAATTCGTAAGCAGATAGAACTGACTCAGGCTGCACCTGCCGTAAAAGCAAACGATACCACCGATGTGATGGTCCATATGCGGGTGGTGGAATAGGAGTTAGGGCTTAGGATCTAGGCGCTAGGGGTTTGAGGTCGCTTCGCTTTGAGGGATGTCATCCTCGCGAAGGCGAGGATCTGCTAGATTGCAGTAAGCGGATCCTCACCTGCGTGAGGATGACGACTCACACCTCACAACCCACAACTCATAACCCATAACCCATAACCCATAACCCATAACCCATAACTCACAACTTCATCAGCGGGTTCTTTATAATCTTGTACGCTCCGCCTCTAGGCAAGGCGTTTTTGGATCCTGCTTTTTTGGCAAGGGAGTTTTTGAAATGTCCTTGGTTCTTTGTGCCATAGCCCTTGGTTCTCTTTTCTTTTCCTAGCTTGGCTATTTCTACAGCTTTTTCCAGGGCTTTCAAGGAGTCAGAAATGTCGTAATCGGGCAAGAAACCCTTGTCGTGGTAGGTAACGAAGTCTTTGTCGCGTGCTCTTAAGGATGTGACAATGCTGTAGCCTCCGGCGTATGTGGGTATGTAGTACTGGCCGATTCCTTTTCCGTAGGTTTGCTGACCGACAATAGGGGATTTTAGGTTCAGGGTGACGCCGGCTAATAAAATTTCTGAACAGCTTGCGGATGCCGTATCTGCCAAGAACACGATGTAACGCCCCTTTCCAACGCCGTCTTCGGTGGCGACGAACCGTTCTGTGATAATCATCTGGCTGACTGAGTCAGGGGCTACAGTTGTGGATTCAAGAATGATGATGGTGTCCCCTTTGGAAAGGAATTGTTCGGCGACTCCAATGCACTCTGGAATGGAACCGCCCGGATTTCCCCTAAGGTCGATAATTGTAGGGCCACTGGTCTTGCTGAGTATCGACTGGACCTCGTGTTTTGTACCCTTGGCGGAGTTTTGGTCATTTGCATCGGCACAATTGGTGGCGCTGTTATTTTCAAAGCTTGTAATCTTGATAACGGGAATGGAATCTTTGAAACTGGTAAATACAGTAGGTTCCAGATAGCAGAACAATTGTGCGGAAATGTCCAGTGTATCCGTCCCTCTCAAAACGCGAAGCTTTATTTCGTCGCCGTCTTTTCCAGAAGTAAGTCTATCGAATGCTCCGACATCGCCAGGCTCAGTAGTCCCGACGGATAGGATGGTGTCGCCCGCCTTGAGACCCGCCTTGTCGCCAGGACCGTCCTGGAAAACCTGGGTAATGAATACTTTTGAATCGATAGATTCTCGATTGACTCCCAAATTGTATATGGGGTCTGTGGAAGAACTAAAATCGTATTTGCTGGCATAGTAGGGGCCAAAGTATAGGGTATAATCGTCTTCCATCATGCTATACATATAGTAGATGTCGGGGTATTCGTAATAGTCGGGAGAAAAACCTGCTTTTTCACCTTGGCCTATATACAGGTTAATGTCGTCGAGCTTCTTTTTGGAATCGATGAAATAGACGGAGAGGATGTAATAGTTCTCCAACATTTCCTGCTCGGCGACGGAAAGAACCCTGTTATCGTCATTTATTTGATTTTCGCAGTGGTCGCCGAAGCAGGGCATGGCTATTTCGTCGTCGGCGTGTTTGACTGTACAGGCCGACCAAAAAAGGAGTGTTGCTGTCGATAGAGCATAGAAAAGAATGTTTTTCTGATTCATGATGGCCTATGGGGTGTAGGGGTAATTGACGTGGTTTATCAAGGTGTCCAGGGCTCCACCTGTCATAAGGTTCGATTTAGTTACTGGACTTGCATCTTTTGATGTCAGAAGAATGTTCTGCACGGCTTGTCGCTCTGTTGAAAGATTCTGGAAATCCCTGTTAGCCTTGGCAGGATTTTCGCTGCCGAACAGATGGCCGATAGCTTCCAGAGCGCAATTTCGTGTAGGACTTCCCGAACAGGGGTAGTCGGGATTGATTCCTTTTTTATGGTAAGAGTTACCCTTGGGTGTGAAAAATTCCAGGTTGGTAATAACGGCGAAGCCTCCCTCTATGGTTTTCCATTGACTCTGGCCAATTCCCTTTCCGAAAGTGGTTTCTCCCGCAAGAGGAATGGTTCCTTGTTCTTTGAGGGCTGCAATAAAAATTTCGGAACAGGATGCGGAAGCTCTGTTGGCAAGCATGATGAATTTCCCGTTTTCTCCGGAGTCTCCGGATTTTGCTATGTTGGTCGAGGTTCTTATGTCTCTTTTCCCATCTGGTGCAAAAGTTACAAATTTTCGACTGGACAGAACGCCCTCTTTGACAAAAAGGTCGGCAGCGGATAGGCACTGGGAGATTAACCCGCCGGGATTATTCCGTAAATCCAGGACACGTGGAGCAGGTGTGTTGGATGTGGAGTCGATGTATGCCTTGAGTTCTCCAAAGGTCCCGTTTTCCCTGTCAGAAGTAGAGGACTTGAATTCGGTGATGGTTATAAAAGTGACAGATGAAATGGTGTCCAGGAACACTGTCGGTGTATAGACATCTTCCTTAATCAAGTCAAAATGGTATATGCTGTCGCTGAAAAAAACCTTAAGGAAAATTTCAGCGGAATAATCCACGATGGAATCGTAAATGATTTTTGATTCTGGACCGGCAAGTGAAATGCCGTTGGCTTCAAGAATCCTGCCAAATCGGGGGACATTGGCCCTACCTGCGGGGCTGTCAGCATAAACTCTAGAAATGATGATGGGGTAATTGCTGATTTGTCCTTCTTCAATGACAATCATGTACTCCATGCCCAATTCCCCTTCCACGATAGAGGTGTTCATGTGGCTTTCGGCGGCCTCGCTCTTGGAGGGAGGGTAGTATCGGGTGTAGCGGTCTTCCAGTGCGGAGTATAAAAGGGGAATGCTGTCCCCGACCGCGGGTAAATTTTTCAGTTCCGCTTCGTACAGATAGGTGTGGTTCAAAAGCCAGTAGTTGAACTCGTAGGCGGTGGGCTCCGGAGTGCTTTCCACCGGCTCCATAAAGTCCCCACAGGCAGCAAGCAAGACGAGGGAGAGAATGGCTATGTGGAATGTGGAATGTGGAATTACTGATTTCTCACTTGTCATTTCACACCTCACACCCCAACCACTAACCACTGCGCCCTTGGCGTGCTACTGGTCTATCTTCAGCCCCTTCTTGTCGAGGATAGCCCGAGGCAGGCCGTCTTCCATGGGGTTCTCGTTAATGGAGATGGTCTCGAGGCTCTTGCAGTCGGCGATGGCCTCGGGCAGTGTTTCCAGCTGGTTTGCGTCCAGCACCAGTTCCCGGAGCTTGGAAAGCTTGCCGAATTCCTGCGGGATCACGCCCAGCTGGTTGCCAGAAATCATCAGGATTTCGAGGCTTGCGAGGTTCCCGAGGGTGGCGGGGACCTCGGTCAGGTCGTTGTTGTCCAGGTACAGCTTCACCAGGCTCTTCAGTTTGCCGACGGAATCGGGGATGGTGGTGAGCATGTTGTCGTGGAGAGAGAGTTTTACCACTTTGGTCCAGTTGCCGATTTCGTCGGGAAGTTCCAGGAGTTGGTTCTTTGCGATATTCACCGTATGGAGGTTCGTGAGTTTTCCGACTGTGGCGGGGAGCTCCGACAGGCTGTTGTAGCCCAGGTAAAGGTGTTCCAGGGCGGTAAGGTTCCCGATGGTGTCAGGAAGCTCCATCAGGTCGTTTTCGCTGACGGAAAGGCTTTTCAGGTTTTTCAGGAGCCCGATGTCGTCGGGGAGCTCCACCAGCTTGTTCCGGTCCAGGTTCAGCTCCTCCAGGGACTGGATTTCGAAAAGTTCGGGGGGTAACAGGCGAAGTCCCTGCTGGGATAGGTCCAGGGTTTTGGCTTTTTCGGCCTTGGCTTTATTAATAATATCGAGCAGGTTCATAAAGACTCTCCTATTTATACACGATAAATCATAGCATTTTTGCGAAAAAAAAGGGCTTGGTTGGCCAAAATGTGTTAAAAATAGCTAAAATTTATACATTTGTTCACTAAATAGGGGTCAAAGTGGAAATTTTTTTTAAGATTTACTATTTTTTATGCCCAAAGTAAGGCTTTTGAAACTATTTTTAATGGCAAAATATGGCAGAAGCCTAAAATTGAGGAAAAAATGGAACTGACAAAATCCCAGGAACGACGCCTAGCATTTGTGGCTAGCCTCTTGAGTTTGAACCCCAATGACCCTAATGACCGTATCAAGGCCCTTCGGCACTTGAATCTGGACGAGAACGGATGCTTTCATGGCTTCCAGTACTCCCAGGGCTTCATGGAATTCTTCATATTCCTGGACGAGGATACCCCCCTCGAGAAGGTGGTTTCTCACCTGAATGCCGACCTGAAACAGCTCCAGATTGCCGTTTTCCGCACCAGCGACCCCACCAACCCCTTCTTCATGTCGCTGCGCGAAGAGGCTGACCCCTGGGCAGTGAACAAGATTAGCGATGACGACGAGGAAGAGGACGACGATACTCCGGCAAGCCGCCCCTACATGGAGACCCTGGAGATTACGGTGCTCCGCACCCGCGCTACCCGCGACATTACCGACTCTGAACTGGAACGCACCCTCAAGGACATGCGCCGCAAGCTCACCATCTGGAAAAACGAGGTGAAGGCCAAGCTGGACATTATCGCCGAACACGACGACCTGACCCGCGATTTCCGCAGCGCCGACGACAAGCTGGAAATTGTCATGGATTCCGATCCCTTGCACCTCACAAGCGATCACGGTGAACTTTTCCTCGGTTTTTGCCCCATCCGCACTATTTATGACTACCATGTGAACTTGGGTAAGCGCCTCAAGACCAAGCACAACATGGCTATCGTGAGTTCCAACATCCGTACTTACCTGGGCAACCTGACCCACACCAACGCGGCCCTGATCGATGCCTTCCAGACCATGGAACGTAACGACGACCAGAACGTGAACGTGGACGATTTCCCCTTCTTGCACAACGGTATGACCCTCACGGGCGATGACCTGCGCCTCAAGGAACGGGATGGCAAGAAGGTGCTCTACATCGAACGCCCGAAAATCATTAACGGTGCCCAGTCCCTGTTCACCTACGAACACTATGCCAAGAAAAGCAAGAAGCCGGTGAACCCCAAGGTGCTGGTGAAGGTGGTGGTGCCGTATCCCGGTGCCGACAACTTCTTGAACCAGGTGACCATGGCCAACAACCGCCAGAACCCGGTGTTCAGCTACCACCTGCGCGCCGCCGACGACCTGCAGTTCTTCATTTGGCAGCGTTACCAGGAAGAAGGCTTTACCTATGTGTACAAGGACGGCGTGCGCCTCAAGGCCCGTACCCGTAAGCTCGAAGTCCGCATGCGTCCCGAACTGGCCAAGACCCTCTTTATGATGGACGGCAAGCTCAGCGAATGCCGCTCTAGCGACTGCATCTTTGACAAGGAAACCCTGTACCAGCGTTGCTTTGGCGCCTTTGTGCGCGTGGCTCCCGAAAAGGAGAAGGATTTTGTGCGCAAGACCATCGCCTTCACCAAGGCATGGCAGCTCCTTAGCCGTCTTCCCATCAAGATCCGCCGCGTGACCCCGGGCAAGGGCGTCTCTATCGAGGCCAACGACGATAACCCGCTGACCAAGATTACCTTTAACGGTCGTCTCGAAGACAAGTTTATCTTCCGCAGCGCCGTGAAGGACCTGGTGGTGGCTCTCGCCCTCAAGCACTGGCTTGTCTATGGCGATCCTATCCAGGATTTCGAATGGCTGGTGGAAAACGAACTGAACTTCAACGATTCTATCCTCAAGTATGCCTCCCGTATCTACACGGAAGACCTGAAGGGAATTCTGATTACCGAATTCAAGGACAATCCGGCTTACTACGATACCATTACCACCATCGACAAGGACAGCGGCGAATCCGTGGAACGCAGGCTCTGGAAGGGCTTCGCCAACACCGCCACCTACGAAAAGATGATGGATTTCCTGTGCAAGAAGAACAAGTCATGGGAAAAGGTTCGCGGCGGAATCGAACTGTTCATCTAGGATAGGTCCCCAAACCCCTCTCTTGAAAGTCCAAGGCCTTTGGCCTTGGACTTTTTTTTCTAATTTCCCCGAAAATCTTGAAAAAATAGTGGATTTAGGACCCCTAAATTCAGTATTTTGTGACGGAATATTTTGAAAAGGTTCTTGCATAGAACCCCTTTGGGGTTGTTCGCCTTTGGCTTGTCCATCCTGTGGGCAAGTGTTTCCCTGTGGGCTCAGGCGGACTCCAGCGGCTATGCACCAACAGAGGCAGAACCGGACCCGGCAGAGACGGAGTGGCAACCTACCTATCAATACATGGAATTGCCCCCTTCGGCCACCCCCTTGAACGGGATACTCCCTTTCGGCGGCGTCGGGGCGTCCCCCAGGCTCATGAAGAACAACAGGGGGCAGGTCTATAGCCATGACATCGACATCGCCACCCGCGAAATGGACGTGAGCGAAAAGCGGGTGAACAGCATCTCTCGTGACACCACGACCCTCTGGACCGCGCACTATCCGGAACTGACGGACTACGTGGCAGACATGTACGACGTGGGCCGCAAAAGCTTGTGGCTGAATGGCCTGGTAGGCCAGAAGGACGGCGGCTATGAAACGCCGGAAACAGGTTCTGTATTCGACATTACGGTGCCGGTGACCATGCCCGCCTGGATGAAGGATTTTGGCCTGGACAAGCCCAAGCTGATGCTCCAGGGAACCATGGACATTCGCCTCAAGGGTTATGCCGAAAAGGACGACGCTCAGGGCAGCACCAACACGAGCCTGGTGCCCTCCCTTTCTTTGCAGTACGACCCGAGCTTTATGGTGAAGGGAAAGATTGGCCCTTACATCACGGTAGAGATCAACAACGTGGAGACAGGACTCGGTATCCAGAACCAGGTGAGGGTGGTCTATGAAGAATCCTATAAGGACGAGTTCGAAGACTACATCCTCCAGAGGGTGGAAGCGGGTACTACTTCCCTGACCCTTTCGGGTACAGAGCTGACGGGTTATTCCGAGAACCACCAGGGCCTATTCGGTATCAAGGCGGACTGGAAGCTGGGGGACTGGAGGCTTACCACCATAGCTTCCCAAGATGGCGGCTCCCAGGAGGAATACACCATCAACGCCAACGAATCTACGACGGAATTCCAGATCCTGGACAAGCAGTTCGTGGCCTACCGCTACTACTTCTTGAACCACGAGGCCAGGGACAACTACATCAGTGCGGCCATTACCGGACGCACCACCTCGAACTACCCGGCCACGAACCTGAAACTCTTTAAGCGCAGCAACCTGAACAATGCCAAGGACGTGGTGGACAACATCACTGTAGTGTATAAGACGCCTGGTGGTAAAACCATCACGAAATTGGTGGAGCGCATGGAGGAAATTCCGTCCAGCGATTACACTTATGATCCCAAGACGGGTATTTTGAAAATCAACGGGGTGAACCGCAATACCCTGGTAGCCGCCAGCTGGAGTAACGACGGTAGCGGACGCACGGGAACTACCATCAGGCATGGCTCCAGGATGGTGCTTGTCCAGTGGGACGCCACCCTTTCGGAACTGACGGATATCGACAAGTTGATGCTCCGCAACGTTTATTCCGTGGGCATCTCGGATGCAAGTTCCAGCAGTTTTGTGTTGCGTCTCAAAAACAAGTCCGGCATGACAGGCACTTACCTCAAAACACTTGGGGTGGCGGACACCTCCACCGGAAGCCCGCTGGTGAACGACGCTACCATCTTCAAGAAGGACGCCTCCGGAAACTACACCGGCGAAATGTGGCTCCCCTGTAAGCCCCTCTCCCAGTATTCAGGAGCGGGCGCTACGGAGCGTGCTCGAGAAAACTGCCTAGAGCCGCTTCGCTTGTTGGATTCCACTGGAGCCATGGCCCAACTTTATACATTGCCTGTTTACAAGCTGAATCGCTTTACCAGCCGGTTCTATTTTGAATCTGTGGGTAAACGTCGTAACTCCATTATTAGCGTCCGGGATCCGAATTCTAGCTATTCGGTGAGTGCGGGTTCTTGCATGGATATTTCTCCGGGTACAGAAAAGTTGACTGCAGGTTCTACCACCCTTATTCGTGGAACGGACTACGAGGTGAACTACGAGCTTGGTCAGATTGAGCTTTTGAGCGAGCGCGCCCTGGACCCCAACAAGGAAATCAAGGTCACCTTTGAATGCGAACCCCTGTTCGAGATAGACAACAAGTTGCTGTTGGGCGCGCGAGCGGAACTCCCGTTGGAGCGTTACGGCTTTGGTACGGGATCCCTCTTTGGTGTCACTGCGCTGTATAAGAGCCAGAGTACCACGGCCAAGACCCCGACCCTCGGGAACGAGCCCTTCTCCAGCGTGCTGTGGGGCATGAACCTGCGTCTGCAGGACACGGTACAGGCTCTGACCGACTTCGTGAACTTGATTCCCGGAATTCAGACGGACGCCAAGTCCAGCTGGCGCTTTGAGGCGGAATTTGCCGCCAGTCGCCATAACGCAAACACCAGCGGGGACAATGAAGCCCTTGTCGAAGATTTTGAATCTACGGTTTCTGGCCTTACTTATCCCCTTACCAGACTTTCGTGGTACCCGGCGTCGCCTCCGGGAGGTGTCGCCCGCCAACCTTCGACCTATATCGAGAACCAGGACTATCGCCACAAGGGTGAATTCGTTTGGCATAGCAATACGACGGAACTGTACAAGTACATTTATCCTAGCGTTGGTAATTCCGATGTAGATAATCAACACCTGACAGTGCTGAAGATGACCCTTCGTGCCAACGACAACTTGGTGGGCAACTCTTGGGGCGGTATCATGCGTCCTAACAGTTCCTACTACCAGGATCTGAGCGAAATGAAGTACTTGGAAGTGGTGGCTCGAGGAAACGTAGGCTCTATCTACTTGGACTTGGGTCTCATAAGTGAGGACCTTTCTATCAATGGCTATGAACCTAATGAGGAATATGACGGCGAAAACGATTTGGGTACAACCGTCGCTCGCACCGACAATGGCCTGGATAAGGTTTCTGGTTCTGACGAAAAACGCCTGGTTTGGGACTGCCGTATTTCGGGATGCATTTCTACGGAGATTACGGCTGCAAATTCGGATGCTTCTGAAAAGGATATCGCCCGTGATAATTACGACGAAGACCTGGAAAACGAAAGCGATCCGTCGGTTCATATAAACGGTACCGAAAACAATTCTGGCGAACGCTTGTACGATACCGAAGACATCAACAAGAACGGGTCTCTGGACACGGACATTAGCTTTGTGCGCTACCGCATCGATTTGTCCAAGACAGACCACATGGATTACGAAGACCTGAAAAACGGCTGGCGCAAGTGGCGTATTCCCTTGAACCAGTACGATACCATTGTTTCCCCCGCAGGAAGCGACTACAAGACCATCCTAGCCGAAGCCCTCTATTCAAGACTTTGGATTGGTGGCTTGAATCCGGGTGTGGCTGAATCTAAGGTACAGATTGTAAGTTTGGCTGTGGTGGGAAATTCCTGGGAGGAAACCACGGTGGCCGACCTCTACAAGACCAGCTCTACGGAAAATTCCCAGGTGGTGGAAGTGAACGGCGTACCCACCCAGGTACAGGAATCTATGGACACCCGTGACACTAGCCGCATCAAGGTCACCACCATCAACAACCGCGAAGATTCCAATATCTATACCAAGTCCCCCAACACCAAGACGGAACGTGATTCCGAAACCAACGCCCCTCTGAAGGAAACCGCCTTGGTTCTGGATTATCAGAATTTGAATCCTGGTCAAGAGGTAGGGGTAACCCGCGTCTTTGAAAACGATGTGAAGGATTTGTCCAGTTATAAGTCCATCAAGATGGAAATTCATTACACGACAGAGGCGGCGAAAGTCCCGGTGCGGTTTGCCATCCAGTTCGGTGAAGGCTCTCTGGACGGTTCCAGCGATTATTACGAGTGGAGTTTCCGTCCGGTCCGGTACAACTGCAATTCGGGAGATCGTGCAAGTGACTGTCATGAACAGAACTGGCTGGACAACGCCTTTGCTATGGATTTATCCGATTTTTCCAATATGAAACGGGGACGCAAACCGCCCTTCTTGGAGCCTACGATCCGTAAGGTGGAGGGAAGTTCCCGTGATGAACAAATCAAGTTGGTGGGTAACCCCTCTGTGACACATATTGACTGGATTCGCTTTGTTGTCATTGCCGACGCCGACGCGTCCCCTGCAGACTTGAAGGGTACATTCTGGATTGATGATTTGCGGCTTTCCAGCATGGATACGGAGTGGGGCTATGCTGCACGAACTTCTGGTCAGGTGGAGTTTGCGGACTTTATTTCGTTGTCCGGAGCAATACGCTATCAGGATGGTGATTTTGCAACCCTTTCAACTACAGGAGGCTCTCCGAAACCAAAACTTTCGGATGCAGCGTCCCAGTTAGATGTGGCTGGAGATTTGAACCTCAGCCTGAATAAGTTCCTGGCCGATAGTCTCGGATTCCATATTCCCATGAACTTCGGCTACAGCAGTACTACCAAGCGCCCCTACATGAAGCCTACGGATGACCTTCTTTTAAAGAAGAGCAGTTTCTCGAATTTGACCAAAGATATGTTCCAGAACGACCTGTCGGTAACCTCCAACAAGAAGGAGCAGGAACTGCGGGATGAAACCGAATCCAAGGGCTATGAATCCTATGTGCGTGAAAAGAGCTTTAGCGTAAGCTATAGCAAGGATTACAAGGCTTCGGATTCGAAGATAGGGGAGGCTCTATCCCAAATTTTCCTGGAAAGGCCGGCGGCAAGCTATTCGTACGCGGAATCCGAAGGTCGGGCTACTACCAGCGCCGACTCTACATATTCCTACAGGACTATTTTGGAGTACAAGTTGGGAACGTTTACCCTGTTCCGAAAAAAACCGTTTGAAGGACTTTCCAAGTTTGACAATGCTTTTAGCAAGACTATGGCGGCAACGGAATTTGAACCCTGGCCTCAAACTTTTGATGTGACTTTGTTTGATTTCAATTATGTGCGTTATGTGGATCAGGATAGAGACCCTGACTTCGTGGAACCCCAAGTGGCCAAGGTGGTAACCTACACTGCGGACTTGAATCACAAATTGAACATGCGCTGGAATATCCTTTCTTGGTTGAACACGTCTTACTCTTTGAACATCTCCCGTGATATGCAAGGGGGGGGCGACCGGGAAGGTTTTGTGAAGGAGAATTTCTTTACCACAAAAGAAGGCGGTCTTTTTGCTAGTGATTACGTATTCGACTATGACCATACGGACCGCAAGGTCTATGTTTCCAAGGATAGCGTGGTGATTGTGCCTCGGGATACGATTGCTAGGACTATGGAAGATGGCAGAGAATGGGCAATCGACATGCAGAACCCGGAAACCTACGAAATCCGTTACGATACCTCTGCCTTCTACCGCGTGGATAGCGTTGGAACACGAGAGTATGGACGGTCCTACGGAATTTTGCGCAATGAACGGGCACGTACCCAGCAGTTCAAGATAGGTTTTAACCCGAGGCTTATTCCGTTCATTCCGTTCAATACATCCTTTTCTTCGGACTTTAATCAACAAAAGACCATTCCTGACGAGTATGATTTCTTGGATGCCAACGATATCGAGAAGAACTACTGGACCATTTCCCAGACGAACCGGTTTGAGTTCAGTCCAACGTTCCGCATTATCGATTTCTTCCAGAATTTCGGCAGGGAGAATGTGGTGGTTACTTCCCTCGACAAAATCAAGTGGAATGAAATACGCATGAGTTGGCAGACCACGACGAACACCGTGGGTGAAAACTTTACGCTTTCTCAACTGTACGAGGAACAGGGCGTGACACCGATGGAGTATTACCTGTATGGCCTAGGCCTAGGCAATGGATACCGCAATAGGGGCTTCTGGAATATTGTTACCGGAGATATGGGGCTTGACCATCGTGATGACTTTACACGGTTTGCCCAATATCGCAACCATCATGTAGATACCCTTGTTTATCAGGGTAATTTCAGACATTCTGTGTCTCGCCAGTTCCAGATAGGGACGGGTATTGTGTTGCCTATCTGGGATATTAGCGTTACAGGAGACCTGATGTGGCGTGAAGAATTCAACCAGTCACGAGAATATCCGCTTTACCTGGATACCACTACGGTGTGGCCGAAGATAGGCATTGGCGTGAACGTGCCTAATTTCTCCCAGCGTGTGTCGTTCTTGAACGGTTTCAAGAGCGTCAGTGCGGCCCATCGGTTTGATTATACCAGGACTACCGTTGTCCGGCCTTTCCAGAGTGCCGAAGATTCTTGGGCCCACCTATGGAACTTTAATCCGCTGGTCCGTCTGTCTTTCTTGACCCAGAGCAACATGAGGATTGACAATGCTGTTCGTCTAAAGATTGAATCGACGGATAGACGTCCGAAAGAGGAGGTTCTCGATAGCCCTTATTGGCCCAATATTGACGGCAATACCAAGGATACAACGGACTATTTCTGGGATACTCCCTGGATTCATACCTCCCTGTACAACGACTTTGCCATCAATATCGGAAATGACCTGACCATTTCGTACCCGCTAAAGACCAAACGTGGATTCCAGTTATGGAAATGGTATTTCAAGCTGGAAAACGATATCGACCTGAAGTTTACCGCCGGCTACGACTACAACAAGACCATCCGTAAGGAGTACGACCCTGACCCGGGATACGACATGTGGAACAAGTCTAGCGGCACAGATGGAGTGTTCAGGCAATGGAGTATCGATGGATACGATTATACGGTCTACAAGCCGGAACTCCACAAGACGGACCGTTCGGTGCCTTCACGCACACACGAATGGTTCGTGCGGCCCAGCGCAGGCTACCAGTTCAACCGTATCGCTTCAATGAGCAGCTACATCGAGTATCGTCAGATCCACGAAAAGCTGGACGACGAGACGCCTCACCTGCGGCAGATATTGCAGTTCGAAATCGCGCTGATGCTACGGTTTGATTAGGATCTAGGGGCTAGGGGTTTGAGGTCGCGGAACTCACAACTACTCCACAATCCCTACGTCGGAGAGCTTGACGAAGCCCTTGATTTTTTCGCCTAGCTGTATTTCGGCGAAATTTCCTTGGGTGGAAAGCACCTGGAAAGACGTTCCTTCGGAAAGGGTATTCAGGGTCTGGGACTTGTCGCTTGGAGCGCTGGTCACGTCGGCATCGTTGGCGGTGACAACTCCGGTGATGTCCGTTTCCAGAACAAAAATCTTGTAGCCGGCACTGGCGCCAAAGACGCCCAAGATGATGGTAAGCCCAAAGATGATTCCGGTGAAAATGTTTCGGGCCTTTTCGCGCAGGCTGATTTTGGTCAGGACGGCGATAATGGCAATGGCCCAGAAAATACCGAGCATAATCCAGAGCTGCGTCTTTAGAGAAATGGCGTGGTGCGCCTGGAAAAGGGCGTTCAGAATGGGGTTTTCTTCGGAATCTTCGTCCACCTTGTCCCGGGTCATGGCCTGGGCGTATTTCAGGTTATGCTGGATATCGCTGTCGTTGGCCCGGAGGCGGAGGGCTTTTTTGTAGTAGAAAATGGAGAATCCCAGCTTTCCGCTCCTGAAATAGGCGTTCCCAAGATTGTAGAAAAGGTCTGCGTCGTTAATGCCGCTGTCGGCACAGCTCCGCCATTCGTCAACGGCCCGTTCAAAATCGCCTTCGTTGTAGGCCTTGGTGCCCGCTTCGAGACCTGCACAGGTTTCCGCAGCATTTGAGGTGGCGAATGCCGTTAGAATAGTAATCAGAATAAATACAAAATTTTTCATATAAACCTTCTCGATTCCGAACTCCGAATTTCGAATTTCGAACTATCTAACTTTCTCGCAAAGCTTTTCCACATCGGCAAGCATCTGCTTTTGCTCTTCGGGCGTGGCCGTCACGGGAGCGTAGCGCACGAAGGCGCATTTATCAAGCCAGCTGTCGATGGCGGCGATGGTTTCTTCTTTCACGCCGAGCTTTGTCAGTTCCTCTTTCATCTGGGGACGCGTCATGCCCTTGAATTCCAGGTTGGTGGTGTCGCTCAGGTAGTTCAACAGCCCGTTTTCGAGAGCGGCAAAGAATCCCTTGCCGTCGCCTGATTCGAGAGCCTTGCGGGCCTGGGCGAACTTTTCCTTGAGTTGCTTGTTGGCATGCCCCTTGCGGACCAGAGCCGCGTTGCTGTTACGCTTGCGACGGATCTTGACAAGAAGGGTGGCGACGATGTAGAAGGGAATGGCTGCGGTAAAGAGAATCCAGAACAACACGCTCTTGTAGAGAGCGGCAGTGTCCGCCTTTGGCTCGCTGGTGTGGATAAACCGGATGTCGGACCCGAGGGATTCGATTTCTTGCTTTTGCACGGCGCTTGGGCCTGCGGACCCTGCTACGGGACCCTGGAAAATGGCTTCGGCACCTGCGTCCCCTTTTTCCACCTCGATGGTCCAGGGGCCTGCGGTAGCCGTTTCATATTTTTTCTTGGCGGGGTTGAACCAGGAATAGTTTATGGCCGGGATTTCGAAGGTCCCCTTCTTTTTGGGGTAGAGGAATACCTTGATGTCCTTGGTGGTGACGACCTTGTTTCCCGTAATCTTCTTGGAGATGTTGTTCTCGGGGGGTACGGAGCGGAACTCGCTGAAATCGGGAAGTTTAGGGTCCGTGATGGTGCCAGGCGTACCGTCGCCCTTGATGTTTATGGATAGCGTCAGGGCTTCGCCTACCTTGAGGTTTGTGCGGTCAAAATCGGCGCTGAACTTGTAGTCGCCTACCATGCCGCTAAAGTCTGCGGGTTTGCCCTGGGCGGGGAGAGGCTTTACCATGATGTTTACAGTCGGAGTCTGGGTTTCGGCTTCGATAGATTCCTGCTTGATGGACTGGCTGTGGAAGGACATGCCTCCCATCTGTTTCTTTTCTTCTACAATTTTCGGTTCGCCGCGCTTGGTGTACTTGAACTTGAAGGGCGGAATTTGCAGTGTACCGTTTTTGGTGGGAGAAAGCCAGGCGAACTTGGCGCTGGCCTGCATTTCGCGGCGGGCGCCTTCGACGGGCTTGAATTCCATGGTGGAAAGGTCGCCGCGGTGAACGATAAAATCGTTACCGGTGCTCATGTCGGTGGCCTGCAGGCCTCCTTCGAAATGCTCGTAGGTGTGGAACCCGAGAGTGACGTAGAACTGTTCCCCTTCGTAGATGGATCTTTTGCTGGGGGTGAGGCTTACGGATACGGCTTCGTCGCTATAGGCCCGCTGGATATTTATGGGAATGTTCCCGCTAATGGTGCGCACGCTTCCGTTGATGTTCCATTCGATTTGCCCAACGTCTAGGGAGCCTGTCTTTTTGGGGGCGCGAATGTTGAAACTATAGACCCTTGCCTTGTAAGGCCTGCCACCTCCGCCAAAGAAGGAGTTGAACATGTCTTCGAAATCGGGGCGGATGACCTGCTCTGCGCTGTCCAGGCCCAGGAAGGTGAATCCGTTACGCGTTTCCAGCTGCGGGACGCCCCTTTCGGCGGGGAGTTCCTGTAAGGGGACGATAAGCATCAGTTTGAAGGTCTTGCCGGCTTCTACGCGGTCCTTGTCCACCTGGAGCGACATGCGGGCCGTTGCGGCCATCGCCAGACAGAGAAGAATCATCAACAATCTTTTCATGGCCCCAAATTTACAAAAAATGAGGGGCGAGACTAGTAATGAGTTGTCAGTTATGAGTTGTGGGTTTTTATAATCGCGCCCTAGGCGCCAAATTATATACTGAGGACTGAAAACTTTTTAGGATTTAGGGGTTAGGATCTAGGGGCTAGGGTTTTGAGGGCTCATGTAAGAAAAATAAAGTAAAAATTCCTTAACAAACACCTTGCAAGCAAGGTAAAAATTTGTTATCGTTGGCCCGCGCTGTTGAGAAAACGGCAAAAATACACCAAAAACGCAAAAAAAGAGAAAAAATGTACTGCATCCTCGCCGCCCTGTTGGTCAAGAGCTTCAGAAAACGATCCAAGCGTGCCTAGCCTATGTGATAAGGGGCACGGCCAGTCTAATTAACGAAAAAATAATATCCTGTTTCCGCAAAAGAATTTATTTTTTTTTGTCGAAAAGTCAGGTTTTTCATGAAAATTAGATTGAAATTTTGTGTCTTGCTCTGTTTGGCGAGCTTTTTGACGACTTTTGCCGCTGAATCAAAAAATTTTTGTTTTAAGGAAATTGCGGGAGGGGGGGGCTCCGGTTTTGGAGTTTTTCCAGAAGACGGGGGCTGCCGAATCTGGTGAGTCCTGTTTTGACTCGTGGTATAGTGACGGCGTTGGCGATGCCGTCACTTACTTGAACGGTTGGCTTTCGAATAATGCGGACGGCGCCGTTTCTGTAACATCAAATATCGAATTTGCTGGCCGCATCGGGGGTGCCTGCAATGACGGGGCAACCGCGTTCAAGGGAAAAACCATTGACATGGGCGGAAGCCAGGTTTTGGAATCTGGCGTGGGCGGCCCCTACACCATATCGGGGGCTTGCTATGTGGGGAAATCCGATGCAGATAGGCTCGTGGGCTTTGCGTCTTTTGCTGGCAATTCCTCGGGCGGTATCCGCAATTTGAAATTTAGCGAGGCCTATTTCAAGACGTCCGCTTCCAGCGCCTATGTGGGAATTATTCCGGAACTGCAGTCCTGCCCCACGGCCACGGTGGCTTTTGAAGTGGAAAATTCGGAGTTTTACGGAGATTATGCAGGTGCCGTGGTGGGCTATTTTGCGGACCATACGGAACCTGTAAGCGGTGCGATTGTAAAAAATGTGACCGTTACCGGGAAGAACGCAGGAGGCGCCTTTGGTTATGCCATGAATATCAAGGGTCTTGAAAATATCAAGGTGAACTCGGTTACGGTTAGTGGGATAGATGAAAATGACTGGCTGGACTGCTTTTTGGGCGGTGTTTCTGGCCGATTGCAAATGGCTTGGGAAAGCGGAATATCCAATGTGAAAGTGGACGGCGTGAATGCGCATTGCGAGGCTTCTACAGGAGTTTCTTATATCGGCGGTATTGCCGGCTATTTTACCCATGATAATGGGAGCAACCCTTATGTGGGTGATACGGTTGTCAATGCAACTTTGTCCGGTGGCGATTACATGGGTGGTTTGTGGGGTGTTTCCATATACAGCGGGAATGGGGCTACGTCTGTGAACATGGAAGACGCCCTGTTCCAGGGTTCAATTACTGGAAACTGTGGCGCGAAAGTTGGTGGAATTGTCGGCGAAATGCAGGAAGGGGCTTCGGCTACGGATGCTGTTTCCATAGTCCATTCGTCCGTCATTGGCGATATTTCTGCGGGTTGCAGTGAAGGAGTGATTGACACGACGCAGGTCGGCGGCCTCGTCGGCAATTTCAGGGTCATTGACGGCCGATCTCCCGAAAATTCGGCGCTTTCCATCGAGAACACCTATTCCATCGGAGATATTTCCGGTACGGGTAACGTGGGTTACCTGGTGGGGAAACTGGATGAAAACCTGGGGGACAACAATTTAACATCCATAAAAAACAATTACCATTACGGAACACAGGATGCATCTACTTCTTTGGGGATCGGCTCCTATACTCTTTCTGATTGGCAAAATCCTGCCTCTGCCAATGTTTACAAGAATGTGAGAAACGGAGTGAGAGGTCTTGATGTCGATGGAACGCTGATAACCGATTCCGATAATAAGATAATCTCTACCAATGCTGGTGGACAGTTGGCCAATGGCGTTGCCGATTCCGAAGATATGAAATCGGGAGCCCTTGCTCAGGCGTTCAATGACGGAAGTGAGGTATGGAATCGGACGGACAATGTAAACGATGGTCTCCCGTATTTCGAAGGTTTCGCTCCGAGTTCTTCAAATTCTGGTAGTTCGAATTCAGACAAACCGGTGGAAAGCTCTGGATCTACTTCGCCGACTGAAAGCTCGAATTCCGAAAATCCTGAAGGAAGTTCTGGATCCACTGCGCCTGCCGGGAGCTCGAATTCCGAAAATCCTGAAGGAAGTTCTGGATCCACCGCGCCGACCGAGAGTTCGAATTCCGACAAACCGGTAGAAAGTTCTGGATCTGAATCAAAAGACAGCTCTGGCAGTGGTGATTTGCCTGTTGAAAGTAGCGCTGGCGGTGCTGACCACCACGAAGGTGATTCGACGGAACAGCAACCTGATTACACCATTCCGTTAGAGATTGTCAGTGCCGAGATGAAGCAAACAGGCCGCGCGCTGCAAGTTGCCTTCAAGGGTTCGGATTTTGATGCAAGGCGCAAGGTAACTGCCCGTATAGAAATCAAGAATCTTCGTTCAGGGAAACTGGTGGTGGATTCTCTGCTGGGAGATTCCGTAGCCTCCGCAATCGAAAAAACTCTTGTTTTCCGTATGAAGGAAATGGGCGAGTTTTCCGTAAATGTTTCGCTAAAGGACTCAAAAGAAGATGCCGTTTACAGCGACACTTTGACGGTTGAAAAAACACTAGGTGGCGAGCCCAACACCTGGTACATGGTCTCGCTGGCATCTGTCGATAAGTCCTCCTTCCATTGGAACGATGACCAGCACCTGTATTGGTGGGATGATGGCGATACGGGAGATTTCTGGCGCTACAAAAAACTTGAAAAGGAAGATTCCCTTGTCGGTAATCGCGGCTTTTGGTACAGCTCCCTAAAGGGTGAGCCGCTGGTACTTCGAGCCGAAAATGACGACAAGATGGCCGTTGAATGGCTTCTGGACAGTTCCTATACCGGGTGGAACTTGATTTCCAACCCCTATGGTTGGCGCATAGACCTATTCTCGGAAAATCCAGGGATGGTTGAAGGCGATTTCGGCTCGGAAACGGTTTTCTGGCGCTATAATCCAAAAACATACGATTACGAGGAAACCCGCTATTTGGAGCCCTACGAGGCGGCTTGGGTCAAGGTTTCGAAGATGATGACCTGGAAAGCTTCGACGACTCCCGTATTTTTGGAAGCTCAAGAAGATGACGAAAATCAGAGCTTTGTCGAAAATGAAAAATCCCTGGCGAAAGCGGAGTCCCGCAATGGTTGGTGCTTGCAGCTGGTTCTTTCGGATCGAAATGGCCGTCGCGATGCCGGAAATACGCTAGGCGTTGCCAGTCATCCTTTTGTGGTTGATGAGCCGCCTGCTAGCATGGGCGAACGGGTAAACCTGTCTATCGTAGAAGACGGTCGCCTGCTGGCCAAGTCGGTCCGCTCTGCAGGTAATGCTCAAGAATGGACACTTCGTCTTGACGCTAGTGATGAACGTGCGGGATACATTTCCGTCAACGGTGTAGAAAAACTATCCGCTTTGGGAAAACACGTGTATGTGACTGTGGATGGTGCAACTACGGAACTGAAAGCGGGTGATTCTTTGCAGGTGTCTCTTGGAAAGTCGGCAAAGAACGCTACTGTCCGAGTTACGGACGAAGCGAAGGCCTATGCGAAGGCTTCGTTAGATGCTTTGCACACGGTAAGGTCTGGAAACCGATTGCAGGTGTCGTTCAACGCCTCCGGCAATTTGGAAGGAAAAATGGCCCGCGTGGATATTTTGGACTTGAAGGGTCGGGTTCTTGCCACAAGGTCTGTCCTTGTTCATGGCGGTACGGCGAACCTTTCGATGGATGTTCCTGGCTCCGGTTTATATGTTGTTCGGGCCCGCGCTCAAGGGATACACCGTTCGGAACTGTTCTCGGTAAAATAACCTGATTGTAAGCCGGGTAAAAAAAGTTTTTCCTGAGTTATGATAAATTGCCTCTGCCCCCGGGCGTCCGGGGATTTTTGCCGGCGATAGCTGGCAAGGAGGCTATATGCTTTTTTACGATGTGGCTCAGGAATACTTGGCGAAGGATAAGGAAAATCTTGCGCCCCTTACTATACGAACTTACTACTGGAACCTGCGCAAGTTGCAGTACTACAAGCCAGACCTGGACTGTGCCGGGGTAGACGAGGAGTTTGTTCGTGGCTTCAGAAATCACCTGCAGCAGCGGGGCGACAAGCCAGCCACGGTGAACAAGGCTCTTTCGGTGTTCCGGATATTTACCAACAAGATGATGGCCGACGGCCTGGTGGAGGGCAAGCCCTTCGAAAAGATCAAGGTTGGTAGGGTCTTTACCCGTCGCGGCTTCTTGACGGTGCGGGAACTGAAGAGCCTGTACCTGAACTTTATGGACCGAAGGCGGTTCTTGACCGAGACGGAACAGGACGTGATGCGGGTGTTCCTGTTCAGCTGTTTTACGGGGCTGCGCTATAGCGACCTGCTGTCGCTGAACGCGAATGAAATTTTTGACTGGAAAATCCGCAAGCAGATGCACAAGACCGGCGACCCGGTCTATGTGCCCATCCCGTTGCAGGCGAGGCTGTTGTTGCCCGAAAAGATGTCTGACGGCCCGGTGTTCCGGGTGGTGGAAAATTCCCATTTCAACCGTACCTTGCGTAGTGCCGCCAAGAAGCTGGGCTACTACAAGCATATCCACTGTCACCTAGCAAGGCATACCTTCGCCACCACCTGCATTACCTTGGGCATTCCCTTGCCGGCTACAAGTAAGTTGCTTGGCCACAGGAACCTGGACACCACGTTAATTTATGCGAAATTCGTGGATACCTTCCTGGACAAGGAAATGAAGAAGTGGAACCGGCTGCAGTAGAATGAAACCAACTGCGCTAGGCGACCGGGGGTACAACAGAAAAGACCTCCCGTAGGGGAGGTCCTTTCTAATGGTTTTGTCGCGATGTGCGCTGCTAAATACTATTCGTACTTGATGACGCCGGCGGGGCAGGAGTCGGCAGCGTCCTTGATCTCGCTTTCGTAAGCGGAATAGTCAACGCCTTCCTTCACCTGCATCTTTTCGGGAACGCTGAACACTGCGTCGCAAGTAGCTTCGCAAGCGCCGCAAGATACGCATTCGTCGCTGGATTCATCCAGCCAAACTTTAGAAATAGCCATAATTTACCTCTTGTGTCTTTGGTTTGTGATTAGGTTAAAGATATAAAAAAATGGTGCTGTAAAGGGGAAAATTCTCCATTGGAACGATTTTTTTTTGTTTTGCATCGGGGTTTTAGGGGCGGCGCCCCTAGGCGAGGGGGTGATGGATGACTTGCTGAGTGTGTTGATGATGGGAGATCCCCGCCGGAGCCTGCTCTGAGCCCGCCGAACGGGCGGGGATGACAGGAAGGTGGCGGGGATGTAAGTTGACGAGGCAAGGCAGAAATCAGGGGGATTCTTCCCCCTTTTATGTTATAAAAATCGAGGTGCCTGGGTTCGGCCCCTAAGAGCTTTTCTAAATTTGCGGGCGGAAATTCATCGTCTTTTAAGGCGAACAAATCGAGAGGACAGCACCCGCGATGAAAAAAGTGGTTGTAAAAATTGGTGGCAGCCTGGCAATCGACGAAGCCAA
>CAMKMX010000015.1 GCA_946414025.1 uncultured Fibrobacter sp.
GCGAGGATTTCAGCGAGATCTTCTTGAGTTCCGAATTTGAGATTTTGAGACATATGATTTTTCTTTTTAGCGGGAAACACATTTAGGATTTAGGGGCTAGGATCTAGGGGCTAGGGGCCGCAATCTAGAAGCTAGAGTCTTTGTCAAAAAATGATGTTCTCCCGTTTGTTGTGGTTAAAAGACTCGGGGCTACGCCACTACACCTACGTAGTCGAGAATCTTTTGCACCTGTTGTTGGATTGAGATGTGTGTAGTGTCAATTTCGATAGCGTCGTCCGCCTTCTTGAGGGGGGCGTTTGCGCGGGAGGAGTCCAGGCGGTCGCGTTCGACCAGGTTGTTGAGGACTTCTTCGAGCGTCACCTTCTCGCCCTTTTCAAGGAGTTCCTTGTAGCGGCGTTCGGCGCGGACTTTCACGTCCGTCACCATGAAAAACTTGTACTTGGCGTCGGGGAAAACGACGGTTCCGATGTCGCGGCCGTCCAGGATGCAGCTCTGCTTCTTGCCAATTTCGCGCTGCTTTTCAGTCATGGCGGCGCGGACTGACGGGAGGGCGCAGTAGATGCTCACGTTGCTCGACACCTTCATGCCGCGGATTTCGCTTTCGCGGCTCACACCGTTAATGAGAATATGGTTTTCGGAGTCGAACCCGAGGTCAAGGTTCTTGAGCAGTTCGTCCATGGCAGGACCTTCTTCGGCCGCAAGTCCCTTGTCGAGGGCTGCAAGCGTCACGGCGCGGTACATAGCGCCGGTATCCAGATAGGTAATGCCGAGGGTCTTTGCCACGAGCTTGGCGGTGGTACTCTTACCGGTACCCGAACCGCCATCGAGGGCTATCACGAAATTCTCGCCACTTTTGGTCATAAGTGGGGCGAAATATAGAAAAAAAGGCACTTTTGCTTATAACCTTTGCGATATTCTCATTCATTTTTGGATTAAATGCCAAAAATGGAGGAAACGCACAAAGTTCCAGGTCTTGTACTCCCTGATTTCGGTGCCGATGCCGGTGTAGTGCGTCACTTTGAGCGAATCCCAGCTTGCCGTGGTAGCCGACTTTGTCAGGAACGTCTTGGAGATGCGTCTGCCCAACCCGTCGTACATCATCGAAAGGCGGGCGGTGTCGCTGGAACTTCCCGTATTCTTCTGCGGAGGATATTGTGTGAACTCGATAGGCATACCTCTCCAAGCATAGGAAATTTTCAGACTTTTGGAGTTGCACAAAGCGCAATACACTACGATTCGGCAATAAAAATGCACAAGTGCATTTTTTGAGATTCTCACCTTTCAAGTAATTGTCTTCCGTCAAATTACCCTCGGAATTGTACACAAAGTCGCCCAATAGTTGCAGTTTGCTAGTGAAGGCGCAGTTCTTGTTTTACGTTTCTTTTTTTTGAGTGTTCAGCAAATACAGAATCCTTATAGGATCTCTTTATCAAAGAATCTCCATCAAATAAGCTTTCAATATAAGCATAATAAAATGAATCTCGCACTAGAGTATCAAAAATTACAATTTTTTCCACTCGTTTGTTCTGCTCCAAATAAAGAATTTCTTTTTTTAAATCTAAAGAAGCATCGTGTTTCTTAAAATATTTAAAGGTTTTACAGCTTAAGGCATATATTGTTTTTAAAAAATCTTCTGGTCTAATTTTTAAAGATGAAATAGGTTGTACACCAATGGTAAATTTATAAAGAAAACTTGAATCAGAAAAACACGAAACACTATACACTGAGTACATTCCGCAATCATATTCAACTTCTTTCAAAAGACTTGATGTTTGTCCCGTTGTATCATAATCAGAATAACGGCAAGCCACATTCTTTTGAGCAAAACAGAGGCTTGTCAAAAAAAAAATTATCAAATATGTTTTACTCATCATCATAAACCCCCATCTCCTTTGCTGAATTGTAATCATCTAAGTAAATTTTATCTGGTTCGGGCTCATCAGCCATCTTCTTTAAGTTGTCCAAAAATTCCTTTTCTGTTTTTACATTTCCAACATCGTTATGACCAGCCTTCATATGAGTATATGGATGATTTAATTCATGACCTGCGGTAATGTAGGTTATAATGGACAGATCCGTGCCATCTGCATTCTTATCCACAGGAAAATACACATCATACGTCTTTTTAAAACCAGGTTTATTATGAGCACTAGGTTCAATTTTTGAAATTCTTACAGGTTTTATATTAAAATAACGATCAGGATCATCATGAGCTCTAGTCATGTTAATTTTTAATGTTTTACTACCATTAAAATTTGTTGATTTCATATACTCAAACAATTGATTGCCATAATCATTAAACACATTTCCATCCGGATCCACCCCGTTCACCGGATTCACGCCATTCCCGGCGTACAGATACGGGCTGCTGAATTGTCTCTTCGGGTCAACGGAAATCCACAACCCCAGCATTAAATCAAGATATCTTGCTCCCCAATAACCGAGTTCGGTTTCATCATCCAATTCCTTGCCAGTAAAGTTTTCTGTAACTTTATCTGTTGAAACAGTCAAATCAATTTTTTCCCCATAACTTCTATAATCGTAAGCATATTGCAACTCAGGCGGGCCAGCTGTTGTTCCCGTAGTGCGATAGACAGCCATTGTGGAGCCAAGATGGTTTTTCAGATACCACTCAAAAGCAAGAGAACTCTCCGTAACATATTCCGCACGATCAATTCCATACCTACCCAAGCCTTGCGGCATGTTCACGACGACTTTCGTTTCCGAGGCGGAATCTGCAAATTCTTCGCGAACTTCCGTTCCGATGCCGGTGTAGTGCGTCACCTTGACCGAATCCCATTCGCCACCGCTCACTTTGCGAGTGAGTGTCTTGGAGATACGGCGGCCAGCCCCGTCATACTTCATCACGAGTTTCAGCGAATCCCCGCCATCCGTCTTGCGGACAAACTCCACTGGCATTCCACGCCAGTCATAGGCGATTCTCATCTGCTTCGACTTGTCTTCAACAAGATTACCATCCCGGTCATAGGCAAAATTGTCGTTTGCACTCATCGTGCGGTAACTTGTAGAGCCACCCATATTGTCAGCAACAGATTTTAATTTATTCGTGCCGCCGTAGTAAGAATATTCGCCACCGTTGGAACTGTCCGCCCTATCATAGCGGCGCTGGGCTGCGATTCGGCCCTGGGCGTCATAGGCAAAGCTTTCGTCGAAATAATCCTGGTCAAAATCGTCAGTCTTTGTCAACCTGTTCAGTTGGTCATAAGTATAGGCGACGTTGCGGATCTGCACAAAATTTCTGTTGTCATGCAGCAACCGATGCGCCATATAGCTTATGTTGCCGTTATATTGAGGGGTACATTCATCGTCACCGCAGTCCTCGTAGTAGAGTGTCTCGGAATAAAGGGGCGCGGATTCCGGCTCGGGGGCCGGAATGACGTTTGGAGAATACGTGTATTTGGCAGACTTCACCGCACCGCTGATGTGGTAGGTGTAGGTCAGCGAGAGCGAGTTACCCATGGACACGGTTTTTACTTCGCCCGTCGGGTAGTAGGTGTAATGGGCCAGCAAGGTTTCATTGCCGGAGCCGTTCTTCGAGAACACGCTGTCCACGCGGCCCAGGCGGTCGTAGGTATACCGTTCCACAATTTTTCGACTTGCCCCGCCACCATCCACTCCGTAGGGGTATTTTGTCGTCCTCGTCACCTTGCCGCCGAGATCGTATTCCGTCTCCACGGCGAGCATTTTCAGGCTGTCCGCAGGTGCTGTCGGGTCGTAGGCGTAGGTCGCCGTCACTCGCCCGTACTTGTCGTAGGCGTTTGCAGTCGACACCCGCATCACGTTGCCACCATTGGCGAACACGTCGGAGACCACCGCCACCGTGCGGGTCCTGCCGTACCTGAAGGCGTCGGCCTGGACTGTCGCAGGGTAAAGCGACACGCCCAAGGTGTCCCTGGCGGGCACACGGTCGTAGAACGTGCGGGGTTCATTCGGAACACAATGAAAGCGGGAGCATTCGCCATTTACAACACATTTCCCAAATAAATAAAATACAGCAAAACAACAATAAAAAACAGCGCTATGTAAACCAAAATAGATTTAGCAATATAAAGTACAAAAATTCTACCTTTACCTTCAGGTCTCATAAATATCTTTACGAAGAAGAAGCCCCAAATCCATCCAACAACATGCCCAGCAATAATAAACAAGAAAAAAACACGTTCATTCATTATTGATGAAAATCTTAAAAAATTCAACAAAAAAATCGTTGGAACATACCCACATACCCCTCCCCAAGGATCAACAAATATTGAATCATTCAAAGAAACGTACAAGGGAAGCGTCATAACAGCATTATAAACGAACGCAAATCCCAGCAGAAAATACAAAAAAAGCATTTTTTTCATGTTCATTCTATTCGATTTCTATCGGACCAATGTCAACATTCCCATCTGGAATATAGTCTGGTTCAATATACTCCACACCAAACCCAGAACCATTCAGTTCATCAGGAGTATCTAACTCTGGAACCAACGGAGCCCATTGATATGGCTTGTCACTCCACAACTGGGGAACTCCAACTTGATCAGGATTTCGATTATAAAAATCACGACGAGCTTGTTCTTTCTCTATATAGGTTTGCAAAACTTTTCGAATAGTCCCGTTCTGATACAAATTGTCTTCATTGGGCAATGATTCCCATTGATGATAAATATAACGCTGCGAGTATAGTAAAGACTCTTCATTAATTCCAGCAGCAACAACGGTTATTCTTCCAATTCTTGTAATCTCACCAACAATTCTTGAAAAAGCATTAAAGAAATTAAATGTATTGAAATATTCTGTTTTTACATACCGCCAAATATTTCCTTCTTCATCATATCCATTAATCGGATTGATTGGACCGTATGAATAACTGTTGTAAAATTCCTTATGACCATCAACGCTTGTCCACATTCCCAGCATCAAATCAAGATATCTCGCCCCCCAGTAGCCGAGTTCGGTTTCATCATCCAGTTCTTTTCCTGTAAAGTTCTCGGTAACCTTATCGGTTAACTCGGTTAAGTTTATCTTGTATAGTCCAAACTTTACAATCATCATTTATCTCCACCACTTTTTTTTTCTATAACAGACATTGTTTTCAAATTTACCAGATATTCTCCGCCTCCGCCCCCACGAATCATTCCTTTCCCTCGTTTTTTTGAGGAATTATCAAACACACCGCTTTTTTTCATGTAATATTCATTTTCATTTGGTCCAATACAAATATAAAGAACTTCTGAATTTAATTTATAAATATAAACAGATTCTAAAAAAGGATCCTTATCTAAAACTCCTGGAACATTAGAAACAATCATATTTACAGCACGAAGTTCTCTTCCTGATAAAGTATAACCTTTGGCGCTATCCATTGCAAAAAGGCTTTCATGGGCCAATTGATAAAGACTTTTATTCGTTCTTTTTTTTGAGATTTTATCAAAATAATCCAAATTAGGATGATTTTGGTAAACTGATCTTTCTTCAGTTTCCAACAACTGAGCAGAAGAAAAGCCTACAAGAAATAAAAATGCAAGAGTAATTTTCATTATTTCATCATCATTCTAAAAGTTCTAAATCAGCATGATATCGTTCATCTATATCACTCCATCTGCTTCGAGGATCTGCGGCAATCCCGCTTGTAGGAACCTCTTTAGATGACCCGTCAGAACGATATTCAATTAGTTTTCCATTAGGCACCGCAACATAAGCAGGCGCATCTATATTTTCTTTATAATAAGGATAAAGATTATAATCACTAGCAACAAATTCTGACTGGAAATCTAATGGCGAAGGATCAAGATTTCTAAAACTAGAATAAGATCCATGTGCATGAGCAGATGTTATCAACTGTAATTCAGCATTTCCTGCAACATCCATTACACATTCATCCAAATTAACGTTTTTAGAGGTGCCGAAAGACGGTGTTACATACGAAAAAGAATTACCCTTTCTATAAATAATAGTACCATATTCTGTTGAAGTCGCTATAGACACACCATTATACAACCTAGCAAAATCTTGAGCAGCTGCTTCGGCGGACCCGAAAGGATCTCCAGGAGCCTGACCATTCAAATCTGCAAACCTTACCGGATTATATCCATTCCCCATATAAAGATATGGACTCGAGAAGAATCTCTTAGGATCGACAGAAATCCACATACCTAACATAGGATCAAGAAGTCTTGCGCCATGATTAGACAACAGTGTTTCATCATCCAGTTCTTTTCCTGTATAGTTTTCGGTAACTTTATCCGTTAATACTGTCAAGTCAATTTTTTCCCCATAACTTCTATAATCGTAAGCATATTGCAACTCAGGCGAGCCAGCTGTTGTTCCCGTAGTGCGATAGACAGCCATCGTAGAGCCAAGATGATTCTTCAGATACCATTCCGCAGTGTTTGTGGAATCTGAATAGTTCGCCAATTCTACACCATACCTACCCAAGCCCTGCGGCATGTTGACGACAACTTTCGTTTTCGAGGCGGAATCTGCAAATTCTTCGCGAACTTCCGTACCGATACCGGTGTAGTGCGTCACCTTGACCGAATCCCAGTTTGTTGCGGATGCGGACTTCGCCAAGAGCATCTTGGAGATGCGGCGACCCGACCCATCATACTTCATCACGAGTTTCAGCGAATCCCCGCCATCCGTATTGCGGGCAAACTCCACTGGCATTCCACGCCAGTCATAGGCGATTCTCATCTGCTTCGACTTGTCTTCAACAAGATTACCATCCCGGTCATAGGCAAAATTGTCGTTTGCACTCATCGTGCGGTAACTTGTAGAGCCACCCATATTGTCAGCAACAGATTTTAATTTATTCGTGCCGCCGTAGTAAGAATATTCGCCACCGTTGGAACTGTCCGCCCTATCATAGCGGCGCTGGGCTGCGATTCGGCCCTGGGCGTCATAGGCAAAGCTTTCGTCGAAATAATCCTGGTCAAAATCGTCAGTCTTTGTCAACCTGTTCAGTTGGTCATAAGTATAGGCGACGTTGCGGATCTGCACAAAATTTCTGTTGTCATGCAGCAACCGATGCGCCATATAGCTTATGTTGCCGTTATATTGAGGGGTACATTCATCGTCACCGCAGTCCTCGTAGTAGAGTGTCTCGGAATAAAGGGGCGCGGATTCCGGCTCGGGGGCCGGAATGACGTTTGGAGAATACGTGTATTTGGCAGACTTCACCGCACCGCTGATGTGGTAGGTGTAGGTCAGCGAGAGCGAGTTACCCATGGACACGGTTTTTACTTCGCCCGTCGGGTAGTAGGTGTAATGGGCCAGCAAGGTTTCATTGCCGGAGCCGTTCTTCGAGAACACGCTGTCCACGCGGCCCAGGCGGTCGTAGGTGTAACGTTCCTCAATCTTGCGGCTTGTGCCACCGGCGTTCACGCCATAGGGGTATTTTATCGCCCTCGTCACCTTGCCGCCAAGGTCGTATTCAGTCTCCACGGCAAGCATCTTCAGGCTGTCGGCGGGCATGGTGGGGTCGTAAACGTAGTTAGCTACTACACGGCCATACTTGTCGTAGGCGTTCGCTGTAGACACTCGGGCCACGTTTCCGCTGTCGTCAACGGACACGTCAGAAATTACCGCCATCACCCGGGTCTTGCCATAACCGAATGCGTCGGCCTGGACCGTCGCTGGGTAAAGCACTACACCCAGGGTGTCCCTGGCGGGCATCCTGTCGTAGAACGTGCGGGTCACGGTGCCGGGCGTGAGGTCGGCTACTGTCGGGCTGAATCGGTTCTGCACATCCATAAAATAAGCCCTGGCGGAGCCGCTGTCAAGCGACGATTTCCATTCACCCGTGTAAACGGCCCTGTCAAGGTTATCGTAGCCGACGACGGAGAACGCACCGGAATCTATCTGTCTCTGTGTCTGGGTGGCGCGAACACGACCCATAAGATCGTAGTAGGTCCGCGACTCTCCTGCGTCGGGTTCCAGGCTCCTGACGACACGGCTCTGGGCATCGTAGCCGTATTCGTTCGGAATCACGCAGTTTGCAGGTCTGGGCGTATAGCCGCAACTCATTGGCGGGTGCGACTTGACCACGTTTCCGCGGGCATCCAGTTCGTTCACGCTGCGGGCGAGCAACTTGCCCGTACTGTCCAGCGATCCGCTCACGATCACGCGGCCCTCGCCATCGTATGCCATCACGAGTTTCATGGAACCACACACGATCTGTTCGTGTATGTCGATGCAGGCATCGTTACGCGTAAATTCGACAGGCATACCTCTCCAATCATAGGAAATTTTCAGCGACTTAAACTTATCTACAATCAATTTTCCCTAGGAATCGTACGGAAAAAGGCCGCAGGAGCGACCTTTTGTTTGATTCCGGCGTAGTACCGTCCAGGAATCCGAAACAATCATTCATAAAAAACAGGTCTGTACGTACAAGTTGAAATCGTATCTTTCTTATCAACTCTTTCAAACGTGAATGATTTATAGACCTTTTCTTCGTCAAAAAACACTTCAAAATATACAGTTTCGCTAGCGTCTCCTGAAGAACCAAATAGAATAAAGTCTTTGTTTCTTTTTTTTACAGAAAAATCGTTAACCAAAGCAATGGTACAATACAATTCCTTCGGGAAGAAAATAATATTTCCATCAACAGAAAGTTTGATACTTATATCTGGAAAAGAATAACCATCCCAGTAAGGAAAGCACGCTTTGCTTGTTTCTCTCCTTGTTTTTTCTAACTCAATTGAAACGAAAGTCTTGCCCATTTTCTTTTCACATACAGTTAATCCAGTTGGTTTAACTAGACAATCTTGAGAATAATTTGCAGAAAAAAGAAAGAGAAATGTAACGACTATTTTCTTTATCATCTAATAAATCCTATTCGCCTTCAACTTCAATTTCGTGCGGGTTAACAAAAACATTGCCAGGGCCATCGTCTAAATCTTCTAAGGCATCAGGGACAACAATCAATTTATTATCCCCGCTATTTGCAATGCGCATTCTATCATCCCGATCAAAAATTGTACAACCAGAAGAAGCATCAAAATCATTTGCAGCTCTTCTTCCATGAATCAAGAAAAGATCTCGTCCATACATTTCATTATCTTCATCAGGAGTCAGTTTCATATATTTTTTGTACTTACCCTGGGGATGTTTTTTAATCATTGGTGAAATTGTATAAGTTCCTGCAGGGAGAGGGCCTGTCATGCGGACACCCTCGTATTTAGCATTATTAAAACCTTTTCCGTTTCCCGCATAACCATATGCGACAAAGGTACGCGCGCCAGTATTATTATTGATATAAGTTAACCTACCCGAATTTTGCGCGTATTCCCAAGCCATTCCATCCGGATCCACCCCATTAATCGGATTATTCCCATTTCCCACATACAGATACGGGCTCGCGAATTGCCTTGCGGGGTCTACAGAAATCCACAACCCCAGCATTAAATCAAGATATCTTGCTCCCCAATAACCGAGCTCGATTTCATCATCCAGTTCTTTTCCAGTATAGTTTTCGGTAACTTTATCCGTTAATACTGTCAAGTCAATTTTTTCTCCGTAACTTCTATAATCGTAGGCATGCTGCAACATGGGTGGCCCAGCAGTTGTTCCCGTAGTGCGATATACAGCCATTGTGGAACCGAGGTGGTTTTTCAGATACCATTCAAACGAAGTGTTCATGGAATCAAAATAATGCGCCGGTTCTACGCCATATCTGCCTAATCCCTGCGGCAGGCTAACAACAACCCATGTCTCATTTCCATTTCCGCTATTGCCGGTACGGATTTCAGTTCCTATACCTGTGTAGTGGGTAACATGTTCAACAGGCCATTCGCCTGAACCGGTTCCTTTACGAAGCCTCGTTTTCGAAATTCTCTTTCCGTTGCCATCGTACTTCATCACTAGTTTTAAAGAATCCCCATTTTCGATTTCACGAACAAACTCCACGGGCATTCCCCTCCAGTCGTAGGAGATTTTCATTTTCTTGGATTTATCTTCAATTAGATTTCCTTCACTATCATAGACAAAGTTGTTTGCGTCACTCATATTGTGGTCATCAGCCGTTCCGCCCATTCCGTTCGCCACGGACTTTAGCCTGTTGGTATTGGCATAATAAGCATACTCGCCACCAGCATTCTTTGCAATACTAGTATCTCGCCGTTGAACGGTCATTCTTCCTTGTGCGTCATACTCAAAGACTTCATCGAAGTAGTCCTGTTCCACATCATCGGCACTTGTCAACCTATTCAATTGGTCGTAGGCATAGGCCACATCACGATACTGGCCAAAGTCCGCATTTCCGTGGGCCAGTTCATGCACCATACGGCTAATGTTGCCGTTATATTGCGGGGTGCAGTTGGCATCGCCACAGTCCTCGTAATGGAGGGTCTCGGAGTAGAGGCTGTTTGATTCCTGTCCGTCGGAATTGGCGCTATATGTGGCCGACTTTACGGTTCCACTGATATGGTAGGTGTAGGCAAGCGTGATTGCGTCGCCCATCTTCACCTCCCTCACATTTCCCGTCGGGTAGTAGGAGTAATGCGCCAGCAGCACCTCGTCACCACCTCCGTTCTTCGAGAACAAGCTGTCTATGCGGCCAAGGCGGTCGTAGGTGTAACGTTCTGTAATGGCCCGCGAGGTCCCGCCGCCGTTCACGCCGTAGGGGTATTTCTTGACCATTGTCACCTTGCCGCCAAGGTCGTATTCCGTCTCCACGGCGAGCATTTTCAGGCTGTCTGCAGGCATAGTCGGGTCGTAAGTGTAAGTCGCCGCCACTCGCCCGTACTTGTCGTAGGTATTTGCAGTCGACACCCGAGTAACGTTGCCGCTGCCGTCGACGGACACGTCGGATATCACCGCCACCGTGCGGGTCTTGCCGTACTTGAACGCGTCAGTTTGGACCGACGCCGGATAAAGTTCCACGCCCAAGGTGTCCCTGGCGGGCATACGGTCATAGAACGTACGCGCTACCGTACCGGGAGTGAGTTCGGCGATAGTCGGGCTGTTCCTGTTCTGCACATTGCCAAAATACGCTCTTGCCGCGCCGCTGTCAAGCGCAGTTTTCCATTCACCAGTGTAAATCGGCCTATCTAGGTTGTCATAGACGGTAACGGAATACGCCCCGGAGTCAATCTGCCTCTGCGTCTGTGTCGCGCGGACGCGGCCCATCAGGTCATAGAATGTCCTTGTCTCCCCTGCGTCGGGCTCCTTGCTCCTGACAACACGGCTCTGGGCATCGTAGCCGTATTCATTCGGGGTAACGCAGTTCGCGGGTCTTGGCGTATAGCCGCAACTCATTGGCGGGTGCGACCTAACCACGTTTCCGCGGGCATCCAGTTCGTTCACGCTGCGGGCGAGCAGCCTGCCCGTACTGTCCAGCGAACCGCTCACGATTACACGGCCCTCGCCGTCCTTCACCGTGAACGCCCTGCGACCGTCCTGGTCCGTGTTCAGTTCCCACAGGTGGGTGGGGCCCGCATCCCTCGTAGCGCGATAGTTCGTGTCGCCGTCGTAGGCCCGTCCGTGGCGCACGGCTGCTACGGCGGAGTTCAGGCTGGCCGAGTCCAGCAGGTTGACGCCTGACAAGTTGACGCCCGAAGAATAGGACCTTACCAAGTGCGTCCGCCCATCTACGCCCGTAACGCCGAAGGCACTACCTGGAGCGCCCTCCACATCCTTGGTGGCCATGGGGTCGGGTTTCCATTTCGTTTCCACATAGGGGACACCGCCTGCGTCGGGATAATCCGGGTTCGACGCGGTGTAGTAGGACTTTGCCATGCCGGAGTTGTGGGCTGTCTTGCGCTCGGAATTGCAGTCGGCTGCCCCCTTGCAGGGGAGAGCGAAGGGCAGGTACTTTTTCCAGGTGCGGCCCATTCCGTCGTGCTCGGAATCAGTCACCAGCAGTTCCTCCGCACCGTCGTAGGCGCGACTCTCCAGTTCCTCCCCCGCCGTGTTGGTAAAGCGCACCGCATAAGTGGTCGGCTTAGCCGCTGTAACAGCAGTCAGGATGGCGTCATCGAGGCTCGACGCGCCATTGGCGGAAATGGAGAGCGCGTAAACGGAAGAACCGTCAAACAGGGATTTCGCAAGGAACACGGTGTCACGTTTCCATGTGCCGCCACCCGAAACTGTATTCGTGTTTACCGAAGTTTCGTTCTTTGAAATTTCGACTGTCAGGGTTCCCGTATGCCAGAGCATCAGTACCGCACCGCTATCCGCAAGCAATCTCCCCGCCTGGAGGGGTAAGTCCTGGGTTATGCGGGCTCCGCTCGAAAGTTCCAGGTGCCTCGAACCCTGCGGCGAAATTCCCCGGACACTATGCGCAGACCCGGATACGTTCCATCCATGCAACCAGTCCGACTCGAAATCACCCCCCGAAAGCAACTGACCCGCGGAATATTGGACGGCGTCCGTCCTGTTCGCTACCTGGGAAGCCAAAGACGTTCGCGGGTGCGTCAAGGAGAAAACGGTGTCGCCCACGGCAATCTCCTGCATGGGGGGTGTCGGTGACGAAGGGTCCGGAGTCCCATAGACAAGTTCCCCTGTAGAACTATAGACAGCGACTTTTTCCGTCTTCACCGAATTCCATGGATTCGCTATACCGTCCATGGCGGACCAATCATCTGCCAGACTCCAAGTATAGACGCTTTCGCTGCCCGACGGGCAATCCGTAAGGCACTGGTCCAGCAAAACAAAGGAAATGTTACGGACTGCGGCCGCCTGCAAACCATTTGCAAGCACAAAGCGGAAAGTATGCCTATTTCCGGAAGATGTTCGCGAAACAGCAATACCATCGCCGAGCGACATCAGCGTGCCGGCAACAGAAAGCGTATCGGTGCCGATAACGAGCATAGGTACATGACTTGCAGGGTGAGTCACATAAAAATCCACATATACAGGGCCGACAAGGCTCGAATCACCGTCATTGCGGACTTCTAGGGAGACGTTGCCTACGGCATCATTCACGTACCCGTTGGGTATTCCCATTCCCTCAGCATGAACGGTCTCGTTCACGGTCAACTTTAGACTCTTTTTCGTATAGCCGTTACAGGGCCACATTTCCGTCCCATAGACAAGATTGCCATTGGCATCAAATAGTGCCATATTTGGATTATCCGTCAGCTCACTTGCATCCACCCAACTGGCAAAACCGCGCCAATCGTAATTCTGCCATGGATCTAGATGCACGGCAAGGTCCATTCCTCCAGGAGGAGCACTCGCCCCCGGCTGGATTTGCGCATCATCAGAAAACTTAACCCTGTAAACAAACAGGTTCTCTTCGCACTGTTCAGTCACCTTACTTTGTACTGCAGACGGATTCTGGTAGTTTTCAAACACTAGCCGTGACGCATCCAGGTTTTCGTTGCCATTATAGTAGAAGCGCAGTTCGTAACCGCCAATATTGGCAGTAGCATTCCCCTTGTTCACCACATCGAGTTTCAAATTCGCCGCACCTGTCGAAGTGGAATTATCCGAGAAACGTATAAGCAAATCCGTATAAGGGTTGAACGACGATGACGAGACGGCAGAGCTGCTGGACACCGCAGATGAGCTGCTGACCGGAATTGAAGAGGAACTGACCGACTGCACCGAAGAACTGGAAATAGGATTCGATGAAGAATTGGGCGGGTAAACAGAAGAACTGCTTTGTCCAGTAGTCGAACTAGACGACCAAAGACTTGAACTTGATGAAGATGAATTGTCACCACAATCCGCCGCCCACGATGGAGCCTCACCCCACAGGAGAGTTCCGTCTCCGTCATAAAGCGGGGCCTTAGGCGCATACTGCCTACGCCGAAGTGTATCGCCACCAGCATAGAAATCTCCGATGGACCAGTCATCCACCTTATTCATCCTTCCGTTTGTCCCGTAAACGAATCCCGTCTTGCTGTCCTGATAGGAGCGGTTCGCAAGTAAAGTCTGGGCAGACTTGCCAATATAGCGCAGCCGGAATCGACCGTCGCCACAGGCTTCATAGGAAACATCCACGTTGGGGTCCGTGTACCAATGGTGAGCCGCAGGCAAAGGTAAAGTAGAGGGCCTTTCCGCAAAGACTCCATAATAGTCATAGTGCCACCCTGCAGAAAGAGTCTTTCCCGCCCCCGAGTAGTTCACTATCCCGCTCGCCACATCCAGCTGGTATCTCTTGAACCAGGTCTCGTCACCAACCAATACGGCAAGGCCCGAGGGGGTGTGCGACGGATGGAGGCTTCCGTCAACAACCACGACCGTCCGGGTCGCAGTAGAACTTCCCCCATATGAATCCGTCACCTTCACCGTGTAAGTATAGCTTCCGGTAGGCTTGACCGCCGTCTTGCGAATGTCGCCATGTCGAGAGCGAATGTAAAACACCTTCCTGTTTGTAGCCGTGTTCACATTGTTTTTTATAACATTTTCATAATCATCCCAATAATCTGCCGGGGTCCCAACTTCTATCCAAGAAGGATGGGGACCCACCAGTTCCATGGTAAAGTCATCACCGTCCACATCGGTGACGAGAGGGCGCATAAAATAGTCCTCGCCCTCATATATCGTGTCGGGGCCGGACGTAGAAAATTGAATCACGGGAGATGTATTCACAAGTCCTTCCGTACAGAAACCCGAAATCCCCGAATTTGTCCTAAACTTTTGCCAGTTGTACGAAGTCGCTGTAGTCATACGCACTTCATGACACCCCTGTTCAGAGAACCAAGACGGAGCAGTACCCCACAATCGATTGCCGGAATGGTCGTAAAGGGCCTCGTATTGGTTATAAAAGAGGTTTCGCTGCATGGCCCGAGCCGTATAGTTCGTCGCCCAGCGGAATGCGGAATAATCCACATAGGCATTTCTCTCTGTTGCAGCGACATACCCTTGATTCACATCTAAGAACGCCCAGATGTCCTTGTCTTGTAACGGACTATAGTAATAGGGGTCCGTGGAACCTGCCACCTCGTTGTAACCGACTTGAAATTCTCCCGATCTTGCCCCCGCCCCGATAGAGACTTCACCGCTGAACCTGTGGCGTATCACAAAATTCCCTTGTCCGCAATCTAACACCTGCACGCAACCGTTGGATGGTTTTTTCCAGACATTGACTACGGGTTGTCTTCCCGACATGCGCGTAGCGTAATAATCTATGTAGGGGCTTTGAAGGGTCCTTGCGGCGGTCGCTGTGTTCTTTAACGATGTGTATATTTCCATCTGCCGTCCGTAACTGGCCGCGGAATCATGCATGGCAATTACCACCCCGTAATAGTTCGAGGGTGGATTTATGACACTGAATGAATACGATATACTTTGGGACTCGCCTGTTGCCGTATTCCGTACTCGAAGTGTTCCCGAATATGTTCCCGCTGCCGGAGGAAAACCGGAAAGTTCAAGCCAGAAGATCTGGTTGTTCTGCCAATGGTAATAGGCGTTGTCCAGGCTGGAATTGTATGCAGGGCGGCCATTTGGTTTTAGCCAGCCCGCATTCCCAGAAACATTTTCCAGAACATAGGGGGCAACCCCCTGTTCGCGTTCCGTGGAGCCGTTGCCCGACACGCCGTCTATGAACACCGGAACAAAAGCCTTTTCACCCAAAATAAACTGTGTGGGACTATCGCCGGGAATTCGGACAGACAACTGACCAAAGGACAATCCCAGAAGGGCCAATATGAAAGTGAGGACCATTCTCAATTTTGGCCTCCGTTCCTGTATTCCCTGTGATGGGCCTTGAAACTGTTGCCATCGTCATCGCGAACCTGGACAAGATGTCCGAACGGATCATATTCGTAATAAGTAGAAACGTTATCTTCGGAAACGAACCTGACCATGTTCCCGTAGCGGTCATACACGAATGTCCTTGATTGTGCATCTGCAGGGTAAATTCTAAGGTATGACAAAAGGTAGCCCCCATAGAGCGTCAGCACATAAGGGTTCCCGGAGACTGTATCACGGACTGTTTCCCATGCCCGGCCTGATTTTCGCAAAGTATATTCAGCTATCAGAGTACGCCCCTGTTTTGGTACCGCATAACAACTAATTTGAGAAAAGCCATCAAACAAAACAAGTTCGTTTTCTGTTACCCCATAGCCAAGTGAGTTGATTCCACAATTAGCCATGGCGATGGTATCCCTATGGGGAACAAAGCTTGCCACCTCGGAAAGGCCCGCCGGGAAGAACAGTCCCGTCTCGTACATTCCATCATGAGAATAATGCGTAGCCGTAGTCCGCCCGAACCCGTCGCGAGATTCCCGCACCCGGAAATGCCAATCTACAAAACCAATCATTTCACCATCATAATCCGTTACCGTAGGAAAAGACTGCCCATGCGCCGGATCCGTACTCTGGAAAGGCGACACCGCAGACAACAGGTTACCTCCACCCACGATTTCCCTAGGCTCTCGGCGACTCCTGAAATTTCCCCATCCGACATACGGCCTTTTCTTTCCCGGATAAACGGAATCGGGCATTTGCCTATACGGCGCAATGTCAAAGCTCCTCAGGCTGTCATTCACTTGAATCGAATTCCATGGCGATGTTGCAGGAACAGTCCCCGAATATAGGGCGGAGAGATAGTTCTGCGAAAGCATGTTCCGGCGGAACATTCCATTTGCAAGGGATGTGTCCCCATCAACTACCGAGTAGTGCGGCTTTTTCAAGGTCAACTTACGCATCTCTTTTCCGTCCGGGGAGGGAGCCTTTGCAAGAGTCGCCGTAGGAAGTCCCGTTAGCGGGTCAAATTGGTGATTTTCCAACGCGCTTTTTCCCCATAACCCAATGTGCGAAGACGGCTGGTTGTCGTGACCCGTGTAACTTACCGAAGATACCTGGAAGGCGGGGTAGCGAATATACCTGAAACTCTTGGAATCCTTGCGGGAATCCTTGTCATAAAGCGCAATATATTGCTTTTCACAATTTTTGTCTTTCTTCCCGTCTTTGCACTTCAGGACCCTTTCATAACTCCACCTTTCCACCTGACGGCCTACCTTACTTTTCTGGGTATTTTCAGCGCCTTCGGCCACACCGGGTGCAATATCCGGGACTCGAGTGCTATAGGCGGTGCTATCCTGCCTAACCATCAAAGCGGAACTTCCGCCGCGATAGAACGAAATTTTTGTATTCAATCCCAAGAATGCCGTAAAGTCGTGATAGGCTACGGAACTTTCGAAGTCGGCGACATCCCGCTCGTCTTTTTCCGCGCCCGAATTGGCATCCATCTCCTGCAAGGTTATGGAATCTTGTCCATACTCCACAGCCTTGTATATGATAGGGTAATAGCCCTCCTTCTGCGAACGCAACCACGATTTATGCAACACGAAGTTCTGGTCATCGCGAATCTCATCCTTCATTCCCTGCTTGTTGTATGTCTTGGTATAAGTTCCCAAGAACCAGATAACAGAGACATCCATGTCGTTAAAATCAGAAAGTGAGGCGTTCAACGCAAGGGTATCATGCTGCACAGAAAGGGATGAATCCATCGAGAAACGTGACGTGGCGGCAAGGTAACGGGCATTGCGGATGTTTTCATCATAGAACGTAAAACTGGTCACCCCGTCCCTTACAACCATCATCTTGCGGGTTTCTCCGAGGGCATGCTTGTTCGCATCAAGTAGGGTGAATGCCACAAGGAAGGGGCGCTCCTTGTATGTCCGGTCATCCTCGTAGCCACCCCACACGAAAATCCTTGTATTCACGCGAAGGAACGGTTGCAAGGCACTCCGAGTGTCTTCGTCTATAAAGTCCGCAGGAATGCCTGTCTCAGGCGTGACATATTCATACTCTGTCCGTCCATTGGATATTCCCGCCCCATAATTTTTCACCGTGACTTTGGGGTAGGTGATATTGGAACCGGGAACATAGAACAAGTCATTATCGCCAAAGCCCACTATCCTGGATTTTGGAGACAGGTCCATGTCGGGAAGGGCAAACGAGACCTTGCCCGAATAGAAGCGGTTCCCAATTACCGTATTGTAAGCAGAATCAGGCAACTGTGCTATTTCACCGGGTTCATACGTGTATTCCGTCGTGACAGTCCGTCCGATGTCATGGCGGACAAGGCGCCTGACCCGCAAATCGCCGCCCTTCATCTCGGACATTGAATTTCTAACCCAGAAGGAACCCTGTTTGGACTTGATTCCCCAATTCTTGCTCGAATTTATCTTGTCGGCGGCAGCTTGAAGGGCGGCATCCATATAGTGCATGGAACGGTCCAGCACAAGCAGGCGGCGGGCAGACCCGTCGTTTTTCGATAGCAATTTTAGCGGTTTTGCATCACCCAATACGGCAACGGAACGAGTCCTAGAACACCTGCCAAGACCACCAAAACCGCATTTTACCTTAGTTCCCATGTTGCCAAGAACATTGTACAAGACATTGCGCGATGTGTCTACTTCGCCAGACGTGGTTATTCCCACAGTATCAAGGTACTCAAAACCCGTTCCCCGATAGCCAGCGGGCCTTACCACATCCCAAAAGGCAGAGCGGGGTCCCAAGCACTGTTCTCGCCAATACAGCGGAGATAGTTCCAGGCATATCTGGGAACTGTCCGATTCCGCAACCGAATAATCCCCGGCAAAGTTTTTGCAGTAATCAGCACTTTCAAATTCCGCATACATGTTCTCGTTAGAATTTTCTTCTCCATCCTTGTAGACATCTCTCTCGTAATCAATCTCTATAACTCCCCCAGCAGGCTCCGTCACCCGCGAAAGGCTCCAGGCAGACGCACCATAGTCGGCAAAATCCTGCCAAACCTTGTGATTTTCTGGATTTGCGCGCTCGTTCCAGAACCCCCAATCATCTACAACATTGGAAGAGGCGATAATACTTGCATCCAAATCGGTAATATTCTCATAATAGCTATCCGGGAACTGGTTCGTCCCGACCGTATCTTCGGGGCTTGCATAAGTCAGATTCTGCGACAAATTCATCCAACTGTTCTTTGTGGACAGCCGCGTTGAAGTGAGGGACGGCGAATGGTATTCAAACTTGAACGGGGGCAGACTGGAACACTTTCCGTACTGACAATCTGTTTCCGTAATTGACTTCAGGGAAAGTTTGCCATAAAGGTGGTTCCCGCTATTCTGACTTTCACATATTCCAAGGCCCGCATAATCCGGAGAGGTCTCAACCTGTCCGTTGTCTGCAGGATAGCGCCCCTTACAGTAAGAATTCAACGCCTTGGGATGCAAGGAATAATCATAGCCAAACTCAAATTCACGGTAGGGTGTCGAATCACCACGGTTAAAATACGATATCTTCTTCAAGTAACGCATCTGATTTTCTGCAGGGTCACTCGAATCACCCGCAAAAACCAGATCGCTCCAGTTTATGAGGGGATGAGAAACATAGTTTCCGTTTTCCCCAAAGACCACAGTGGCGTGATTATATTTGTCCATATCGCTGTTGCTTTTTGCATAGCGATACGCGTAAATGGAGTCGCCGACAAGGCGGATGCGAAGCCTGTATAGTCCATACCCGTATTCATCGGCGGGAGATTCCTCGAACTGGCCCACTGAATCCACTGCAAAGGTGATTTCCGAAGGCATCTGGTACAAAACCGAATCCTGGACCATAAACGACATTGTCGGAGCATTGACCGAGGGCATCCCTGTTACTTTTATAGCCGCATTACCGCGGAACTTTCTTAAAAGTCTTTCGGGCAACTTCATGTTGGTATAAAGATATTCCGGGACAATGCTGATTTTTTGCTTCGTGAATGCCTGCTGGTAACCATTTCCAGTGGGTAGACTAGCGCTTTCTTCGGAAACCACTCTGGCTCTAGACAAAATCGAAGCCTGAACAACCATGGGCATGGTTTTCGATTTGTCATTGTAGTTGAAATCCCAGCCCTTCCCGTCTACACGTTCTTCAGTTGCAGGGTCATTCAGTTCAAATTCGGCCCTATGCGTCGAGGTTTCTATGGATTTCAGATAAACATATTCCTTGACTCCGAACCCAGCCTGGTACATCCGCGAGTCGCATCCCTCCGGCGTATAGCCATTCCTGGGCATCCTGAAATTCGGTAAGTCCACAGCATCCAGGCCTGGCCTTGCAAAAGGTGTTCTCCAGCGATAAATCGAAGGCTCCGTATAATGGAACTTGACATTGTAGCCAACATTATCCCCAACGGAGTCTCCAAGCTGAATAAAATCTGCACCACGGATTTCAGTAAGCAGCCACTGTGTGGCATAAGGGTTCATGTTCACCTGATAGGTATAGAACAGCGCATTATTTTCAGATTCATATCCAGACTTACACTTCTCATCAAGGGAGCCCTTCTTAAAGACATAGTTGAGTGTATTCTCCACCGCCTGCGATGGATTCACCATTTCTACGCTCCAATCTAGGAACGACCTAACCGCACTAACCAAACTATCAAGGAAATCATCAGAGGCGTCTCCCTTCAAATCAACAAATATCGGAGTTCCCTTTTCCTGATTGATAGAATAATCCACTTTCAGGTAAGATCTTACAGGTTGCTCAAAATAATACCGAGTCCCATCCGAATTGGTTATCACGAAACCCTTAAGTTTTCCCACGGGGCTATTATCCTCAAGAATTGGTTCAATCTTCCGGGAGCCATAAAGGGCGTAATCGTAACTATCCAATTTCCTTTTTAGCAAGATGTCCGAAATTTTCCTCCGCTCGCGGGATTTCGCCCCTTCGAATGGCTCACTTTCGTAATAACCACCCTCCCCTACAAACAAGAAATTCATCCCCGTGGTAAGGGTATCGTCAGACTCCGTATTCTTCCGGAAAACCAACCTATTTCCTTCATTCCGGAAACGGGTCGAATAGAGCGCATACGGGGAACAACTGTCGCTATGTATGCACTGTCGGTAAGATTCATAGTCGTGATTCTGCGACCTGGCTAGAACAGAGCCCCCAGTGGCCTCTTCAAATTCACTCCCATAAGGCCATCCGTCAGTAGAATCCTTGAGCAAGACTGAATAATCTTCAAAAACTTCACTGCTTGTAGTTTTCTCGTTACTCACAATTTTGTGTAAACGGTGTTCTTCGCGGGTAAAGGGTCGGAAAGTCCCAGAAACACCTTCGGAAGATACCGTGTACATGTCATATGAGGGATACATTTCATCTTCACCCAAACTTTCCAAAGTCCGGCCTTTCATGGTCCATTTCCACGGAATGTTTCCCGACGAACCGCCCTGGGACGCCATCGCAACGGGCAGCCCGAAAATTTTATTCTGTCCATCGGACAAAATAGATGGGCCAGCCTGATACATGTATCCGTAAACGTAGTCCGAAGTTGCAGAACGCAAATGGTACTCATGTAAAGCTTGGCCAAAACCTAACGAAAAAACGCCCACGTACGTGGGAACCACAACGGCAAACCCGACACTAGATGTCCGCACGCCGCCCTTGGCAGAAGCGTTGGAGACAGATAGGATTCCTCCATTGACAGAGACACTGGAGCCGTTCCTGCTCATTCCCGTCGATATCGGTCCCGATTTCATTGACGTTCTGATTCCCGACGGGCCTGCACTTAAGCCCACATTCGACACTCCATGGGCGTCCCCGAACCCAACGCTGTATGCGGCCCCGCTTCCCGTAGAATACTGAACTCCTGCGGAGGCCTTAACGTTTCGGCCTCCTATTGATGTCCCCAACCTCGCCGAAGCAATACCATTTGACGAGAGCATCAGACCTATGTTCAAACCCGCCGCATTGTTGAAACCAACAGTTCCCTCTACCCCTATGGCTTCTGTTCCAACCTTAAAACCCACACTGGCAAAGCTTGCAATGTTCAGCCCAGCAGTTGCACTAAATCCGACCCCGCCCGTGCTGGAAACATTCTGTCCAACGCTTACGACACCCATGGTCCAACTCGTCTCTAGGTTCCACGTCTGTATAGCAGAATAACGATATACATACCCCAAAGTTCCACCATGGAACTGGTCATCAGGAACTCCACGGATATCGCGGTTTATGCTCCCCGGAGAAAGGGTCCAACCGAGTCCAACCCATGTAGCCTCTTGTTGGGGAGAAATTCCAGCGTGGTAAGATAAACTTAGTGGATAGCCCCCATAAGGTCCAGGCAGTTCTCCGAGAGGTATGGAGTATGCAAAGTTCCCAGTTTGAAGACTTACCATGTCCTTCATTCCAGAGGGTTCGAACTGCATGTAGTCAGGTTGAACAGGGCCTCCCTGCAATGCGAACAAGGGAGAAATGGCAACCAAAGCAGCCATCAGCCAATTTCTCGCTTTTGTCACAAAAGTCGCAATCATCGATATTTATTGTTCAAAAAGAGAACAAAATTCTCAGTCAAGTCCGCACGTGAACCGTCCCCATACACTATACTGCCATTACTGGACGCAAATACCACATCTAACCCATGTTCCTTGGCATATTCCGCAAGAGATCCATTTATTTTCTCATAAACAGGGGCCATCAACTCTGACTGCATTTTCTGCAACCCGCCTTTTTTCGCCTGCTCAAACCGGCCAAGTTCCTCTATCCGGTGTGTTTGCTCCGACTTTAACCTTTTTTTTGTTTCAATAGACGCCGTATCGTATTCCAGCTTCAACCGTTCCTCAAAGGTAGCGAGAGAATCCTCTATAACTTTTTCAGCATCGTTCCACTTAGATTCTTCTGCAAGCAATTGATCCCTCACCTTCTGGGCTTCTACGAAGGTATTCAGCATCTTTTCGGTATTGATAAATCCATAACGAACAGACGTTTCATGGACAAAGATACAGTAAATGATTCCAACGGCAGAAAGAATCAGTGCAACCAAGGCTAAGACATTTGCAAGCCTATTCATCTTTCACCCCCATATACCGCAGCAAGTCCCGTGTCTTGTCCGCTTTCCCCTTCGCTCCATATACCACAAAATTTGAGGCCGTACCAAAAAGAATTTCAAAACCATGCTGTTGGCCAAATGAAGCAACCACACTATTGAATTGTTCATAGACATTCTGTATTTTCGCCCCTGCAACCAGGCGGGCGGAATCAAGCATCTTATGTCGGGCCACGTTGGATTCCATATTGAGTAATTCTAGTAAATTCCGTTCATCAAGTTTCCCTTTCGATAAAGAATCTAGGATTTTTGAAAGAGAATCGTCAAAAAAGTTCATTCTTTTTCGAACAAAATCATCCATTGTTCCTATAGTCTGATTTGCAGAAAGCATCGGTTCATAACGAGAAAGCGCAATGGACGTGTCTACAAAAAAAGGGTCCCTGCCACCACCAGAAAGAGTCTTCATGGCAACGGCAACAAAGAGAATCGAAAAGAGCAGAGAAGCAAGAGCTAATTTCATTTCACATTTACCACACATCGTATAAGTAGTGGTGTTCCACCCCGGTATAGGTGTCGGCGTATATGACCTCGGCACCCGAATCGTAGACCGTCAGGCTGTAATTGCCGTCCAGGTTGAACTGGTAATAGTATTCGCCATAGTGCCGGTCGTAAGCGTAATCGTACTCGTCTTTCCAGAAATAGTAGGGGCCGTATCCGTCATAGTAGACAGTCGCATCCCCGTTCCAGTCCACCTTCACGGACACCGTCAAAGAAGGCGACAGCGAATAAGCATCGCCGCAAAGGTAGTCGGCCCCCATCCAGGAGCAGTCCTGCCCGTAATAATAGTGGAAATGGAGTTTTGCCTGGTAACCGTGGTCCGAGCCGTCAGTTCCCCAATCCCCACAGCCAACGAGAACCAAGGCAAGGGCAAATAAAATAATCGATAAACGTTTCATGTCTCTTTACAAGAATCCCCCGACAAAAGTCGAGGGAAATAAGATGATTTAATTTGTCCTAAATCAGTCGGATTCGTAGTCGCCGTGAACTTCTTCTTCGGCAGCTTCCGTATTTTCGTCCTGGAACTGCTCCGGAGCCTGTAGGTCGCGAGTACTGCCATACTTGCGCTTTTCCTCTTCCGTCAGTTTATTGGAATACACGATGTCTTCCTGTTCCTGGTTGGCAGCTTCCTCCTCCTGCTTCAAGACACGCTGGCCTTCTTCCAGGCGACGGCGGATATGTTCCTTTTCCATTTCTTCCAGGTTGGTGCCCACCTTGGCCTGTTCTTCGGAAACGATATAGCGCTCGTTAGCCTCGTCCATGGCGTCCTTGATGCCAATCAAGCGGCCCTTGCCATCCACCTTGAGGCCCGCCTTGCGGAGAGTCGAGAGAGGCAAACGGCGAGCGGCAACCTTGTATTCTTCCTTGAATTCATCGCCATCACTAATTTCGTTAGCTTCGCTCTCGGTCACATAATCCAAGGCTTCACCCCAGCGGGATCCCTGCACGCATGATGTAAAACCAACCAGGGCGGTATCAATCTTTTCAGGATCGTCCGACACCGTACCTGCACAGCCAGCAATAATCATCGCCAAAAAAGACACACCCATCAATAGTTTTTTCATAGGACTTTCCTCCGAAAAAATAATATCCCCTTCAAATATACACATTTTTTTCTAAAAAATCCGCTTTTTACCTTTTTTTTGCATTTTTAGGCATTTTTCGCAAACAACCACCCCCTTTTTTCTATTTTTTCGCCCATTATGAGAGAAAATGCGGACATCTACCGAATTTCTACTAGCGACAATAGGGAAATCGTCCTTGTAGGCACGGCCCACATCTCCCAGGCGTCTAAGGAACTGGTCAAGGAGACCATCGAAGCCGAAAAACCCGATACGGTGTGCGTAGAATTGGACGCCGGTCGCATGCAGTCCCTCAAGGATCCCGACCGCTGGAAGAATACCGACCTGAAGTCTGTCATCAAGAACAAGCAGCTCGCCACACTCATCGCCAACCTAGTGCTGGGCTCGTACCAAAAACGCATGGGCGCCCAGACCGGAGTCAAGCCCGGAGCCGAACTGAAAGAGGCTGTAGATGAGGCCGAAGGAAACGAAATCCCCGTAGTCCTTGCCGACCGGGATATCAAGATTACGCTGAAGCGGGCCTGGGCATGTACCCCCTGGTACCGCAAGCTGAGCCTCCTGGGCGGTCTTTTCGGGAGCATCTTCGACAAGACCCAGGTCAGCGAAGAAGAACTGGCCAAAATCAAGGAACAGGATTCCCTCAGTGCCATGATGCAGGAATTCGGCAAGACCTTCCCCGAAGTAAAGAAGGTCCTGATTGACGAGCGTGACCAGTACCTGGCCAGCAAGATCAAGACCGCCCCTGGAAACAAGGTGGTGGCCGTGGTGGGCGCCGGTCACGTGAAGGGAATCGCCAGCATCATCAGCGAGAACAAGGAACTCCCCAGCGAAGAATCCATCACGGTTATCCCCAAGGGCTCACCTATCTGGAAAATCATCGGCTGGGCAATCCCCGTAGCCATCGTAGCAAGCATTATCTACATCGGATACCAAGCGGGCATCGAAAAAGCCGGCGAACTGAGTCTCCACTGGGCCATGCTTACCGGCGGCGGCGCCATGCTGGGCACCATCATCGCAGGCGGCCACCCCCTCACGGTTCTAGTGGCGCTGGTCATGGCGCCTTTCACAGGGCTTACGCCGCTTATCGGCGTCGGGTTCTTTACCGCCCTGACCCAGGTCTATATGCGCCCGCCGAGAGTCCAAGAAATGGAAACCCTCGCCGACGACATCTGGCAGGTGAAGCACTGGTGGAAAAACCGCGTCACCCGCGTCATGCTCTGCTTCTTGTGTCCGGGAATCCCCGCCATCATCGGGAAGATCCTCGCCATATTCAAGATATACCAGGCGATGTAATAGACTAGAGACTAGAGATTAGAGACTAGGATCTAGGATCTAGGATTTAGGGTCTAGAATCTAGTGGATAATGTTTTATACCCAAATTCACTAGCCCCTAGTCTCTAGATCCTAACCTCTACTAAATCCTCTTCACAATGAACATGTGTCCGGGGGCACGGGCCGGGTCCAGGCGCACAAAGTTCTTGCTGCCACGCCACACGAAACTGTCTCCGGTAATCACATCCTTCAAGAAGTAGAAGGCGTCTTCGGCCATGCCAAGCTTTGACATGTTGATTTCCACCAGGCCTTCTTGCGGGTTGTCCATATCCATGTTGCACACGCACAAGATAATGTCGTCGCCGGTCTTCTTGGAGTAAACCATCAGCTGGTCGTTCTGCGCGTAATGGAATTCCAGGTTGTCGTATTCCTGCAGGGCGGCATGTTCCTGACGGGCGGTGTTTACCCGACGGACAAAGTCCTGGATACCCGGACCGCTCCAGTTGTGAACCTTGTACTGGTACTTCTCGCTGTCGGCCAGTTCTTCCTTGATAGGACTCGGGATGTTTTCACACAGCTCGTAGCCGTTGTACATGCCGGTAAGGCTCGAAAGGGTGGCCGCCAAGAAATAACGCTGCTTGAAGGCGTTGGGGCCCTTGTAGGCCAGGTACTTCGGGAAAATGTCCGGAGTCGTCGGGAAGAATATTCCGCGCATGTATTCCTTGGCAACACTCTGGGTAAGTTCCTTCAGGTACTGCTCGAATTCCCATTTGGCAGACCGCCAGGCAAAGTAGGTATAGCTCATGTCAAAGCCGGACTTTGCCAAACGGTGCATCATTTTCGGGCGAGTGAATGCTTCGGCCAAGAACACCAGTTCCGGGCGTTTTTCCTTCACGTCGGCAATGAGCCATTCCCAGAAGGGGAAAGGCTTAGTATGGGGGTTGTCGATACGGAAAATTTCGATTCCCTTGTCGGCCCAGAACAGAATGATGTTCTCAATTTCTTTCCACAAGGCCTTGTAGTTTTCGTTGTAGTAGTCGAAGGGGTAAATGTCCTCGTACTTCTTGGGCGGGTTTTCCGCAAACTTGATGCTGCCGTCCGGTTCGTGGTAGAACCATTCCGGGTGACTCTTCACGTAGGGGTGGTCCGGGCTGCAGTTGAGGGCAATGTCCAGCGCCAGCCGAAGACCCTTGTCACGGGCGGTCTTTGCAAAATGCTCAAAGTCCTTCATGGTTCCCAGTTCCGGATCCACGTCGTAATGGCCACCGTTCTTGTTACCGACGGCGTAGGGGCATCCCGGTTCAATGGGCTTGCCCTTCTTGTCCACCTTGGCGTGCAAGGCGTTGTTTGCACCCTTGCGGTTGGTGACGCCAATGGGGTGAATCGGTACCAGGTAAACCGTATCAAAGCCGAGATTCACAATGTAGTCCAGTTGCTTTTCGCAGTCCTTCCAGGTAGCGCTTTTCTTGGGGTCTGTGCCCTGGCTCTTGGGCCACATCTCGTACCAGGTTCCTACACGGCTGTAGGTAGGGTCCACACGGAGTTTCATCACGGGGGACTCGGTAGGAACATCCTTCGGTTCAATGGTCCAGGCGCAAATCTTGTATTCGTAGTAACCGATGTTATTGACGGTAAAAGAACCTTTCCACTGGTCGTTATCCACAAAGTGCATGGGAGCTTTTTCCCATTTTTTCTTGGACACGTGACGGTAGAAAATCGCAGCGTCGTACTTCTCGTGACTGTGACGGAAAATATCCGCCGTAAGCGTTACCGTATCACCGGGCTCACGCTTGAGCATAAAACGCCCCCCTTCGATTTGGGGGCAGATGTTTTCAATAACCAGATTGTCTTTGAGGGTAGGAATAGTAGCCATAATGCCGTAAATATAATTACTGGCGATGGCCCTGGAACCTCATGCAAAGAATCGCACCGACCAAAACCATACAGGTAAGGGCAAAAGAGCCTCCGTAAGAAAGAAACGGCAATGGAAGCCCCGTCACGGGCATAAGCCCTATGGTCATGGCGATATTCACAAGGATATGGAAAAGGAATATGGTAGAGGCCCCCATGGTAATCAGGGTGATAAAGGGGTCCGAGAAAAGCTTGCAGGTAGAGGTGGCCCGCCAGAGGAACAAGAAATAAAGCACAAGGATTACGGCGCAACCCATAAAGCCGAACTGTTCTCCAAGCACGCTAAAGATAAAGTCCGTATGTTCTTCGGGCAAGAAGGCCAGGTTGGTCTGGGTGCCATGCCCGAAGCCTTTGCCCTTGAGACCACCTGAACCGATGGCCGTCAGGGACTGCAAAACCTGGTAGCCATCGCCCAAGGGGTCACTCATGGGATCCAAGAAGGTATTCACCCGCTTCTGCTGGTGGGGCTGCAACATGTTCCAGGCCATAGAACTGGCATAACCCGCAAAAATGTTCACCACCAAAAACAAAACAGTCAAAATCTTGGGCAAGCGACGGCGCACCAAGGAGAACACCACAGCACAAATCAGGAGTCCCCAAAGCACCTGAAACATAGTCGTCTGGGAATGGGAGAACAGTACCGAAAGGAGCGGACTTGCCAGCAGGAACATGTCCGTCAAAGTGAGTCCCGCAAAAAAGAACCCCACGTAGGTTACCGCAATAAACACCAGGGCCGTACTCAGGTCAGGCTGTTTCAACACCAGGGCAAAGGGCACAATGAACAAAAGCATGGGCACAACAAAGCTCTTCAGCTTGAACAAGCTCACCGGATGCCTGGAAAGCCAATAGGATATGGTCAGCAGGTAGGCAATCTTTGCAAACTCCGAAGGTTGCAACTTGAATATGCCAAGGTCAATCCAGCGGCCTGCGCCCTTCACTACGTCACCGGCAAAAAACAGCACCACGACAAGCAGAATCAATGCCGCCACATACATGGGTACTACCATCCTCTTGAGCCAATCCAGACGCAAAAAGACAATGCCCGCCGCAATGGCGCTACCGCAAACAAAGTAAATAATCTGCCTAAACCAGAAAGTCTCGTAAAAGACCACCTTCTCGTTGTTGGTGGCGGAATAAACCAGCAACACACCACAGACCATCAGGCAAAGGGTCAAGAAAAGAAAGAACCAGTCCACCTTCAGGGACTTGTCCAAAAAACGACCGGAACTCATTTCTTGTCCTCCTTCCCAAAGTAAGCCATCAGCACCTTACGGGCAATAGGGCCAGAAACGGCGCCACCGCCACCTGCAGCTTCCATAATCACGGCTACCGCGATTTCCGGATTGTCCAGCGGGGCCACTGCCGCATACCAGGCGTGGGTCTTTTCGCCCTTCTTCCATTCGCCAGAACCGGTCTTTGCCCCTACGCGGATATCGGGCACGCGGCCGCGCTTACCTGTTCCTCCGGGGTGGTTCACCACAGAATCCATGGCAGCCATCAAAATACGGTGGGTAGATTCCTTCATCTTTCCGGAGCGAACAATTTCGGGTTCGTACTTTCGGACCACGTTTCCTTCGCTATCCCGAAGTTCCTTCATAAAATGCGGCCTGTAAACGCCCTTGTTGGTGGCAAGAGACCCAACTAGCACGGCCTGCTGCAAGGGCGTCACAATCTGGCCCTGGCCAATGGACAAGTTCAGGATAAGCCCCCTGGCCCAACGCCAACCCAAGCGCTTGTTGCGCAAGTTGAAAGAAATCGAATCTGGAAGCCATCCCGCCTTTTCGCCGGGAATATCTACGCCCAGGGGTTTTTCTCCCAGGCCGAAACGCCTGCCGAATTCGTTAATGCGGGTCATGTCAATGTCGAGACCGGCCTGGTAAAAGAACACGTCGCAGCTGAGCCGGATAGCGTTCACCACGTTCAGGTTTCCATGGCTTCCCCAGCACTTCTGGTAGCGGGCTCCATACTGGAAACCGCCCGTACAAGATTTAGGATAATGCTTGAATTCCGAAAGCACGCCATACTCCAGCCCCGCTCCGGCTGTTACCAGCTTAAACACAGACGCCGGCGGGTAAGTTCCCGAAATGGCGCGGTTGGTCAAGGGCCGCAGGGAATCCAGGGCCACCTGAGCCCATCCCTTGTTGCGTTCACGTTTTTTCAAGGAGAAAATATTCGGGTCCAGCCTAGGCGAACTCACCATGGCAAGAATTTCTCCATTACGGGGATCTATGGCCACCAAAGCACCGCGGGCCGTATCCGGAATGGCCTCTTCTGCCACCTTCTGCAATTTCAAATCGATAGTCGATACCAGATGGAGTCCCGGTATGGGAGCCTTGCTATCTACCCCCTTCACCTGGCTAATTTCACGACCGGAGGCGTTCACCTCCACCACCTTCACACCGTTTGTTCCGCGGAACTCCTGGTCATAAAACTGTTCCAGCCCTTTCTGGCCAATACGGTCACCCTGGGAATAATTTTCGTATTCCGGCAACTTCAGCTGTTCTTCTGAAATTTCGCTGGTGTAGCCCAGCACATGGGAAGCAAGTGTCCCGTAAGGGTAGGCCCGCCTGGATTCGATAAGGGTCACCACGCCGGGCAGCTTTTCGGAATGTTCCTCTATAATGGAGACCTGCTCCGGCGATGCATCTTCCAGAATGCGGATAGGTCTGTTCTTTATCCAGCGGGTCCGCTGGAACGCCGTATCTAGCGAAAGGGAATCGAACATCCTTTTTCCGTCCTTGTCCACAATATGGAGCAAGGCGTTAAACACAGAATCCCGACCGGCCTTTTTCCGAGGCAGGTTCAGCGCCTGCAAGGCAATCTGGTAAGAAGGCCTGTTACGCACCAGGACCTCGCCGTTCCTGTCGTAAATAAAACCGCGCTCGGCCACCAGTTCCACTCGGCGCAGGCGGTTGTTCTCCGACCGCTGGAAATTTTCGTCATAATGAGTATGCTGCAAGGAATAAAGCCGAAACAATAGAATGACAAACAGAACGAATACGGCGGTCATATAGACCAGTACGTTCCAGTTCCGATTCTGAACACTCTCGTTATCGGACTTATTAAACATGGACCTTTTTCTTTTTCCCGATAGACAAGTGGAAATAGATGGCCGCAACAAACAGCGTGTAGGCACACTCCGGAAGGGTCTTGGAAAAGAACAGGTTGGTAACCACATCCTTTTCGAGCCCCGTCAAGAAGAAATAAACCATGTCGCACACAAAGAATCCAAAGCCGAGCACTCCCAGTTTCATGGGCAGGTTCAATGTCAAGAACCTCTCTTCTAGCTGGCCCACCAAGAATCCAAGCACCGTCATGGAAATGGTGTTGGCGCCAAGCCATTCCGCAGGTCCGTAAACATCCTGGGTAAATCCGGCAAAGAATCCCCAGAAACACCCTGCCGCAGGCCCGAACTTGATGGCGATAGACACGATCATGATAACGACAATATCGGGACTTGCTCCAAACAGCTGAATCCATTCAGCAACCGTCGTCTGCAAAATAAAGCAGACAATAAACACCAACAGAACTTTTATCCACTTCAAGCTATTCATCTAAAAGTTCCTGCACAACCCATTCCGGTTCCTTGCCCATCACAAAGACCTCTTCCAAAGAAGAAAATTCCTGGAAAGGCATAACATCCATCAATTGCATCACTTCCAAGTCAGAGGGGCGAATCTGGGTCACCGTGCCCACCGGGATTCCTTTCGGGAAAATTCCGCCAAGGCCAGAAGTAATCAGGGTATCCCCCACCCTCACGCCGGCGTGGGTCGGAATCATGGCCGAAAGGGTTCGTCCATCTACAGATTCCAAGAAGCCCACCACCCGTGTTCTGCGCTCCAGTACAGATAACTTAAGATTCGGGTCCACCAAAAGCTGCACTCTGGAATGAGTGAGAGCAGCCTTGGAAACTTTTCCGACCAAGCCGTTCATAGAAAACACCGGCATATCTTCCTTGACACCTCTTGACGTTCCACGGTTGATGACAAGGGTCGTTAAAAAGCGACCGGGATTATGCCCCACCACACGTGCGGTCACAATGGGATAGTCCCACTTGTCGTCAAAGCGCACCAGCGCATGCAGTCGGGCAAGTTCTTGCAGGGCTTCGCTGGCATAGTACGTCTCTTGCCGGAGCCTTGCGTTTTCCTCTTTCAGCATCTCATTTTCATGAGCCACTGAACGGAATTCATCTACCGACGAAATCACCATCTGCGCCGGATAAAACACGGAGGCGAGAGCCGCCGATATGACGCTCTTCTGCGTGGCCTCCGGGGCCTGACGCATTAGGATTCCAAGCAGTAGAAAGAATGCAAAGGCGACTATGCCATGCTTCTGCGAAAACAAACCGACAATAAAGCGGAACGCTCTAAGCATCGAGGACCGTTTTCAGTTGGGCTAGTTCGACGAGGCGATCAATACGGGACGATACTTGTCCAAATCTTCGAGAATGCGGGCGGCACCCTTACAGACGCACACCAGGGCTTCATCAATGACGTTTACAGAAAGGCCCGTCTCCTTGCGGATACGTTCATCAAAGCCGCGAAGCTGGGAGCCACCGCCAGTCATGATAATGCCCTTGTCGTAAATGTCAGCAGAAAGTTCTGCAGGCGTCATGCTCAAGGCCTGTTTCACCGCTTCGATAATGGCGGTCACAGGTTCGTTCAAGGCCTCACGAATTTCCGTGCTGTTGATGGTCATGGTACGGGGCATACCCGCAATAAAGTCGTGACCGCGAACTTCCATGGTCAGTTCTTCTTCCAGTGGGCTTGCAGAACCAATCTGTATCTTGATCTGTTCAGCAGTACTTTCGCCCACATGCAAGTTGTACATCCTGCGTAGGTAGCCCACGATGGCTTCGTCCATCTCGTCACCGCCCACGCGCACAGAAGCGTTGCAGACCGTTCCGTTCAAGGCAATCACGGCAATGTCAGAAGTGCCACCGCCAATATCCACAATCATATTACCCACGGGGTCTTCTACGGGGATTCCCATACCCACGGCAGCAGCCATAGGTTCATGCACCAGGTGGACTTCCTTGGCACCTGCCTGCTTGGCAGCGTCAATCACCGCACGCTTTTCCACTTCGGTAATGCCGCTGGGCACACCGACCACCACACGAGGTTTTACCATCCACAAGGGGTATTTCTGCACCCGCTTGATGAATGTCTGCAAAAGAGTTTCCACCAGTTCAAAATCCGCAATCACGCCATCGCGCATAGGGCGCACGGCACGGGTTTCGCCAGGAGTACGACCGAGCATTTTCTTGGCTTCGAAGCCGATGGCCGAAACCCTGTTGTTCTTGCTATCTACAGCAATCACGGTGGGTTCGTTAATTACAATTCCTTGACCTGCAACGTGAACCAGGGTATTGGCGGTTCCGAGGTCTATACCGATATCGCAAGAAAATAATCCAAACAAAATATTTCCCTCTATGTGAAGATTTTGTTGATTAATATAGTAATTAGTTGTTAGGGACTAGGATCTAGGGGCTAGGGTCACTTCGCTTTGAGGCTCGAGGCACAAGGTGCCAGGTCCGAGGCGCAAAGCTCAATTCTTCAACGAATCTGCCCCGAAGAACAGGACCTTGTAGTACCGGTCCCAATGGCGGGCGCTCACATCGTAGCGGTATTTCCGCTTCTCGTGAAGCGCCATGTCCTTGTAGATAAAATAATCCACTTCAGCGTAGGCAGAGTAAATCTCGGCCTCCGCCCCAGAAAACAACCTAAAGTCCTTGACCCGGTAATAGGGAGTGTCCAACAAGGCATCCCTGCTTCCAGCCTTCATAGTCTCCGCCACCATGAACTTCAGGTCTTCCTGAAGGTAGGCCTCCAGCTTCTTTTCAATGCGGTCCGTCCGTTCGGAACAACCGACGAGCAGTAATGTAGCTACGGCGAAAATAATCGGCTTCATGGACAGAAATGTAGAAATAAGGATCTAGGGGCTAGGGGCTAGGATCTAGGATCCAGGGGCTAGGATTTAGCATTTAATGTCTAATCTCTAGTCTTTAGATCCTAGCCCCTCCTAAACAAAAACGCCCCCGTTGATGGGAGCGTTTTCAAGTCCTGTTGCAAACAAATTAGAAAGAATACGTTGCAGAGATTCTGGAGAAGATTCTGCCTTCACCCTGGAAGGGGTTGCGGAACAACAAGTCTTCTGCAACAGTCACATCGATTTTCAGTTTTTCTTCGATGTTGATACCGAAACCAAAGCCAACATGGTCATCAGAAGTACCGTCTGCCAAGGGGTTCGTACTGAAGAAGTTGCCGTCGTCACGGCAAATGCCATGACCGGTTGTATTCTTCTCATTCACGTCGCACTTGGTATAGAGGATAGACTTCTGACCGCCAACGCGGATCACGAACCAATCCCACCAGATGTTACGTTCGATACCGAAGGTAATCATACCACCGATATCGGAACGCTTGTCCCAATGGGGATGTTCCTCTCCCTGAGAGTCATAAACAGACTCGCCAGTTTCGTAGTCATAGTACCAGTCATGAGCCTTCAGCTTGTTCCAGACGAAGTCGGCACCCATCCAGAAGAAACCGCGATCAAGGGCCACGTTGATACCGAGGCCGGCCTGAGCATGCTTGTCTTCGATACCAGGAGCCTGCATCAACCTCATGGAGAAGGCAGGCACCAGCTCACCGTCCAGGGCGTCCAGTGTAAAGAATGCGCGGGACTTAGCCAAGAAAGAGAAATCACCGTCATCGAAGAAATTCAGGTGTTCCGGACCATACTGGATACGAGCCAAGCCAAAACTGAATTCAAAGTCGATATTGCTGCCAAACTGCAGGTTCAAGCCACCGTCGGCCTGCACCGCAGAAGCGTAAGCACCATCTTCTACTTGGTAGTCACCGCTTTCAGTCTTGTCGCCGCCATCCTGGTGGGCAATGTAGATATGCAAGCCCCAGGCGTCGCCGTTCGAAAGCGTACCACCCAAGAATCCATCGAAATTAGTCACCGTTTCAGGAACGGCAGTCGTATCGCCAGAGGTTTCTCCCACAACCTTCGTCGGGAAATACCTCATTAGTTCGTTGTTGATGCGACCGAACAGGCCACCTATAGAAAGACGGGGATCCGGATTGTTCTCGTCACCCAGAGAAAGCGAGAAAATGCCACCAAAGTTCGGATGCTGCGGATCCTTATTCGTTCCCGTAGGCACATCCTGGGTATAAGGTCCAAATTCACCAATCAAGTAGTTCGGATACAGGTTGATGTTTGCAGCATTGTCGAAAATGCTCACGTCATCCATGATGTAGGTAGTGTTCTTGCCCATGGATTCCACACGGGCGAAGGTTGCAAAAGCAGACCCAACACCGAGGACTCCGAAGGATAAACCCACTGCCGCAGCTGTTTTCAAGTTCATTGTACAGGACTCCTGTTGAATTATATACTATAAAGTTAAATATATTCTTTTAAAAACGCAATAGAAAAATGAAAAAAAGACCGCGCTTTTGGCACGGTCTTTTTTAGCATAAAGCTAGACCCTGAACTATTCAGAGAAGGTGAACGGAATGGTTACCGTAGTGTTACCGGACTTCACCTTGCTGAACTTCCAGCGGCTCACGGCATTCTTGATTTCGCCATCAAACTCGCCGTAACCAGTGGTGGAAGAAGCAATGGAAATGCTGATAACTTCACCGCCCGGAGCGATCGTGAACTTCAGGGTAACCTTACCCTGGAATCCCGGTTTCTTCTTCAGGAACTTGTTATAGATGTGGCGCAGACCCGGAGTACGCTGACGCACAACCTTCATGATGTCTGCAGCGGAACGAGATCCACCACCGGCACCCATGTCGATATCGCGTTCAGACGGAGTCTTGATGGAGCCCTTAGCCTTGGTAGCGATACCACCACCACCACCGCCAAGGAGGCCTGCCAGGCCGTCACCGATACCACCGGAACCGCCTTCGGCATAACCTTCGTTGAAGCCGCCATCAGCCTTACCACGACGACCACCGAGAACGGTCTTACCCGTAGTCTGGAGGCCTGCCACGTCCTTAAGAACCTTGTCGATGTCCTTGGTGAACTTCTGGTTCTTCATCAAGTCGTAGGCAGCGGCACTAGCATTCTTGGTCTGAGCAGTGAGGAGCTTAAGCACGCCACGAGTCTGGGGAGCGTTGGGCTGACCCTTACCACGGGGTTTGCCACCACCACCAGCCTTCTTACGAGGCTTCTTCGGCTCTTCTTTCTTCTTCTCTTCTTTCTTTTCTTCCTTCTTTTCGTCCATCACCATGGAAGCGGAAAGGTCGGCAGCTGCAGATTCTTCGAAGATCACTTCGTCAACCACAGCTTCGTACATGGAAGCCCACAGGGAGAAAGCAAGAGCAACGATCAAGGAGATACCGGCGATAGCGCCCATCTTCTTGTCGGATTCCGGCATCAGAGACGCTACTAACGGATCTATAGGAGCTTTTTTCTTAGCCATAGTTATTCCTCCCCGCCGTTCTTTTCCATCACGGCAAATGCGATGTTCGTATAACCGGCAAAGCCACAAGTGGCCATCACCTTGTACATGGCATCGTACGGGATGTTCTTGTCAATCTGGACAATGATATGGCCAGCTTCATCAGCCGGGAGGCCCATCTTCAGGTTGTGTTCCTGTTCGATAGCGCGACGGTCTTTCAGAACGTCGTTCACCTTTTCGACCAGGAGTTCTTCCTGACTGAGGACATCGGGAGTGGGAACCACCTTTTCATTATCCACGATAACGTACGCATTATCGACCACCACCGTCAAGGACACTTCCGTAGGCTGAACCTTGGAGGTAGAGATCGGAAGAATCAGGTTTTCGGCCTGAGTCAAAAGCTGACCTTCGGCGTCCAGGTTCTTAATCATGAACACCAGAATGATGGTCATCATGTCCATCATGGACGTGAGGGAGAAAGGTACGTCTTCGCTAAACTTACGAGTTCTTCTAGCCATGATTAACCTCCCAACTTAGCAAGTTGAATCTTCACGAAACCGGCTTCTTTGGAGCGGTCCATGAGCTGAATGATCTTGTCAAATTGAGTATCGTCGTTTGCCACGATGATAATGTTATCCACGTCTTCGAGGTCAATAAACTGCGTGTGAATCGCAATCAGGTCCTTCGCAATCAGGTCGTAGGCAGAAAGCGGATAAATCATGGTCTTGGCGGCCACGTCCGGTTTAAGCGTACGAGCAGAGTTAGGCGTAAGGGTTGCAAGGGTCACGCCTGCACCGGGCTTCTTCAAAGCCGGTGGCGGAGTAAGTCCCAAGGTGCCTTCGCCAGGGAGAGCGAGGAAGCTGTTGTTTCCATCTACGTATGCACTGTCAGCAAGGGGTTCTTCGGCAGAGCCACCGTTGGTGTAGAGTGCCCAGATAACCTTACCGGGATCTTCTTCAGATTCCTTCTGGATTGCCCAGAGTTCGATGTTCTCGATTTCGTAAAGATATTTTTCTTTATCCATCTCAGAACCATCTTTGCACTTGGGTCCGTGTCCACTTTCCACTGTTGCCTTGACGTCGTCAACGGCGTAGGTAATCAGTTTAGCATCGGACTTGCAGCGGAACGTCCACATTTCCTTAAAATAGACGTTGGGCTGGAAACCACCACGAGCACCAATCACGAGATAATCGCTGGTAATCGCGAGGGAAAGGTTCAATGCCTGCTGGTCGGGCTCCGGAGGAGTGTCGTTGTCCATCTGCATCATAGAACGTTCAGGCAGATTGACTTCAACAATAGCCAGCTTGGAGAAAGCGGTCATAGACAAAAGCATAGGAATCAGAATAGTAAACAAGCCCATGGCCGGCAACAGGTCCGGTTCTTCAGGCTTGGCTGGTTTCTTTAATTCTTTTGCCATGTTTTATAACTCCGTTAAATTAAAACTCTCAGTCGAAATTAGGAGAGGGAGTTGATAATCTTGAGGCCCTTTTCTTCCATTTCCTGGATCAGGCGTTCGGAGTTCATGTTGAGAAGACCCACAATGACCAGAAGAGGCACAGCGGAGAGAAGTCCGAGGAGCGTCGTACCCATAGCGATAGCGATACCGTCGGAAAGAGCCTTAGCACGTTCAGAAGCGGGTTTGTTAGCCACGGCATCGAATGTGAAGATCAGACCGTAAATCGTACCCATCAGTCCGAGCAAGGTAGAGATAGATGCCATCACCTGGATAATGCTGATATAACGAGTAAGACGGGGAGCTTCAGTCAGGAACACGGCGTCGCATGCGGCCTGCATCTGTTCACGGCCACCGGCGCGGGTGGAAACGATGGATGCCATGATGCGAGCAATGGGGAGGTTGGTCTTGTTGGCAAGGCCAAGTGCTTCATCGAACTGCTGAGAGCTGATGAGCTTACCGAAGTCGGCCAAGAACTTGGCACGACCCTTGGAGCTCTTCACCATGATGTAGATAATACGTTCGATGGAGAAGCCCAGACCGATCATGAACACGACCAGAATGATCCACATGAACTGGTAACCATCAGATTCAGGGCTGAAGGATTGAAGCATTTTAGACATTAGTGTACTCCTTTAGAGTTGTTTTTGGTTTGTTTTTTTGAATTCTTAAGTTCATATTTATTTTTTTTAGAGCGTTTTAGGGAGTCTTGCAGCCGTAAAACTTTATTTACAGCCCGCAAAACACCTCAAAAACCCCTAAAAGGCGAGGGAACCCTATGAACAAGGTTCCCGTAAAATTGTTTTTACCGCACTACTTTTTCTTCTTTCCCTTCTTTTTCGGGGCAGGAGCAGCAGCGGGGGCGGCCTCAGGTTCAGCACCAGATTCAGAAGCGCCTACTTCTGCACCTGCAGCACCGGCAGCGGAGGGCGCCGGAGCCATCTGAGCCTTCAGTTCAGCCAATTCCTTCTTCAACTTTTCGTTTTCAGCCTTGGCTTCCTTGATAATGTCGCGGTAGGTAGCGAGCTTTTCTTCCGGAGTCATGACTTCGGACTTGGAAATCTGCTCGATACGAGCCTTGGTCTTGAAGTAGGCCGGGTCAGCAAACAAGGTAGACGGGTCGAACTTTTCAATCTTGGTGTTCAACGTCTCGTTTGTTTCATCCATCTGCTTCAAGAGTTCAAACAACTTGGCTGTCCACTGGTTGTCGATACCGTAGTGGGCAGAAGCCTTAATACCGGTTGCGCACACAGGCACAGCAGCCTGCTTTGCGGCGTCGGACTTGTTGTTCAGTTCTTCACGATAGGCTTCCAAGTCTTCGTGAGCCATTTCGATAGCGTCTTCCTTCACAGCACCTTCGTATTCCACATATTCCCTTACGATGGCTGCAGAGTCCGGCAGCGGAGCGTTGGCGAAGGCGTCAGCCACTTCGGCAAACACGGCGCACTGCTGGTAGTACATTTCGATATAGCCCTCTTCGGCCTGGATCACATCCTGGTTGTAGAAGCCCTGGTCACGAGCAAGGTCAATGTTCTTCTGGAAGATAGGACGAGCCTGGTCGTAGTAAGGAGGCAGCTGCTGCACGATAGTGATACGTTCAGCAAACATTTCTTCTTCGCTCTTGGCACTCTTTTCCTGTTCGCGAACCTTGGTGGCCATGACCACGAAGAGCATACCCATCTTGTTGGTGGCGCGGAAGGTCCACTTTTCAGAAGCGTAAGACGCAGACTTGGAGTAGTGACCCATGGCGGCCTGCAGGATTTCCACCAACTTCTTGATGGTCGCGGCCTTTTCCTTCTCCTTGCCCTTCAGCACATAGGGTTCCATCTTGTTGTATTCATGTTCACCCAAGTAGAAGGCAGCTTCAGCAGGAACGCCCGGATCGGCGTTCTTGATCTGCAGACCGTACTTGTCGTAGTTCTTAAGGGTCTGATCGTAATCGGCGACAGCCTTTTCTTCTTCCTTAAGTTCCATATAGGCACGAGCCGCACCGATATAGGCCGCAATCAGCTTTTCCTTGTCTTCGGTGTAGTTCTTAATAAAGAAGTGATATTCCTTGGCAGCATCGTCCCATTTCTTGGCATTGGCGTAGGCCACAGGAATGCTGAATGCAGCATCCAAAGCGTACGTACTCTTGGGATAGTCATGGACCAAATCCTTGGAGCAACGGATGGCTTCGTCGGTCATCTGGGCTTCATCGTAGCTCAAGCAGGCGCTATACAGGAAGCTCGGGGTGCGCTCATCCTTGGGGTAACGCTTGTAAGCCAATTCGTATGTCACAGCGGCCTGCTTCTTGTCCGGAATGGAGTCGAAAGTCTGGGCAGCAAAACCAATCGCCTGGAAGGCCATGGAGTCTTGCGGGAAGTTATCCGTAATGAACAGGAATGTCTGAGCAGCCTGGCGAGGATTACCAGCCTTCTTGTAGTTGCTTGCCGCACGCAGGATACCCCTGATAGTCAAAGAAGAACTTGCATACTGTCTGGGAAGCATCATGAACGTTTCGGCAGCCTGTTCATGCTTATTGGCCTGTTCATAAGCGACAGCGGCTTCAAACACAGCCTTGTCGGCAAAGGAAACCAGCGGGTAACGCTTAACCAATGCCAAGTATGCCTGAGCACCTTCTTCGTACTGCTTGTTCTTCACAGACTTTTCGGCCTTCTGGAAGAGCACGGCCGCGATAGCCTTCTCGATTTCCTTGGCCATGGAGTCGTTCTTGGTAGCCTTCACATCGTGGTACTGCTTGTACAACCATTCGAATTCCACCAAAGCTTCGTCCAACTGGTCAGATTCCAGCAAGGACTGGGCGAGCATACGACGAATCAGCAAAATGTACTGGTGATCCGGATAACGCTGAACCAGGTCGCGCAACACGGTCACAGCAGTCTTGTACTGCTTAGCCTCGTAATGCACGATAGCGGCGTTGTAGGCAAGTTCAGCAGCTTCCTTGTTCTGACCAAACTTGGCCATATACTTGTCAACCTGAGCAAAGTAGGCCTTGGTTTCTTCGCCCTTGTAGGCCTTAGTGGCATCGCCACCGTACTTCTTGGTTTTGGCCGCTTCACGAGCCTGGTCCATCATGAGCACAGCGTTGTAGGCAGCTTCTTCTTTCTTCAGGAGTTCCTTGTCACCCATGGGACGACGTCCGTAGCGGGTGGTATCGGAATCCACAATCCAGTTGAACATCTTGGCAGCGTTTGCAAACTGTTGCATTTCCTGGTAAACCAGAGCCAAATTGATGTGGACCCTGTATTCATCCCAGGACGGTTCCTTGGCATAGCGCTTCAGGAACGCTTCGTAAGCCTTGATGGCTTCGGCATACTGCTTCTTACCGGCTTCCAGGTCACCTTCCTTAGTGAGCTTGGCAGCACGAGCATGGTGGTACTGCGGAATGTCGAGCATAGCGCCACGAATGGCCGTTTCGGCATTCTTCACAGATTCAGGATATTTCTGATTTTTCTTGTACCAAGAAGAGTTGCGGTCGTAGCGCTTCACCACGGTGTAGCGGTGTTGCTGAGCTTCTTCGAACTTCTGCTGGATGATGAGGATTTCAATCATCGCGATATCGGCCAGAGGTGCGTCGATGTAATCAGGGTTGATGGACATCAAGCGCTTGAAGGATTGCACCGCTTCTTCGTTACGGTCATGGTCCTTGTTCTTCATACCGATACGGTAGTACACAGAATCCTTGAAGGGCACCTTCTTGTCTTTCAAGAAGGCTTCGGCTTCGGCGACACCACCACCTTCCAAGTCAGAGAAGGAGGCCGCCATGAAGTCCATAGCTTCGGCACGGAGGTCGTTGGGATACTTACCCTTGTCGGCACCGATGATGTAGTCGTAGTACTTGACGGCTGCAGTTTCGTATTCTGCAATGTTGTAGTAAGATTCGGCCAAGTGATACATGGCAAGAGCCGCTTCTTTACCCGTCAGGTTTTCGAAGCCGGTCACCTTCTTGTACGCTTCCACGGCGTCACGGAACTTGCGGTTCATGAAGTGGTATTCTGCCATACGGAGCCATGCCTTGGGAACAAGGCCGTTATCCGGGAAGTTACGGACCAAGCGTTCACGGAGGCGGAAGGCCTTCTCGTCTTCGCCACTGGCTTCTTGCACGGCGGCAGCCTGGTACAACACCATAGGAGTCTTGCTTTCCTTGGGATACTTGTCGATGTATTCCAGGAAATATCCCAGAGACTTCTGGTGGTCGGCCTTGGGGAACTGGTCGATGTTTGCGCACTTGGCGGGCTTGTTGTCGCGGTCGGCGCACCATGCCACGTCTTCTTCGTACTGGGCCTGTTTATCTAAGAAGAGTTTTTCTTCAAGCTGGAACTGATAGTGACCCAACTGTTGCAAGGCAGAAGCGCAACGGGCGTTCTGCTTACCCTTACAGTTGTTCACCTGCTTTTCCCACTGCTTGATAGCAGAGCGCATGCCCTCTTCGTCAAGACCACCAGAGCGGCAAGCCTGAGCGGCCTGGTTCTTAAGGAGCTTGTAAGAGTTGGCGCAGTCCTTGTACTTTGCAGAGCCCTTTTCCATGGACTTGCACTTTGCGTAGAGTTTCTTGGCTTCTTCGGTTTTATCCTTACAGGGATCGGAAGCGGCAAAGGATGTTCCCACCAAGGAAAGGACCATTGCCGTTAAGAGTAAGATACGTTTCATTATTCTCTATCCACCTATAATTTCTATAAAAGGGACGAACCCGGATTACTCCAGGTCATCCAATTCCTCCAGTTCCTGAGCAGCGCCAGAACCACCGGCACCACCAGCCATCTTGGTCTTGACGGTAGCCAAAGTAAAGCCAGCGTCGTCCAAAATGCGCTTACGGTTAGATTCGAAGCGGTCACTCTGAATGGATCTCTGAGTGAATTCGGCATAATCTTCGATAGCCTTGTTTGCCTTATCGAAATCGGGCTTCAAAGCTTCACGCTTGCTTTCCACACGAGGCGTGGGCAACTGACGGGCAAGGTCAAGAGCCTTGACCTGCACGGAGTCGAAATCGTTCTGCATGGCTTCGTAAGCCTGACGGGCGCTGTCACGTGCGGCTACAGACACAACCGGCTGTTCCGTACGCTTTTCGGCCTGTTCCAGAGACTTCACGGCCTTGTCGTAGTCCTTCTTGATGAAGTAGCAGTAACCCTGAACCAGGTAGGCTTCGGAAACCAGGAAGGATTCCGGAAGGTTGCTGATAATCCAGTTGGCAGGCTTCAGAGCTTCGTCGGGCTTGTTCACCTTGAGGAAGGACCATGCAATACCGAGCATTGCTTCGTCATACACAGGAGAACCCGGTTCCACCTGGCCATACATCTGGGCGGCGGCAGCCACATCGGGCTTTTCGCCAGAGAAGTAGATATGACCGAGCTTCACCTTGGCGGCATCCTGCAGGTCGCGTTCGGACTGGTTGGAAACCGGCTGTTCCGTAATGTCACGGAAGCAGTTTTCGGCTTCTTCCCACTTGCCCATGCGGCTGTAGGCGATACCCATGGTGTAACGGGCGTAGAAGTAGTTGGCGTTACCGGGGAGAATAGCGGCGAGCAGGTCCACAGATTCCTGATAGAGGCCCTGTTCGAACTTAATCTGACCGGCGATATAGTCGGCGTCCGCCTTCACGTCGCTCTTGCCGAACACCTGGACGATGTTCTGATACTTGGCCATAGCGTCGGTGTACTTGCCTTCCTTATAGTCGATGTTCATCAACTGGAAGTGGTACTTGGCGTTCTGTTCCGTTCTCGGATAGCGCTTGATAGCGTCTTCGTAAACGGCGCGGGCAGCCTTGTGCATGCGGAGGTTTTCAAAGGATTTTGCCTTGTAGAAGGCAGCCTGGTCCACCAAGTGGAATGCGGGGTACTTCGTCTGAACCTTACCGAAGGCATAAGCGGCTTCGAGGAACTGACGGTTCAAGTACAGACGCATAGCGGCGCGGTAGTCGTTTTCAGGTTCGATCTTCAAACGACGATACCGTTCTTCGCCAATCTTCTCTTCACGAGTGTCACCAAAGCGGGTAGTGAGTTTCACGGCCCAGATAAAGCCACGGTTCTTCTTGGCGTAGAGGTCGTCGTGAGACATTTCCAGGTCAAGCTGCAGGTAGCGGAAGAAGCTTACGTCCTTCACGTTAACCGTAGCGCCGGCAACGGGGTAGCCTTCCTTCGTGAAACGAAGACGGACACCAAGGTGCGGAGACAGGTAGTAAGTCAAGGTGAAGCTCGTTTCAAGGTTCATTCCTTCACCACCTTCGTCATCGTCGTGCATCACATCGATGATAGAAAGTTCAGCCTTGGCTTCGAGAGAGCGGTTAAGCCCACGATAGAACAAGGAGAGGTTCAGGTTTGCAGGAATCTTGTACGCTTCGCTTTCCGTAAAGAGCACCATAGTAGGAGCGTCTTTTTCGGCGGTGCTGATGGCAGGCTGCAAAGCATTCTGCAAGGCAACACCCACAAGCAGGTCGCCGTACTTAGAAGAAGAAAGCGGGTTCCAACTCACACCAACATCGGCGCCGAAGGTCATGTGCTTGACTTCGTCGAACTGGTTGATGTAGAGGATGGAAATATCAAGACCCACGGCAACGCAGTGCATCAAGTTGTATGCGTAACCCAGCAAGAAGGCGTATTCGCCATAAGACTTGCTGGTGCCGTCGATAGAAGCACCGTTCTCAAAGAAAGAGAAGCCTATGGTGTGCTTGTAATCCATGGGGAATGCCAAGCTCACGTATTCCTGGCTAGCTTCGCCACTGATGGAGCTGAAGAAAGCGGCACTCACTTCAAGCTGGTCGGTCAGAGCGATTCCAGCGGGGTTCACATACATTGCAGTGTTGTTACTACCAAATTCACCGAACCAGTCGTTCTGCTGGTATTTGTGCGGGGAGTAAACGGCTTCAGCATACAGAGAGCTGGCAGCCACTGTAAGTCCGAGGACTGACGTTTTGATGAAACTAGTACGCGTCATCATCTACTCCTTATTTCATATCCGTGCGCTTGAATTCGATACGACGGTTCTGCGCACGCCCTTCGGGGGTTTTGTTGGAGGCCACCGGCTTGGAATCACCCATACCGGATGTTGTAATACGGCTTTCGGAAATACCCTTTTCAACAAGGAAGTTCTTCACAGCTTCGGCGCGGTCGGCAGAGAGCTGCTTGTTCTTGGCCTTGTTACCCTGGTTATCCGTATGGCCCACGATTTCAAAAGTAGCATCGGTGAAGGTTTCCATGATGTCCACCACCTTCATGAGGGAGATGTAGGAATCCTGGGTGATTGTCGCCTTACCGGATTCAAAGTTCACGCCTTCGAGCACAAAGACCTTCTTGGGCGGCTGGGGCACTTCGTCTGGGCATCCGTCGTCGTCCTTGTAGTCGTTGATAGTTTCGGGCTGTTCGGGGCACAGGTCAACGCTCTTACATACGTGGGCGAAATTGGCCTGCATGGCCTTGGCTTCGACCCAAGGATCGCAAATACCGTCACGGTCGTTGTCGGCATCCGGGCAACCATCGTCATCCTGGTAACCGTCGAAGTCTTCAGCTTCTTCGGGGCAGTTGTCGAGGCCGGTGCAGACGCTTGCGTACTTGTCGGAAACGCCTTCTTCAGAAACCCACGGATCGCAGAGGCCATCGCCATCGGTATCCGGATTACGAGTTTCTTCGACCACTTCTTCTTCCTTCACCAGTTCGGCGGCAGTCAGACCGATGTCTGCCTTACCCTTACCGCGCTTGAGCATCGGCGAGGTGGACTGGCAGTAGAAGTTCGGCTGCGACAGCGAAGGATTGATGAACTTCGGGTCGAGCGACACGTTCGTGCGGTTCACCTTGATGAACTGGTTGAACGGGTAGTAGTTCTTGTAGATGTTGTTGTACTCCACCTTCGTCTGGCCGGCGGCCGGGTCGGCGAACACACCGTAGTAGTGGTTTTCCATGAAGATGTTGTTACGGGCAATCACGTTCGTCGGTCCCTTCAGGGCAAGGCCCGAATAGCCGTTGCGGAGCACGACGTTGTGCTCGATGAAGGCGTCGAGGGACTTAGCACCCCAAGCGAGGATGCCGGACCAGCGGTTGCCGAACACCACGTTGTTGCGGAGATGCGGGAGCGAAATGAACGCACCGATACCCGTAGCATGGTTGTCCACCACGTAGCAGTGGTGAATGTAAGGAGCAGCGTTTTCACAAAGAATACCTTCAAGGCCGTTCCTCACAGTGAAGTGCGACATTTCCGCGCCCGAGGTTCCCATGACAGTCGGACCATTACGGCCACCGTCGATAATAGTTGTCAGCGGATCTTCGCCTTTCAAGACCACACCCATCACCAGAGTGATGTTTTCGTTATAGGTGCCGCGCGCTACCTTGATGGTATCGCCAGCATCGGCGTTGCCGAGAGCGTCGCCAATCTTCTGGAATTCGCCAGGCACGTTGATAATCCTTGCCATGGCGGTTCCGGAAAGAAGCAAAGCCCCGGCCGTAATGAAGACCAGTTTCTTTAGGGTCATACTGCTACGTTTCTCCAATCATAGAACACATAAATTCGTTTAACGTTATCATTTGCCAAGACTGACAAACACAAACTTAGGTGGGAATATACCTCAAAAATTGCGTTTAGTCAAACCAATTCTGCGAAAAAAGCCGATTTTTCGCAGAAAAATGGCCCGTTGTCAGTCTTATGCAAAGCAAAAATTACGATTCGGGAGCCTGAGACTCCTTCACGTCCTCCTTCTTCGCCCCCTGGATGGACACGCGAATCTCCTGGCAGGTCTTCTTGATGTCCTGCAGGACTTTGCGGGCACGGGTGCCGGCGGACTTGTTACCGCGCTCGAACTTTTCGTACTCGCGCTTGAAGTTTTCGACTTCCAGTTCAAGGTCGTTTACTAAGCTCATAATAGAACTCCCATAAAAAAGATGCTTTACGGAAAATAAATAAAGTTTTTGCTAAAAATTCGCCATTTTGTAAATTTTACATTACATTAACGAATTATTACAAGTTTTTTTATGGTACAAACACTTTGTCAACACTTTGTCAACATCCAGAGTTTTTCCAAGGCGGCTTTACCCTTTTCGCCAATTGACTCAGAAAAGTCATTTACAAACATTTTTATGTGAGATTCTACAACATTTTTTTCCGAAATCTGAGCTTTTTCATCAATGAAAGGAGTCACCATTTCGGGACGCGCCCAGGCCCTTTTTAGGCTTTCGCGAATTTCCGATTCGATACATTCGATTATTTCAGGTGAAAAGCTTTCACGAGCAACCGCAATTCCAAGAGGAATCGGAGTTCCTGTTTCCTGCTCCCAATAGGCACCCAAATCCTGCAGCAGATGAAGCCCATCTCGTTTCCAGGTAAAACGGTGTTCGTGGATAGTCACGCCCTGAGCTACCGAACCCGAGAGCAATCCACGATATACCTCATCAAAAAAAGCATAACCGAGGCGGGGCGAGCCTTCAAACTTTCTTTTGTACCAAAACTTGAACAAGAGGGCCGCCGTAGTATTTTTCCCAGGCAAGGTGGTAGCGCTACCTGGATCAAAAGCATCCCCCACGCTTGACAACAAGAGCGGTCCGCAACCGTAACCGATGGCGCCACCACAACCGAGCACACGGTAATTATCGCGAACCTGCGGGTATATCTGGGCACTAACTTTCGCCACGTCCAGCTTGCCCGCCATGACCATCTCGTTCAAGGTCTGAACGTCGGCGTAATGGACATCCCATTCAAAAGGAGAATCCTTTAGGCCCGCGATGAGGTTTTCATAAATAAAGGTGTCGTTTGGACAGGTAGAAATGCCGAGAGAGAGACGCATTGGGGTGTGGGGTGTGGGGTGTGGGGTGTGAGGTGTGAGGTTAATTAGGAATTCGGATTTCGGATTTCGGAATTAGTTTTTTTTTAGAGAACGATTCCGAATTAGAAAAGTTGATCAAGAACGGATTGTTTCAAAGCGGAAAGTGCTCGAGGGATATCCCAAGAGGATTCGTCACGGTCAGAGGCCATGTTGCTTACGGCGCGGAACTGGTAGCCGGGTACGCTGAAATTCTTACATACTGCAAAAAATGCGGCGCCTTCCATACTCTCCACTTGGATCTGGAAAAGGGTTTCCCGGCGATTACCTAGATATTGAGTGCCCGTGCAACAGTTGACTGTTCCCCCGGCAACCCCAGGAGCATCCAAAAGGCATAATGGCAATTCACGGATAGAAGCACCCTTGTAGATAGACTCCTTTGACACCAGGGTGCCCCACGGAATAAAATGTCCCTCTCTGCTCTGAGCACCCATATCGGCAACGACTTCGGTATCGACGCGGACAACGCTCCCCACCTGAAGACCGCTATTCGGGTAAGCGCCGCAAATACCAAGCAAAAAAGCTCGGTCATATTTCTTTAGACTTAAAAATCGCGCCAAATTCGCCGAGAAATCTACGATTCCCACTCCAGCTATTGCGACGTCAACAGAAGGATTGACCATTGCCGGCGTAGAAGACGCCACCACCGACGAAATGTTCTTGAAAAAAAACTGGAATTCTTGCTTAGACGCAAAGACAATCAGGGTTTTTGCCATAACGCCTCCGAAGATTTTATTCCAACTTTTCGATAGCGTCCTTGAATTCCGCTTCCAGTTCGCTTACACGGGCCAGGTCCAAATCCCAAGGCTTGTCCACCTCACAGCGAGAAACGGCAACAGCGGTAGCCTTGATCAAGCATTCCTCAAAGCTCATACCTTCGCCATCGGCATAGAGCCAGCCCGCAAAGAAGGAATCTCCCGCACCAATATTGTTTTTCATGGTAATGGCAGGCGGTTGCAGCTGCATCCCCTGGAACTTCTTTTCTACAAAACGGAAGGCGCGGACCGGAGAATCGCCGTCGGTCACCACCAGGTTCTTGATAGGAAGGCGCTCCAGCACGGCGGTGGCAGTCATTTTCCAGAACTGGGGGCTAGAGGTCACCTGCGGGATTCCAAGACGAGTCAAGAGCTTGCAGTATTCTTGCATATTGATTTTCAAAAGCTCTACGCCCTTCGAAAGCCAGGTGTCGATACCTTCGATGGCATCGACAAACACTCGCTTGCCCGTAAAGTCCAGGGAATTTATCTTCTCCAGGTCAAAGGATTGCGGAAAAGACCCGCACAAAGCGACGCACTGTGTCGATGTCCAATGTTCATTCAGCGTTTGGAGAAAATCCTCGTTCTCATTGCCCGTCAAAACAGGAGACGGCTCGATAAGTTCGGTAGTGCTTCCGCCGCTTACGATGGTGGTACAAATGCGGGTCGGCTCTTTAATCCACACGGGGGCCTGCTGGATTCCACAATCAGACAGCTCGTCAAAAATCCTTGAGCCGTGTTCCGCTCCCAAAAAGTGCATCAACAAAGGGATTCCGCCCAAACGCTGCAAGACACGCCCGCAGTTGACGCCCTTTCCAGAAGCATACTCTTCGACCTTCGGGATACGATGGACTTCGCCCGGAGTAAACTTGTCCAAGAAGAACAGGCGCTGCCAGGCAGGATTGAGACCGAGAATAAGGATTTCTTGAGCCATAACGAACCTAGAAATTCACCTTGTAAAATTTACGCTTGCCCACCTGGACAACCAGCTGGTCTGCACCCTTGATATCAAAGGTTGCCTGCGGGTCGGCAAGCTTTTCGCCAGCGACTTTTACGCCGCCGTTCTGGACCATGCGACGGGCTTCGCCTTTGCTTGCAAAGGCCTTGATTTCTACGAGCAGGTCGAGTGCTCCGTAGGTGCCGGCCGCCACGCTGCATTCGGCAGCATCGCTGGGGATGGCGTTCCCGCTGTGGATTTCGCGTTCCTTGGCAGCGGCGGCCTCGGCGGCTTCTGCGCCGTAGTACTGCGTCACGATGTCGATAGCGAGGCGGTGCTTGGCATCGTTAGGGTTCATCTTGCCTGCGGCAATGTCCGCCATCATCTGCTTTATTTCTTCGAGCGGGATGTTGGTGAGAAGTTCGAACCAGTTCTCGACGATGCTGTCGGCGAGGCTGTAAATCTTGTGGTACATCACGTCGGCGGGCTCGTTCAGGCCCACATAGTTGCCGATGGACTTACTCATCTTGACCTTGCCGTCGGTACCGAGAAGGATAGGCATGAAGAGGCCGATCTGCGGTTCCATGCCTTCGAAAAGCTGCAAGTCACGACCGCGAAGCACGTTGAACTTCTGGTCGGTACCGCCGAGTTCCACGTCGCTCTTAATAGCTACGGAATCGTAGCCCTGCATCATGGGGTACATGAATTCATGCAGGCTGATGGGCGTATTTGCCGTGTAGCGGTTGTGGAAGTCTTCGCGTTCAAGCATCTGGGCCACAGTGAACTGGCCCATGAGTTCGGTCACCTTGCTGAACGGAAGCTTAGAGAACCATTCGCCGTTGTAGTGGATTTCCACCTGATCGCGGCGGACGACCTTGAAGAACTGTTCCTGGTATTCCTTCGCATTCTCGAGCACCTGCTCGTGGGTGAGGCGCGGGCGGGCCTTGTTGCGGCCGCTGGGGTCACCAATCTGGGCGGTGTAGTCACCCACGATGAGCACAACCGTGTGTCCCAAGTCCTGGAACTGGCGGAGCTTGCGCATCACGACCGTGTGGCCGAAGTGCACGTCCGGGGCGGTCGGATCGACACCCATCTTGATACGGAGGGGGACTCCGGTATCGTAGGACTTCTGGAGTTTCTTTTCAAGTTCTTCTTGCGGCACAACATCGATAACGCCGCGCATCAAAATTTCAAGCTGTTCTTTTACAGGACGGAATTGCATTTTAGGATTTAGAGGTTAGAGGCTAGGATCTAAGGGTTAGGGTGATTCTCAAAGGAAAAATATAGAATTAGTAGGCAATAGGAAATGGATAATAGGAAGTAAGATGGGGGCAATAAATCGTATAATTGAGTAATTTAGGCAAGAATTAACAATCTATTTAGCGAAGGATCCCAAATCTATTCCGAGTTGATTTATTTTGTACGTAATGATACGTGGCGTAGTGGAAAGGCTACGGGCCGCAGCAGCAACCTTACCCTTGGAACTTTTAAGGGCGTCGCAGATGATGTCCTTCTCGTAGGCTTCTACCATGAGTTTCAGGTTGCCGTTCACCGGAGTTCCGCTCGTTTCGGCGGTCTGCAGCGTGGTCGGGAAATGGTGCGGGTAGATGACGTCTTCATCGGCAACGAGAACGGCACGCTCGATTCCGTTTTCGAGTTCGCGCACGTTTCCGGGCCACGGGTAACTCATGAGCATGTTGATGGTGGTGCGGGCAAGCCGGCGCACGTTCTTGCCCACGATGCGACAGTAATGCTCCACAAAGTGGTCCGCCAGGAGCACGATGTCTGTCTTGCGATTCCTGAGCGGCGGCACGTAAATCGGGAAGATGTGCAGCTGGTAATAGAGGTCTTCGCGGAAGGTTCCTTCTTCGACCATCTGCTGCAGGTTCTTGGTGGTGGCCGCAATCACGCGCACGTTCACCTTCTTGGGGATGCGGGCGCCAATGCGTTCCACCTCGCCATTCTGCAACAGGCGCAGGAGTTTCACCTGAAGGTTCGGAGAAAGTTCGCCCACTTCGTCAAGGAACAGCGTGCCGCCCTCGGCCTGTTCTACACGGCCGGGAGTTTCGGCGAACACACCCACGAGGGCGCCACGCACGCTGCCGAACAGTTCGCGGTCAAGTACCGATTCCGGCATGGAGGCGCAATGGACACGGACGAACGGACCCATGTTGCGGTCGGAACGGTAATGGATGGCTTCGGCTACGAGCCCCTTGCCCGTACCCACCTCGCCCACGATGAGCGCGGGTAGGGGGCTCTTTGAAACCTGGTCAATCTGCGCATACACGCGCTGCATCTCGCTGGAACGCCCGATGATGTTGTCGGGCTGGAAACGGTCCTTGAGTTCCAATGTCAAGCGCTCGTTTTCGGCCTTAAGGAGTTCATTTTCTTCGCGGGCTTCGCGACGGAGCTTCACGGCAGCCGCAAGCATCTGCGCGATGATTTCCAGCAGACGGAGCTTTTCGGGAAGTTCTTCTTCCACCGGGTTCTGCACGTCGGCACTGAAGGCACCAATCACCTGATGCTCCATAATCACAGGCACGCAGAGGAACGCCTTGTCCTCCGTCTTGCCGCGACCCGTGCGGTCCAGGAAGTCCGGGTCTTTTGCGACCGAGGGAATGATAATCGGCTTGCCCGTTTCCACGACGCGGCCGGTAATGCCCTCACCCACCTTGTAGCGGCCCTTGCGCGCCTGGCGACTGCTCAAGCCCTCGGCGATTTCAATGGAGATTTCTCCGGTGTGGCGGTTGTAAAGCGTAAGCGTCGCATGTTCCACGCCCATCGTCGATTCCACCACTTCCAGAATCGGGTGCGCGACGCTCTCGAAATCGAGGGTCTGGTTCAGAATGGAACTGATCTTGTAGAGCAGCTCCAGTTCCTGGATTTTGGATTGGGAGGTGGGCATGGGCGTAAATATAAGAATCAAAAAAAGATCCCCGCCTGCGCGGGGATGACAGCGGGGTGTTAGGGGCTGAGCCCCTAGGGGAAGGGGTGATGGAAGACGCGGCGTGGACCCTATCGGTCGCAAGGCTCCCTCCAGGGTGACATCAAGTAGGAGCCGCGGCTGCAATCAGGGGAAGGCTTTCCCCTTCTCATACCTCAAAGGCACAACGTGCCGACCTCACACCTCAAAGCTATTTAAGGGCTTCTTGCACGAGAGCAGAAGCGCGCTTGGCGTCAAAGCGGCCCTTGACCTTCGGGGAGAGTTCCTTCATGATCTTGCCCATGTCTTTCGGGCTAGAGGCACCGGTGGCGGCCTTGATTTCCGCGATGAGGGCCTTGACCTCGTCTTCGGTCATTTCTGCCGGCATGTACTTGCGGTAAAGGGCGATGCAGGCTTCTTCGGCAGGAATTTTGTCTGTAAAGCCGCCCTTCGTGAGGATGTCGATAGCTTCTTGCTTTTGCTTGACGCTACGGGCGAGAACATCGACGCACATTTCGTCGGTAATGGTTTCTTCGATCTGGGCAGGTGTGGCGCCAGACTTCATGGCCTCGTTCTTGATGTCGGAATGGAGAGTCCGGAGCGTTCCGAGAGTTTCGGCGTCGTGGGCCTTCATGGCGGTCTTGATATCGTCCTTGATTTTTGTCAGCAATGCACTGCTCATAGTTTCCCTTGGCGGTTTACGCCCCGCTCCTGGCGTCTTGGTTAAAGCTCTAAAAACACGCAACGAGCCACCGGTGGTGGACCGGCGACTCATTTCAAATCAAAACCCTATGATTTCCGGGACCGGTCAGACCGACAGCCCCGGATGCCCCGCTACAGATTAGTAGAGACGCTTGCGGTTCTGGTCAGCGATTTCCTTGAGGCGCTTGCGACGGGCGGCAGTTTCGATGCGCTTCTTTTCTTCGGAAGGCTTTTCGAAGCGCTGGCGCTTCTTGACATCGGAAATGATGCCGTTCTTTTCGCAGGACTTGGTGAAACGCTTGAGAGCGCGTTCAAAAGGTTCGTTGGACTTAACAATTACGCCGATCACGATGATCCTTTGGTTGAGTTGGTAATTCGTTTTTGGATAGCCAAATATATTTAACTAGCCGAAATTCGTCAAGGGAGAGTACATTTTTGCGCATTTTCTGCATTTATAACTTGCGGATTGACAAAGACTTATGTATATTATGGCAGAACACAGCCAAAAGCGTGCTTTTGGAGATTTTAACAAGAAAAACGGAGATTTCAATGAAATCACTTTCGATTTCCACCCTGATTACCGCAGCTTTTGCCTGCTTTATGCTGACTGCATGCGATAGCAGCGAAGACGATGTCGTTCCCCAGATGACCATCAAGAGGCCCGCCAAGGCCGCCGAGGCCAAAGCTCCGGCAGCGGACGAGCCCGAACTGGTGCCCATCCAGTCCCTTTCCGCAAAGAAGGGCAAGGCTGCCAAGGCCGAAAAGGTGCAGCTCCCCCCGGGTAGCGTCAAGCCCGAAGAAGACGGCCAGTACGTGATTCAGGTCAGCATCCAGTCCTCCAAGAAGGCTGCCGATGCCATCGTCAAGAAACTTGCAGAACAGGATATCGAAGCCTACGTGGTGGAAGTGGAAAATCCGGGTGAACTGGAAGGTACGTTCTACCGCGTCCGTATCGGCTATTTCTCCACGATTCAAAGGGCCCAGGCCTACGGTCAAGACGTTTTGGCCCAGCTGAACTTCGGCTGGTGGGTCGATAACTGCAACAACGACGAAGTCGGCAAGCCGGGTTCTGACGATGAATCTGCAGCACCTGCCCCAGCAGCACAACCTGCCGCTCAGCCCGCTGCTCAACCGGCTCCTGCCGCCCAGCCTGCTCCTGCCGCTAAGCCTGCTGCTCAACCGGCTCCCGCCGCCCAGCCTGCTCCTGCCGCTAAGCCTGCTGCTCAACCGGCTCCCGCCGCCCAGCCCGCTCCTGCGGCCAAGCCTGCTGCACAACCGGCTCCCGCCGCCCAGCCTGCTCCTGCGGCCAAGCCTGCTGCACAACCGGCTCCCGCCGCCCAGCCCGCTCCTGCGGCTAAGCCCGCTGCCCAACCGGCTCCTGCCGCCCAGCCCGCTCCTGCTGCCAAGCCCGCTGCTCAACCGGCTCCCGCCGCCCAGCCTGCTCCTGCCGCTAAGCCCGCTGCACAACCGGCTCCTGCCGCCCAGCCTGCTCCTGCCGCTAAGCCTGCTGCACAACCGGCTCCCGCCGCTCAGCCTGCTCCTGCCGCTAAGCCTGCCGCTCAGCCCGCTGTTGATGACGACTGGGAATAAACACGTCACTTAGTTTTTCTTGTACAATTACGCAAACACGTTTCGTCCGCACGAAGCGTGTTTTTTTATATCGGAATCTAAAATTCTAAATTTGCATTCATGCCTACTAAAAAGCCTAAAGTTTTTGTAGTCCATTTAGGATGCGCCAAGAACCAGGTTGATGCAGAAAACCTGGTCGGTGAGATGCTGCACGCAGGTTTTGCGACCTGCGACAGTGCTGCCAAGGCGGACTATATTTTGGTGAACACCTGCGGATTCATTGAAGCTGCCAAGGAAGAATCCATCAATGCGATTCTCGCACAAATTAACGGCAAGAAGCCCAAGCAGAAGCTGATTGTGTCGGGCTGCCTTTCGGGCCGCTACGGCGACGAACTCGTAAAGGAACTGCCCGAAGTCGATTACTGGGTGGGCACCTACAAGCCGGGTGAGCTGCTGAAAAAGATGGGCGTTGTCGCTCCGCGAAGCTGCGATGCCGAAAACCTGCCGCGCATGAACCTGGGCGGGTTCAAGCATCACGCCTATCTGAAAATTGCCGAAGGATGCAACCGCCGTTGCGCCTACTGCGCCATCCCGCTCATCCGTGGGAAGCAGGTGTCGCGCAGCATCGAAGACATTGTTGCAGAAGCCAAGGAACTGGAAGTCCAGGGCGCCAAAGAAATCACGCTCATTGCCCAAGACACCACATACTTCGGTCGCGAAAAAGGCAAGAAGGGCGGCACGCTCGCCCAACTTTTACGTGCCATTCTCGACAACACGAACATTCCGTGGATCCGTACGCTCTACTGGTACCCGATGTTCGTGGACGATGAACTTTTGGACCTGATGGCAAGCGAACCGCGCCTGGTGAAGTACGTGGATATGCCTATCCAGCACGCCAGCGACAATGTACTCAAGAATATGAAGCGCAACTATCGCAAGAAAGAGCTTGTCGATATTCTGCACAGGATTCGCGAGCGCATTCCGGGAGTTACGCTCCGCACCACGGTTCTAGTCGGGTTCCCCGGTGAAACACACGAGGACTTCGAAGAGCTGATGGAACTCTTAGAAGACATCCAATTCGACCACTTGGGCGGATTCGTGTTCAGCCCTGAAGAAGGTACTCCCGTGATGGAGATGGATTTGCCCTCCGTTGACGAGAGCGAGGCCCGCGCAAGACTCGACGCCGTCACCGACCTGCAGGAAGAACTTGATGCCGAACACGCCGAGGCAATGATCGGAAAGACCGTCCGCGTTATTATCGACCAGGTTGCCGAAGAAAGCGAATACCATTTCTACGGACGCACCGAAGGCAACTCCATGGAAAACGATGACATCGTGAAGGTCCTAGAAGGCGATGCCGATGTAGGCGAGTTCCGCGATGCACTGGTGGTAGATGCAGAGCCGCATGAGTTAGTAGTTAAATTAATGTGATGCGATTAAATTTAATCTTCGATTAAATTTCCACCTTTGGGCTCGGAAGTGGGCAAGCGAGCTTGCCCGTTTCACTCGCCCTGGCAGGTGGTCGAACGTTGCATTCTCTTCTAAATCACAGGTATAAAAAAAGTCCCATACGGGACCTTTTTTATACCTGTGATGCGATTCGAACGCATGACCTCTTCCTTCGGAGGGAAGCACTCTATCCAAACTGAGCTACACAGGCAAGTGTGAGCAAATATAGTAAATCCTGTGATGCGATTGTATTTAAATCTTCGATTTAAATACCCACCTCTCGGCTCGGAAATGGACAAACTGGTTTGCCCATTTCTCTCGCCTTGCTCGGTGGTCGAACTATCCAAACTGAGCTACACAGGCTTAAGCGGCCAAAAGATAGTAAAAAGAAAGCCCACATTTGTGGGCTACTTCTTTTTTACTTGCCGGAACGTTCACGTTCCTTTTCACGTTCACGACGGCGCTTTTCCGTATCATCCGGGAAGAGCTCCGGCAGAGCGTAACCGATAGTAATACCAAAGACGATGCCCGTCTTACTCATACCATCTTTATTAACGACTTTCGACACCCATTCGTTGTGAATCTTGTCGTATGTGAAGCTCACGTTATCATCCTTGGGATTGCCCAATTCGGGAGCGTAGTAAAAACCAACAGAGAACTGCAGATAATACCACTCGTTCGTGAGGTAAGCGATAAGAGCGTCAAACTGGAAACCATTTACCGTAATCAACGGACGCACGCCGTCATCCGGCTTGACATCGTGATCAAAGTAAACCGTACCGTAGGACGCAGAAATACCGAGATGAAGCGGATTCTTGGGGAACAGATAATAGTTCAAACCGAACTTGTATCCCGTACCACCTTCCAATTCAATATCATCAAAGTCGTTGTCAGTACCCTTAGGCAAAAAGCCGAAAGACGCGTATGCACCGACATGCCAACGGGTGATGTACTCAACGCCAGCACCAAAACCCATACCCATACCGGTCTCGCCCATGAACGGAGTACGAGCACCCATACCTATTTCGAGCATCAAGCGGTCCTTCAACCAGTCACGACGACGCTCGGAGTTCGCGTATTCGTCAGCTCGCTGATCTTCTTCGAATTTCTTGCGAGCCTCCATGTCTTCCCTTTTGGAACGGCTTACGTAAGAATCCTCGGCTTCTTCAAATTCATCACCCGACCCGCCAGATGCTTCAGTAGTCGTAGCAGAGTTTCCCGCAGAAACAAAGTCGCTATCATCAAATTCATCATCTTGTGCCCACGCGAGAAACGCAGTCAAGCACAAAGTCAAACACATTTTTTTAAGCATAACGCCTCTGATTATAAATCGTCTTTGGAATATAACTTTTTTTAGCCGTTTTTTTCAGTTCTCAAGTGTAAAAGTTGCTTTATCCTTTGATTTTTCGTAAAAAACGAGAATTTTATCCATTATTCCGTCCTATTTTTGCTCGATTAGCCTCGCTTTTATGGACCCAAGGGCTATTTCGCACTCCATCAGGACCGGAATACGGCGGTCATCGTCGGTAAACCAGATAAAGATTCGCCCCTTGGAGTTAAAGATGCCATCCCCATCCAGCATGGGCTCCACCTTGATGGTCTGGAGCTTGCCGAAGTCCGTTTTCAAGGTTTCGTGACCATGGACCACCACCTTCAGTTCGTACCGTTTTTTTCCGCTAACCGCCGAAAAACGACTGGTATCGCCAACCGTCAGGGGCATGGTCCGCACATAATAGAATGCCGACATGATACTGTGTTCTGCACCCTGGATGGAAACGGCCGTGTCGGCGGAGCGTTTGACCTTGCGGGTTTTCATGTCAGTAAAGACGGTGTCCGAAAGCCAGGCCGTCTCGCCCTTACGGTCGAAACGAATCACAGAAGTATTATGGAACTTGCCTTCATGAAGCCGTTTGCGGAAAACCTCGGTCATGAGACCTTTATTGCGCACGCGGGTGTAGATGGTGTCGGCCACTGGGTAAATCTTGTTGATGGTCTTGTTGCCGGTAGCAAAAGTGAGGAACTCTGTTTTACCATCGGCTAACGGCTTGACTTCTAACGTCGCATAGCCAGCCGTGACAAATCCCCAGCTAAGACTGAATGTCAGCTTTTCGCCCTTCATCCACGGGGCTTGGATCTCCGGCAGGTTCGGTTCACCGGCAAAACATGCAGCAACAAAGACCGCCACAAGCGCGGCGACCTTGAAGCAAAACTTAGTGCTATTCCCAACCACTAACCACCAACCACTAACCACTAGCCTTCGATGTCTCCGAGGCCCTTGCGGTAAGCGACAAGCTTTTCGCGGACGCTTGCGTCAGAGAGGGCGACGATGTGGGCGGCGAGGTAACCGGCGTTCTTGCCGTTGCCGATGCCGACCGTGGCCACCGGGATTCCCGGGGGCATCTGCACGATAGAGTGCAGGGCATCGACGCCGT
>CAMKMX010000016.1 GCA_946414025.1 uncultured Fibrobacter sp.
AGAATTGAAATAATTCATTTTTTGAACCTCTGTTAATTAGAATGTTTCCGGGGGGAAAGATAGCATTTTAGACGAGAGGCGAGAGACGAGAGACGAGAGAAGTGGTTAGTAAACAGTGGTTAGTGGTTAGGAATTGCACAAGAAAAGCGTAAAAACTTGTTGTGAACACTTAAGATGTCATTCTGGAGCCCTGTCAAGGGCGATAGAATCCACCCTGCGCGTCATCCTGACGACCACAGGGAGGAAGGATCCAGTGCTTTTTACACAAAAGGGGGACGTCTCCCCCTCGGCCGAGCCGCGCTCGACCTACCCCCTCGCCTAGGGGGACACCCCCTAAAACCCCCGTCTCAAATGCCGAAATTTGGGAACATTGGCTATATTTAGACTATATATGGCTGAATATTTTTCTTTCAATATACCAAAGGAAAAATGATGGGCGCATTTAAGTATTATACCGCTTTTATATTGTTCGTCTTTTTGAGCATATTTGATTTTTTCCTGGCCATTTACGCCATAGCATCGTTTAGCGAAGGAATCCATGCAGGAATAAAGGTTTCTGCCATCTTTTTAATACTGTTGTCAATCTCCTTTAAATTACGCTCGTATTATAAGAATTACGAAGTCGAACATATTGAAAACGATTCCGCAGAAATCGAGCCACCTGTCGTAGATTCAGAGTTTTCCGATTTCACAATAACGAAACCGACAAGAAATGATTTATTTGAAATAGCGAAACTTGCCAATTCTTTGCTGGAACATCTGGCAGGTAACGCAGACTTCAAATTTGCATTGAAGAAATCGGTCAATCTAAATTATGAAAATGAGAATATAGACAGCTCAGCAGAACTTAAAATAATTTTTCTTATGAGTGCAGACATGTTGCATATTTTAAAGAAAATGAACTACAAGTTCAGTTTTAACTCTGATGAAAGCTTTATCTTGGCAAATTTTTTAATGAATCTTTCTGAAGAAGGTTTTTGTTATGCTGGACTTAACGAAGTGTATTTGGAAGAAAAAAACATTCAAAACCAAATAATCGAAGCTTTACTGATTGTAGAACAAATAGAACAATCTTCATTCAAAAACAAAACACTCTCTTTAATATACCCTCTCATAAAAGATTCAGAACTAGCCCATATCTACAGCGATTTTTTAAAATATTACACTCAATGTCTACTTTTTCTTTCTCCAGAACCAAACGCAGAACAAAAAAAATATTTTGAATCAATAAAAAACATCCATTTAAAAGAAGAATCAGAAAGTCAAGAGGAATTAAACGAACTCATCGGTTTAAATACTGTAAAAAAAGAAATCGAGACTTTTAAAAATTTCCTTGAAGTTCAAACACTTCGAAAAAAGCAAGGATGCAAGATTCCTCAGCTTTCCTTACATCTCGTTTTTACAGGCAACCCTGGAACAGGAAAAACCACCGTTGCCCGCATCATAGCGAACATATATAAAGAACTTGGACTTCTAAAAAGCGGTCACTTGGTAGAAGTTGACAGATCTAAAATGGTTGCTGAATATGTTGGACAAACAGCCATAAAAACAAACAAAGTTATTGATAGTGCTATTGATGGCGTTCTCTTTATTGACGAAGCATACACCCTATCAAGAGGTAGTGAAAATGACTTTGGTCAAGAATCAATCGACACCTTATTAAAAAGAATGGAAGACGACAGAGATCGTTTGGTCGTGATTGTAGCTGGCTATACAGAAGAAATGCAAGATTTCATCAATTCTAATCCTGGCTTGCAATCACGTTTCAATCGTTTTATCAATTTCCCTGATTATACGGAAGAAGAACTATACGAAATTCTCAAAAGAACGGCCCAAAATTATTCGTATACATTCTCAGATGGTTTTAAAAACAAAATACAAGATTTTCTAAAGCATAGCGTCACTCACAAAAACAAACACTTTGGAAACGCTCGATTTGTTAGAAATCTCTTTGAGAAAATTCTTGAAAATCAAGCTAACCGACTTGCACTAACAGCAGAAAAGAGTAGCGGGCTAAACATATTAACAGCCGATGATATTCCCCGCATCAATGACAATTAAATTCAAGCGTAATAATTCACGCCACAAAAGTCGTCCGCACATCACGGACGACTAAATTTTTTGAGGCGATAAGCCCCTAAGCCACGGTTTTCAGCAATTCCTTGCCGATACGGCGCAATTCCTCGTCAATGAGTTTCTTTCTTGCCGAAGATGGCTTTTTCGTACCATTTACATACGCAGCAAAGAGGGGTTGCGGGATTCCCAATCGGCGGGCAATCTCAGAAAAGTCAACCTACGGCAATTCCCCGTCATTCATCATCTCGGGCATATTCTTGTGGACAATCCCGTTCCGATGCTGGATAACGTCATTTCGAGTCAGCACGTACTTCGCATAATTGTCCCGAATTTTCTCCAGCGGGGCATATTCGCGGTCCTCGGTCTTTCGGCTATCCATCATCGTCATGCAGACCTGCACGTAACTGTACTCCGAAAAATCCTTTTGCAGAATAAAGTCGCACTCCAGCTTTCCAATGCGCCCGACACTCACGCTATAACCGTTCGATTTGGCGTAGGCGTAAAAAACGTTCTCCATGACGGGGCCGTAATTTATGCGGTTGTCGGTATTGGTCGCGTAGTAAAATCCCACATCGGCCAAGTAGTATTTCTTTTCGCCTGCGATAGACCTTCGCGATTTCATGTCGAAGCGGTTGCACTCGTAGAGGATTTTCGAATCGACCAAAATCTGGATGTACCTGTTCAAGGTTTCCCGCTTGATGTCGGAGCCGTTCTTACGCAAGTCTTCAAGCATGTTGGTAAGGCTCGTTGTCGCACCGAAGTTGTTTATCATGTAGTTCCGAATCTTGTTGAACACCGACACATTGCGGATTTTTACACGACGCTTAATATCCTTCTCAAAAATTTCAGTAATCACGCTTTCAATATACGCCTTCTTGTCTTGCGCAGAATCGTATTGCACCGCCTTCGGAAAGCCTCCCTCTACAAGAAACTTATCGAACTCTTCCACCAGATTTTGGCTGACTGCTTTGCCGAAGAAACGCTTCATTCCCAAGTATTCCTGGAAATTGAGCGGGAACATTTCGAACTCGATGTACCGGCCAGTCAGTTTGGTGACCAGTTCGCCGCTTAAGAGGTAGGAATTTGAACCCGTAATGAATATGGAAAAATCGCCTTCCGCCCTGAATGCGTTGATGACCTCCTCGAAATTCTTGACATTCTGAATTTCATCGATGAACAGGAACTTGGTCCCTTGTGCACCGGCATGCTCTTCGATGCATTTTTCCAACTGATCGGCGGTCTTGATTTTCTTGTAGCCCCGCTTGTCGAGGTCGAGATAGATGATGTTCTCGGAAGCGACACCCGAATCGGAGAGTTCCTGTGCGATAGTCTCCATCAGGCTAGACTTTCCGCAGCGGCGCACTCCCGTAATGACCTTGATTATCCCGCAATCGCGATAAAAACCGCGGATTTTCTTGAGATAGCATTCCCTGGCAAAATTCTTGGCACTCATACCCTAAATATACCCTATTACTAGACAAAAATCAAGGTTAAAGGGGTATATTTTGTAAAAATAATAGATTTTACACCTTTAAATGGTTTTATTAATATAGCGGTGTGGAACCAGTGTTCGCCGCCGTCCATCACGATCAACGGAACATCTTTCCGCACAGGTAAAGCGGCAAATGCAGTGTTTCCGTTTGTCCGTCATTCGTCACGGCGATATTCTTTTGCGAAAGTACGAATCCTTTCTTAGGCGAGAACCTCTTGCAAAAGACTCCATAGCTCTTCGCTTTCGTGTGCTCTTCCGCCTTGACTTCGATCGGCATCAACTCGTTTTTAATTTCAATCAGAAAATCGAGTTCAGCCTTGTTTCCGGACCGCCAGAAATAAGGGTGCAGCCCCTGCTTCACAAGTTCATTCATTACATAGTTTTCCGTAAACGCACCCTTGAAAGTTGCGTACAGCGGTGTCTCTTCAAGAATCGTGCTGGCGTCAATTCCAGACTTCACACGCAACAACCCGACATCGCTCATATAGACCTTGAAAACCGTGCCGTTGGCATTGTTCGACAGCGGCAGTTCCGCATTCGTCACACATTCTAGTTTGTGCAAAAGTCCCGCATTAAAAAGCCATTGCAGCGCATCTTCCAAATCAGCAGCACGCTTGCCCGCCTTCACATGTGAGAACATGAACTTGTTGTTGTCCTTTGCCAGTTGCTTGGGAACGGAATCCCAAATAAGCCCTAGTTTCGGAATATCCGATGGAGGAGCATGCTTTGAAAAATCGTCCCCATAATCCAAAAGAATGTTTTTCAGGATTCGGTCCACTTTTTCAAAATCATTTTCCTGTACAAACGACGCTACCGCAGCGGGCATACCGCCGACAACGTAATAAAGTTTTAGATAATTCTGTAACGGAATGGCGTACATTTCCGGCAGCGCACGACGCAGGTCATAGTTCGAAAGACCTTCGAGCAAGGACCGGCCGTCATCAATCGCCATCAAGAATTCCTCAAAACTCATGGGGAACATCTGCAGACGTTCCACCTTCCCCACAGGGAACGAAATTTCCGACTTGCGGATAACCACTCCCAGGAGAGATCCAGCGGCAATCACATGAAGCCCGGAACGATCTTCGCAGAAATACTTCAGGCTCGTTATGGCCTTGGGGCACGCCTGGATTTCGTCGAAAAAGACAAGCGTCTTCCCATCCGTAATTTTCTGCTTAGAATAGCGCTCCAGTTCCATCACAATGCGAGTGACATCGAAATCGTACTCGAAGATGGACTGCAGGGCAGTATTTCCCTCGAAATTGAAATACGCCAGGTTTTCAAAAAAACGGTTCCCAAAATCCTTGATTGCGTAGGTTTTTCCGCACTGACGCACCCCGGTCACCACCAGCGGCTTACGCCCAGGCTCAGACATCCATTCTATGAAATTTTTCAGTATTTCGCGTTCCATGCTCCAAAATCTACATTATTCATATCAATTTTGCAATAGTTTCTGCATTTTTCATACGAATAATGCAAGTTTTTCCGCATTTTCCGCATTTTACCCTTCAAATTTCCAGCCGCAATCGTTGTGGTAGACCATCTGGCGGGTCATGCCGCCGTCGATGCAGATGTTTTCGCCGGTGATGAAGCCGGCCTTGTCGCTCGCGAGGTAAAGCACCATGTTCGCGATGTCCAAGGGGTTCCCGACGCGGCCCGCGGGCTGCTGTGTGGCGTCGGGACCTTCGTAAACCTTGAAATCCGTATCTATCCAGCCCGGCGAAATGGAATTCACGCGCACGCGGCCCGCAAAACTCACGGCAAGCGCATGCGTGAGGGCAGCAATCCCACCCTTCGCCGCCGTATAGCTTTCCGTTTGCGGTTGACTCATGCGGTCGCGGCTCGAAGAAATGTTTATAATACTTGCACCCGACCCAAAATGCGGCGCGAAAAGTTTCGCGAGATAGAACGGGGCCGTCACGCCCACGGCCAGCGCATAGCTGAATTCCTCGTAGCTGCACTCGTCAATGCCCTTCATCAGCGGGAGCGCGTTGTTCACCAGCACATCCACGTGCCCGTACTTTTCAATCACGAACTGCGCAAACTTTTCGAGGACTTCCTTCTTGGAGAGGTCCCCGACAAAGCAGGGATTCTCGCGAATGTCGATGTAGGCGACCTTCGCGCCCTCTTTCTCGAATTCACTCACGATGGTAGCGCCAATCCCGTGCGCCCCGCCCGTCACCACCACCACTTTATTTTCAAACGATTTCATGTAGGTAAATATACACTAAAATACAGCGAAGCGCGTTCAACAGCTTGACACGCAAGCCGCATTATCCTATTCTTTCTGCCGATGCTCCAGTATTTCGAAGTCACAAAGAAATCTCCGTGGTTGCCGCAGGTCAAAGCGCTGTACGAATCGGCGTTCCCGGCGAACGAACGCATCCCGATAAAGCATTTGCTCGACGACAAAATCAAGCGGGAATTCTGGGCATTTTTCGACAAGGCAGATGGCGCTAGCGGCGCGACCCCCATGTTCTGCGGGTTTTCGAACTCCATCACGCACGGGAGCATCACGAACATCGTCTATTTCGCGGTTGTGCCAGAACTGCGCAGTCGCGGATACGGTTCGCAAATCTTGCAGGCCATCCGCAGGCAACACCCCGACACGCGCATCGTCGTCGATATTGAAGTCGAAGAAGATTCCAAGGACGCCGAAGAACTCGAACGCAGGAATCGCCGCCGCGACTTTTACCTGCGCAACGGCTTTGACTCCTCCCCCGTCGATTACGTCTGGCAAGGCGAACACTACCGCCTACTTTCCGCCGGCGGCATCGTCACCGAAAAAGAATTCCGCGACTTCTGGAAAGAAATCCTGAAGAACGTCCCCGGAGCAAAGTACCCGTAAGTCATGAATTTTACAAAGTGGCGATGGTAACGCGGCGTTTCTTACCTCTCAAACTTTTTTATTTTCTTGCCATGACAGAAAAAGAAAAAATGCTTGCCGGCAAACTTTACGATCCAAGCGACAGGGAGCTTGCATCAAGAAGATCCGCATGCCACGCCCTGTGCCAACAATACAACGGCCTTCTGGAAACCGACAAGGCCCGGGAGGAAATCCTAGCCCAGATTCTGGAGACAACACCCGCAAGGGGCGTTTACCTGCAAGGACCCGTCTTTTTCGATTACGGGAGCAATACCCGCATCGGTGAAAAGAGCTACGCGAATTTCAACTTCACCGTGTTGGATTGCGCTCCGGTAAACATCGGGAGCAACGTATTCATAGGCCCGAACGTTTCGATTCTCACGCCCATACACCCGCTGCGTTGGCAAGAACGCAACATGTTCGAAAAGCCCGACGGCAGCCTCACCGACCTGGAATATGCAAAGCCGATTACTATCGAGGACAACTGCTGGATTGCTGGGAACGTGACCATTTGCGGAGGCGTGACCATCGGTATAGGCAGCGTCATCGGGGCGGGGAGCGTGGTCACACGGGCCATCCCGCAGGGTGTCGTTGCCGTAGGCAACCCCTGCCGCGTACTCAAGAAGGTAGAACAAGAAAAGTACTGAGACCATGATCCTTCGCAAGCCCGATTTTTATGATAAATTCAAATGCACGGCCTCCCACTGCAGCGACACCTGCTGCGTAGGCTGGGAAATCGACATCGACAAAACTTCGCAGGATTCCTACAGCAAGGTAAAAGGGCCCTTTGGCGACAAGCTCCGGACCAACATCGAGGACGGGCATTTTAGACTGCTCCCCCACGACCGCTGCCCATTTCTAGACCAGAACAATCTCTGCGAAATTTACAAGAACCTGGGCGAGAACTCCCTCTGCGACATATGCCGGGAACATCCGCGATTCGTAGAAGTTTACGGTGACATCATGGAACGGGGCCTCGGGCTCTGTTGTGAAGAGGCCGCACGGCTCCTGCTTGAAGGCGAAGGTGCGCTTACCTTTACGAGCGAAGAATGCGATGAATCCGAAGACGAACTGGACGAAGACGACATCGAAATCCGGAACGAAGTGCTTTACGAAAGGGAGCAAATGTTCAAGGCTCTCGCCGATTCAAATATGCCCTTTGGCGAACGGCTTTACACAGCCTTAGGCTATACAAATGAAAAGTCTTTCGCTCCGCTTGAAAACGCCCAGGGCCTTTATGAACTTCTCGCCAAGACGGTCAGTTTCGGCCCCACTTGGGACAGAGCCCTTGCCCGCATCAAAACCCGCATTGAAACCGCAGGTTCCGCCCCTATCGAGGACCAGGGCTACTTCACCGAAACAGAGAGTTCCCGCCTGCTCACCTACCTGGTATATAGGCATTTCGCCAAGTGCCTATTCGAAGGCCGTGCCGATGGCAAGCGAAACTTCGCCCTGTTCTTCTGGAATGCGGCCCGTTTTTTTACTCGTGAACTGGCGGGCGTTACGGCAAACAATGCCGTTGACGGCGCACATAACTCCGTCCTAATTAAAATAGACGCCATCAAGATTATTTCCCGGCAGCTGGAATACTGCGAAGAAAACATGGAATTGATTGAAAAAATGCTGGACGACGTCTAACAGTTTTACCGACTAGATTTTATATTTGAAAGAAAGGAGACTGTTATGAAAACAAAAACTCTTTTAGCGGTAGCCGCATCCATAGCCCTTTTAGGGTGCGCCCAGATTGACGAGACGGAACGCGGCGTAGTGCTTCAGTTCGGAAAGTACAGCGAGACCTTTGAACCGGGCCTCAACTTCTATAATGTCGTCACCAAAGAGGTCATCCGCATTCCCGTCAGTACCCAGCTGGAAACCGTCAAAATAGAATCCGGCTCCAAGGATTTGCAGACCGTCTATGTGGGCACAAACGTGAACTACCATGTGGACCCGCAGAACGTAGATAAGATATATTCCAAGTACGGCACGCGGTATGTGGCCACCGTCCTCCAACCCAAAATCAAGGAAACCATCACGGGCATCACACCGCAATACGTTCCCGAAGAAATGCTCCAGAAGCGTGAAGAAATCCGCAGCCGTATGGAATCGGCTCTCAAGTCAAAGCTGGACTCCGCCGGAGCCCATATCATCATTGATGGTTTCACCATTACAGAATTCCAGTTCAGCCGCGCCTTCAACGAGGCCATTGAGGCCAAGCAAGTACAGGAGCAGGAAGCCCTCAAGGAAAAGAACATCAAAATCAAGATGGACTACCAAAACGAGCAACGGGTGGCCAAGGCCAAGGCGGACTCAGCCGTCATCGCCCTCCAGATGGAAGCCCTCAAGAAGCAGAACGGCAAGGAATACCTGATGCTCAAGTGGATTGAAAAATGGGACGGCAAGCTCCCCCAGGTCAACGGAAATGATAAGATGATTCCCATGATTAACATCCAGCCCTAGGGATTGCTCCCGCTTTGAGTTCTGCGGCACCATTTTCGGAACCTTTCGTTACAAAAAAACGTAATATCGCCCGAATTTCCGGCTTTTTTTCTCACAAAAAACGGTCATATTTTCAATTTGACCGTTTTTTATTTATTTTTTCTTGTAAAGGAAGGTATGTTATGGGTGTAAAAATTTTTTCGACATTTTGGGCAATCACTTTTTTGGCGTTTTTGTTCGGATGTAGTTCCGACAGCAGTCCTACGCAAATAATCGAAAACAACAACATAACCGTAGAGGACGACTCTAGTTCGGATTCAATGAATTCCGAATTAACTCAATCAAGTTCTTCATTTGCTAAAGGTTCGAGCAATACAGAGTCGTCGTCGCAATCCGCAGATTTAACCAGTTCTGAGGCATCCGCCGGACCAGGAGCATCCTCCGATTCCCAGCCATTCGAAAATCTTTCGTCAGCAGACAACAGCTATTCCAGTTCGGAAGCAGCCCCGCAATCATCAACCCAACCAGAATCTTCCCAAGCTGTTATAACCTCTGCGCCGTCTGTGACTCCTGCCGCTTCAGGCAAGGTGAATTTCCCATTTCCACAAAATGCCTCATACGGGAACGGAATACAACTTTCGGACAAAACGAACGCAGCAAGCCAGTTGAAGACCGCCTTCAGTTATTATTTGTCCAATAAGTATAAAGAAAATGAAAATTATGCCGCTATCGAAAAGGACGAAAATTCCAATACATTCGTCTCAGAAGGAATTGGTTATGGAATGCTAATGATGGTCTACTTTAGCGATAACGAGACTAGCTACCAGAGCCAATTTGACAAATTATGGGCATTTTACAAAGCAGGCGAGAATGCAAACGGTCTTATGAACTGGGTCTTTGGAAATTTACAACCCTACAACAACAACGCAAATGCAGCCACCGATGCCGAAATGGACGTTGCTGCAGCCCTGATTATGGCAGCCTACCAGTTCGGCGACAACAAGTACCTGGATGATGCCAAAACGCTTTTAAAGAATGTCAGACTGTACGAATTCGAGGAAAGCGGACTTCACAAACCTGGCGATGCCTGGAACGACAAGAAGAATCCCTCTTACATCGCTCCGGCATACTACCGTCTGTTCGCTGCCGTCGATACCGACAACGCCACATTCTGGAATACGAAGGCAATGAATGCAAACTATGCGCTTCTGGAGACTAATTCTGCTGAATATTCAACGGGATTATTTGACAACTGGAGTGACGCTAGCGGCAAAGGCCTTGATAGCTATTACGGCTATGATGCGGCGAGAACCCCCTGGCGGTTAGCACAGGACTTTTACTGGTTCGGGGAAAAGAAAGCAGAAACAATGTTATCTAAGCTGGGGGCATGGGTAAGTTCAAAACCTGCATCTTCCATGAGCGGAACAATTCATAGAAGCGGAGATCCCATATGGGGCGACCATAATAGCACCTTTGTCGCCACTTTGATGACATCCCTGGTCACTGAATCCTCAAGACAAACAAAACTCGATGAATATTGGAATGAATCTGTAGCATTAGGCAATGAAGCCTATTTTGAGCAATCTATGAAAATCCTGTGCGGGCTCCTTGTTTCAGGCAACATGCCTAACCTGATGGCCCTTTCAAACTAAATTTTAAACATTCCTTCACTAAACAGGAGAGAAAGATGAAGGTAGCAGCCAAGATTTTTGCAGCAACTGCGCTTGCAATCGGATTTTCTATAGCCGCACCCATTGACGATATCGGCGCCTTGTCTGTCAAGGGCACCCAGGTGGTGGGCGCCAACGGGCAACCCGCACAACTCAGGGGAATGAGTTTCTTCTGGAACATTGCCGAAGAAGCAAGGGACTACTGGAACGCTAGCGTGGTCAACTGGCTTGCCGAAGACTGGCATGCCAACCTGGTCAGGGCAGCAATGGCCGTAGAGGACAACTGGGGAGACGATAAAATCGGCTATGCCTACAACCCTTCCAAGAATCAAGCCATGGTAGAAACCGTCGTGGATGCCGCTATTGCCAAGGGAATCTATGTCATTATTGACTGGCACAGCCACTGGACCAATGATAGGTCTGCCAAGGAAAACGGCAAGGACCGTTGGGAACTAGCAAAGGATTTTTTCACCGCCATGGCCACCAAGTATAGTCAATACCCCAATGTGATTTACGAGATTTACAATGAGCCTGGAACGGACGATTGGGGACAAATCAAATCATACGCAGAATACATCATTCCCATTATACGTGCCATCGATCCTGACAACCTGATTCTCGTAGGAACCCCAAAATATTCCGGAGATCTCAGTTCCGTAATTTCGAATCCCTTATCAAGCAACTACTCCAGCAACGTGGCTTACGTTTTCCATTTCTACGCTTCGGAAGATTGGCACTTGAACAACTACCTGCCTACTGCAAAACAGGCAATGAACACCCTTCCACTCTTTATTTCTGAATGCGGGCTTACTCCTGCATCGGGAAATGGAGCTATCAACTATTCCATGGTCAATACTTTTTGGGACTGGCTGGACCAGAGCAAGCTCAGCTGGGCCGCCTGGAGTATCGTAAACAAAGATGAAACTTCTGCCGCCTTGCAAAAAAGCGCCAGTGCAAGCGGGAACTGGTCTGAAAGTGATTTGCGGGAATCTGGTAAATGGTTCAGAGAAAAACTCAGGGCCGTCAATCCCGAATGGACGCCAATCTCTGGCGAAAGCAGACCCGGTCCCGCCGCACTCCCCCGTCCAGTCGCGAGCATCTCCAGTTTCCACTTTGCAAACAATACCGTCAGCGTGAGCCTGGACGGTCAGTCCAAGGTGGAATTGCTTGACCTGCAAGGCCGCACCGTAAGCACGCTATGGAACGGACACGCCAACGGTAGCATTAGCTTGTCCGTAGACACACAGCCGGGAATCTACCTGGTGCGCATCCAAGGGCAAGGTGTTTCCGAAACTCATAAAGTCGCTGTGAAGTAAGCGGGTGTTCGCCGGAGTTTACCCCCGACCACGATCGGGGGCGAACATGACGACGCTCGTTAAACCACAGTCTTGAAATATTCGATAGTCTTTTGGAGGCCATCGAACAAGTTGACCTTGGGTTCCCAGCCCAGGGCCTTTTTTGCAAGGCTAATATCGGGGCGGCGCATCTTAGGATCGTCGCCGGGCAGGGGCTGGTACACAATTCTGCTTTTGGAATTCGTCAATTCCAGCACGGTCTGGGCAAGTTCCAGCATAGTAAACTCACCCGGGTTCCCCACATTCACTGGCCCGATAATTTCGTCCTGGTCCATCATGCGGACAAAGGCTTCTACCATGTCGTCCACGTAGCAGAAACTGCGGGTCTGGTTACCATCGCCGTAGATAGTCAGGTCTTCACCCTTCAGGGCCTGAACGATAAAGTTAGAGACCACACGGCCGTCGTTCATGAGCATGCGGGGGCCGTAGGTATTGAAAATGCGCACAATGCGGATATCCACTTTGTTCTGGCGGTGGTAATCCATAAAGAGGGTTTCGGCAACGCGCTTGCCCTCGTCGTAGCAGCTGCGGATACCGATGGGGTTCACGTTTCCCCAGTAGTCCTCTTTTTGCGGGTGTACCGCTGGGTCGCCGTAGACCTCGCTGGTGCTGGCTTGCAATATGCGGGCATGAACCCGCTTGGCCAGGCCAAGCATGTTGATAGCGCCCATGACGCTGGTCTTGATGGTCTTTACCGGGTTGAACTGGTAATGGACCGGACTTGCGGGGCAGGCCAAGTTGAAAATCCGGTCCACTTCCAAAAGGATGGGTTCGGTAACGTCGTGGCGGATAAGCTCAAAGTTACGGTTGTCCCGTAAATGGGACACGTTCTGAAGGCGACCGGTGAAGTAATTGTCCAGGCACAGGACCTCGTGTCCGTCGTTCAAGAGCCTCTCGCAAAGGTGGCTACCCAAGAATCCGGCACCGCCGGTCACCAAGCATCTCATAAATACTCCATTTTTCAGTCCCTAATATAGCAAGGAAACCTTCATTTTATCGGGAAAATATACATTTGGTCACAAAATAGCCCAAATCTTAACTATTTTTTACTCATCGTCTTGCACAACAGGGTTTTTCTTGTTATCTTGTTGGCAGACAACAACTTACACAAGGAGAACATACATGTTCAAGAAAATCGCTCTCGCGGCCGCTTTGACCGCTACTGCTTCCTTCGCTACCTGGAACTACTTCCCGGTACTCGAAAACCACAAGGGCCAGGCTGAAGTCGGCGTCACCGACAAGATGCAGGACAAGTGGAACACGCTCGGACTCTTCGTTGGTGCCCGCTACACGGTCATCCCGAACTTGGAACTGGGTGTCAAGCTCCCCTACACCGTTTTCACCCATTGGGATGGCGAAGATGCGAAGGCCGATGGTCTGAACAACATTCCTCTGATGGTTCGCTACCAGTTCATGCCCATCATGAACGCCTTCGTTGACGTGGACCTGCCCGTCGGTGACGAAGATGTGAGCCCGGACGGTCTCGGCCTCTACTTCGGTGTCCAGTTCTCCCAGAACTTCGGCATGGTGAACTTCGGTTCTGAAGCCGGCCTCGCCATTCGTACCGAAGGCGACGACGAAGTTTCTCCTCCGTACAACCTGCACATCGGCCTGGAAGGCGACTTCGCCATCAACCCGATGTTCACCCCGTATGTCGGACTTGACTTCGACATGTGGCTCGGCGAAGCCACCCATGACGGCGATGAACTTCCGGGTTCTGATGCAAGTGGCAAATTTGGCATTGCCCCCTACCTCGGCGTGAACATCGCCATCAACCCGATGTTCTATGTTGACCTGAGCGCCAAGTTCGGCATCGGCGACGACTACTACGGTGACGAAATGCCTATCTTCCTGACCGGCAAGTTCGGTGTCAACTTCTAATCGAAGTCCGTTCAAGAAAAATTTGCCCTCGGCTTAGCCGAGGGTATTTTTTTATCCAGAGAGTCATTCTGGAGCCCTGGAGCATAGCGATAGGGCGATAGAATCCATGGACCCTATCGAGCCTTTACAAGGCTCTCCAGGGTGACATTCACATGTTCTTCCAGTTTTTCTAGGGAGCCGTCGTTCTCAATCCTGGTGACCGGAATGCCCCGTGCCTGCCAGAGGGCGGCGATGTCGCCCTGGGTTTCAATACGCCTGCGGGCATCTTCACGGGAAAGGCCCCGGAGCACCAGCCGTTCCAGACGAACCTTCACAGGGGCGTCCACCAGCCACACCTGGTCCAGAAACTTTACCACCTGGGGTATGCGGTGCAACAAGGCTGCCTCCAGAAACGCTGGGCCAGAGTGCGACTCGAAAAATTCCTGCACCGCGTCCGTCAGGTAGGGATAAACCAAAGCCTCCAGTTTTTCCCGAGCGGCATCGTCCTTGAAAATAAGGTCCGCAAAGAATTTGCGGTTCACGCCGTCGGCGGTCAGGCATTCCGGGCCAAAGGCCTCCGCCAGTTCCTTGCGCAGGGCATCGCAATCCCGGTAAAGTTCATGCACGCAGGCATCTGCGTCCAGCACGGGGAGTCCCCGACGGCGGAGGCACACCCCCACCGAGGACTTTCCGGAACCGATGGTTCCCGTGATACCGATGCACTTACCTGCCATACGTTTTCAACCGAGCCCCGGCTATCTAGCCTTTCCCGAGGGAAATCAGGCATAGACCCGCCACAATTCCCAGCAGCGCAAGGAATTTCAGTTTGCTCTTGCGCTCCTTAAAGATAACAATCCCCGCCACAAAGCTGATGAACACGCTGGAACGGCGGAAAACCGTAATCACCGAAATCAGGGCGTCCTTGTCGCTTACCGCCATGAAATAACAGCGGTCCGCCACAATCAGGAGCAGGGCCACCAGGAGGAAAGTCCAGCGGAACTGGAAGGGCGTGGTCTTTTTTCGGGTCGGGTACCAGGTCACCGCGCAAATCAGGAACTGCCACAGGGCCATGTAAAAGCTGAACCAGACCTGCACCGTCAGAGGGTCGAAATCCATCCGCTGCAATATCAGTTTGTCGTAGACCCCGCTGCAGGCTGCAAGGATAGTGCCGAGCACCATGGAAATGACCCAGGGGCTGCTGAAGAAATGCCCCATCTCCTTACGGCCCGCGAGGCTCAGGCCTATGTAAGAAAACACGCACAGTCCAATCCCCGCCCACTGCAGGGGGAAAGGCCGCTCCCCCATGAAGCTCACCGCGATGCCGATGGTAAAAAGGGGGGCCAGGGCGCGGATGGTGGCCGAAATGCTGAGGGGCATGTGGGCGATGGCGTTGTAGGTCAAAAGCCAGCTGCCGCCAACGATTAAGGCCTTGCCCATCAAGAAAACATGTTCGCGGAGCGCCAGGGTTTCGGTATGCCCCGAAACCAGGATAGGCAGCATAAACAGGGCATAGCATGCGCTGCAAAGGAACAGCACGGGGCGCACCGCATTCCCCTGGACGGACTTTTTCTTGGCCAGGTCGTAGAAACCCAGGAAAAACGCAGAGGAAAGTGCCAGCAACAACCATGACATAGGTCACAAAATCTAGAAATTCATCTTGCCAAAGGTCGCCACAATACTATTTTTATCCAAAACATCAACCAAAAGGAACCGTTATGGGTATCAAAGGAAAAGCAACATCCCTCCTTGAAGAATTCAAGGCATTCGCCCTCAAGGGCAACATCGTCGACATGGCCATCGGTGTTATCATCGGCGGCGCTTTCGGCAAGATCGTCACCAGCTTCGTGAACGACATCGTCATGCCCTGCGTGAACGCCATCGTGGCAAGCTTCGGTGCAGAAGGTGCCGGCGAAGGCCTCAAGGCCCTGACCTACACCACCGCCTCCGGAGCCCAGATCCCTTACGGTGCCTTCATCGGCAACATCGTGGACTTCTTGATCGTGGCCATCGTGGTGTTCATTGTGATGAAGAAGTTCCTGGGCTTTGTGCAGAACATGCGCAAAAAGGAAGAAGAAAAACCGGCCGAGCCGCCTGCACCGCCAGAGCCGTCCGCCGAAGAAAAGCTCCTCACCGAAATCCGCGATTTGCTGAAGAAGTGACACGAAGTGTCATCCTGAGCAACGAGGCATAGCCTCGGCGTCGAAGGATCTAAGAGAAATCGAAACGAAGACCGCTCTGGCGGTCTTCGTTGTTTTAGGGTGCGAGGCAAGCTACGCTTGACGAAGTTTTATTTCGTTGTCCGCCTTGAACGGCAGTTCATCGGGCTCGGGCGTGGCGATAATCACCTGGCACTGCTTTTGTCGAATCAGGGCGGCCACAGCATCACGACGGTTCACGTCCAATTCCGCAAACACGTCGTCCAGCAAAAGGATGGGCTTGTTCAGGTAACGGCTTGCCACATCTACCGCGGCAAAACGCATGGCGATAGCCGCACAGCGGCACTGTCCCTGAGAGCCAGAAGAACGCATCTCCACATCGCCAATACGCACACCCAGGTCATCTTTATGAGGGCCCGACAGCGTAATCCCCTGAATTTTTTCGGCGTATTCCAGCCCCGAAAGCTTACGACGGTAGGCCTCCCGCAGGGCGTTTTCATCTACGGAGCCGTCGCTCAATTCTCCAGAGTCCGACGCAAGGCAATCTGCGTTCCCGTTGGTCAAAGAAGCCGCCTGGTCAAGCCCGAAATCGTCCAGAAATTCCGCACCGTCCAAGGCGTCCAGCTCCTTGAGAATGGAACTCTTGTAGGCGCAGGTAATTTCGTCAATGCCGCTGGAAAGCTTGCGGTAATAGGCCGTAATAATCGGCGAAATTTCTTTTGAAAGTTCTATGCGGGCAGCCCAGAGTTTTGCACCCAGGTCGGCCAACTGGTCCGTAAGCACCTGGAACAGTTCTTCACCGCCGGTGGCTGAACCTTCCCGCTTGAACTGACGAAGCCACTGGTTCCGCTGCTGCAAGATTCGCCGGTAGTTCCGCAAGGTCGTAGCATTTGCCGTCGAACGGAAGCAAAGGATTTCATCTAGCCAGCGCCTGCGCACATCTGGAGCCCCGCGTAAAAGTTCGATATCCGAAGGCTGCATCACCACGGCGGGCAAGTTCCCGAAAAGAGCCGCCACCGACTTGAGGGATTCCCCGTTTTCACGAACCTCACAGGTTCTTCGTCCCACGCGAATTCCGCGGGCAGTCAAGCGACCGGCATCCTCGAAATTTCCTCGAAGAATAAACTCGTCACCGTTCCAGGAAATCATCTCCTTCAGGTCACGGGCCCGAAAGGAAAAACCCTGGGAAAGCAGATGGACAGATTCCAATACCGTGGTCTTTCCGCAGCCGTTGGGACCACCCACCACGTTGATTCCTGGAGAAAACTTCAGTTCCCTGGAAACAAGACTCCGGACGTTCTCTATCCAAAGTTCCGAAATCACGGGATGTAGCCTCGCAAGCCAAAACTCAGGGGGTTCCAGAGGTCCGCCTCCGATTCGTAAGTCAGGGCGTAGTTCACATCGAACAGGTATTTCTTTTTGGCGATGGGAATGCGGAACTTGTAACCAAGACCCACCATGAAATTCCGGTCGTCCATACCCGTGCGGATAGTCCCGTCCGTAATGATTTCGCATTCAAAGCCCACACGGGCGGTCCACAAGTGCCAATGGGTGTCAAAAACCAGGAGCGTATCCGCCAGCTGGTAATCCAGGGCTTCCATCCAGGCGTAAACGGGCTTGCCCATCACCTTGGAGCGGTAACCCGCCCCGATCTGCAAGACCTTCGGGCGCACCCCTTCGGTAGAAGGCACGGAATTGTCGGAGCTCACCGTCTTGGTCCAGCGAGAGGACAGGTTCTTGCTGAAGCTCAAGTTCCGAATGACCACCGAAGTGGACCACTTCTCGTTCCACTGCCTAAGCCAGCCGAGGTTCAGCGAAACCGGGCTGGTATAGCCGTCATTCAGTTCAATATTTTCGTCTTCGTAGTATTCGGCAATGTCCATGTTGTCGTAGCTCATGGAAAGGGAGATACCGAAGGCATCCCTGCGGGTGGCCCTGTACGAAAATCCAAGGTACATCATGGAAAAGAACGGGGTTGCCGTACCGAGAGTCTGGTCGTCATCGTCGATAACCTTGAAATCCATGTCGCCACGGTAAAGCATGGCAAAACCGATTCCCATACGCTTGCCTACCGGAGACTCGATTCCAAGGGAACCGCCGGTACGGTCCAAGTCGCGCTTTTCGCCGTTCAGCGTATAGTTCAGGTTCTGCCTAAAGCCAAGGATGGCCGGGTTCCAGTAGGCGCCGGGCATGGCAGAAGTATCCGCAGAACCGGTATTTCCACGGCCCAGCTCCCGGGTGCCTGCGCCCATGCGTTCCACGAATCCGTCAAAACCGCCCAAGGCGGCTTTCTTTTCGACTACACCTGCAGCAGCCATGGTCGAGAAAATCAGAACAAGACAGACTATCGCCAACAATTCCGAATTCCGAATTCCGAATTCCGAAATTTTCATCATCGGCCGCCTCCCAGGCTCATGACCTTGCCCCAGCCCACATGGCCGTGGTTGTCCTTCACCCGCACATAATAGATGCCCATGGTGCAGGGTCTGCCCGCATCGTCCATGCCGTCCCAGAAATCTTCCTTGGCATTGGTACTGCGGGATTCGTCTGCAGAGCGTGGAGCACCGCTCACAATCTTACGAACCTTGCGCATGTCGTAGCTGAATACTTCGATAGTAATCTTGGAATCCTTGCCCACCTTGTAAGACACCAGGGATTCACCGCCTGCCGTAATAACGGAGGGGACCATTCGCACAGAACCCAAGTTACCGCCCAACTTCGCACGGTTGAGTACCGGCGTCCAGGTCTTGCCCGAATCAGCAGAAACCGAAATCCCGTTACCGTCTGTAGCAACGGCAAGGCCCATGGTCTTTGCGTTCAAGGGAAATTCGGTAATAGAAGTAATGATGGCATCACGGTCTGTCACCCCGGTCTCAAACCCATGAAGCCAGGGGTCCGTAGATTCCGAGCCCTGTCCGTGGGCACGCACTCCCTTGGAATCCAGAATCAGGTAGCCACTGACAGAGCCTCCTGCCACCCACACGCCCACGTAGGCTCTGTCACCCATGAAGGCGACACCTGTTACAGTATAGTCTGCATTGTCGTAGACGTCTTTTTTCTGGGCGGTGCCGGCAGAATCCAAGAAAGCCACCTTCTTGAAATCGTCCTTTGTTCCCAACACCTTCCGCCAAAGTCCTCCGGCAGATACACCCTTGTTCAGGGCAGATGTTTCCACGATGGCCTGCAAGGGCTTGCCACCAATCCACACGCCGGTGACACGCTCTTTTTCAAGAGCCTTGGAAGCGCTTGCAATAGAGCCTGAGGCAGATTGCATCCACAATCCTTCAGAAGAGGCAATCCACAGCTCCCCCGTTTCAGAATTCAATTCCAGGTCAAATACATCCAAGTACTTGGAAAAATCCACCGAACCTGCCGAAGGCAACTTTTCCCACTGGTGATTCTTCTTGCTCAGAATTTTTTCGGCAATTTGCGGATTTCCCGCTCCCTTGGAAATTTCGTATTCCACAATGCCCAGGCGGCCACGGGCCGCATACAGAGTCTTAGCCTTTTCGCTATAGGCAAAGCCGCTGACGGCGTAGTCCATGGGGTTTTCGACGGACTCTGCCGAAGAGGGAACATCTACCGGAGTCGGAACAGAACCGGACTCTTTCAGGGAGAAGAACCCACGGGGTTCCGTAAAATGATCCTCTTCGTCCAGGCCGAACATGGGGAGTACCACTCCCAAGTTGCCCGCCACTTCCATCGGGAACCGCCTGCGTTCCGCAAGCTTGTCCGCATAGGTCTGGTAATGCACGGCGGAAAATTCGTTATCTACGGGTTCCACCTGGGACTTACCTGCCGTAATCTTGCCAGAGGCATTCAGGTTCAGATTCAAGAGGACGACTCCCTGGTTTACCTCACCGCGGGAATACACCCAGAGTTGGCCAGCCGTAGGCCCAGGAGCTACACTTACCGCCCAGTTGCTAAAAAGGGTCTCCCCTTCGGCAAAGGCAACACCCGTCCCGCACAGGAGCAGGGCCACTCCCGCCGCAAATTTTCCGGCCATTTCCTTATTCAAAAAAAACATAGCTACAGCGCACCCTACCGCATGTCGATTTCATCTACCCCGGGCAGGGCCTTGTACCGAAAGTCTTCGACGGACACATTTTTCATGACCTTCAGGTTCACGATGTTGTACCAGCTGGAATTGCCCGAAGGGTCCACCGTAAAGAGCCGCACCGGAGAAAAGTCCTTTTGAGAGAGCCAAACCTCCATTTGGACAAACTGGCCCTTGTACTTGGAAGGATCCAGTTTGAGCACCCAGAGTTTCTGGTTGGCAAACACACCTTCCGAAACGCTCAGGGCCTTGCAGTTCAGATACTTGAACAACAGCTCCGAAGGGTGCAGCGAAGAGGACAGGTCTTCCACCAACTTGATTAAAACCTGCTTCTGCTCCACGTTGTGCTGCCACATGCTTTCGCCGTCGCTATAAAACTTGATACCCGCCAGTTCCAGCTTGAACTTGTCCCCCTCGGCCACCACGAGCTTACCCTGCTGGCTTACAATGTCCGGAGAATCCGCGTAGAACAGCTGCAGCTTGAAATCAAGACTCCAGGCCTTGCCCGACTTGAACCAGTCCTGGGATTTTTTCATGACCTGGTCTGCCGTCAAGGCATATGCAGCAGAGGCAAAAAAACAAAAAAAAGCAAATAATGTAAGAAAGAGATTTCTCATCGGGTCAAAAATACAAAAAGGAGGGGGCGCTTTTGTCAAATACGCTACTTTTCCCGGTAAAATATTTCTATTTTACGCCTGTACTTTTTTGAAAGGTTTTTATGCGCAAACTGTTTTTACCCATGGCCCTGATGGGAGCATCTTTTGCCCTCGCCGCTGAAGTGGAACTTCACGGCTCAGTCAATGCGGACTATGCCACCTATTTTGACAGCGATTTCGACCCCACCAACGCGGCGAACCAGGATATCGACCTTGCAGCCACCGCCCACATGGATGAAGAATTCTCCATTACGGTAAAGACCAACACCCACAGCACCTATGTTACCGACAGCACGGGCAACAAGGACGCCTCTGAGACCCGCAGACACTACATGGCAAGGACTACCGCCATGGGTGACGGTGGACGCTTTACGGAATTCAACTTCGACGGCGTGGAGTTCCGCTGGGACGTAACCCATGCCGTGGCCCTGGTGTTCGGTGACCTGACCTACAGTGCAGGCGCATTCAACTACTACTACTGGCGCGACCCTGCCCGCTATGCGGTCATCACCCGCGAAGAAGGCCTGAGAGGCGTGGGCGCAGAATTCGGCAACGACAAGTACGGCAAGGGAAAGGTCTATTTTGGCGCTTCCGAAGATACCGACCATACCATGGCCCTGTTCGCCACCTATGCGTTCCCCCTGCTGAACCGCGCCAACGAGCACCTGGTGCTCACTCCCAGCCTGGACTGGATGTTCGGCCAGCATATCAACCGCACCCACACCTACGTGCTGGGTACCGAAGTGGATTACTCCAAGAGCTATGAAAACCTGAACTACGGCATCTACGCCGTATGGGGACTCCACCCCTACAAGGGCAAGGGAATCCATTCATTCCTATTGGAACCCAGCTTCAACTTCTACTTCTTCAACCTGGGATTTACCTACTTCTACACCATTACCGACAAGGATTACAAAGCAGAACCCCAGCTGTTTACCGACGACCAGTACATGTTTGCCGTGGAACCCAGTTTCAACCTCCACAAGAAATTCACCATGGGCGTGTCTTACGAGTATCACGACCCAGATAGGGAGGTTCATGGCGACAACTATAGCTTCCTGGGTATGAACAACTACCTGTATCCCACCATGGGTAGCGAAATCGTGTTCTGGTTCGGCTACAACTTTAGCGACAACTTCGACACCGACTTCGCCCTGGGCATCAGCGGCAAGGTGGAATTCTAGGGATCAGGAATTAGGATCTAGGGTCTAGGATCTAGGGTCTAGGATTTGTAGGATATAGAAAGTGCCGGACGCTATGTCCGGCTTTCTTTTTTACACAAAAAAGTTTTGATAAATTTAGAGAGGCGGGACTGATCCCGCCTCTCTAAATTTCATTTTCTAATCCTAGTCTCTAGGTTCTAACCACTAATCTCTAGCCCCTAGATTCTAGTCTCTGTAATCCTACTGACCGAGGAACTTGCGGCCGATGCCGAATTCGTCCTTGTATTCCACGTAGTCAGGCACGAAGTCCTTGCCGAAGCTGAAGCTCACGTTCAGGGAGCACTGGAACTCGTTCATGAGCTTGCCCTTTTCGCCAGCCTTGATCTTCTGCTGCTTCTTTTCAATCTTCTCGTCACCCTTCTTGCCTACCAGGACTTCGGCTTCGCACCAACCGCCGGTAGCCTTGGCAATCACTTCCTTGCCGTCGGTAGAGACCAGCTTGATCTTGGAGGGGTCAAGTTCGGTGTTGTTGCCGGTAGAGGCCCAGAACTGGAGTTCGCCGCTGAGAGAGCCCGGAGCGATCTTGATGGTGGGGAAAGCCATGACATAGCCCCACTTGTCGATACGGCGGTTCACCGGTTCGCCAATCTGTTCACCGAAGATGAGGAAGTAACCGCGGGTGCCAATACGGCTCTTGTTCAGCACGGACTTCACTTCGGAATTTTCGGGAGCCATTTCGGCAATCTTCATGATCTGGTATTCACGAACCACCGGGTCCGATTCATCCTTTGCCATGGGGAGGTTCTTGGCCACGTAGGCGTTTTCCGCTTCGGTGCGGATAGCCTTCACGGCACCTTCGGCCACGTTACGGGCCTTGGCGGTAGCGAGGGCGGTATCAATCTTGGCGAAAGCGTTGATGACGGTATTGTAATCCACGCCTTCCTGAGCGGCCTGCTGCTTACCCACATTGGCGAGGGTAGTCACATATTCTTCCACCACCACGTCTTCCTTGACTTCGGGCATATTCACGGAGGCCTTTTCGAAGTAACCGTTGATGAGGTCGCTGTTCAGGTCCTTCTTGGCTTCGATTTCGGCAGCACGGACCAGTGCCAGGGTGAAGTTATCGTAGAACTCGCTGGACATGCTGCCCTTTTTCTTGGCTTCCAGGTAGGAGTTGATGGCATTGCGGAAACGGCCTTCCTTGAGGTGTTCGTCACCGCGCTTTTCGTTGGTGCCCTTGCAACCAACCATGGTAAATGCCACGGAGGCAGCTAATGCAGCGATTAACAATTTCTTCATTTTATTAAATCCTCGAAGATTAAGTTCAAAAAGAAACCTTTTATCCGAAAAATTTGGATTTAGGACTTTCAAATTATAATTTAATTAAATAAATTTGGCCTATTACTATTACAAATAGTAAAATTTTATTAAAAAAGGGGCAAAATCAATGGAAATCCTGGTAGTCAGTCCAGAGGCCGGAAATTGGCGGACGCTGAGTCCCCTGGCCACCGCTGTAAACCGGATGACCTACGCCTTTGCAAGGGCCGGAGCCAACGCCCTGACCTGTTCCCCTTTCTACAAGCCCCTGTTGCAGAATCTGGAAGGTTACAGCTGCGTTTTTAGCGGTACTGAAAAGCTCCACGGCAAGCCCTACGAGATCTGGAAGTCTCCAGGAGACCCCTTCCACACCTACATCTACAACGAAGAATACTTCGGCAGGCCCGACATTTATGGCCCTCCCGGTGACCTCCCCTATGGCGACAACCACCTCCGGTTCGCCTTCCTGGCTTCTGCCGCCCTGGACTACGCCAAGGAGACCGGCTTCAAGTGCCAGGCGATTCTCGGCCACGAATGGGGCGGTGCCCTGGCCGGAGCCCTTATCCATACCGTTTACCAAGAAGCCTTTGGCCAGGTTCCCTTCTTCTTTACGGTCCACAACATCACCTACGATTTCCACGTATCTTCCAGCGAAATCGAGAACATCGGGTTACCCAGGAAAGATTTCAACATGGATGGCTACGAGTTCTGGGGCAAGGTGAGCCTTTTGAAGGCGGGCATCTGCTACGCCCACAAGGTGCTATTCCCCTCTCCGGGCTATCGCGACGCCATGATCAATACCAACCTGCCCGGCGGCCTCAGCGGATTCCTGATCCACAACCAGGACAAGCTTATTGGCGTGCAGTTTGGAGTCAGCTACCAGGTTTGGGACTTCAACAGCAAGGACAAGTTGCCCATTAAGCAGGCCAAGAAGAAAGCCCGAGCCAAGCTGGAGGGAATACTGGGGTGCGAGGTCGGGAACAAGCCAATCCTCTATGCCCACCTGGATCCCGAAGCAGGCAACACTTCGGAAACCCTTGCCACTATCCTTTCGGATATTGCCAAGCAGGACATCTTTATCGTGGTGGGCATCGCTCCTGACGATCCGGAATGGAACTACTACCAGGATGTTTCCAAGCAGTATCCGGGAATCATGGCGATTAGGCCTATTGAGACCAAGAGCGCCAGCGCCCTGCGCGACGTGCTGGCCGGTTCTGACATTCTGTTCGCGGCAAACCTGAAGGAGCCGTCTACCTCCATCATCTTGAAGGCTCTCGCCACAGGAACACTCCCCCTTACCGGACGTAACGTCGGGGTGGCCACCATGCTGGACGACTACGCCCCGGAAACTTCGGGATGCGCCAACGCCTTCTTGGTGGATGACGCCAACGCCCCCCACCAGATGTTGCGCAGGCTGAAAGACGCCCTGCATGTTTACTACGAAGAAAGCGCCGACTGGGACAAGGCGGTGATAAACGCCTACAGCGGATTCCACTACGAGTGGGACAGGACCATCGGAAAATATTTACTAATTTTGGGCGAACTGGGACTTTAGCTCAATTGGTTAGAGCAGCGGACTCATAACCCGCGGGTTCCGGGTTCAAGTCCCGGAGGTCCCACGAAAGCCCCGAGATGTAAAAATCTCGGGGTCTATTTTTTTCCCAGCCACCATTTTTTACATTTAAATACAGAAGACAGCAACACGGAATTAAGTATGAAGACCGTCAAGATACTTTCCTTAATCAGCACAGTCGCCCTTGCGGCGTTCACCCTCAACGCCTGCGACGACTCCAGTTCCGGCAGCGGGCCGGACGCGACTGGCACAAAGGATTCTTCAAACAGTTCGGGACATTCGGACCCATTCGACTTCGACTGCCACATCTACCAGAAAAGCAACTGCGATTTCAAGATTACGGACGCTTCCTGGGAAATCTCCATTGCAAAGTATGGTCACTGCAGCAACATTACCACGGGAACGGAAGATACCATTTGGGTGTCCAAGATCTATACGCCAAATGAAACCGGCTATACTCTAGAAGACAGCTGGAGTATCACTGGATTCGTATTCGAAAGCAACTGCAGGAATTCTCCTCAGGGCGTTGTATACGAAAATGAAAGCGACACCCTAAATGTCAAGAGGATGTGCAACCCCACAACGCACTCTTCCGAAATGATTAGGCCCTATGAATACGAAAAGGTCGGCAAAACTCTCGAGAGCCTGTACGAAGAGGCGCTAAAGGAATGCGAATCCGCAAATACTGAGGAAGATTGGTAACTACTACATTCAAGAGCAAGAGGTATAATCATGAGCCGTATCGACAATCGTAAAAACGACGAGATGAGAAAAATCAAAATGACCACCGGGTTCGTGTCCAGTGCAGATGGTTCCGTGCTTATCGAGATGGGACACACACGGGTGCTGTGCAATGCAACGCTTTTACCAGAAGTACCCAAGTGGCTTGCCGGCAAGGGCCGTGGCTGGATTACTGCCGAATATTCCCTGCTGCCCCAGAGTACAGGCCAGCGGGTGGAGCGGGAACGGAAGGGCGCCAGCGGACGAACGCAGGAAATTCAGAGACTCGTAGGCCGTTCGCTCCGCGGAGCCGCTAACCTGAATGCCTTGGGCGAACATGCCCTGGTGGTGGACTGCGACGTGATTGAAGCCGACGGCGGGACCCGTACCGCAAGTATTATCGGAGGCTTTGTGGCACTGGCTCTCGCCCTCAAGAAGGTGAAGCCTACCATTGAAGTTACGGAACAAGTGCTGCTGCACAACATCAGTGCCATTTCCGTAGGCGTCATCGACGGAGAACCCCGTCTGGACCTGTGCTACGAAGAAGACAGCCGCGCCGACGTGGACATGAACATCGTGATGCGGGACGCCGCCGAATACATCGAACTGCAGGGAACCGGCGAACACGCCTCCTTTGACCGCAAGACCCTAGACGCCCTGCTGGCCCTAGGCGAAAAGGCCTGCAAGGAGATCAAGGAAATGCAAATGTCCTTGATTGGCGGGGAACTGCCTTAAATAATCCACCTTACGCAGGTTACAAGGCTTTAGTGATGCGGATTATTTTCGTGAGCACCTTCGGTGCATAAAAAGCCGGATGTAAATCCGGCTTTTTATGGTTCGAAATGGCGCTTACAGCAGAGCGAGGCTCGGGAACACACCCACCACCAGCAAGGCCACGGCCGCTGCAGCTACGGTAAACTTCAGCATATAGCCAAAGACCGCATTGTCAGCGCACTGGCACTTGCATTCGCAAGTTTTCTTGGCCGGTGCAAACAGCACATAGGCGATGCGCAGGTAGTAGGCCGCCGCCACCAGAGAAAGACCAAAGCCCGCCGCCGCAATCCAAGACATGCCTGCAGAGAAGGCTCCCGTAAAGAGCACGAACTTAGCAAGGAACCCTGCAACAGGAGGGAGCCCGGCCAGCGAGGCAAGGCACACGGCCACCGCCAGCGACACGAAGGGGCGCTTGCGTCCTGCACCCTGCAAGTCGTCCAGGGTTTCGTTCTTGTCGTCTTTACCTGCCAAATAGGCAACCCCGGTAAGAGCACCGGCAGAGGCCACGGCGTAGGTAATCAAGAAATAGAACATGGGGCCAAGCTGAACCTTGCCAGAACCGATATAATCGGGCAGCAACACGCCTAGCAGAATAAAGCCCGCATTCATCACGGCGGAAAACGCCAAAATACGACGGATAGATTTCTGAGCAAGGCCGCCAAACGCACCGATGGCCATGGACAGAAGGGCGACGATAATCACCATCACGCCCAGGGATTCGGATTGGGAACCAATGGTTACCGGTTCGGCCAGGTTCCAGGCAGGAGCGGTATCAGCCTTTGTCACCAGCACAGAGAGCCAAATGGAGCCGAGAGCGGCAAGGGCCGCAACCTTCACGACGGCAGCCATAAAGCCCGTAACGGCCACGGCGGCACCGGTATAGACGTCGGCCACCCAGTAGTGAACCGGAGCGGCACCCGCCTTGAACAGCACGCCGAAAAGCACCATCAGCACACCGATAGCATAAACAGGTTCACGACCCAAGATGACACTAGCGAACAAGCTTGTAGAACCCGTAGCACCGTAAATCATGGCCACACCATACAGGAAGATAGCGCTGAAGATGGCTCCCGACACAAAATACTTGAACACACCTTCAGAAGAATTAGTGTTCCTGCGACGGAGCCCTACCAGGGCATACACCGGGAAAGAGGTCAACTCCATGGCGATGAACAGGGCCAAGTAATCGATGGCCTGGATCATAAGCAGGGCACCGCCCGTAGCCAAAAGCATGAGCCCGTAGGGTTCGCCGCCCTTGTGCTTTTCGTGACCCAGAGTCCACTGGATGCCAGAAATACCAAGAAGCGCACAGAAGAGAACCGCTCCGGTCAACAAGCGACGGACAGGATCCATGGCAAACAGGTTGAAAAGCGTATCCGGAGAAAGAAGCGCACAAGACACCATGGCAAGCGCCACGAAGAATGCAGCTGACCACGGCAAAACCTTGTGCTTGTTTTCGTCCTTGATAAAGGGTTCCGCGGCAATGGAAACCATGGCCCCGAGAATCACAAGGATTACCGGCATAAGATTGATGTAATTACTCATTTTCGGATGCCTCCGTCTTTTCAGTTTCTACCGCAGGCGGTTCAGCCCCTGCCGCAGAAGAATCCGTACCCACCGCAGCCGCTTGTTCCTCGGCCGCTCCCTGAGCCTCGACGGAATCCTCCGCCGCTTCAGAAGCGGCCACGGCGGAATCCACGGCCAGAGTTTCAGACTGAATCTGGGCAATCAAGGCCTTGCGTTCTTCTTCCGTAAATCCGGAAGCGGCGAGAGTGGAATCCAGCTCCCGCAATTCTTCGGCAGTCATGGGCTGTTCCGCAGGTTCTGCGACCTCCTCTACAACTTCCGTCGTCGATTCTTCGATAATTCCCTCGTCGAACAGGTGCAAGGAATTGGTCACGAATGCGGGGTGCAGACCGAAGGCCAGAAGCAGCGCCAGCATGGAACCGAAGGCAACCCCTTCCAGGGCCGTGGTCCTTGTACCTTCCTGGTACTCACGGGCGGGCTTGCCGAAGATAACCTTCTGGACAAAGCGGAGCACGTAAGTGGCCGAAAGAATCAGGCAGAAACCGCCCACCAATGCAGGCAGGGGTCCCAAATCCCACAGGGAAAGGAGCACTGTAAATTCGCCCACGAATCCGGCAGTACCGGGAACGGCGAGAGCCATGACGCCAGCCGCACCGAAGAGGAAGCTGAACACGGGATTCTTTGAAGAAAGACCGCCCATTTCGTTGATATTGCGGGTGCCGGTCATGCGTTCGGCAACGCCCATCAAGAAATACTGGACACCGGCAGAAATACCGTGGGCCACCAGAAGCACCAACACCGCGGGGAGCATGGCTTCGGAAAGGCTGAAGACACCTGCCACCGCAAAGCCCAGGTGGCTCATGGAACTATAGGCCAAGAGCCTCTTGCCGTCGGTAGCCCGGAGCGCCATGAGGGCTCCATAAATCGCCGTACCGAGGCCAAGCCACATAAGGCCAGAAATGTAATTCAAGTTCAAGGGGAATATGGGCAAGACCCAGGCGATAAAGCCGAACACGCCCGCCTTGCTCATGGCACCCGTAAGGATTGCAGACAGAGGTGCAGGAGCTTCGGCATAGGTAATGGCTTGCCAACCATGGAAGGGGAAGATAGGAGTCTTCACCAAGAAGGCAAGCAAGAAACTGAGCATCACCAGGGTCTGGGTATCTGCAGGCAAACTCTGGATAGCCACCGCCATAGAGAGCAACAGGGAATTGTCGGCTATGGTCAGCAAGTACCAGAGGGCCACCATCATGGGAGCAGAGCCCACCAGAGTGTAGATGGCAAATGTCATGGCCGCCGTAGTCCTCTTTTCGCCACCGAAAGCCGCAATCAGGATTGCCGCAGGAATCACCATGGCTTCGAAGAAGAAGAAGAACAGCACGGCGTCTGCCGCAAGGAAGGTTCCGTTCATGGCGCCCATCAAGGCGAAGATGCCGATGGCGAAATTGCGGTAGCTCTTGCCTGTAATGCAACGGGCAGAAATCAGTGCCACCAGGGAAAGACCGCAAGAAAGGAACACCATCCAGGCGCCCAAGCCGTGGGCGTAGAGGTAGTAGTAAACCGGGCCGCGGGTTCCCGGAATGTGGAACCATTCCACAGGGGTGGTCGCCTGGTTACCCGTGACAATCAAGGCCACGGACATGGCCGCAAAGGCCACACCCATGAGGATTGCCATGCGGGAAGACGCACTGGAGTCTTCCTTGGAGTTGAGCACCATCAGGATGGCGGCAACAAAGGGAGCAATAACGAGAAGATTTAACAACATTAGACGAGTCCTCCCGAGAAAATGACCAGCATTACAAGGAGTGCAACCCCTGCAACGCTAAACGAGAGCTGGAGACGAACCTTGCGGACCTGGAGGATAGACGCCCCGTCGCCGAGAATTTCTACGATGGCGGCAATGGTCCACTGGATTGCCTGCAGTACCTTTTCCACCACCACGTCGCAGAACCAGGCCAGAATGTTCACACCGGCAATGAATGCGCAGTGGATGTAGTCCCAAAGGAACGTCCAAGAAGCGGCGCTGCCTTCGGGAACCGTAGAGGCTCCCTTGACACCGATGATACGGGCGCGGCTAAATACCTTCCAGGCGATGTACATACCGCCGAGGGCGGCCAGCGTGCCGAGAGCGGCAAAGATGACCGGGTTCACGTGGGCGGCAGGATTTGCCGCCAGGTAAAGAGCCTGGGCCTGCCCCACCACAGAAGCCATGCTGTCGCGGAAGAAGGTAAGGCCAATGGAATCAGCCCACAGGTAACCGGAGAAGATTGCACCGAAGGCGAGAATCACCATGGGGAACAGCATCACAGCCGGAGCCTCGTGGATATGTTCCTCGGTTTCCTTATCACCGCGATATTTGCCAAAGAAGGTCATGATAATCAGGCGGCCCATATAGACCGCGGTAATCACCGCCGTGGCAAGACCCACCACATAAACGATGGGGCCAAGAATGGGGCCACTCACGAAAATGCGTTCCAGGATCAAGTCCTTGGACCAGAAGCCCGCAAAGCCGGGGAACCCGACAATGGCGAGGAAGGCAAAAATCATGACGCAGGCCGTCACGGGAGTCTTGTTGATAAGCCCGCCCATACGGCGCATATCCTGCTCCCCAGCGAGGGAATGGATAACCGCACCGGCCCCAAGGAACAAGGCCGCCTTGAAGAAAGCATGGGTAAACACATGGAAAATAGAAGCATCAAAGGCACAGACGCCTGCCGCCATGAACATGTAGCCCAACTGGGAAATAGTGGAGTAGGCCAGAACCTTCTTGATGTCGTTTTGCAGAAGGCCAGCGATAGCCGCCCAGAGGGCCGTGAACATGCCCACGAAAACGATAATCAAGAGCACATGCTCCAGCAGGCAGAACATCATCGAGAGACGGGCCAGCAGGTAAACACCGCTGGTCACCATGGTGGCCGCATGAATAAGGGCGGACACGGGGGTCGGACCCGCCATGGCGTCGGGAAGCCATGTCAACAGGGGAATTTGGGCCGACTTGCCAGTGCAACCGATAAAGAAGAGGAGTCCTGCAAGAGAAAGGGGCAGAACCAGTTCCACAACTTCGCCGGCGCCAATCACCATGTTGATGAAAGCGGCAAGGCCGTCGTAGTTCAACAGGCTGGAGCCACCGATAGTCACAAGGGTAAGCATGCCCAGCAAGAACCCGATATCGCCCACGCGGTTCACGATAAAGGCCTTGTTGGCCGCCTTGCAGTTCTTGATGTCCTGATTCCAGAAGCCGATGAGCAGGTAAGAGCAGAGGCCCACGCCTTCCCAACCGAGGAAGGTGAGAAGCAGGCTGTCGGCAAGCACCAGCACCACCATGCTGAACAGGAACAGGTTGATGTAGGCGAAGAACCTGGCAAAGCCACGGTCGCCGTGCATGTAACCGATGGAGTACATGGCGATGAGGGAGCCGATTCCCGTAACGAACAGGAGCATGATGCGGGAAAGTCCATCGAACAGGAAACCGATATCCGCCCGGAACAGGGGAATATCAATCCAGTTGCAGAGGGTTTCCCTGAACCCGGCCTCGGGCATGCTGCAGGCAAGGATTGCCACCACGGCAAAGGAGAGCGCCGGGAACAACACCGCGAGAGTCCCGACGAGACCTTCGGAGGGGCCCTTCTTTGCGCCCGAAGAAACCACGGCGATGGTTCCCAGAAGGATAGTACCGATCAGGGGGAAAAGAGGAATAAACCAAAGTGGTAAATGTGTCATAGCCTACCCCTTCATATCCGAATAAGAATCCGCATCAACGCTTTCCTTGTTACGGAAAATCATGATGACCATGGCAAAGCCCACGCAGGCCTCGGCCGCCGCCACCGCTATGGAGAACAGCGGCACAATCTGGCCCGTAACGCTAGCCTCTGCAGGGAGCGTCTTTGCAAAGCCCACAAAGGAGAGGTTCACGGCGTTCAAAGCCAGTTCTACGCCCATGAGCACAAAGAACAGGTTGCGGCGGGCAACGGCGACGATGATGCCGATGGCGAAAATCACCAGGGCAAGAATCTGGATGTATAACGGTTGGAGTTCCATCAGTGCTTATCCTCCGTATTTTCGCTAATCACAGAACCAAGGTGTCTCTTGGCAAGGAAGATGGCCGCCACCATCGCCGAAAGCAACAGCACGCCAATCACCTCGAACAAAAGGAAATACCCGGGGCCCGTAGAGGCCATGTTGAACAGGGTTTCCGAAGTCACCTTCACGGAACCTGCCACAGTTGCAGAATCAAATGTCATGGTGGAACGCAGCAAGGCAAAGCCCACCATGGCGGCAAGAACAAGAACGGCGGGGATAATAAAGAAGGACACCCCGTCGAACATGGGGGTCCGCTTATCCTTGGCACCGTTCAGCACCATAATCACGAAGGTCACGAGCATCATAATAGCGCCCGCATAGACCATAATCTGGACAACTCCCAAGAAGGGGCTGCCTACAAGGCCGTAGATGCCGGCCAGGGAGACCATGGACACCACCAGGGAAAGAGCGCCGTACAGAGGATGCCTAGAGAGGAGCACGCAAAGGGCGGCCCCTACGGCAATCACGGCGAGAATAATAAAGTAAACGAGAGCGAGCATTACTTAACCTCCATTCCCCAGGTTTCCAGAGCCTGCTTGTTCAGAGTCCCGCCAGGAGCCTTCTGGCTCTGCTCGTCTTCGGGATAGTCGGCAGGATTCCAGTTGGTCAAATCGAAAAGACTGGATACAAATTCGTCGCGGGTGCGATGTTCGAAACTGATTACCTTGGTATCCATACGGAGCGCATCTACCGGGCAAGCCTCGACGCAGAGACCGCAGAACACGCAGGTCAAGTGGTCGATGTCAAAGCGCATCACCCGCTTTTCGATACGGGGATCGTCACTCTGGGTAGCCTCGATAAAAATGCAGTGAGCAGGGCAAGCCGCAGCACACATGCCGCAGGCCACGCAACGGGGAGTCCCATCGGGGCGAAGCATCAGGCGGTGCTTGGCACGATAGGTGTTGCGCACTTCGGGCTGGCCTTCGGGGTAAGAGATGGTAGGCAGGCTGTCGTAGTCGAAAAGACCGCGGGCAGCGTGCTTGAGTGTTGTCCACAGACCGCGAATGGCCTCAAAGATATAGAGGCGTTCACCCAGGGTCATGGGTTTCTGTCTGATAATGCGCATTAGTTACCCCCTACGAGTTTGGCGATGACCGCTGTCACCACGAGGTTGATGAGGGCGATATTCAAGATAATCTTCCAGCCGAGATGCATCACGTGGTCATAGCGGAAGCGAGGCAGAGTCCAGCGGACCCAAATCCACACCCAGCAGAAGAACACGCTCTTGACCACAAGCACCAGCAGGTGGATAAGGGCCGTGCCCACGGCAGTAGCAAGGCTACCCACGGCAAAGCCGTTCACCACGAAGTTCGCGGGATTGTAGAACAGCCAGGCACAGACGCCCAGGGCGACAAACACCACGACGGCCACCCAGGCGATGAGCTTGTAAAGCTTGTATTCCTGCAAGATTTCCATCTTGTTGGACTGGGCACGCTTGGCAAGCTTTGCGGAATAGCGGTAAATCAAGTGGAGGAACGCAAGAGCGAGGAAGGCGAGCACGCCAAAGAGGATGGCGAGAGAGCCTCCCATGTGGGCCTGCATGGTTTCCGTCGTCACGAAAGGCACGGAGTAGCCGCCCAAGAAGAGGGTCGCGATGAGGAAGCTGTTGATGCAGATGTGGGAATATTCACCCATGTAGAACAAGCCGAACTGCATGGCACCATATTCGGTATGGTAACCGGCAACCAGTTCCGGTTCGCCTTCGGCCACGTCAAAGGGAGCGCGGCCCGTTTCGGCGATGCTTGCAATCAAGAAGCAGAAGAAGGCCACCGGCTGGACCACAATGCCCCAGGCGTGGTGTTCCTGCCAGTTCACGATATCGGTCAGGTTGAAGGAGCCTGCAAGGAGCAGGATGCCCATCATGGAAAGACCGAGACAGACTTCGTAGCTGATGGTCATGGAACTGGTACGGAGCGCTCCCAAGAAGCTGTACTTGGACTTGGACGCCCAACCGGCCAGCACGGCACCGTAAGCCGAAAGTGAGGAAAGGCCGAACAGCAGGAGCACGCCCACGTCGGAATCCACGATGGAACCCGCAATGCGGACCGTCTTGCCACCCCATTCAAAGACCATGGGGCCAAACCAGGGAATCACGCAGGGGCTTAAGAAAACGATAGCGAAGGGAATGGCAGGCGCCACGTAGTACAGGAACTTGTTTGCGCCCTTGGGAGCGAACATTTCCTTGAAGAACAGCTTGGTGCCGTCGCACATGTTCTGCACATACCCCAGCAAACGGATCTTTCCGAAATAGGGAATCTTGATATAGGAACGGTTCGGGCCCTGACGGTCTTGCATAAAGCCAGCGCCGCGGCGTTCCATAGGAATAAGCAACAGGATGTAAAGGACCGGCACAAAGCAGAAAGCGAACTTTCCGATAGTGATCAGCCATTCCACCCAGGTCTTGGATTCAATAATATCCATTATGCTTCACCTCCTTCGAGGAGTTTGCCTGTACTCTTGATGGTATCGTAAGAAAGGCCAGAAAGTGCCGCAGCGTACTTGCCCGCATGTTTAAAGGCGTCTGCCGCGGACTCGAACTTGCATCCGGCCAGTTCCGAAAGGATTTCGTAGGCCGGGCGGATCTTCTCGTCGGGGCATACCGGGCAGGCATTCAGCTTCTGCAAGATGTTCAGGCTGTTCACCATAGTGCCCTGGACTTCGCTCCAGTGGCGCACACCGCAAGAGAGGGTGCCGTGAGCGGCGGTCTCGTCGTTAAAGGCCGAAAGCACCACGCGGTTCTGGATCTTTTCGAGGGCGGAAGCCTGAGAGGCATCTTCGCCGAAGATATCCAGGTTCACGGTCAGGAGCAGCTTGAATTCGCCGGCGCGCTTCGTGAGGTCGGCGAGGTTGTTTTCGGGAACGCCCATGAGCTTGAAGCCTGCGCGGTTGGCCATAGGGTCGCCGCTCATGGCGATACCGTCGGGAGAACCCACCTTCTTGAACGTACCGCCGAACAGCTCGGCGCTGTCACCGAGGGAATCCTTCAGCATGCGGAGGGCCGCAAGGTCCTCGATGGTGCAGGTGCCGCCAGCGGCAAGGGAAATCTTGCCTCCTTCAGCCTTGACTCCGGAAACCAGGTTCTGGATTACATGGAATCCCATGAACGGAAGGCGGTTCTTGTCAAAATTCTGGAACGCGAGACGGCTGGTGTTAGAAAGCCAGCTGCGGTTCACTTCGGGATTGCAGCGGGGCATCACGCGGTAGATGCGGCCGTCGGCATGGTCCAGCCAGATGTTTGCACCGAGGGAATCGTCCATAGAAACCGTGGGCGTGTGGGAAAGGAGCCAGACGCGCTTCTGGAAGCGGAAGTACTTGGCCGTCATGGCGCCCACCGGGCAAACGTCGGTGACGCAGAGGTCATATTCGTGGTCCAGCTTTTCGCCGGGGAACGTAGTGATGTAGGTGTGGTCGGCACGGCCCGCCAGCTGGAGCTGTTCGGAACCGGCGATGCTACGCATAAAGCGCACGCAACGGTCACACTGCACGCAACGTTCTTCGTCCAGCAAAACGCGGGGGCCCAGGTCCACATGCTTGCCGCCCCGGAGCTGGCCCTTGGCGTCAATGAACTGGTGGGCAGGATTGCCGTGGTAGTTCTTGCCGTATTCGGGGCGCATGCGGGATTCGTTCTGGCCCGCTTCCATGTAGTTTTCTTGCAGGGTGCACTCGCCGGCCTTGTCGCAGATGGGGCAATCCAGCGGGTGGTTCACCAGCATGAACTCCTGAGTGGCCCTGCGGGCGTTTTTCACGCGGGCGCTGGAGGCCGGAGTGTAGATTTTCATACCCGGAGCCACCGGCGTGTAGCAGGCAATCACCAGCATGCGACCGCGGGGGCCTTCTTGCTCCACCAGGCACTGGCGGCAATTGCCCGACACCGGGAGGAACGGGTGGTAACATACGTGGGGCGTTTCGATACCCACGGCCTTGAGGGCTTCGAGAAGATTCGTATCGCCAGGAACCATCACCAGCTTGTCGTCCACGAAGATTTCCACCTTCGGGCTGTTCTCGGTCGGGAGTTTCGGCATGTTGTAGTAGTTACTCATAATATTACCAGAAAATTCCAGGACGATAGGTTTCTTGAACACGGGGCTTGGCGTGGTCCGGGTTCTTTGCGATGTATTCGTCAAAGTCGGCACGGAACTTGGCCGTATAAGAACTTACAGGGCCACCCAGCGAAATGGAAAGAGGACAAATAGTCACGCCGCCGAAACCGCCGCAGAGGCTCTGCATCAGTTCCACATCGCCATCGTGACCCTTGCCCGCGACAATCAGGTTCAACATGCGGTGCAGAAGCCCCGTACCTTCGCGGCAAGGCGTGCACTGGCCACAGGATTCGTGGCTGTAGAAGTTGCCGAGGCAGTTCAGCAGGTCCACCATGTTGTGGGTATCGTTGATTACGATCATGGCGCCAGAACCGAACATGGTCTTCATGGAGGCGAGGCATTCGTAGTCCATCGTCGCGACAGCGGCTTCTTCGGCGGTCAGCGGAGCGCAAGAGGAACCTCCCGGCAACACCGCCTTCAGGTTTCCGCCCACCACGCCGCCGGCGTAGTCGTTGATCATGGTCATCATGGGAGTGCCGAGAGGAGCTTCATAGACACCCGGATTCTTCACGTCGCCAGAAATACAGAACACCTTGGTTCCGCCGGCACGGGGAGTTCCCATCTTGGCGTATTCTTCGGGTTCGTGGCTCAGAATCCACGGGAGGGCCATGATGGTCTCTACGTTGTTCACACAAGTGGGGCTCTTCCAGGCACCGCTCACCGCCGGGAAAGGCGGCTTCAGACGGGGCTGACCCTTCTGGCCTTCGAGGGAGTTGATAAGTGCCGTTTCTTCACCGCAGATGTAGGCGCCCGCTCCGCGATGGACAAAGATGTCGAAGCAGAACTTGGTGCCCATAATGTTTTCACCCAGGTAACCGGCGGCATACGCCTGATTCAGGGCCTTGTTGATGCTTTCGATGCAGGGCAAAAATTCGCCACGGCAATAGATGTAGGCCGCACGGCTGCCCAGTGCCCAACCGGCGATAATCAGGCCTTCGATAAGACGGTGGGGGTCTTCCAGCATCAAGAAATGATCCTTGAAGGTTCCGCCTTCGCCTTCGTCGGCGTTCACCACGATATACACGGGCTTGCCGGAATTGCGGGGAACAAAGCTCCATTTCATGCCCGTGGGGAACCCTGCACCGCCACGGCCGCGCAGGTTAGAGCGCTGCACGTAGTCGATGAGTTCGAACTGGCTCATGTTGAAGAGCTTTTCGGAAATATTGGCGTAGCCACCCAGCTTCTTATAGACTTCGATGTCCTGGGCGCCCTTGCCGAAGTTCGCTGTACAAACTTTTACACATTCAGCCATAATTACTTAGCCTCCTCTACCGGCGCGGGCTTCTGAGTAGCGGTAGCTTCCTTGGAAGGTTTCGCCGTGCGTTCGCCGGAAGTGGCAATCATGCGATACACATCGCCCACCTTGCCGCTTGCGTCGAGGAAACTCTTGTCCTTCACGCCGGGCTCGCCCACGGCGTCCCACTTGGAGCCGTTCTTCTTTTCCACCACCAGCTTCGTGAATTCGGGAGCGCCCTTCCAGGTGAGGGTGGCGCCAGCGTCGTCGGCTTCGGCCTTCACGTTCAGCACCGGAGAAGGAGGAGCGTAGTCGGCCACCTGAGGCTTCGCCTTGGCGCCGGGAGCACCAGGGTGTCCGCTGTGGCCCTTGACGATACCGCCCAACACATCGTGCTTGGGCATGTTGTCTTCGTGAGCGTAGCACCACTTGAGAATACGGTCAATGCTGTCGGTGGTGAGGGTAGTACCCGGTTTCATCACCAGCTGGTTCCCTTCCACGTCGGTGGCGAAATCGTCGTTCACCAGCATCATGGGGCCGTTGCCGCAGCTGCCCAGGCATTCCACCTGGAGAATGGTGAAAAGTCCATCGGGTGTAGTTTCGCCGGTCTTGATGTTCAAGGCCTTTTCCACATAGGCAATCAGGCTCGGAGCGCCCTTGATGGTGCAGCTGATATTACGGCAGAACTGCAACAGGAACTTGCCCTTGGGAGCGTGGTTATACATGGTATAGAAGGTGGCAACGCCCAGCGCATGTGCAGGGGCGCAACCGCAAACATTTGCCGCCCAGCGGATACCTTCGGTAGGCACCCAGCCGAACACGCCCTGCACAAGCCAGAGTACTTCGAGCAAAGCCCCCTGCCCCACCGGATAGCGGCTCAGCAGGTCGGCGCAACGTTCCTTGATTTCGGGAGTGTCGAGCTTTGCAAGCACTTCCTTGGGAGAAGGCTGGGGAACGGCCTTGTTCACGTAACCGAAGGTCTGGCCCGGATCGGGCAGGGCTTCGATGGGCTGCGCGGGCCTGTCAAACTTCAGGCGGTTATTGGAGACAAACTGAACAGCACCTTGGATATGTTCTCTCATCGGTCAAGTTCTCCAGCGATAATGTTGAGGCCCGAAAGTACGGCCATGGAGTCAGCCAGCTGACCGCCTTCCACAAGCTCGTGGAATGCGGCAAACTGCGTGAGGCAAGGCGGACGCACCTTGATGCGGTAGGGGTGGCCCGAGCCGTCAGAAATGATGGTGAAGCCAAGCTCGCCGTTGGCGCATTCGGACCCGCAGTAGTATTCCCCTTCGGGCACGCGGATGCCTTCATAGACACTCTTGAAGCGGCCAATCAGGCCTTCCATATCCTGGTAGGCCAGCTTGTGCGAGGGCACGCGGATGCGTGGATCGACGATGTCGATGGGCCCTGGCGTAAGGCGCTTCAGGGCCTGGCGCACAATCTTCATGGACTCTTCGATTTCGGCGAGGCGGACCTGCAGACGGTCGTTGCAATCGCCCTGCGTGCCAACCACGACTTCCCAGTCGTAGGTCTCGTAATCGTAGTAGGGTTCATCCTTACGAAGGTCAGATGCGACACCGCAGGCGCGGAGGCAGGGGCCAGTCCAGCCGTAGCTGATGGCCTTCTCGGCAGAAATCTTGCCGATGCCCACGGTACGGTCCAAGAAGATACGGTTACGGTCCAGGCAGGCATGCAAATCCTTCAGGGCCTTCTCGGTAGAATCGAGGGCCGCAAGGACATCCTGCTCAAAGCCGTCGTAGCTGTCGCGGGCAAGGCCGCCGATACGGGAGTAGCTGTTGGTCAGGCGCGCACCGGTAAGCTTTTCCCAGATGCACATGATTTCTTCGCGGGGGTTAAAGGCATACATGAACGGAGTCGTGCCGCCCAGGTCCTGGAAGGCAGCCGCCACGCACACAAAGTGGTCGTTGATACGGCTAAGTTCGTTCACAATCACGCGGAGCACCTTGCTGCGTTCCGTGATTTCTACGCCAAACATATTCTCTACCGCACGGCAGTAGGCTATGTTGTTCATGATAGCGGAGCAATAGTTCAAGCGGTCGGTATAAGGAACCACCTGCTGCCAGGTGCCCCGTTCCACCATCTTCTCGAACCCGCGGTGGAGGTAGCCGATTTCTTCGACGCTCGCCACAATGGTTTCTCCGTCCAAGGCAGTCAAAAAACGGAGACATCCATGGGTGGCGGGGTGGCTCGGGCCCACGTTCAGGGGCATCAGGCTCTGTCTCTTGCCTCTATGATCCAGTACAATCATTCTTTGATACTCCCTTCCAAAAATTCGTTATCCACAGTTTCCACTTCCTTACTGCGCTGGACTACCCTGTAACCCAGGACTTCCAGACGCTTTTCCAGGGCCGGGAGCAAGTAGTCGTTGGTAGAGAGCCACTGACGCTTCTGGGCAGGATAATCCTTGCGGAGCGGATGGCCCACAAATTCCACATGGTTCAACAGGCGGCGGAGGTCCGGATGGCCCGTGAACACAATCCCGAACTGGTCGAACACTTCGCGCTCGTACCAGTTGGCGTTGGCATACAGGTCCGTAAGGGTGGGAACATTCAGGTCGGCTTCGGGAACCTGCACCTTCAGACGAATCCGGGCACCGGGAGTGGACATGCTCTTGAAGGCGTAGTCCACCGCAAAGCGGGGTCCTTCGTGATTCGGGTAAGTCAGGTAATCGACACCGGCGATATCTACCAGCATCTCGAACTTGATAGCCGACTCGTCGCGAAGGAACTGGACCGCATTGTGCAGATAGGCGGCAGGCACAACCGCCGTCACCGTCCACTTGTCCTTGGACTCCTTCGTCGCACCAAACTTTTCCTCCAGGACGGAGAAGATTTCATCTACGTTCACCATCTTCTACCTCTTCCAGAACTGGGTCTGTTCAACAAACTCTTTTTCTTTTTCGGCCACCAGTTCCTTGAACTCGGCAACCTTCTCGTGGGCAAACTCGCGGACCTCTTCCTTAGCCTCGGCGGTTTTTGCCTTGATCATTTCCAGCTGTTCCTTGACCCGCTCGGTGCGCTGTTTCATGTAGGACTCGTCCTTGATCTTCTTTTGCAGGTCGAACATGGCGTCGAAGAAGGCCTCCGGGCGGCTGGGACAGCCGCCGATATACACATCGACGGGGATGATGTGGTCGATGCCCGGCACGGTGCAGTAGCAGTCGTAAAATCCGCCGGAGCAGGCGCAGGCACCCATGGCAATCACCCAGCGGGGTTCGGCCATCTGCTCGTAGATGCGCTTGAGGATGGGGGCCTGCTTGTAGGTAATGGTCCCGGACACCAGAAGCACGTCGGACTGGCGCGGGGTAAAGCGCACGTATTCCGAACCGATACGGGAAAGGTCGTAACGGCCCACCTCGGTACTCATAAACTCAATCGCGCAACAGGCCGTACCGTAGGGGAACGGCCAAAGGGAATTCGTACGGCCCCAGTTGACCAAAAAGTCAAGGGAGGACGTTATGAAATTCGGCTTTTCTGCCACATCAGTCATAAGGGTTTCCTCATAAAATTCGGCTGAAAAGATAGAAAAAACGGGGTTTTTCAAGGAATTTCGAAGTTTCATTAAATGAAAAAAGGCCACCTAGAAGCAGCCACTTTATACCCCGATTTTACAGTCCGCCAAACGGCAATTCCGTAATCCCTTGACAATCAACGAATTAGGCTTTTATTCCGCCCAGTGGTTTCCGTTGTAGTGGCGGGCGGTGTCGCTGGAACTTCCCGTTTCTCCTGCGGAGGATATTGTGTAAACTCGACAGGCATACCTCTCCAATCATAGGAAATTGGGCGGACAATCAAGGAACCCATGAGGGGCAAGAATCAACTTTCAGAACGCATTTACCATTCTCATAGCGGGCTACACGCTCAAAGGACTCCGTATTGTCATAAATCTCGACAATATCGCAAAGTTCTATTGCTCTTGGCAAGTTTTTGATGGATTCTGAAAAACGTCGTTCCACATCAGCATCGGGGATCCCGTGGCCACCTTTCAGAACACGCGACTCGATCCTAGCCTTGGCTATATCGACAGAATCGACGCCCACATAGTACATTTCAATCTGATATCCCAGTTCTCGAGCCCTAACGATGTTGCTCCAAACCGAATTGCCGCAAAGCGTGACTTCTTGGTTGAAGGATTTTCCATCCTCAAAATATTTCTTGATTTTTCCGACTGCAATTTTTCCGGCCTTAAATGCGTCTGCCTCGTTTTGCCAAGAACCGAATTCGCGAACAATTTCGTCCATGTTCACCCGGGGCATATTTCGAAACAAGTCGTTCGTCTGGTATAAGGTGGATTTGCCTACACCATTGCAACCGGCAAAAAGGATATACCGCTTCATCTAGAACCTGTTCTCTTCTACGGCCTTCCTTTGCTTTTGCTTGAGGACAAGGTCTGTCGCCATGCGGAAGAAGTCAGCCTCGTCCGAATCTTCGGCAGACGCAATAATGTCGTAAGACTCATCAAAATTGATGTTCTTACACTGAGCGTATAACTGATGCAAGGCTTCTTTATTCGACATGGCTGCTCCTTTTCTGAGAAGAATATACATTTTTTCAGGAATAGGGACATGTTTACACGGGAAAAGGCCGCCAGAGGCGACTTTGGGGAAATCGAACCATGTATATAAAGAGTTATGCAGCCCTCTTATTAAACGTCTACATAGTCCAAAATACAAGATTTCGCAAAAGCTGGCTTTTATTCCGCCCAATGGTTGCCGTTGTAGTGGCGGGCAGTGTCGGCGTCCATGCCGATTTGGCGCACCAAATCTTCAAGGCTTGCAAACTTCTGCTCGGGCCGGAGGTAGGTGAGCAAATCCAAGGAAAGGGGCTTGCCGTAAATGTCTTCGTCAAAGTCCAGAATATAGGCCTCGATGGCCAGCTGGTGATTGCCCGTAGAGGGCTGCATGCCGATGTTCACCACCGCACGGAAAATCCGTTCGGAATCGAGCCTTGCCGAGGCCACATAGACCCCGATCTTGGGCAAGAACTTGTAGGGTTCCACCTGCAGGTTCGCCGTCGGGAACCCGATGGTGTGCCCAAGGCGCTTACCCTCCACCACCGTTCCAGACAGCCGGTAAGGCCTGCCCAGGTAAGTCTGGGCACGGTCCACGTCTCCGTTCAAGAGGGCGTTGCGCACCGCCGAAGAACTGACACGCTCCCCCTTGTAAAGCACAATGGAAAGCATCTGGGTAGAAAGTTCCGGGAATGCCGCCGTGATGGTCTCGTAGTTGCCTTTGCCGCCGGCACCGAAGCAATGGTCATGACCAAAGAACATAGAGCACACGCCCCGCTTTTCAATCAACTCTTTACGGACAAATTCATCAAAAGGAAGTCTCGCCAGTTCCTTCGTGAAGGGCATCACCAAGAATTCAAGGCCCAGGCTCTCTACGAATTCACGTTTTTCCTTGGTGGTGGTAAGGAGCAAGGGATCTCCGGGTTCACGGAGCACGTAGTTGGAATGGGGTTCGAAACTGATGACGGTGGGCACAAGGCCGTTCACCTCGGCCACGGCCTTCAGGGAACGGAAAAGCGCCTGGTGACCCAGGTGGCACCCGTCAAAATTTCCCATGGTTATGGCTCTTCTCTGTTTCACATTCACCAACATTCGTTTCTTACCTTGTCATCCCCGACTTTCTTTCTGTCATCCCCGTCCCGGAACAGGTCCGGGATAAACTGGCGGGGATCTCCCTTACTTATCCTCACCTAAATAGAATTTTGGGCAAATGCGCCCAGGCTCGAACCTGCAAAGGGAAAGGACTTCGCCCGCCCCGTTGGCCACGAACACGTGACCTTCGGGCCCTACGCCCTCTACAGGCGTTTTCCAGGGAAGCCAGTTGCCCTTGCGGATTATCGCCATCTGGGTATCGTCCAGACGCAACACCGGATAATCTAGAACTTTATCTACCGGCACCAGGTTTTCGGCCGTCAGCTTCTCGCCCTTGACCACATTGTCCAGGGTGATGTTCCCTATGCGGTGGCGGCGAATCTGGGAAACGCAGCCGTATGTTCCCAGGGCCCTGGCCAAGTCCCGCCCGAGGGAGCGGATGTAGGTTCCCTTGGAGCAGACACATTCCAGGTCGAAGGTGGCGAAGCTCTTACCGGAGCAACCTTCGGTGACGCCGCCCTCCCCTACGATTTTTAAGGATTCGATGTGGATACGGCGGGGCTTCATCTCGAAATCCTTGCCCCGTTCCGCCCAGTCGCTGGCACGGCGGCCGTCGATTTTTACGGCACAATACCGCGGAGGAATCTGGTCGATGTCGCCTGTAAACTGCGGGAGGACCACTTCCAAATCTTCACGAGTTAAACCGCCCTGGATCCTTCGGTTTCCCCTATCGCACTTCGTGCTCCAGGGTTCCCTCAGGATGACACCTTCATCAATTCCGAATTCCGAATTCCGGATTCCGAATTCATCTTGAGCCACCACATCCCCGTCCCATTCCAGGGTATCAGTTTCGTAACCCAGATGGAGCCGGAAGGTATAGCACTTGTCCTTGGCCTCCACAAAAGGAAGCAACCGGGTGGCACGTCCGATGGCGGCCACAATCAGGCCCGATGCCCGCAGGTCCAAGGTTCCCGCATGACCCACGCGCTTTGTAGAAAAGACCCTTTTCAGCGGGAAAAGGGCCTTGAAAGAAGTTTCACCGGGATTCTTGTCCAGCAGGACAAATCCAGAAGGAGTCAAGCTAGAGTTCCCCCTTCTGCTTCAGTTCGGCCAAGATGGATTCGATACGCATGGCGTGTTCCAGGTTCTCATCCAGAACAAAGTTCAGTTCCGGAATCTTCCGGATCTTGAGGGCCTTGCCCAGGACTCCACGGATAAAGCCGGCGGAGTTGTTCAGCCCCACCAGGGTGTCACGCTTTTCCTTGTCGGTGCCCATGACGGACACGAGAATCTTCGCATAGCTCAAATCCTCGGTGATGGTCACCCGGGTAATGCTTGCAAGGCTGCTCACGCGAGGGTCCTTCAGGCCTTTCTGCAAAAGCTTGCCGATTTCCTCGCGGAACTGCTCATCTAATCTGTCGGTTCTTCTACTCATTGATACTAAAAGGTATGAGATTTGAGGACGGTCGTCTTACGACTCCCTTTGAGGATTGAGCTTTTTATAATCGCACCTTTAGCGCCTGAATCTTCTCAGAGCGACCAAAGGTCGCGACCTCACACCTCAAAGTGCGAAGCACGACCTCATCACTACGTAGCACTTCCTTCTGCCGCCTTCTTAGCCTTCTCCTCGGCTTCTTCGCGGGCCACGTCCTTCAGGGTACGGGCAACGGTGACTTCCTTGAAGAAGATCAGGCTGTCGCCTTCCTTGATATCGTCGTAACCCTTGAGGCCGATACCGCATTCGAATCCGCGGACCACCGTCTTCACGTCGTCCTTCATGCGCTTGAGGGACTGTACCACGGTAGTTCCCAGTTCCACGCCGTTGCGGTACACGCGAACATGGCTTGTGCGGTCCACTTCGCCGTCGGTAACCATACAGCCGGCAATGAGACCCACCTTCGGAATCTTGAACACCTGGCGGATTTCGGCTTCGCCCACAAGTTCTTCCTTGAGGGTGGGCTTCAACAGGCCTTCCACGGCATTCTTGATGTCTTCGATACAGTCGTAAATCACGCGGTAATTGCGGATTTCAATACCTTCCTTCTGGGCCATTTCGCGCACGGAGAGCGAAGGCATCAGGTGGAAGGAAATAATGATAGCCTGGGCAGTTGTAGCAAACAGGATATCGGAATCCGTAATGGCGCCCACACCCTTGCGGATAATGTTCACCTTCACTTCCCTGTTGGAAAGCTTTTCCAGAGAAGAAGCCAGAGCTTCGGCAGAACCGCCCACGTCGGCCTTGACGATAAGGTTCAGTTCGGAAAGCTTGCCTTCCTTCTGTTCGTTGAACTTGGATTCCAAAGAAATGGTGCTACGGGCGCGGAGGTCGCGTTCACGGGCGGCCATGCGGCGCTTGCTTGCAATTTCGCGGGCGGTCTTTTCGTCGTCCACCACAATCAGGTCGTCACCGGCCTGAGGCGTGCCGTCAAAGCCAAGCACCTGGCAAGGTGCAGAGGGAGGCGCCACCTTCATCTGTTCGCCGCGCTCGTTGAACATGGCACGGACCTTACCGGCGTAGATACCGCAGACAAACGGGTCACCCACATGGAGGGTACCGTTCTGCACAAGGATGGTAGCCATGGAGCCCTTGCCCACGTCCAGCTTGGATTCTACCACGGCACCCTTGGCGTGTGCGTCGGGGTTGGCCTTGAGTTCCAGCACTTCGGCTTCGAGAGCAAGCGTTTCCAGCAGCTGGTCCATGCCCTGGCCCGTACGGGCGGACACTTCGATACAGCTGGTCTGACCGCCCCACTGTTCCACTTCTACACCGCGTTCGGCCAGCTGGGCACGAATCTTGTCGGGGTTGGCCGTAGGCAAGTCAATCTTCGTGATGGCAACCACCATGGGCACGTTTTCGCGCTTGGCCAGTTCGATAGATTCCACCGTCTGGGGCATCACCATGGAGTCGGCAGCCACCACCAGCACAATCACGTCGGTCACCTGAGAACCGCGGGCACGCATGGCGCTGAAGGCCTCGTGACCCGGAGTATCCAGGAAGGTCACCTTACCCTGCTTAGTCGTCACCTCGTAGGCACCGATATGCTGGGTAATGCCGCCAGATTCGCCGGACACCACGTGAGTCTTGCGGATCCAGTCCAGCAAGGACGTTTTACCATGGTCCACGTGGCCCATCACCGTCACCACCGGGTGACGGGGCTGCAGGTTCTCTTCGGATTCTTCTTCCACGCCGAGAACCGCTTCTTCGTATTCTTCCATCAACTGTGCTTCGTAGCCGAACTCGTCGGCCAGAATCTGGATGGTCTCGAAGTCCAGGCGGGCGTTGATGGTCACCATCATGCCCATTTCCATGCACTTCGCAATGACGCGGGCAGGCATCTGGTCCATAAGACCGGCCAGTTCGCCCACGGTAATAAAGTCGGAGGTCTTGAGAATCTTCTTCTCTTCGCCGGAATCGTTGTCGTTGTGTTCCTTGCGATAAACTTTCTTGACGGGCTTCTTGGACAAGTCGGCCATCACGCGGGAAACGTTCTGGCGAACCATTTCCTGCTGCTGTTCCTTCTGCTGTTCCTGCCTGTCGCGACCGTTTCCACGACGGTTCTTGTCGTTACCATGACGGCCGTTCTGGCCCTTGGCGTTACCGCCCTTTCCACCCTGGGAAGAGGCACCGCCAAAACCGACACCGCCGTTGCTGGCGTTGAAGGCGTCTTGCATGGAGCCGCCGGAGAATCCGCTGGAGCGGCCTCCGCCGAAACCACCGCGACCGCCATTCTGGCCGCCGCGGAAGTTGCCACCACGATTGTCCTGACCGTTACCGGCATTGCGGGGGCCAAAGGTTCCCGTGTAGCCCTGGGCATTACCCTGGCCGCGAGCACCGGGGCCGCCCGGACGGCGGTTGTTAGGACCGCGACCGCCCTGCTGTTGTTGCTGGGACTTGGCGATACGGGCAAGGATAGCCGCATCGGGCTTGAACACCTGGGCCTTCATGGGAGGCTGCTTCAGCTCCGTAGAAGAAGTCATCATGGTGGGTTCTGCAGGCTTTGCAGGAGCGGGCTTTGCCGCAGCCGTAGGCTTCGGATCAGTCTTTACAGGGGCTTCGGCCTTGACTTCGGGCTTTACCTCGGCGGGAGTTTCCTTGGCAGGTTCCACAGGCTTTGCAGGAGCTTCGACTACAGGCGCGACGACTGAGGCTTTCGACGTTTCGGTTGCTGAGCCTGTCGAAGCATCTGCAGGGGCAACTGGGCTAGGAGCGGCAGCAACTTCGGGAGCCTTCGGCGTACCGGTTGCTGAGCTTGTCGAAGCATCTTCGGCCTTGGCCGCAGCCTTGGCCTTTGTCGCAGCGGGCTTTTCCGTAGTGGCCTTGGGCTTTGTAGCCTTGATGCGGCGGATAGTCACACCGTTCTTGACCGTCACGGTTTCCGTGGCGGACTTTTTCTTGGGCGTGCTTTCCTGGGATTCCGAAGACGAAGCGCTCTTCAGGTTCTTACTCCTGGAATCCTGCTTCTGTTTTTCAACAGCGGCAGCCTCTTCAATCTTCTCGTAATCCGAGGCGGCCACCTTGGACACCTGGGTACGGACAGTGACACCTGCATCTCTCAGCAGCTTCATGACCACGTCCACTTTCAGTCCGTGTTCTTGTGCCCAGTCCGTCGGTTTGATTTGATCTTCCATACTCATTAAAAGCCTATCTAATCCTTTTTAAAAATCCCCTGCCGAAAACTTTTCCTTAGGCGTTTTCTCCAGTGGTCTCCTGGGCTTCGCTGGCGTTTTCTTCGGTGGAATCCTCGGAACCGGCATTGGCAAAGAGGCTCTCTGCACGGTGAGCGTTGCGGCGGAGTTCCTGTTCGCGGGGAGTCATGACCTCGGCCTTTTCGGCGTCGGACTTTTCGGACCATTCCTTTTCGCCGAACACATCCAGGTCGCGACCCACCAGCGTTGCGGCCAGCTTCACGTTCTGGCCGTTCTTGCCGATAGCCTGAGCCAGGTTCTCGTCGTTGATGACCACCACCACGCGCTGGGTGCCGGGAACTTCGGTAAGCTTCACGATGTTGGCCGGAGCAAGGGCGCGAGTGATGAACACGTCCAGGTTTTCGTTCCAGTGAACGATGTCGATACGTTCGTTACCCAGTTCGCGGACGATGGTCTGCACGCGGGCACCCTTCATGCCTACGCAGGCGCCAACCGGGTCAATCTTTTCGTCGCGGGAGAACACGGCAATCTTTGCACGGTAACCGGGTTCACGGGCAACGCCCTTGATTTCCACAGAACCTTCGTAAATTTCTGGAACTTCCTGGCGGAACAATTCCTTGAGGAAATCACCGCTGGCGCGGGACAGCACCACCTGGGCACCGTTCTTGGAGGATTCCTCTACGCGGGCAATCACGGCCTTCACGGACTGGCCCTGACCCAAACGTTCATGGCTAATCTGTTCGCGGGGCGGAATCACGGCTTCGGTCTGCTTGCCGAGGCTTACGATCACGTTGCGGCCTTCGAGGCGGAGCACTTCGCCGCTAATCATGGTGCCGATACGGCCCTTGTAGGTATCCAGAATCTTCTGGCGTTCGGCGTCGCGGATCTGCTGGGTCAAGAGCTGCTTGGCAGTCTGAATGGCCTGTCGACCGAAGGTGGTGGTCGGGACTTCCATTTCGAGCAGGTCGCCGGGCTGTGCGTCTTCGTCGAATTCCTGGGCCTCGGGAACCAGCATATATTCTTCGTCCAACTTTTCCACTTCTTCGGCGGTCATGCTGGGGTCGTAGTCCGGATAGTCGTCCACCACCTTAGCACGGAGGAACACGTGGACTTCGTCCTCAGTGATTTCCACGTCGATTTTCTTGTCTACGTGGAGATACTTCTTGGCGGCAGAAATCAAAGCCTGCTTCAAGGCGTTCAGCACCACGGAATCATCCATGTTCTTGGCATCTACAACGGCCTTCAGGGCTTCGAGCAAATTGACTTTCGGTTCATTTTTCATGAATTGACCTTCCTATTATATTTGTACATCCACCTTGGCGACCAGCACCTCGGACCTGGGAACGACCACGTTTCCGGCGTTTCCCTTGAGGGCCAGCGTCAAATTATCCTCGTCCGCTTCCAAAAGCTTTCCGGTAATGGGCTTGCCGGTACTGCGGATCACCCTGATGGTGCGACCCTTGTTGCGGAGCAAATCTGCGACCGACTTGAGGGGGCGGTCAAGCCCCGGCGACGACACTTCCAGCGTGTAGGCACCTTCGATAACTTCGGGGTCCAGGTCCAGAGCGTCGGACAAGTGCCTACTCACCTTGGAACAATCGTCAATAGAAACGCCCTCGGGCTTGTCGATATACAAACGCACGGTCCGGCGCTTGCCTGCGCGGAACATGTCCATTTCTACCAAGGAGACTCCCGCGAGTTCGCAGGCCTCGGCTATGAGGGCATCCAGCTTTTCCCTGTTATCCAAATAAACCTCTTTATAAAAATAGCCGTTCGCTTACGGAACTTCTCCTGAACATCTCGGACCTAAATCCTCGGTTCCATGGGAAAAATTCCACGAACAGTCTAAAACCGCGAACAAATAGAGAAAAATATTTGCCTTTGGGCAACTGAATAAGCGCTAAAACAAGGGCATTTGACCCCCGTTTTCGGCATCACCTTCGCAAGCACGTGCCGATCTTTCGTAATTGATTGTCAGAGAACAAGTTAAGCACATCCGTTTCCTCTAGCATCAAACTTCTAACACCAATAACACACCTCATACCCCTAGCCCCTAAATCCTAACCCCTAAATCCTAGCCCCTAGCCCCTTTTTACTACATTATGGCCACTATGCAGATTACAAAAGCTTCTCAACTTACTGGTGTTTTCCCCGCGTTGTTCACCCCGCTGATGGACGACGATCCCAAGTGTCTCCGCAACTCCGTCGACTACAAGAAGATGGAAAAGATGATTGACGACCTTATTGCCTCCGGCGTTTCTGGCATTCTCCCTGTGGGAACCACAGGCCAGAGTGCGACGGTCACCCACAAGCAGCACCTCGACATCATCAAGTTCACGCTCGACTACGTGGATGGCCGCGTGCCCGTGATTGCCGGTGCAGGCAGCAACTGCACCCGCGAATCCGTCGAGATGATCGAAGAAGTCCTAAAGATTGCGGAAGTCCCGGTCCTCTGCGTCACGGGTTACTACAACAACCCCTCGCAGGAAGGCATCGAGAAGCACTTCAAGACGCTCAGCTCCGAAACGGGCGCGAAGATTATCATCTACAACGTGCCGGGCCGTACCGCGAGCTACGTCCACCCCGACACCCTCATCGCCCTTTCCGAAGACAAGAACATCATCGGACTCAAGCAGGCGGTCGATTTCCGTATCGGCGAAAAGTTCCACGAAGACACGAAGCGCGTGATTAACGAAACGAAGAACAACGACTTTGCTGTTCTGAGCGGCGAAGACGGATTCTTCATCGACATGCTTGAGATGGGTGGCACGGGCCTCGTGAGCGCAACGGCGAACATCCCCGAAGCGGCAAAGATTTTCGTGGACCTGTACAAGGCTTTCCAGAAGGGCGAGTTCCAGAAGTGCGACGACCTGCAGGACGCCGCCCGCGACTACGTGGAAGCGACCTTCTGCCGCAAGAACCCGATTCCGCTAGGAACGATGTTCAACAGCCCGCTCTTCCAGCCGATGACCAGCGTGAAGGATACCGCCCGCGGTGACGAAGCCGTGGCCCGCATCATGAAGCTCATCAACGAAAAGGCAGAAAGCCTGAAGAAGTACCATATTTAGACGAAAGAACGCCGCTGCGCGGCTACAGTCTAAAGACGAAAGATTGCCAAATAAATCTTTTCAAAAAATCTCTCGTCTGTAGCGAAGCAACGCAATTGCGAAGCGTTCTCTCGTCTCTCGTCTATTTTTAACTAGGAGAATCCCATGGCAAAGAATAAATCCATTAGCGAAATCATCTGCGACTACATCAAGAAGCAGAAGCTCTCCCCCATTCCCGTTCAGACCCTGAACGAGGAAGCCGCCTCCACGCGCTACTTCGGTGGCGACCTCAAGGAATTCATCGCCGCAGCCAAGACGCTGGGCGCCAAGGGAATCTTCGTGGAAGAACTCTACCTCGAAGATGACGAGTTCTACTACGACAGCGGCATGGACGACGAAGAATACATGGCGCTCTACGGCAACGACGACTGCTGTTGCGACGGTCAGTGCAAGTGCGGCAAGTGCGAAGGCAAGAAAGGCAAGAAGGCCAAGGACGACGACGATTCTGACGTGGACGGCGTCTGGTTCGAGCCCGAAGACCTGGACGGTCTGGACCTGACCCTCCTGAAGCCCCAGATGGCCAAGTACATCGACCGTATCGGCGAGTGCTGCGGCGCCCGCCTCACGGTTCCCGGCGTAGACCGCCTGGAAGTGGAAATCTTTGCCGACTGGTACGACAAGTTTGCCGAGCTGGTGGACGAAGCCTCCGAAATCATCGAGGAAGACCCCAACGGCGCTCTGGAAGCCATCGAAGCCATGTTCAAGGCCGAAGAAGAGGCTGACAAGAGCGTGAAGAAGATTGCGGCTCACCCCCCGAAAGGTGGAAAGAAGACAACCAAAAAAGGCAAGAAGTAATCATCGGTCTTTCAGATTACGCAAAAAAACGCCTCCGTAAAAGGGGCGTTTTTTTAGCAAATTAAAACCGCACCTTATAAATTTGAGGCCAGTTCTTGCCCGTAATCCAGAAATCCTTGCCGTCGTAAGCGATTCCGTTCAGCACGTCCGCCTTGGGGAAGCGGCGGTTGATTTCCATCGCCTTCTCGGTAAAGTCCAGGTATTTCAGCACGCGACCGCTGGGCAGTTCAATTACGGCAATCAGGCCCGTGGTCCAGATGTTGGCGTAAAGAGTGTCCCGGACCACTTCCAGCTCGTTCAGTTGCGGCACTTCGCGCCCGTTATCGCGCACGGGGATCGCCCCCACCACGCCAAAGCCGCCCAGCCCTATCTGCAAGAGTTCGCTGGAACCGTTGCTCATCAGGAGGGCGTCACGCCAGTAGGTAAGCCCCCAACCTTCCGTAGGTATGCGGAACTCGCCCTTCATGGCGAAGGGCTTGCGATTTAGAATAAACGCCTTCCTGGATTTCCAGGTCAGGTAAAAGATGTCGTCGCCTACAGCCACGGAACCTTCGCCGAAATAGCGTTCCGCAAGCCGCAGGGAATCCAGAATCTTGCCGTCCAGGGTACGGCGGTAAATGCCCGACTCGCCGTAATGCCCGGTGGATTCTATCAGGTCCTTGCCGTCAAAAAACAGCCCCTGGGTAAAATGGTTCTGCTCGTGGAGAATGGAATCCACGATGGTCGGCACAATGCGGGGGGTATCTGCATAAACGATGGCCGCAACCGCAACCATACAAAACAGGGCTCTGTGCAAAAGCGAAATCATAGGGGAATATGTAGAAAAATTATATTTGGGTCACCATGGGCGCTGTAAAAGAACCGGCCAAAGTCAAAATCATCGTTGGGATCCTGGCAAAGGACGCCGCCTCGGTAGAGTCCGTCCGCAGCACCCTCCGCGAGCGTTTTGGCGAAGAGGACCTGAACCTGGAACCCTTCCCCTTTACCTTTACCAACTACTACAAAGAAGAAATCGGCGACGCCCCCCTGCGGGCCTTCTTCAGCTACGAACCCCTGGTGGCCCGCACCGAAATCGTGGACATCAAACTCTGGACCAACGACCTGGAACTTGAAATTGCAGAGCGTGCAGGGACGCCTGGACTCCGCCCCGTGAACCTGGACCCGGGCTACATGACTCTCGGTCAGTTCTTCTTGGCCACCACCAAGGACCAGCGCCAGCGGGTTTATATCAGTCGCGGGATTTTCGTGGAGCCCACCCTGTACTTTCAGGACGGTCATTTCCACCATTTCGACTGGACCTACCGTGACTACCAGAGTGAAAAATATATCACCTACCTGGAGCAGGTCCGCGCCCGCCTCGCCTACCAGATGAGCACCGGAAAGCCGTACCGCCTACGCACCAACCCCTAGCCCCTAAAACCTACAACCTATAACCTACCACCTAAAAATGAAAGCCGGAATCATCACCATCGTCCTTCTCATCATCAGCAACTTCTTCATGACCCTCGCCTGGTACGGCAACCTCAAGCTGAAGGAGATGCACATCAGCACCGACTGGCCGCTGATTCTCGTGATTCTCGCCAGTTGGGGCATCGCCCTCATCGAATACTTCTTTATGATTCCCGCCAACAACATCGGGAGCCGCATCAATGGCGGGCCCTTCAGCCTCATGCAACTGAAGATTATCCAAGAGGCCATTTCCCTCACGGTGTTCACCACCCTGGCTGTCACCCTGTTCCGCACCGAAACCCTCCAGTGGAACCACATCGTGGCCTTCGTGCTGGTCATCGGCGCCGTGTTCTTCGCGTTCTTGAAATAACTTTTGTTTTGAAAGGGGGAAGCCTCCCCCTCGTCAAAGCCTTGCCCAACCATTGTCATGCCCGCCTTGAGCGGGCACCTCCGACCCTAACCAGCATCACCATTAAGCAATAGGGCAAGTCTTTGCCTACCCCCTCTGCGGGGACACCCCGCAACGCCCCCTAAATAATCCGAGTCTCAAGGGCACAGTCGCCTGCAAAAAAGACCGTCGGTCGCAACTTCACTTTGTTCGTCGCTACCCTCCGGATTTTTTGCTTAGCAACTATGCCCTCTCGCCTCGAAAATGAGTTTCGCGACGCAGGAGGTTGCTCGGTCACGGTGTTCCCTCGCAACCATACTCTTATTATGCATATAAAATAAACACTTCACAAGCAGCGTACTTAATACAACAATCTATGGTATGTTATTTGGTACAATCCCCATCTGTCTTGCAAGTTCAATATCAACAATCATTGATTCACCAGATTCAAACATACCTAATTGTATTTGTTCATTGTATTCATCACGACCTTTATTTATAGCGTCCGCATAGTCAACATTTTTATATCCGATCATCGTTGATTCTATTAAGTCAATGCTATTGCCATTTCGTTCACTAAGCCATCCAACAAATACGTGACCGGGAATAAATATCAAATGTGTTTGGAAACCAAGGCGTTCCAAAACGGAAGCAAATAGTGTTGCTGTTTCTATGCAGATTCCTTGTCTTTTTCGAAGAGTTTCAACAGGATAATTCACTCTTTGTCCAAGGCTTGCAGCACCCGTATTTTCTATATACTTTATATTACGTGATTGAAGAACTTCAAAAACAGCTCTTATCACACGAATAGAACTCTGCTCAATGGATTTATCTTGAGAATATTGTTGGTAAACTAGTAATTGACCATTAGGTAATTTTTTTGCTACTTCATTAACAATTCTTGAAATTGAATCTGCCATAGGCGTTACCCATAAGCTATACCAATAATATTTATAAGAATCATCAACAAGAAAATAGGTTTCAGATTCTCCAAAAACCTGCATTGGGTGAATCGTTACTGGTTGTGATGTTGAATAAAACAAGTTTCTCTGATTGTCTTTAAGAACATATGCTTCTATTTTACGTTGCGTTTTTTGTGCCGAGGTTATTGAAAGTAAGGCTTCATCGTTGAAATTATAATTAAGGGGGAGTATGACTGTTTCGGATGGATCAAGAATAGCTGTATTTGTTGTTGTATCAGTGTATCCAGGAATCCAAGACTTGACAAAAATATTATTACGTTCACATGAGCTTTTAGAATTACACGAATCTGCAATCATCAACGAAAAAGGGGATTGAATCGTAATAATATCACCATCTTGGTCAGGTAGGGAGAAGTCTTCATACATTAGCGCATAATGATTTGCGAATGCTCCATAGACATCTTCCGTACCCCAATCTTCTGCATATAGATTGTAGTTAGCGAAAGTCTTGTTTTCTTCTACACTATCTTCTTCAAGGTCATCAATACATCCTATCAAAAAAAGGGTGAATAAAGCTACTGCGATTATAAAGAAAAAATTTTTAGTCATAGCAGTCTCCGTTTTTAAATTTTTAGAGTCCTGCTATTGACTGCAAGATGTGCTTTTTTGAAGCTGCAAAAAAGGCGCAGATCGTTGCGATTTACCTAGATGGGGCTCTCGACTGCCCTTGTACGATAAACGCAAACGACCCACGCCCCAAATGGGCGACAATAGGTCTGTTGAGATTGCTTCGTCACCTTACGGTTCCTCGCAATGACAGCAGGCATCGTCGAAACACGCCCAAAAGAACCGCTTAATGGCGGCTATTCAAACGCATTCACGTGAGCGTCTGCCTTGTCCTCGTACAAGTTGAAATGGTCGAGATTTCATCTAGAGAACAAGAGCAAAACTCTCTAATATGTCACCATAAATATACTTTCAAAAAAGCGAAAAAGAATGGTTCTTCGTGAGAAATACTGCGAAAAACGTAAAAATATGCGATTTAAACCAAATTCTACGATGTTCCACCTTGGAACAAATTGTCACACCATATTTGCTATTTTCCGCACATTGGCCGTTCGGCTTTGTTGTCGGGAATTCCGACCTTTCCCATATCCCCCGACAGGGGCCCGCAAGGGGCTTGCGTTCCATAGGTTAGGCTATGGATATACCGAAATTGTCGGAAGCTATCGCAGTTTTTGCGGTAGTTTGTAAGAACACGCATTTTTTACATCTTATACACTTATATTTGACATTATGTGTATCAGATGTTATATTTAGAAGTATGGAAACCATGCAAAACATACGAAATTTTGCAAAAAGGGGGTATTTTTCCCTTAAACAGTGTTTGGAGCACGGTGTTTCGAGGTATGACCTTAAAAAACTGGAGAAATCAGGAGAAATAAAGAAGGCCGACTATGGTCTATACGCCTTCGCCAATGTCCTCGAAGACGAATTTTTCATTCCGCAGTTACTAAGTGACAAGGTTGTGTATTCCAACGAGACGGCTCTTTTCTTGACGGGGTATAGCGACCTGCTTCCTGAAAAGTTCACGGTAACCGTTCCGAAAGGCTACCACTCAAAAAAGTTGTGGCGAGACTTTCTTGTGCGTCAGACTCCCGCCGAAATATTAAACGAGGGCGTCCAAGAAATCCGTTCGTTCTACAGTAATCCTATCAAGGTGTATTGCATTGAACGGACTTTATGCGAATTGCTCCATGGTCGTATAGATTTCAACAAGGAAAGGTATATTCCCGCAATACAAAGGTACATGAGGTCGAAGGACAGAAACATTTGGAAATTATCAGACTTTGCAAGAATGTTTCATGTTGAAGACAAAATCGGGCCATATCTGGAGGTGCTGATATGAAGACTCGAAATGCAATGCAACTGAAGGCTCTCATCAAGAGTCGTTCCATAGAAATAGGTCTTACTCCACAACAGAAAATCCCTCGGCTAAGCCGAGGGACAAACTTTATTGGAGATCCCCGCCTCCGCGGGGATGACATTTTGTCAATTACGTGTGAGCGAAAAACGACCGGTATTAACCGGTCGTGTTCGCAAGAGTGAGCGCCTGCCCTACACTTGTATGCTAGAGTCTAGCGCGAACGGTCTCCCGTGAGCAAAAAGCCCCTGGGTGTTAACCAGGGGCGTTTGCGAGAGCGAGTGCCAACCCTGTACTTGTTATACAGATTCTAGCACGAGCGGTCTTATTAGGTATGTGCGTCGACCCATTCGGCGTTCTTCTTGCAAGCCTCGACGGACTT
>CAMKMX010000017.1 GCA_946414025.1 uncultured Fibrobacter sp.
CCAAGTGCTTCTTCGGCGAGACGGTGGCAAACCCCGCCGGCAAGATTCTGGACCTGGAACGTTTCGCGAAGCTTGCCCACAAGCATGGCGTGCCGATGATTGTGGACAACACGTTCCCGACTCCGATTCTCTGCCGCCCGATTGATTTCGGCGTGGACATCGTGACTCACTCCACCACCAAGTACATGGACGGTCACGCGATGGCCGTGGGTGGCTGCATCGTGGATAGCGGAAACTTCGACTGGGAAGCCCATCACGACAAGTTCAAGGGCTTAACTGAACCGGACCCGAGCTACCACGGTCTTGCCTACACGAAGGCTTTCGGCAAGGGCGCCTTCATCACGAAGGCTACGGCCCAGCTCATGCGCGACCTCGGCAGCATCCAGGCTCCGCAGAACGCGTTCCTCCTGAACGTTGGCCTTGAAACGCTTCACCTGCGCATGCCGCGCCACTGCGAAAACGCTCTCGCCTGCGCGAAGTTCCTGCAGAACCACCCGAAGGTGGCCTGGGTCGACTACGCGGGCCTCGAGGGCAACAAGTACTACGAACTTGCTAAGAAGCAGTTCAAGGGCGGGCTCCCGTGCGGCGTTCTCACCTTCGGTATTAAGGGAGGCCGTGAAAAGAGCATCCAGTTCATGGACAACCTCAAGATGATCTGCATCGTGACTCACGTGGCCGACGCCCGCAGCTGCGTGCTGCACCCGGCAAGCCACACGCACCGTCAGCTCAGCGACGAACAGTTGATCGAGGCAGGCGTTGCACCGGACTTGATCCGCTTCAGCGTGGGCATCGAGAACGTCGAAGACATCATCGCGGACCTCACGCAGGCTTTGGACAAGGTGTAAGATATATTGTCACCCTGGAGCCCCATCGGGGCGATAGGGTCCACAAAAAAATCCTCGGTCTAGAACTGAGGATTTTTTCAATTGTCATGCCCGCCTTGAACGGGTTATTATCGCTTGTTTCTGTCGATCCAAGGTCTGGCCGTTTCGCCCACGTATATCTGGCGGGGCCTGTTGATCTTGGAATTCGGGTCGTCGTGCATCTCTTTCCAGTGGGCAATCCAGCCGGGCAGGCGGCCGATGGCAAACATCACCGTGAGCATGTTGGTGGGGATACCCATGGCACGGTAGAGGATGCCCGAATAGAAGTCCACGTTGGGGTAGAGCTTGCGGGCGATAAAGTAGTCGTCCTTCAGGGCGGCTTCTTCGAGCTTGAGCGCGATTTCCAGCAACGGGTCGTTGATGTGTTCGTGCTCGAACACCTGGCCCATGAGCTTTTTCAAAACTTTGGCACGGGGGTCGTAACTCTTGTACACCCGATGGCCGAATCCAGAAAGGCGGAAGGGGTCGTTCTTGTCCTTGGCCTTTTCCATCACCTGTTCGATGGTCATGCCGCTGTTCTGGATACGGAGAAGCGTTTCCAGAACGGCCTGGTTGGCGCCGCCGTGAAGCGGCCCCCACAGGGCGCAGATACCGGCGCAGATGCTGGCGTAAAGGTTCGCCTGGGAGCTGCCCACCATACGCACGGTAGAAGTGGAGCAGTTCTGCTCGTGGTCGGCGTGTACAATCAACAAGGTGTTCAGCGCCTTTTCCATGATGGGGTCCAGGTGGTAGGGCCTGGCCTTGCTGCTGAACATCATGTTCAAGAAGTTGCTGCAGTAGCTGCGTTCTGCTTCGGGGTAAACGAAGGGTTCGCCAATGCTTGCCTTGTAAGAGAAGGCGGCGATGGTGCGGATCTTGGAGATGAGACCCGCGGTAGTCAGCTCAAAAGCGCTGGCGATGTTTTCGTCGTCGTAGAAACGGGGAGTAAAGAGGCCCACCGCGTTCACGATGGAACTGAGAATGCCCATGGGGTGGGCGCTGGGCGGCATCTCACGGAAAAAGTGCAGCAGGTTTTCGTGGAGCAGTGCGTTTTCGGTAAGCAACGTGCGGAAATGCCCCAGCTGCTCGGGGTTAGGCAGCTCGCCGTAAATCAGGAGCCATGCGGTTTCGGGGAAGGTGGCCTTTTCGGCCAAGTCCTCGATGGAGTAGCCGCGGTAACGGAGAATTCCCTTCTCGCCGTCCACGTAGGTAATGGAACTCTTGGTGCTGCCCGTGTTCAGGTAACCGTAGTCCAGGGTCACCAGGCCGGAACTCTTGCGCAAAGTGCTGATGTCGAGACCGTGTTCGTTTTCGGTGCCTTCAACCACGGGGAGCTCGTAACTCTTTCCGTTGTAATTCAAGGTCGCTTTATCGGACATGATTCCTCCAGTAGGGGCTAGGATCTAGAGACTAGGATCTAGGGGTTTGTTTACGGTTTAACGAACTTATCAATGAATTTAGCATTTTTCCAATTTCTTCGCAATTGGATTGCAATACAGAATTTTTTTCTACTCTGCCCATTTTTAATTGATTGCAAATATGCAACTGTGTTTCTAGTTCAGCCTTAGACCCTCTTGCAATCATTAAGAAACGAATGTATTCAGCTGTTGTACTGCGTTCGTATCCTTCTGCGATATTTGACGGAATGGAAATTGCTGCACGACGCATCTGGTCTGATAGCGCATAAGACTCATTTTTTGGAAAACCTTGAATATAGTCGTACAATTGAACGACCATATCCACGGATTTTTTCCAAACAATCAAGTCCTTGTAGCTATTCATTCACACTAGCCTCTAAATCCTAGCCTCTAATCTCTAAAACACAATTATAAATATTTTCGAACAGCTTGCCCAACTTGTCGGTTGGTACGGCGCTGAATGCCACGCGGATAAGGCCCGAAAGCATGATAGTACCCGTGCTGTAGTCGCTGATGAGCTTCTGGCGGAGCAGTTCGGCATCTACGCCCTTGGGCTTTACGCACATGAAATAGCCGCTATTGCAAGGCATGGCCTCGAAGGCCTCCTTGTATTCGGGGTGGTCGGCCAGCACCTGCTTGATGATGTCGTAGCGCTTCTTGAGGATGGCGAACTTCTCGGCCTTCTGCTGCAGGTATTCCGGGCTCTGGAAGGCGGCCAGCAGAATCTTCTGGCTGATGCTTGGGGCGTTGCTGATGTTTCCGCGGACCACGCCCGCGGCCTTGTCTTCCAGGGCCTTCAGCTGGGCCTCTGTGGCGCCTTTGAAACCAAAACTCATGAACCCGACGCGGAAACCCCACACGTAGTCTTCCTTGGTGGGGCCGTCCAGCTTCACGGCCAGCAGGTTCTCGCTTGCGTCTAGCACCTTGCTGAACAGGGATTCCTTGGTCACGCCGTCCTCATAGACCAGTCCAAAGTAGGCGTCGTCCAGCAGGGCCACCACCTTGTTGCCCGTGTTGGCACAGTCCGTGAGGATTTTCGCGATTTCTACCGCTTCCTTTTCGGTGGCGGTATAGCCCGTGGGGTTGTTGGGGAAGTTCAACAGAACCACCTTCTTCTGGCTCTTGCTCTCGGAGAGGGCCTTTTTAAGGGCTTCCGTGTCGAAACCGCCGTCCTTGAAGGTGTTGAAGGTCTTGATCTTTGCGCCGCAGCTGTTCACGAACACCAGTTCGTAGTTGTCCCAGTAAAGGTCGGGGATAATCACCTCGTCGCCCGGATCCAAGAAAAGGTAGCCCGCGCAGCTGATGGCGTGGGTCAGGGCGCAGGTCACAACCGGGTTGCTGAAAGCCTTGCCCGCGAGGCTCGGGTTCTTGCGGACAATCTGTTCTTTCCAGGCCTTGCGCAGGTCGGGGTTTCCGAAACTGGGGGCGTACAGGAACGCCTGCTTGGGCAGGTTCAGGCTTTTGAGCACGCAGTCGAGAACCAGGGGGCTACCGTCGTCTTCCAGGGCGGTGCCGATGGTGGCGTTGATTTCTTTGCCCTTGGCTTCGGCGCCCTGGCCCAGAATGCCCTTGCGGGGGAAGAAGATGGCCTTGCCCCTTTCGGAAAGCATGGAAAGTACGCTGCAGCCGTTTGCGGAAAGTTCCGCGTTGGCCTGTTCTGCGAGAGGATTGTAGCTCATGACCTTGGTCCTGTTAAAAAATTCCGAGGCCAAAGATAGTTTTTTTAGGGGGTAGAAGGTAGGGTCCAGAGCCCAGGAAATGCAGGAAAAGTGTATATTGGCACTGTGGAGTATTCGGATTGTACAATTCTTGAAAAACTGGAATATCTTTCCCGTTTTTTCCCGGAAAGGGCTGCGGCCTTATACGAGCCGAAGGAGTGCCTTACCTATGGAGACCTCTGGAGTCTTTCGGGCAAGATTTACGCCTACCTCAAGAAAAGGGGCGTCGGCCCCGAAGATACGGTCATGTACTGCCTGCCCAGGGGGCTTGGACTTTATGCCGCCATCGTGGGGACCATGCGTGCAGGGGCGGCCTTTGTGCTTACCGAAACGGACAACAGCGTGCAGAGGACAGCCTTTATCCGCCATGACTGCCAGTGCAGGGAGTACGTGGACGAAAAAGCTTTTCTGGAAATCCTTGCAACGGACCCCATGGATGGATTCGTCCCCGAAAATCCGCATAGCCTCTGTTATATCGCCTACACCTCGGGAACTTCAGGAACACCCAAGGGAGTGCTTCACGAATATGGCTCCCTAGAAAATGCGGGGAAATCGGCTCGATGCGAAGGAAAGCCCTTTTTGCAAACCCGGGATGTTTTTCTCTTGATGAGCCCCCTGAATTTCGTCTCCTTTCCTATTGCCTTTGCCATGGCGGTCACTGCCGGAATAACCGTCGCCATTATGCCGTACGGGTATGGGGAAACCGAAGAAAAGTTCCTGGAGTATTTGGCGCTGAACCATGTCAACGCCGGCTACGTGACGCCCGCTTTTTTGCGAAAACATCCGTCCTTGAAGCTGCCCTGGAGGCTGTGCATAATTTCTAGCGAGCCCGCCGACGGCCTGTGCGTGGAGGGAGTCGAATGTTATAATACCTACGCTTCTACAGAAGCGGGCTGCCTCCTTGCGGTCCATAAGTTGAGCCGTCCGGAGACCCCTGCTCTGGTGGGGTTCCCCGAGTCGGATGCTGAACTGCTCGTGCTGAACGAAGATGGGAAAAGCGCGGGTCAAGAGGAGGGCGAAATCTGTTTCAGGTCTCCCTATATTCGAGGCTATCTCCATCTGCCAGGCGAAACAAAAAGGCTTGTTCGCGATGGCGTCATCCATACGGGCGATGCCGGAAAATTGACGCCAGGGGGATTCGTTGTCCGTGGCCGTTTTACGGAGATGTTCAAGGTACAGGGCTTCAGGGTTGAACCCGAAGAAATCGAAAGACTGGTTTCGGAAATTTGCGGTATCAAAAACCCCGTGGTCCGCGGGTTTGTCTATAAGGATATCTTTTCCGTAGTTGTTTTTTATACGGGCGAAGCAGACATCGATGTGGTATCGGCTAGAGAAAAACTGATGAAGGTTCTCCCCGAATATATGGTTCCCACCAATTTTGTCAGGTTGCCTCATTTCCCGATTCTGGAAACCGGAAAACTGGATCGGCGCCGTCTTTTGCCCAAAGAAGGGGACTGGAGCGAACTGGGCAAGATAGAATCGCCAAAACTTCCCGTCGTCGGAAAGGGACGGACCTCCACGGTTCTCCAGCTGGGGGAAAACAAGGTGATGAAATTGTTCCATGCGTCCCTTCCCTTCGCGACAATCCAGGGAGAATACGAAAAGACCCGTCTGGCGCACCGGATGAACATTCCCTCTCCGGAAGCCTACGATGTCGTGCATTCGCGAAAGCGTTACGGGATTATCATGGACTATGTGCCGGGTGAGAATTTGGAGTCTCTGCTTTTCAGGTGCCCCCGTAGGCGGGACGAACTGCTGAAAAGATATGCCGAAATGGTCAGGAAATTTCACCAGATAAGGGTACAGAATACGAGTTTGCCCGACCAGAAGGAAATGTCCATCTCCATTGCCAAAAATCTGAGCAAGGATAAGTTCTCCGTTCAGGATATCGAAAAGATTTGCAATGTATTCAGGTGCATTCCCGATAGCGACGGCTTTGTCCATGGGGACTGCCATGCCGGAAACGCCATCTTCAACGAAAACGGATTGACCTTTATCGATTTTACTTTGTGCGGCAAGGGACATCCGGTATTCGACTTGGTCTGCATGTATTCCCATTATGTTTTCTTACCCTCTTTCGAAGACGACCAGAGTTACAGGGAACGGACCGGCGTTTCAAAGGGCGAGGCGGAAAATATTTTTGAAAGATTCATCGGTTACTATTGCGATACCCACGACGTAAAATTTTTGGAAGAGACCAAAAGGCAACTGCAAGGGGTTCTGGCGGCAAGGATTTGCCTCTCGTCGGTGCTTTTCCCGGGTGCCTTTAACGATCTTGTGCTGCGGTCGGTCAAGTCCATCGCTGTCGATTTTTCAGAGAGGTATTGCCGTTCCGGGCGTATCAACTGGACCTGGGAGTTATGCTAGAAGAATTACGCCATCGGTATTCTTGCAGGTTCTACAGGCTCTTTCCGTGGCAAAACGCCATAGAGGCGGAGCATTTGTTTTTCGTCGTCTGCGACGTCGTGTTTCTCCATGCGGTAAAGGGCGTGTCTTTTGCCCAGTTTTCTTTTTTGATTTCCTTTTCCTTGCTCTTTTCCGTAATCGTCCAGTACCCCTTGCTCAAATGTATTCACGCCGTGGGAACACGCCGGTCGGTTCAGTTGGGCAGCCTCTTTTTCTTGCTGTCGGTCCTGTGCTTTACCTTTGCCCCGAACTACTGGGTGATTATGGCAGGGGGAATCGCCAAGTGTATCGGCTTCACCTTCAACTTGCTAGGGTCGGCTCTCCTTAAAGAAAAACTGGTTCAAGACGGCAGGGACAATGAATATGTGGCATTCCAGTCAGATGCCAACAATATGGCCTGCCTGTTGATGATGCTTTCATCCCTGTCCTGCGGCTTTCTTTTTTCGCACAACCCCTATTTCCCGATGTTCGGGTGCATAATCTTTTGCGCCTTGGGCGTTCTGCTGTCTTTTATGATAACGTCTTGTTGCGGAACTGTTGAAGAAAAACAAACTGACGAGAAACCCCAAATAATTAAACGGAACAAGGTGTTTTTAGGCATTCCTCTTCTCGTTTCCTTTGGGCTTTTGACGGCCATGACCGGCATAGGGCTTTCTTATGCCCGTATCAATTTCCAGGAGGCCCTGACTTTAAAGATTGACCTTTCCCAAACATTGAAATTGCTTGGAGTCGTGTCTTTTCTGGTCTATCTGTTTCGCTTTCTTTCGAATGTTTTGATGTCGAAATTCTTCAGTCGGTTGGGCCGGAGGCTGTATCTCGCCCTACAGCTGGTACTTGCGGTTTCGCTGGCATTCCAGATTTTGCCGTGGGTGTGCCGCCCGACCGCACCTACACTGTTTTTGCTTTCGTTGGGGTACCTGGGCATGTCCTTTGTCCGTGACCCTTACGTGACTGCGGTTCAGAATGAATCACTCCTGGTGGAGGACCCCATAAAGAGGCAGTCCAATATGGTGACCCTGAATTTCGTAAAGAAGGTAGGCGCCCTGTTCTTGAGCACGGTGTTTACCCTCATGCTCAAGGAAACCTCTATTTCGTCGGTGATGGTGGCGATGTGCACCCTTGCGGCGGTCTCGCTGTTTCTGGCCGCCAGTCAGTTCGTTATTGGTCGGCGGAATCATTAATCTCAAAACTTGTCATTTATTGTTCATAAATTATTTCTATCAATTACATATAAACAATATATTTGACATTATGAATTCGGGAGTGTATATTAAGGGAGTGAAATGAGAAACCCTTAACAAAGGAGTTCATTATGAAAGACAGAAAGTTTGTGCCGTCTGCGCTTACCGCCACGGCCTTTGTGATGTTTACCCTGGCGATGTATATCCTCTTGGGGTAATTCAATTTTTGTAATATCATTTTTCTCTCTCTTTTTTTAATATGACGGGTGCCAAAACGCCCGTCATTATTGTATTTTTCTTTGCGGTACCGAATGATACCTTTAAAAATGCACAAACTGCAAAAAAGGTTAAATTATGCTTGATTTGAACACTGTCGATTGGAAGACGCTCCCCTTCGGTTATTACGACACCGATTACAATGTCCGCTGCTACTACCGCGATGGCAAGTGGGGCAAGGTTGAACTTTCTTCTTCCAAGGACATCAGCATCCACATGGCCGCTACCTGCTTGCACTACGGCCAGGAAGGTTTCGAAGGCCTCAAGGCTTACACGGGCAAGGACGGCAAGGTCCGTATCTTCCGCGTTGACGAGAATGCGAAGCGCATGCAGAACACCGCAAACCGCGTGCTCATGGCTGTTCCGCCGGTCGAGCTGTTCCGCGAGATGGTCCACACAGTGGTGAAGGCCAACGCCCGCTTTATTCCGCCGTACGGTCACGGTGCAACGCTCTACATCCGCCCGCTCCTCATCGGTACGAGCCCGGAAGTCGGCGTGAAGCCCTCCGACGAATACCTGCTGTTGATGTTCGTGACTCCGGTGGGTCCGTACTTCAAGGACGGTTTCAAGCCTGTCGATATGATGATCAGCCGCAACTTCGACCGAGCCGCTCCGCAGGGTACGGGTACGGTGAAGGTCGGCGGTAACTACGCTGCCAGCTTGCTCTCCCTCGCCGAAGCCAAGAAACTCGGCTACTCCAGCACCATCTACCTGGATGCTAAGGAAAAGAAGTACATCGACGAATGCGGTCCGGCAAACTTCTTCGGCATCAAGGGCAAGACCTACGTGACCCCGAAGTCCGAATCCATTCTGCCGTCGATTACGAACAAGAGCCTGCAGCAGTTGGCTGAATACCTCGGCTACACCGTGGAACGCCGCCAGGTCCCGTTCGAAGAACTCGCTGAATTCAGCGAAACTGCTGAATGCGGTACCGCCGCCGTGATTACCCCGATCAAGAAGATTGTGGATCCGGTTGCCGGTAAGGAATTCACCTACGGTGACGGCGTGAATCCGGGCCCGGTCTGCACGGAACTCTTCACGAAGTACACTGCTATCCAGTTTGGCGAAGCGGAAGACCCGTTCGGCTGGACTGAAGTGGTGGATCTGTAATTTGTAGACCCTATCGCCCCTATGGGACTCCAGGGTGACAATGAGATGTTGTTGTCATTCTGGAGTGTTGCGAAAGCAACACGATAGAATCCAAAGAATTATCCCGCGGAGAAATCTGCGGGATTTTTTTTGTGGGTAGGAAGGGAGATCCCCGCCTGCGCGGGGATGACATTAGGACAGTCGTTCTTTCAGTCTTGTAAACCGTCTGGTGCTGCGGTTGTTGCGGACGGCCTGGTGGAAGGCTCCGGGTGCGGAGAGTACCCACACGTGTCCTTTCGCGCGGGTGATGGCCGTATAAAGCAGGTTCCGCTGGAGCATCACGTAGTGGCTGGAGTCGAGAATCACGATGACGGCGGGGTATTCGCTGCCCTGGCTCTTGTGGATGGTGCAGGCGTAGGCCAGCTGCAGGTCTTCTATTTCGTCTCCTTCGTAGTCCACCGTCTTGTCGTCGAAAAAGACCGTCATGGCGGACTTGTCCTTTTTGACGTTGAAGACAATGCCCACGTCACCGTTGAACACGTTCTTGTCGTAGTTGTTGGTGGTCTGCATCACCCGGTCGCCTGCCCCCCATTCGGTGCCGCCTATCTTGAATTTCTGGGCGCTGCCGTTCATGAGCCTTTGCAGGAACTGGTTCAGCTCGAACACGCCCAGCGGGCCCTTGCGCATGGGGGCGAGAATCTGCAGGTCGCTTTTCAGGTCGATGTCCAGCTTGGAGCGCACGCCGGTGGTGATCAGTTGCTGCAATATGCCCAGGGCCTCCTCGGGAGTCTCGTAGGGCATAAAATGAAAGTTGGGTCCGTCGATAGGCGCAGGCATGATGCCCTGGTTGATTTTGGCCGCCTTGTCGGCGATGTCGTTGCCGCTGGCCTGCCGGAATATGTGCTGCAGACGCACGCTCGGGATTTTCGGACATTGCAGCAGGTCGTTCAGCACGTTGCCCGGTCCTACGCTTGGCAGCTGGTCGGCGTCTCCTACCAAGAGGATTCGCGCCCGAAGGCTCACGGCTTCTAGCAATGACGATGCAAGCCAGGTGTCCACCATGCTGAATTCATCTACAATCAACAGGTCGCAGTGCAGCTGGTTGCCTACGTTCCTGTTGAACTTCTTGGACACGGGGTCCATTTCCAGAAGACGGTGCAGCGTCTTCGCGGGTGCTCCGCAGAGGCTTTCCATACGCTTGGCGGCACGGCCCGTTGGTGCTGCCAGCAGCACGGATTCTCCCATCTGGTTGGCAAGATGCAATATGCCCTTGAGTATCGTGGTCTTTCCTGTGCCCGGGCCGCCTGTGACGATGGAGAACTTGTGGGACAGCGCCATCTGGATGGCCTGCCTTTGCACCGGGTCGAAACTGAACTTGTGTTCCCGCTCCCAGCTCACCAGGTACTGCTCGAAACCTTCGGTAGGGAGCGTGTTCCGCTGTAGCCGAAGCGCGATGTTACGTGCCACGGAGTCTTCGGCCCGGAACATGGACGGGTAAAAGCAGTCGTCGCCTACGCGGGTAATGCGCCCGTTCTTGCACAGGCCTTCGAACTGCTCCATGAGAATCTGTACCGCGTCGTCGTCAAAGCTGTCTATCCGCAGGTTCTTGAGGGTGCGGTCCAGCAGGGCGTCTTTGGGCAGGTACACGTGGCCTTCGTTGAAGGACGATTCCTGCAGGGAGTAGAGCAGTGCCGCCTGGAACCGCATGGGGCTGTCCTTCGGTAGGCCCAACTTCATGGCGATTTCGTCGGCGCTTGCAAACCCGATACCCCACACCTCTTCGCAGAGCAGGTAGGGGTTCTCCTTGATCTTTGGGATGGTGTCTTCGCCGTAGGTGCTCCACAGCCGCTTGGCGGTACTGCCCACGATGCCGTGGCTGTACAGGAACAGCATGGTTTCGCGGCTCAGGCGGGCCTCTTGCCAGCTGGCCAGAAACTCCGCCATCTTCTTGGGAGTGATTCCCTTGATTTTTACTTCGGAGAGCTTTTCGGGATGGTTGTCCAGCACCTCTGGCAGGGCGTCTCCAAAGGCCTCCACCAGGCGCTCGGCGGTCTTGGGCCCGATGCCCCGGAACAGCCCGCTGGCCAGGTAGTCCCGCAGGTTGCTATTGCCTGTCTTCAGGATTTCAAAGCCCGAAGCCTTGAACTGCTCGCCGAACTTGGGGTGGCGGCCCCATTCGCCCTCAAACCGCAGGTTCTCGCCGGGAGTGAGTGCAGGAAAATTCCCGGTGACTACCGCCACCTTGCCCGTATCAGAAATCACCACCTTCAGCACGGTAAAGCCGTTGGCCGGGTTCTGGTAGGTGACGTTCTTGATGGTTCCCTGGATCTGCATTCGTTTTTTTCGGCTCCGTGGCGGTGTCGGGTTACACGAAAAAACGGAGTGTGTTGGCACCCCGTTTTAGGAAATCACAAAAATGCTAACGGATTAGCGAAGTTTCTTTTTGTGACGGTCACGACGACGGCGCTTTTTGCGCTTGTGAGTCGCAATCTTCCTGCGCTTTCTTTTCTTTCCGCAAGGCATATTGATTCTCCGTTAAGGGTTAAACATAAAAATTCGGTGCCAAAATAGAGAAAATTATGGGGATTTTGTCAAGGGCGAGGGTATAAAAACGGCCAAAATGGGCTAAAAACGGGTTTTTAGGGAATGCATTTCACATTGTCGATATACAGGTAGGTGCCGATGTTTTCCTGAGAAAGGTTGGAGCTAACGTCCCAACTTAAACCTGTGACTTGGTTCCAATTAATGGAGTCGCGGTTAGTACTAACTTCCTCCGATGAAAGAGTAATCGTTTTCCATTCGGCTGAGGAATTGACCTTGGGCCCCCATCCGTAATCATTACCGCCTCCAAATGTAAAAGTAACTGTGTGTCCCGAACCCTTGTAGTCGTACTGGATAGAGGTGCAGTTACCGAGTATTCCTAACATGCCGTATCTATCAGATTGAAAAGTCAAACCGATAATAGCATAATCACTATTATAAGAATTATGAACTATACCGGAAATATCTTCCATTGCCGCATAGGAATTTTTATTTGAAGTCCTAATCATATCCCATTCGTGATCGTTTTGGGAATTGGAAAAAGACGCGTTGTTTTCTTTATAGAGATACCAGTAACCGGGAAACGCGTTTTCCGCAATGTTGTTTCCGTCTTCGAAGTCTTCGATAAGGCCTGCATAGAAATGCCAAAGCCCGTCCTGACATTTTTGTGTTCCGTCGCTACTGAGTTGACCTTCGTTTGACGTGTTGCAGGCTCCCCAGCGTTTTTCCCTTACAGCTCGTAACATTTCATTTTCTGTCGGTTCTTTCCAGCGACCATTGGAACAGATGTATACAAGGTCATCAGTGATTTGTCCTTCTTTTGATGGGTCGCATACTCCATAGAGGACTTCGTCTTCATCTGCATAAGTCCAACTGAACGTGCTATAGTATTCGGAGTATTGTCCGTAATCAGGTATGCCAGTTTCTTTACATATCAAAGCCCATTCTTCACCGTAATCATTTGTGGTTGCTTTGGTTTCACCTCTGCGTTTGGATGTGCAGACCCCTATAGAATCTTCGTAATAACCGTTGTGGTTTGCAACTAGCCACTTGTCCAGACCCTCGTCATATATGAAGTCCCTACTTTCTGAGGAGTTGCTGTAGCTGGTCCAAATTTCACCATCGGTTCCCTTGTTTCCGGAGAGAAAATTACTTGCTGACGGAATATCCATTTCTTGTCTTACCCAATCAAATTTACTGCAGAACGACTCTGAGTTGTATCCACAAACATAGTTGACAGGACCTTTTGGACAATTTGCTGGTTGTTCATAATCGCCATCGTAATAAAAATCGTAAGAACGGCTTGAACATATTGTATCTTCAACCGTAATCACTTTCCCCTCTTGCTTGGTTGTGCATCCACCATAGTTGAGCCCTTTTTCCTTAAAGCGCCATTCATTAGAATTAGAATCAACGCGGCTCCATGTGCTCGTTTCTGCGTCGTATTTGTACGCATAACCCGTTGCTGGCCCTACCCAAAATTCTCCGTCAGTACCTTTCTTTTCTTTTCCGAATTTGTACAAATCCTTTTCTGTGCTTGTTGCTAATTTCCAGAATCCCTCTTTGCAGATAAATTGATGGGAATTGGATATTTCGCTGGAAGTGTTCGCCATTTTGCTAAGGGGGTTCTTTACATTCTGCACTTTGCCTTCATTGATCTTGTTGCACTCCCCAAGTCTGTAATTACTGTACCAGAAAGTTCTCGCATATTTTTCAAAGTCTGGAACGTCGCCCAAATCCCACTCCTCAATATATTCCCGGATGTTGCCAAAATGATTGACGTTATAGTATTCGACACAATTAAAGGACCAACCTGAAGCGAGTTCGTCACTAACCCAGTCCGCAATTGTCGCCTTGGTCTTTTCATCATCCCAGGTGCCGTCTTTCTCTATGTCGGCGGCAAATTTCGCCAGGCGTTCGGTCAGTTTCGCTTCGGATGATCCTTCATTGTCATCCCTAAGTCCACCGAGCATCATTACGCTAATGGCGAGCAGGGCGGCGTTTCCTTCACCCTTGCTGAAAATGTCCAGGTCTTCGGAGCTTTCGAACTTGCCGCTAATGCCGAAGGCGTTCAAAATTTCTGCTTCGGCCTGCTTCTTGGCTGCGGGGATGTTGATTCCCGTGCCCACCAGGTAAAGGACTCGTTCGTATTCCAGGTGGGTGAGCAGGTTGATGTTCACGTTCTTGCGGTCGGAAAGGTCGGTAATGGCATAGAGGGTGATGGCGCCCTTGGACTTTTCGCCGGTGACCTCGTTACGGTAATAACCGTTAGCTTCCAGCAATGCGTACTGGCTTGCAAGGGACACGTTCGATACGCTAAATTTGCCGTCGTCGCTTGTGATTTTGCCCGTAAAGCTCTTGCCGGTCTGGGCGTAGGTCTTGCCGTCCAGTTCATAAACCTTTATGGGGGAGCCGGTCACGAAAGGGCCTTTTTGGGAAACGCCTGTGATGGACTTGTTCTTGATGGCCACCACCGGGGGCTGAATGTAGGCAGTGGAGTCCTGCTTGTAATGGAAATCGCTGGAAGACGGCGATTCGTCCTGGCCCGACGATGATGATAATTCGTTGTCGGATTGCGTCTCGCTGGAATCGGCGTTTATCCATTTGCCGTTTGAACAAATGTAGTCCGCCTTTTCGCTCTTGACAAAGACGGTGTCGCCCTCGAGCTTGTCGGTACAATCGTCCAGCTTGTCGATAGAAGAAACGACTGCGAGTTTTTCGTCGGCGTTGCTGCCGCTGTCGCCACCGCAGGCGGCGAACATGAAAGTTAGGGCAAGTGCGGTGAGTCCGCTGATTTTATGACAGGTCATATCGGCCTCCTTCGGTTAAAACCTGTGGAGTTTTGCCCTGCTTCATTGCAAAGAATTATGCCGATTCTGTATGGATACAAGAAAGGCGCAAGTCGTTGCATTTACCTGGACGAGGCTCAGCAATGCCTATAACCGATAAATGCAAACGACCCACGCCCCCAAAGGGCGACAGAACGCTGGATTGAGATTGCTTTACCCCTATTCGGGGTTCGCAATGACAACAGCCTGTCGAAACACGCCCAAAGAAGCCGCCAAGGGCGGCCTGTTAAACGTATTCACGTGAGCGTTCGCCTTGTTCTCGGTTAGGTGAAATTTGCTGATTTCGTCCAGAGAACAAGAGCTAAAACTCTCTAATATGTCCAGACTAAAAATAACATAAAAATGGGCTAAACGTGCAAAAAAACTTGTTTAACTCCTTTTGTACACGAAATTTGGCCAAAAACGGCAAAAATTGAGGATTTTGGTCTGGCTTTTAAGCGAGGGTCTTTTGTATATTGACCGCATTCGGTCTAGGCACGCTGCCCTGACTTTGCCGACCAGAACCAGGTCGCCTTTCCATATCACCTACAATTTTATCCCTAACAAAAATCGGGGAATCAATCCAACCCTTAGCGGCCAGCGCGTTCGTTCAACGCGTATGGTCATGGAGAATTTATGGACGATAAAAATACGAGTAAACGTAAACACGATTCCTTTTTTCGCTGGCTTTTTGCCGACGTTGATCGTCTTAGGCAACTCTTGGAACTTTCAGCCAAGGTAAACCGCGATGTCAGCGAATTTATTGATGCGGTAAACTTGGACACCCTGGTCCGGATACCCGATTCCTATTCCGAAGTGGATGACACCGGCGAGGCGGACCTTGCGTTTCGCGTGAATGTCTCAACAGGAGCACCAGTTCTTGTGGGCATCCTGGTGGAACACAAGTCGGGACAGGATCCTGATACGCTTAATCAGGTTGCCCGTTATGTGCGGACCTTGATGAAACGTTATGACAGGAACCGCATTTTTGACGGGCTGCCTACTATGGCGATTATTTTCTATAACGGAAAGGCGAACTGGAGTCCCATAAGCCACCTTGAAGATGGCTACCCTGAATTCTTTCGGAGGGCCGTGCTTCCGTTCCGTTGTGCCTTCGTGAATATGGCGGATATTCCGGACAGCGACTGTTTTGCTTGCGAAGATACCGCAACGGCAATGGGTATCGTGGCAATGAAGTATGCATATGACAAGGACAAATTGCTTGAATTGTTGCCCCGATTCAAGGAATCGCTGCGCAAGATGCCACACAAAGAAGCTACTTGCATATTGGAAAAAATAAGTGTATATTTAAAGGAGTATATAGGCAGAGACACACTAAAGGAACTGGATATGGCATTTGTAAGTATTGGACAAAAGTACGGCTTTGTGAGTGCCGGAGACGAGTTCCGCAGAGAACTGGCGGATGCCCGAGCAAAAGCCGAAGAGGAACGTCAAAAGGCCGAGGCAGAAAAGCTTGAAACCGCCAGGAAGATGGTGGCCGATGGCGCGATTTCTCTTGAAAATGCCGTTTCTTACTTTGGGTATTCCAAGGAACAGATTCTAGGGAAATAGACCCTAGGCATTTAGTGCGAAAAATTCAAGGCGGCCCCGTTAGGGGTCGCTTTTGGTTCTTTTTGTACACGAATTTTGGCCAAAAACGGCAACTTTGGGCATAGAATCATTGTATTATTATTAAAAACAAAGAGGAAAACATGGAAAATTTCAATTTTTACAGCCCCACGGAATTTGTATTCGGTATGGACCGCGAAAATGAATGCGGTGCGCTTGTCAAAAAATACGGTGGCACCAAGGTGCTTATCCACTACGGTGGCGGTTCTGCCGTGCGTTCAGGCCTCATCGACCGGGTGAAGGCGAGCCTGGATGCGGCTGGTATCCCCCATGTGGAATTGGGCGGTGTGAAGCCGAACCCGCACGATTCGCTCGTGTACAAGGGCATTGAAATTGTCCGCCAGAATGGCATCGACTTTATCCTTGCGGTGGGCGGCGGCTCCACCATCGATAGCTCCAAAGCCATTGCCATGGGCGTTCCTTACGAGGGCGATTTCTGGGATTTTTACGAGGGCAAGGCCTCGGCGGCCTGTGCGCTCCCCATAGGCGTGGTGCAGACCATTGCGGCGGCCGGTTCCGAAGGTAGCGGCGATTCCGTGATTACCAAGGAAGACGGCATGCTCAAGCGTGGGGCCAGCAGCGAGCATATCCGCCCGAAGTTTGCGGTGCAGAATCCGGCGCTCCTTTGCACGTTGCCTGCCTACCAGACGGCCTGTGGCATTACCGACATCATGGCCCACGTCTTTGAACGCTACTTCACGAATACGCTGGAAGTGGAAGTTACCGACCGCCTGTGCGAAGCGGTGCTCCTCACGATGGTGAAGGAGGGCCCCCGCGCCATTGCCGACCCCGCCAACTACCAGGTGCGGGCCAACATCATGTGGGCGGGGACGGTAGCCCACAACGGCGTTGTGGGCTGCGGGCGCAGTCAGGACTGGAACAGCCACGCCATTGAACATGAACTTTCTGCGCTTTACGACTGCGCCCATGGCGCGGGCCTCGCGGTCATCATGCCCGCTTGGATGGAATACGTGGTAGACCACAACGTAATGCGCTTTGCCCAGATGGCGACCCGCGTGTTCGGCTGCGAGATGAATTTTGAAAACCCGAAGGCCACCGCTTTGGAAGGTATTCGCGCTTTCCGCCGGTTCTTGCATTCCATCGGCATGCCCATCAACTTCGCTGAACTTGGCGCGAAGGAAGAGGACATCCCGAAGATGGTGGAAAAACTGAATCCGGGCGACGGCTGGGGATTCGTGCCGCTCAAGGCAAAGGACGTGACCGAAATCTACAAGATCGCAGCACACGCAACGGTGTAAATTAGATTGACTGCAGCAACGCTGTCAGTCGGATTTCGATTTCGTCCCAGTTGCCACTTGACATAAGCGTTGGGTTAAAGATGCTCCCGCCAAAAGATACCAGGTTTGCGCCCGCTTCCATGTAGGCCTTGGCGTTTTGTGGATTTACGCCGCCACAGGCCATCAGGGGAATATCACGGAAAGGCCCTCGCAGTGCCTTGATGTATTCGGGGCCGCCTACGCAGTTCACCGGGAAAACTTTCACGGCGGCGGCGCCCAGGTCGTATGCCTTCTGCACCTCGGTAGGGGAAAGCGCTCCGGGAATAATGGGGATTCCTGCCGTGTTGGAGAGACGAATGATTTCTTTGCGGGTGTTGGGGGTCACGATGAATTCCGCTCCGGCGTTTACGGCCTTTTCCAGGTCGCTTTCGTGCCGGACCGTGCCTGCCCCTACCAATATTCCATAAGACCCAGCGCAGTCCTTGAGCTTCTTGATGATGCTGGTGGCAGCGGCAGTGTTCATGGTGACCTCGATGGCCTTGAGTCCACACTTGGCGGCGGTTTCTACGCAGGCTTCTTCGGCGCCCTGAGGAATGTCGCGGAGAATGCCCACGACCGGCATCGGTTTTAGAAATTCGAGAAGGTTCATACTGTGAATATAGGTAATAGGTGGTAGGTTGTAGGGGGTAGGGAATAGGATTTAGGGGCTAGGGGCTAGGATCTAGGATTTAGGGGGTAGGATCTAGGAGATAGGAAGATGTGGAATGTGAGGCGCGAAAAACGTCATCCCCGACCCATTCGACAAGCTCAGGGTAGGCTTTGGTCGGGGATCCGCTTGATAAACAGCAAGCAGATGTTCGCCTCCGCGAACATGACGAAGGAGACTTGTTTTTAAGACTCATCACTCATCACTCATACCGTAGCGCTTCAATCGGGTCTAGGCGGCTGGCCTTGCGGGCAGGGTACCACCCGAAAAAGACTCCCGTGGCAAAGCACACGGCAAAGCTGATGATTACGCTTGCAAACGACACGATCATGGGCCAGCCCATAACCGTCTTTACAATCTGCGAAGCAGCCACCCCGAGGAGAATCCCTATGACGCCTCCCATGAGGCTGATGGTCACCGATTCGAACAGGAACTGCATCAAGATGTCGCGCCCGCGAGCGCCTATGGCCATGCGGAGCCCGATTTCCTTGGTGCGTTCGGTAACCGACACGTACATGATGTTCATGATGCCGATACCGCCTACAAACAAGCTAATGCCTGCGATAACGGTCAGCACCAGCGCCAGCATGTCCGAGGTGCTGGTGACCATCTGGATCATTTCTTCTTGGGTGAAAACCCTGAAGGGATCCGTAGGCTTGGTCCAGTTCCGGCGTTCTTTCAAAATGGTCATGATTTCTGCGGTGGCTTTTTCGGCATAGCCCTCGCCGATAGAGTTGGCGTAAATCTGCCGGATGTTGGTGGTGGCCGAGAACCTGCGCATTACGGTCTGGTAAGGCGTAAAAATCACGTCGTCATTGTCCTGCCCGAAATCTCCGGAGCCTTTTGATTTCAAGGTGCCGATGACCTTCAGCGGAATGCTTTTGTAGCGGATGGTCTTGCCGATGGGATTTTCGCCTGCAAAGAGGTTTTTCACCACCGTCTGGCCGATAACGCAGACTTTCGCCATGCGGTCGGCGGCATCGTCGAACATCACGCCGTCTTCGATTTCGTAGTTGCGAATCTTGAGGTAGTCGGCAGAGATGCCGCTCAGGGTAGTGGGGGAGTTGTTGTTCCCTACGATGGCTTGCCCGTTCACGGTAATCATGGGAGACACGCCGTTAATGTAGGTGGCGTTTTCCCGGATGGCGATAAGGTCCTTTTCCTCTAGCATTTCGGAAGATTCCGCCTGCACGCCGCCACGCCTGTTCCAGTTGGGCATGACGATGATGGCGTTGGTGCCCATGCTGGTCATCTGTTCCTTGATGGACTGGCGGGACCCTTCGCCCATGGCCACCATGGTAATCACCGCCGCTACACCAATGACGATACCCAGCACCGAAAGGAAGGTGCGCATGCGATTACGCAGCAGGGCACGAAGAGAAATCTTTGCGAGGGTAAGTGGGTTCATGGTTAGTAGGTTATAGGTTTTAGGTGGTAGGGGTTAAGATGACGAAGATTGACTCGTCTATCATTATTCGTTTTACACTATACATTGCTCACAACTCACAACTCATAACTCATAACTCATTACTCAAATTCCTCTGGAGGTGGCAATGCATCGAAGGCCGCTTTTGCGTCTTGCATTTCGTGGGTTTCGTCTTTTTTGACAAGGCCGTCTCGGAGTGTGATGGTGCGTTCGCTGAAGGTGGCGATGTCGGGTTCGTGGGTCACGAAGGCGATGGTTTTCCCCTGCCTATGCAGTTCCTGGAAAATCATCATGATTTCGTAACTGGTTCGGGTGTCCAGGTTTCCGGTAGCTTCGTCTGCCAAAATGATAACGGGGTCGTTCACCAGGGCCCGGGCTATAGCCACCCGCTGCTGCTGTCCACCGGACATCTGGTTGGGTAGGTGATTCACGCGGTCGGAAAGCCCCACCATATCCAGGGCTTCCAGGGCCCGGCGGCGACGCTCCGACGAAGACACTCCTGAGTTATAAAGCAGGGGGAGCTCCACATTCTCGACGGCGGTGGTTCGGTTTAGCAGGTTGTAGTTCTGGAATACGAACCCGATTTTTTTGCCCCGGATACGGGCTAGGGCATCCCGGGAAAGTTTTTCGGTGTGCTCCCCGTCCAGAATATAATGGCCGGAGGTGGGCTTGTCCATGCAACCCAATATGTTCAGCATGGTGGACTTGCCCGACCCGCTGGTGCCCATGATGGTCACGAACTGCCCCGGAAAAATGTCGAAAGACACGCCCCGCAGGGCGTGGACCGTCTCGGAACCCATCTTGAAGTCCCGTCGCAGGTTTTCGATGGAAAGTATGGGCAAATCGCTTGGCATCACCTTGTTTTGATTCCCGTAAATACCTTCTGGTTGCCGAAAACGCCTTGATTTCGCGGCATTTCCCGACAAAGTTAAATTTTTGTGAACAATAACTGAAAATTTTGCTATAATTTTTTCAAAGTCATAAATCTAGGGGATTTATTCATGAAAAAGATAATAACTCTGTCGCTTTTGGCATGTAGCCTTGCGTTTGCCCAGGCGGGCATCCAGGGTGGTACTGACGGTATCCATCAGTACAATACCAAGACCAACGGCCAGATGGGTTTCTCCATTGGTACAGGCGGTAACATCGCTATTGACGCCTGGTCCCTGAGCCGTGGCGGTAACTACACTTCCGATGGCAAGACATACGGTTTTAACGATTGGGATCCGTCTCTTTCTGGAAACATAAACGCTTCCGTAGGTCTTTATGACATGGTTGACTTGGGCTTGAATCTGCCCCTGTATTATGAACATGCCAAGTCCAATGGCCCTTCTGGTTCTAATAATATGTGGACCACCAGCCGTGGCGACTTGAACGTTTGGTTCAAGGTTCGTTTCCCCTTCGATAACGAAAAGAGGCTTTTCTCCGCAGCCGTGCAGGTGGATGCCTATGTGCCCTCCGGCGAAGAAGCTGCCGGTGTTCGACCCCGTCATGCCTGGTACTTGAACGGCAAGGGTGAAACCCATCCTTTCACCTCCAATGCCTTCGGTATAGGCGGCAACTTGATTCTCTCCTTGGACTTGATGAATGCTGGCGTTCCCGTCCGTTGGAATGGAAATGCTGGTATCGTCTATACGGTTGACCATAACCTGCCGGTGGTCTTTGTCTATGGCACAGGTATCAACGTGATGCCGGTGGAATTTATGGACATCTTTGTTGAATTCTCCGGAGAAATGCGTGTCGAAGACAACGGCTACCCCGTAGATCCCTTGGCTGACCCCATGCTCCTGACTCCGGGTTTCCGTTTCCACCTGCCCTTCAATGTTGACTTTGCTATGGGCCTTGATGTGGCTGTCCGTGCCCTTAAGAATATCACCTTCGATGGTGAAGAGGAAATGAAAGGCAGCAAGAACTACAAGGTCAAGTATGTTGACGAAGATGGCCGTGTAAGCTCTTATTACTACACGCCGACTCCGCTTTTTGCAGGAACGGCTTCTCTTACTTGGCGGTTTGGCGGAAAGAATTCCTCCAAGAAAAAGGACGAGGACAAGGATGGTGTAGCTGATGAAAAGGATAAGTGCCTGCACACCCTGGCTGGCGTGAAGGTCGATTCCGTAGGTTGCCCCCTGGATACCGACAAGGACGGCGTGCCTGACGGTGTGGATATCTGTGCCAACACCATTGCTGGTGCGACCGTCGATTCTGTGGGCTGCCCCATGGACAGCGACAAGGATGGCGTTCCCGATGGTCTGGACAAGTGCCCGAACACCAAGGAGGGTCGCCAGATTGATGCCACCGGATGCGAAAGCGACTTTGACAAGGACGGAATCCCCGATGCCGATGACCGTTGCCCGAACACCAAGGCCGGCGCCAAGGTCGATAGCACGGGTTGTGCTGCCGATACCGACAAGGACGGCGTTCCCGACGATCTGGACAAGTGCCCCAATACTCCGGAAGGTGCTGAAGTGAATGCCGAAGGCTGCGAAGGCGACCGCGATGGCGACGGCATTCCCGACGCTTTGGACAAGTGCCCGAACACCAAGCCCGGCACGCCTGTAGATAGTACCGGTTGTACCGCCGATGCCGACAAGGACGGCGTGCCCGATGGTCTGGACAAGTGCCCCAACACTCCGGAAGGCTCCTCTGTAGATAGTACCGGTTGTATCTCCGACTTTGACAAGGACGGCGTAGCCGACGATTTGGACAAGTGCCCCAATACCAAGGAAGGCGTGGTGGTTGACAGCACGGGCTGCCCCATCGATACCGACAAGGACGGCGTGTTTGACGGCCTGGACAAGTGCCCGAACACCGAAAAGGACATTCAGGTGGATAGCACCGGTTGCCCCATGGACATTGACCACGACGGCGTGCCTGACCATCAGGACAAGTGCCCCTACACCCTGGAAGGTGTGAAGGTGGATGCCAAGGGTTGCCCGCTCAACAAGAAGCAGGACCTGAACAAGCTGAAACAGGGTATCCAGTTCCAGACCAACTCCACCAAGTTCACCAAGGACAGTTACGGCACCCTCAACGACATCGTGGCTCTTCTGAAGGATATTCCTTCTTCTAACCTGGAAGTCCAGGGCCATACCGACAACGTAGGCAAGGCCGAAAAGAACAAGGAACTGTCTCAGGCCAGGGCCCAGGCTGTGGTGGATTACTTCATCCAGCAGGGCATTGACGCCAGCCGCCTCCGCGCTGTGGGTTACGGCAGCGAGAAGCCCATCGCAAGCAACGGAAGCAAGCACGGGCGTAAGCAGAACCGCCGCGTGGAACTGGTTCCTTTCGAGAAGTAATCAAACCCATTTGAAAAAGAAGACGGCCGTAATGGCCGTCTTTTTTTATCTTTTGAAAGACATCGTTCGGAGCGTTTTTATGTCTAAGAAAGTCTTGGTTACAGGTGCCGCAGGTTTTATCGGTTGCGAAGTTTCACTAATCCTTCTTTCTAAGAGTTATGAGGTTGTTGGCATTGATAATCTGAACGATTACTATCAGGTGAGTCTCAAGGAAGACCGCCTAAAACGTCTGGACAATCCGAATTTCCGGTTTGAGAAGATGGACCTTTCCGATGCCGCCTCCATCAAGGGACTCTTTGAACGGGAACATTTTGATGGTGTTATTCATTTGGGTGCGCAGGCGGGCGTGCGCTACAGCCTGGTGAACCCCCAGGCCTATATCGACAGCAACATCACGGGATTCCTGAACATTTTGGAAGGCTGCCGTTTCAATCCGGTGGAGCACCTGACCTACGCCTCTTCTAGCAGCGTCTATGGACGAAACACCAAGACTCCTTTTTGCACCGAAGACCCGGTCTGCATGCCTTCTAGCTTGTATGCCGCTACCAAGCGCAGCAACGAGCTGATGGCGGAAACCTACCACCACCTTTACAAGATTAACGCTACCGGCCTAAGGTTCTTTACTGTTTATGGCCCGTGGGGCAGGCCCGACATGGCGCCCTGGCTTTTTGCAGATGCCATTTTGCACGACAGGCCCATCAAGATTTTCAACAACGGGAACATGATGCGGGACTTTACCTACATCGATGACATTGCCCAGGGGGTGGTCCGCGTGTTCGAGGCTGGAATCGGCAAGAAGGAATGCCGCCTGTACAACATCGGTCATGGTGATCCGGTGAACCTGCTGGACTTTGTACAGACTCTAGAAAAGCACCTAGGCAAGACCGCCGAAAAGATTTACATGCCCATGCAGCCTGGCGATGTAGAGGTTACCTGGGCCGACACGAAGGCCCTGGAGCAGGACGTAGGCTATACGGCAGATACCGATTTGGACACAGGCATCAAGGCCTTTGCCGAGTGGTTCAAGGGATATAACCGCTAGCTCTGTTTTGGCGTGGCCTTGAATACCCACTTTTTATAAAGCGTAAAACTCACCAGCACATACACCACGTTGGCCACGATGTTGGCGAAATAGGTGGGTTTCATGAATTGTGAAATCCAAACTGCAAAGCTTGCACACCAGGCGGCGTTTGCGAGGGTATAGGCGGCAAGTTCCAGCGCCAGCAAGTTCACGCCGTACGACACCAGGAACACAACTACGAACCGGATGATTTCTGAGCGCTTCTTGTTGTGGCTCTTGAAATTCCAGATGCGGTTGCACAGGTAGCTGTTACAGCCTCCCGCTACAAAACCTAAGAAATTGGACAGTTCCACGTTCCAGCCCAACATCTGGTGTAGCACCCAGACCACCGCAAGAGTGATGAGGGTGTTCAATACTCCGATAATGTTGTATTTGAAAAAATGAATCACGGGAAAAGCCGTTGAGCTTTAGATTTCAACAAGGATTCCCGCCTGGAGATAGACGTAGCCCTTGCCCACATGGTCCAAAAATTCGTAGCCGCCCATGACAAGGATAGAAGAATAGTCCCCGTTCTTGATATCCAGCCCGCCACCGACTTTCCAGAATAGCTGATGGTCGCTCCCGATAAGGTAGCCGATGTCGCCTGTGGCCACAGGCAGTATTTGACTCCCGATGGGCAGGCGAATCCAGAGAGCTCCGCTTACAGGAACCAGGCCAACATTGTCAATTTCTTGATAGCCGCTACCTACGCCTACGAACAGCATCTGGTCTATACGGTACCACAGGTGGCCATAGATATTCAGGTTGAAGGTAGTGATTTCACTTGCGTGATTGACAACGCCAGCCTGTACGTCCATGGTAAAGGCGTTCGCCGGTAAGGCGGTAAAAACCAGGGTGAACAAGATGGCGGTCAGGATTCGTTTCATATAGCTATACTTAAATATACAATTTCTGACGACGCAAGGAGATTCCCGGTTGAGCCTGGGATGACAAATTTGGTTTGAGATTGCTTCACACTTCACATTTCGCACGCCACATCGCGTTCTACTCGTCGGTGCGGGCTTCTCTGGTCCACCCACCAGACTTTTCCTTGCCGAAGGAAAGGAAAAATCCCTTGAGCATGGCCATGTTCATGGACAAGAAATAATAGGCCCCGGGAATAATCTTGAAAAGCCCTACCAGCAAGAATCCGAACAATATGCCGAGCGAAATACGATAGAGGCTAAAGTACCAGGCTAGAGGAATGTTTACAAGGAATAGCAAGATGAAAATGTGGGGCGAAAACCAGCGCAAAATCTTGTGCGAGAAAAACAGGTAGCATCGCAGAGGCCTGAATGGGTTCAGGAGCGGCAGGTACGAAAGCAGGTAGTTGAAGTTGGCGCGGCCGATGCGGACTTTTCGGCGGTATTCCCCGATGGTTTCCTTGGAGGTCTGTTCGGCTCCGATGGCGCTAGAAATGAAGGTGCAATAGTAGCCCTTCTGCAAAATTTTAGTGGTAACGAAAAAGTCGTCCATGACGCTTTTCTTGGTGGGCAAGTCGGTGTAGAGTTCCTTGCGGATGGCGTAAAGGGCTCCGTTACCACCGATGAGCAGGTCCATCATGCCCTCGAACTTCTTGATTTCGGATTCCAGGTCCCAGTAGGCGCTTTCGCCACGCCCCAGTTCAGTACCGCTCTTGTCGGTAAGAATCAGATGTCCGCAGGCGCATCCAATTTTCTTGTCTTTGAACGGGTCGGTAAGCTTGCGCACCACGTTTGGGAACAGCATGGTGTTGGCGTCGCAGAAAAGGAGGATTTCGCCAGAAGCTTTTTTTTCCAGGCGGTTCAGCATGGCGGCCTTGCCTGCATTCTGTGGGGCTTTGACGAGAGTGATGCCCTGGTCCTTGTACCGTTCTACGATTTCTGCTGTCTTGTCGGCGGAACCGTCGTCACCAATAAGGATTTCCAGTTTTTCTTTGGGGTAGTCCAGTTCCAGCAGGTTCTGGATCTTCCGTTCGATAACAGCTTCTTCGTTGTACGCAGAAATCAATATGGACACTTTGGGTGTGTCGCAGTCGGCCTCGTTTTCGGTTTCCTTTCGTTTGAAAATTTCGCTAACGAATGGCAGTGTGATGGGAAACAGCACATAGCAGTGGACAAAGAGGATGAGTAGCACCCAGAAGGATATCTGCAAATAGAAAAGAATTTGCTCGCTCATCGTTCAATCCATTCTTTTTCTTTTTCCAGGAACTTGTCCAATAGCATCTGCATTTCTTGGGGCGACATGGAGTCTGTAACCGTCAATATAGAAAGTCCCTTGGGTGCAACCAGCACAAAAGAGGGGAGAACGTTCAGTTCCCACACTTCGGAGAAGCATTTTTTGGCGGAGGCCTTTTTTCCGTCGCAAACGATGGGCGTTTCGGAATCCACGTCCAGCTTGACCGGATAAAATTTCTTGTTCAGTATGGAGGCAACTGTGGGGTTCATATAGACATTTTTGTCCATGACCCGGCAGGGGATGCACCAGTCGGCGTACATATCCACAAAGATGAGCTTGGGTTCGGTCTTTGCCTTTTCAAGAGCGGTACTGTAATCCATCCACTGGACCAGGGATTGAGAATTGGCGCCAATTGCCAAAGCCACCAAAACGCACATACAAGAAACAACGCGTGACATCGTTACTCCTTTCTACGTTTTCGCCCGGGTTCGGCTTTTGTTTGCTCTGCCAAGGTGTCTAGCCGGTCAATGACCGCCTTTTGGAACGGGACCCACATGTCCCTGTCGTCGAGAATGACTTTGGCCTTCTTTAAAAAATCTTCCCTGCTGTAGCCGACACTGTCCAGGACCGCTTTGCGGCGGAGTCTTGCGGCGGGAGAATCCTTGCCGTACATCTGTTCGGCAATCAGCAGTTCCGTGTAGGCGTTTACGAATTTTGGGTCAACGGAAGGGTCTTTCTTGTCGCAGCCCACCTGTAGGCATAGGCACGCTACGAAAGCAAGAATCAACAACGTGCGCCAGGCGACGCTTTTTGAATTCTTGATAATTCGCGGTTGAACGTCGGTCATGACGGTTTTCAGGAATCGCTTTCCAGGGCGTTTTCGAAAAGGCCTTCTACATATTCGGCCTTGCTGAAAGGCACCAGCTGGTCGATGCGTTCGCCCATGCCAATCCAGCGGATGGGAATCTGCAGGGAACTCGCGATGGAAAGCACCGCTCCACCGCGGGCCGTACCGTCTAGCTTGGTGACCACCAGGCCCGTAAGGGGGAAACTCTGGTTGAAAATCTTGGTCTGGTTGATGGTGTTCTGACCGGTGTTGCCGTCAATCACGAGCCACATGTCGTGAGGCATTTCGGGGTTCACCTTCTTGATGACGCGGACTATCTTCTTGAGTTCTTCCATCAAGTAGTCTTTATTGTGCAGGCGGCCGGCGGTATCGATGAGCACCACGTCGCAGCCGCGGGCCACGGCCGCATTGCAGGCGTCGAACGCCACTGCTGCGGGGTCGGATCCTTCTTGATGTTTTACGAATTCGGCTCCAGAGCGTTCCGCCCAGGTTTCCAGCTGGTCGATGGCTGCCGCACGGAAGGTGTCGCAGGCGGCAATCATCACCTTCTTGCCTTCGTCCTTGAGTCGGGCGGCCAGTTTCCCGATGGTGGTGGTCTTGCCGGCACCGTTTACACCGATGACCAGCACCACATGGGGCTTGCCCTTGAGTTCAAAGGGGGGCGGATCTTTCAAGAGGCGCTCCGCCTCGCTCCGCATAATGTCAAGAACCTGCTCGGTGGTCAGGGCCTTGCCCAGAGCCTGTTCGCGCAAGGCGTCGGTCAACAGGAATGCGGCTTCGACGCCCACGTCGGCCTTGATGAGGTGCTCTTCCAGTTCTTCTAGGGTTTCGTCGGTAATTTTCCCGGCACCTACAATGCCCTTGAGCTCGCCCATAAGGGCGTCACGGGTCTTGGCAAGGCCGCTCTTGATGGCAGAAAAAAGTCCCATTATACCAGGCTCTCGACCTTATCGACCAGACCGTAGGCCTTGGCCTCTTCGGCGCTCATGAAGTTGTCGCGTTCGGTGTCCTTGTCGATTTCCTCGATGCTATGGCCCGAAGTTTCGGCAAGAATCTTGCCCGTGATGTTACGGATGCGGAGCATTTCTTCGGCCTGGATCTGGATATCGCTGGCGGGCGCCACGATTTCGCCGTGAATCAGGGGCTGGTGGATCATGATACGGGCGTTGGGCCAGGCGTAGCGCTTGCCCTTGGCGCCAGAGGTGAGGAGGACTGCTCCCATGGAGGCGGCCTGCCCGCAACAGACGGTAACCACGTCGCTCTTGATGGCGTTCATGCAGTCGTAAATGGCAAGACCGCTAGAAATTACGCCGCCCGGGCTGTTGATAAAGAACACGATGTCTTCGTGGTTCAGGGAATCCAGGTACAGGAGCTGCTTGACGATGCGCTCGGCGCTTTCGTCATCCACTCCGCCCCACAAAAAAATCCTGCGCTTGGAGGCGAGGAACTCCTCGGCCTTTTTCATCATTTCGGGTGTCTGGTTTTCTTTCTTTTCGCTACAGTCAGCCATAATGAATCCTTTTTGTTCAAGTATAATTTAGAAATTATTCAACACTGAATTATCGCCATTTCCTTGCAAAATGTAAAGATTCCTATATTTGGCCTATGCCCGCGTGCAACGATAAAATTTTGGTAGGCCTTGTCAGTCCCGAAGTCCTCTCCGCCATAGAGTCGGACTCCATGCACCCCGTGTTTCTGGACCTGCAGGCCTGTTCGGCGCTAGAAATCCGGTATGACTTTTTCGAAGAGTCCCTCTGGCAAGGCCTTTCGGCGCGAGTCCGGAAGGTAGCGCCCCACGCCATGCAGATAGGCACCATCCGCCTCAAGCGGGATGGCGGGGCCTTTCAGGATTCCCGTGCCGGAGACCGCCTGCCCCTGTGGAAAAACATTCTGGAAGCGGAGCAGGTGCCGGGCTGGCTGGACCTGGAGCAGGACTGCCTCTACGACTACGAAAAGCTGTCCGCCCTGGCCGACCGTCGGAATGTAAAAATCCTTATCTCTCAGCACAATTTTTCCCGCATGCCTACGGACATGGAACTGCGGGACTATGCCCGAGACGTTTCCCGCCTAGGGGCCGAAGGCCTGAAAATTGCCGCCATGTGCAATTCCGACGAGGACTGCGACCGTCTGTACAGGTTCACGCAGAAATTTTCTGGCGACTTTGAACTTTTTGCCGCCTTCGGCATGGGTGACCTTGGCCGGGTAAGCCGAATCTGGTCCCTGAAAGAGGGGGCGAACCTGACCTACGGGGCTATTGGCCAAGTGGCTGCCCCCGGTCAAATCCAGGTTCCCGTGATGGCGGAAGCCCTTGAAAAGCTGTCAGATTTCCATTCCAAATTCGAAATTTCCGCGTTTTTGAACGAAAAATGACGGTTTTCCTTTTTTTATCCTTATTTTTTGGCAAACGGGCCTTAAATTTTCTAAATATCTATCTTGTATATAGAGGATAACGATATGCGTCTTTCTGAACGGTTTGTAGATAATTGCATTTTGATCAATTCTCCTTGCGAAACCAAGGAGGCCATTCTGAACGAATTGGTGGATACACTTTGCAGCGCCTATAAGCTGGAACATCGCGACGAAATTTTTGAGGCCGTCTGGAACCGCGAAAAGACCCGTTCCACCGGTATCGGTTGCGGCCTGGCCGTGCCCCACGCCAAGATCGACTACGTTGACCGCATGTGCATGGCGGCCGCCACTGTCGAAAAGGGCTTGGATTTCGAGTCCTTTGACGGCGAGCCCGTTTACCTGCTGATTCTCATCGTAAGCCCCGGAAACACTGTCGGACCGCACCTGAAGGCCCTGTCTTCGGTGAGCCGCCTCTTGGCCGACGGCAACGTCCGCAAGGAGCTGATTGCCGCCAAGACCCCGGCGGAGTTCCTGACCATCCTCAAGGGCGCCGAGGATAAGTATTTATAAGGGGTTAGGGTCTAGGATCTAGGGGCTAGGGAAAAGTTTGAAGCACGAAGCGCGTGATTTTAAATCACTAAATCCTAGTCTCTAATCTCTAACCCCTCCTCATCCCTTGACAACCTTCTGTCCCTTTTATATATTTGCACCCACCTCGGACGGTTAGCTCAGTTGGTTTAGAGCGCTGCTTTCACACGGCAGAGGTCACTGGTTCAAATCCAGTACCGTCCACTCGAAAGGTCCTGCTTCGGCGGGGCCTTTTTGTTTTGTCCGGGGCATTTTTGACCGCGGGACAACCGTGGGGCACAAGAGGCGCCGCCTAGACCTGCCCGAAGAACAAGTCCGAAAGGGCCGCTCGGAACTGGTTGATGCGGTCGGCGCTGGGTTCCCGGTGTGGCCAGGTGAAGTTGCTCAGGAGGACTACAGCCGCTCCCTTTTCGGGGTCGGCCACGATGCTTGCTCCGGTAAAACCGGTTTTTCCGAAGGTGCGGGGGGAGCGGCGGCTCCCCATGAACCGTTCGGCGTTCAACTCCCAGCCGAGGGCGGTTTCTGCACCCACCTCCGGGGCGAAGGCGTTGTGGCTTACCAGGTCAAGAAGCCCCTTGGGCGCGACGGTCTTGCCTTCGAAGACGCCGTCGTTCAAGACCATCTGCACAAAGCGGAGCAGGTCGGGAACGATGCTGAACATGCCGGCAGAACCTACTGGGAAAAGTTTCCGGAGCACCCAGGCGCTTTCGTCGTGAATTTCTCCCTGGATGGTGCGGCCCCGGAATTCGCATTCTTCCGTGGGCATGATCTGCTCCTTTGGGAACCGGTCCAGAGGGTCCCAGCCGGAACGATTCATCTGTAGCGGCTCGAAGAAGGTCTCTTGCCCCAGCTGCTGCAGGGACTTTCCCGTGAGGCGGTTCAGCACGATTCCCAGCAGCACGCTGGGCGGGTTTCCGTAGTTGAAGGCCTTGCCCGGCGGAATCTGGAACTGGTAGGTGAACAGGGCCTCCAGAATCTTTTCGGGCGGAAGCGTCCGGAGTGTCTTCATGGGTACGCGGTAGTCCAGGCTGTGGGTCAGCAGGTGAAAAATCCGGATGTCGTCCCGGTAATTGGTGTGCAGCTCCGGAATGAAGTCTATGACCTTGGCGTCAACATCCAGTTCGCCCCGCAGAATGCTGCACAGGGCAAGAGTCGAGGTAGGGCAGACTTTTGTCAGGGAGGCGATGTCGAAGAGGGTGTCTTCGGCAGTGTCCAGCGCAACGACGTGCCGCGAACCGTCGGGCAGTACAAAGCCTGCCACGGCCTTGCTAAAGATGCCTTGGGCTTTGCCCTGTTGCAAGAGTGCTTGGATGGAGGTCTGGTCAAACAAAATCAGTTCCTTTTAAGGTTATAAACGGATGTCTAATTAACATTTTGTAATATACAAAATGTTAATTAGATTCAAGCCAGCGACTCAAAAATACGTTATACACGCAGTAGCTTCTGCCCTCTAGCGAGAGCGTTTCAAGCAGGAGTTCCTTTTCTATCAACGACGTGACAATCCGCTTGACGGCTGCTGCGGTTCCCAGCTTATATTTGTTCAAGAAACTTCCCGCCGTAGGTTGGGCAACGGAGCCCTCCTTAGCGACTGCTTTCAAGAACTGCCACTGTTTATCCGTCAGCAAGTTACGGCGTTCCAGGAACCCATTCATTCCCTCGCGCAAGATTTCGGCACAAGACAGGCGAACATCGGCCAAAGTAATTTTCCTGCCAGCATCACGGAACAAGCGATGGCAAAGATACTGCACATAGAAGGTATGGCAACGGGTCCACTCTAACACAAACTCAAGAGCATCATCATCGATGCGACGACTCCCCATACCAAACAGTTTCTTGATAAAATCGCCATAAACATCCGGCTGGATTTTGTCAAGATAAACAATATGCGTACTTTCGTAGAACGGGCTTTTTTCGTTCACAAACATATCGGTCATGATATGCTTTTGGCTCCCGCAAAACACGAAGCGCACATTTTTAAGCGGTTGGATATAGGTGCGCAACAGCGCCTCCATATTCACGCCCTTAAAATTGCGGATAATCTGGAATTCATCAAAAGCAATGACAAACGTCTTCTTTTGGGAACCCAGAAAATCAAAAATACTTTTGAGCGTAGAAAGTTTTTGCCCATCGTTCTGGTACGTAATGCCCACCTGTGGCGAACCCGAAACAGGGTCATACGACACCATTGGACGAATTCCCGAAAAAAACGAGAAGAACTTCTTTAACGTAGGTTCGGCCTTCACATTTGCAACAATGGATTCCGAAAGGAGCTTGACAAAGCCCTCCAGATTGTCTGCCGAGTAAACATCGCAATAGCAAAGCGTCATGGATGGGCGTTTTTTGGCAAGTTCATCAAAAACATGGTAAACCAGTCCCGTCTTGCCATAACGACGCGGAGAAATCAGCGTCACATTGATACCGTTTTCCAAATCGTCTATAATATCCCGCGTTTCTTTTTCGCGATCGCAAAAAAGCTCAGCACTTTCGTAAGGGCGCAAAACAAAGGGATTTTCCATAGGCATCTCCATTCAACATTTTGTAATATACAAAATGTTAAACGAAAAGTCAATAGCGATTATCAGCGTTTTGCCACCCCTTCTAGGGAGACATTTGCTTACAGGTCGATGACCCTGTCGTTCTGCAAGAGCTGCTCGAAAGTCTGCCTTTCGCGGATGACCTTGAGTTCACCGTTCGTGTACATGGTCTCGGCGGCGTAGCGGCGGCTGTTGTAGTTGCTGCTCATGGCGGCACCGTAGGCGCCTGCGTCATGGAGAATCAGGAGGTCGCCGACCTTCGCCTTCGGGAGCTTACGGGTCACCACGAAGCCACCTTCTTCCTGCGTGAACACGTCACCAGATTCGCAGAGCGGGCCTGCCACGACGGCATCGACCATCTCGTTCATCTCGCGACCGTCGCGGGCGATGATAGAAATACCGTGATAGCTGCCGTAGAAGCTCGGGCGTACCAGGTCGGTAAAGCCCGCGTCAAGCAGGTAGAACAGGTTGTCGCCCTGCTTCTTGACGGCGCGGATTTCGGCCATCAGGTAACCGCTTTCGGCCACCAGGTAGCGACCGGGTTCGACTTCCAGGTGAACCTCGTGGCCGATGCTCTGCTGGATGTTCTTGCGGGCTTTGTCCCACAGGTCGTAGTAGGCCTGCATGTCGATACGGTTGCCCTTGTCTTCTTCGTGGTAGGGAATCGGGAGGCCGCCCCCTGCACTGATGGTGCGGAGGTGAGAGCCCAGGCGGCGGCTAGCGTCCACCATGGCGTCGCAAACCTGCGAGAGGTGCTCGAAGTCGGAGCCGGAACCGATGTGCATGTGGAGTCCTGTAATCCACATCCCGTTTGCCTGCGCGAGCTTGACGCAGTCCTTGATCTGCTCGTGCCACACACCGTGCTTGCTCAAGGGACCGCCGGTATTTACCTTGCTCGAATGCCCGTGACCAAAGCCCGGGTTCACGCGGAGCGTAAGCTCCGACTTCACGCCGAAATCGGCCAGCTGCTGGATCATGTCGGGGGAACCGACGTTCACCGCGATGTCGTATTTCTTCACGAGTTCAAGCGCGTCGCGGTCAAAGATATCTGCGGTATAGACGATTTCGGGAGCCTTGCCCTTCTGGACTCCGCCCTTGAAACCCGCCTTCAATGCGCGGACGATTTCGCCTGCAGAGACGGCATCCACCACGCCACCAAGCTTGCGTACCAGCGCCACGATGGAGAGGTTCGGGCATGCCTTTTGGGCAAAACGAACGGTATCGAAAACCTGGACTTCCTTCACGCGCTTCTCGATGGTGGCGCGGTCATAGAGCCAGAGGGGGGTGCCGTACTGTTCGGCAGCTTTCACGAAAACTTCTTGGGGGATGGAATAATTTGTCATACGACGAAAATTTAGTTTTTTATTATGCGGGAGGGGCCCCAGCTCGGAGTTGCGAAGGCCGCACGGGCCCCTCCCTGCACCCTCCCCATCCTTGGCCGACGCTTCTATTCTCTAGCCGCTTTACACTATTTGTTAAATTAGACAGTTGTCACGCTACAGACTTTTTTATTTTATAAAAAAGGTTTCGGTGAACCGAAACCTCTCTCGTCTTTTGTCTATAGCCGCAAAGCGGCGTTCTTTCGTCTAAATTAGACGTGCTTGATCTTGTTGTCGCCTTCGTCCCAGTACTGACCGTCGCAGACGAACTTGTATTCGTAAACGCCGGAGTCGAGGGTCACCTTGCCGACCCAGAGGCCGGTCTTCTTGTCCTTCTTGAGCATATCCTTGTCGATAGCCCAGTTGTTGAAGGAACCGGCAACGGAAACGGTAGTGGCCAGCGGGCAGTTGGCTTCGAACACCACGGCGACCTTCTTGGAGGCCTTGGGAGCGGCTTTCTTTGCCGGTGCGGCCTTTACGGCAGCCTTCTTCTCGGCAGCGGGCTTGGCGGCCTTGGGGGCGGCAGCCTTAGTGGCGGTCTTCTTAGCCGGGGCGACCTTTACGGCAGCCTTCTTGGCAGCGGGGGCCTTTGTGGTTTTTGCAGTAGCTTTTGCCATTTTTATCTCCTTTACTTAGTCCGCGCCAAAGATAGTAAAAAAAAGTTTAACTGTCTAATAAAAAAACAGAAAAAATGCGTAACAAGGAAAAATGCCGAAATTCTGCCGTAAAAAGCGCTTATTTCCACAAATATACCGCAAGAGGCCGTTTTTTTTGTTAAAAGGTTGAAAAAGGAGTGCAAAAATGCTAACTTGTTGGGAAATTTACAAGAGGAGTAATCTTATGAAGAAAATCAAATATCTCGCGATGGCGGGCGTTGTTGCCATGCTGTATGCTTGTGGTGATGACAGCGACAGCGGTTCCAATTCCATTGCCGCTGGCGATGGTTCAGAACGTCATGGACTTGTGGTTGTTGACGAAAGCAACAGCATCATCAAGCCCTACTTGCAGGATGCGGTAGAGGGCTGCTTCATGAGAGGTCTCGATTTCTCGTGGAAAACGGTGGAGCTGGACGTGGACCAGCTGTCTTACAAATACGAATTCGTGGGTGACACCCTCGTGCTGCATTCGGGAAAGTCCTTCTCCGAAAATGGTATTATGTACGTGGGTGGCAAGGAAGGAAACCTGAACGGCACATGGCAGTCCACCCTTTGCAGGTATGACCACGAAGAAGAAGAAACGACCTGCTACAAGCAGTGCAGCGAAGTCAAGGCAAGCGTGCTCAAGAAGTTTGAAGTCGAGTCCGAAGACGAACTGGACGAGGTCGATCGGGAGGACTTTGAAGAAGAATACTACAAAAAGCGCCAGAAGACCCCCTGCTTCGAAGATGACGAAATCACCGATTACACCATAAAGATTTCCGGCGACGACATCACCATTATTACGAAGGATCGTGAAACCGAAGAGAAGGAATTCACCGATTACATGAATTCCGAATATATTTCTGACCTGTACTATGCCATCTACGATGGCTCTACCAGTGCGCCTAGATTCTATGAGCTGTTTGAAGAGGACTCTGCGGATGTCAAGAGCTATCGCAAAAAAGCCGATATTGTGGAAAAGAACAAGACGGAAAAATCTGTTACCATCATCGTGGCAGAAGAAGATACTGTTTCCGTGACAGTGAAAACGGTGGATATTGATGAGGAAAATGGAAAGTACGAAGTCGGCATGGTTGTGGCATCTGGAAAGAGAACCTGCGAATTGAATTACAAATCCGGACGTGTTAACGAGGGTGATTGCAGTGCTGACAATCTGGCCTATTTTGACGATCCAAGCAAAATAGAGGATGTTGACGGCTTGACTTATAGGAAGGTCTCCTATATGGAAGACTCCAATGAAGAGGACTTCGATGATTGCGTCAGCAAGATTCTGAGGGCCATTGCCAAGAAGTCTTCTTCTTCTTCTGATGATGACCGTTGTTCTGAGGTCATGTCCGCTTATAATTCCTGCGTGGAGGAATTGATGGATTATGGCTACACTCGCAGTGAAGCCACAAGCGTGTGCGAAATGAACTACGACGTAGATGACTACTGCGGACTGGCAAAAACTGCCACTTCTGCAGAAGCTCTCTCCATGAGCAAGTTCAAGAAGAACCGTATGGCTCAAATCTTTGGATTGCAGGACCTCTTCAAGTAGTCCCCTGATATAAATTTGGGTAAAATCCCGGCCTCTTGGGTCGGGATTTTTTATTTTTGTATGAAGCCGAAAATTGACGGCAAGAGGTTTTTATGAACGTTACAATGCAAGAGGTAATGAAAGAGTCCGGCGTGGCATTCGGTACCAGCGGTGCCCGCGGACTTGTGACCGCCATGACGGACCGGGTGTGCTATGTGTATGCCCGCTCCTTTATCAAGTATTGCGAGACCAACTACCAGTGCGAACACACCATCGCCATTGCAGGCGACCTGCGGCCCAGTACCGAACGGATTCTGAAAGCCCTGGTGCAAGCGGGAAAGGACGGCTCCTGGAAGGTGGTCTATTGCGGTCGTATCCCGAGCCCGGCCATTGCACTATACGGTATCGACAAGGCACTCCCCACCATTATGGTGACGGGGAGCCACATTCCTGCAGACCGAAACGGCATCAAGTTTAACCACCCCCAGGGTGAAATCACCAAGAAAGACGAGCAGGGAATCGTTTCCCAGTCCGTTGATTTTGACGAATCGATTTTCGATGGGGCGGGCATGCTGAAGTCGGCGCCGGAACTGCCGACGGTTGAAGTCGAGGCCGAAGAGAATTACCTGAAACGCTACCCCGCGTTTTTCGGGAGCAAGGCCCTTTCTGGGCTTACCATCGGGGTCTATCAGCATTCTGCCGTGGGCCGTGACATCGTGGTGAAGGTTTTGGAAAGCCTGGGCGCTACCGTAAAGCCTTTTGCCAGGAGTGAGACGTTTATTCCGGTAGATACCGAGGCCATCCGTAAAGAAGACGAAGAGCTGGCTCGGGATTTTGCCCACAAGGATTTTGTGGATGCCATCTTCAGTACCGACGGGGATTCTGACCGGCCGCTTTTGGCGGACGATACCGGCATGTGGCTCAGGGGCGACGTGCTGGGCATCCTCGCTGCCCAGGCGCTGGGTATCCAGCGCATTGCAACTCCCGTGAGTTGCAACACGTCGCTTGAAAAGTCCGGAAGCTTCGAAAAGATTTGCCGTACCCGCATAGGCAGCCCCTACGTGATCGCCGGTATGGAAAGCCTGGTGGACGATGCCGACCCTGCCGTAAGTGTCGCCGGTTACGAGGCCAACGGAGGGTTCTTGCTGCAGACGGATTTGACCCGTGAATTTGCGGAACGCGACAGCAGCGGTAACGAGACGCGGGTGACCCGCACCCTGCCGGCACTCCCTACCCGTGACGCCCTGCTCCCGATGCTTGCCGTGATGGTGCGTGTCCGGGAAGAGCGGATGTGCGTGGTGGACCTGCTGAAAAAGCTCCCCAAGCGCTTTACGCTCAGCGACCGCCTCAAGGAATTCCCGACGGAAACCTCTAAGGCAAAGCTAGCCGAAATCCGCGAGCAGAAACTGGGCAAAAAGCTTTTTGGCGCCCTTACGGCAAAGCCTAGCCGTTTTGCAAAGCCCGATGCCAATGGCAACATGCCCGCACCCTTCCACGGCGATATCGTCTCCATCGACGAGACCGACGGCTACCGCATGGAATTCGATTCCGGCGACATTGTGCACCTGCGGCCCAGCGGAAACGCTCCGGAATTTCGCTGCTACGTAGAAACCGGCGATAAGGAGCGCTCCGCGGAACTCCTCGCCGGTTGCATGAAGATTATGGAATGTTGGCGGAAATAATTTGGAAGGTTAGTTTCCTGTTGGGACAGGAGGCATGACAACGTGGTATTTTCCACTGGAGCATTGGTACATGCAATCGCTTGCGCTCCAGATGCTCACAAAGAGGGTTTGAACCTTCCCGTTATCGCTGTTGCAGCTGAAACCGTTGATGGGGTGGGTTGAACAGCTATAGTTGGGGCGCTGGCAGCTGCTACCGGGAGGGCAGTTGTCGATGGTTCTCTTGTAGTTCCAGTATTTGTCTTCGGTGCAGATAAGGTTTATTTCATTGACGGTTATTTCTTTACCCGATGTCTGGCAGGGGTCTCCGATAACGGCTGGAATCCATTTTTTGTTGACGCATACGACATTGTCTCCGGTGACACAGTCAATGGCCCTTTCGTCGTCTTTGCAGGAGCCGCCATCAACGTCTGTAATGTGCTGGCATATTTCTTCGCCGCTGGAACTGCTGTTGTCGGAGGCGGAACTATTGACGCAATACTCCGTCAATCCCTTGTTGCAGAGCTGTGTTGCGGAATAGCACTCCAGGGTGAGGGCCTGGCAGGTTACGGCCATAGACGAACTGGAATTGTCGTCAAGGGATGCCGATGATTCGTCCATTGATGTGGAACTACCTTCGCCCTTGGCGGAACTTTCAGCAGAACTTTCGGGATTGGTAGATTCGCTGGAATCTAGCCCATCGCCGCCGTTGCTTTCAGAGGAAATTTCTTCGGACGAGGGCTCGGTGGCGCTACTGCTGTCGTCGCAGGCCGTAAGCGTAAAGGCCAGTGCTGCTGCGGCAAACCCGCAAGCGATTTTTAAAAGACGTTGTTTCATGGCGAGTTTCCTTTTTTAAAGTCTGGTCCAAACGTTGTTGATGCACTGGTAATTGTAGCTTTCGACGGTCATCTGTTCACCCTCGTTTGTGCAGGGGGCCCCATCGGGCAATATTCCATGGTCGTCGGTCTTGTTGTTGCCGTTGCCGCAATCCATCATGGGGTCGCATTGTTGGACAAATTCTTCCCATTTGCCACTTTGGTTGCAGGAATAGCGTATTTCCTTGCTTGGGTAATCATCTTCTGGATCGTTGTAGGTATAGAGCCATCTCATGGGGTCTTTGCCATAACTACAGGATTCGTTCAGCCAATCGGTTTTGAGGCAGTATTTCTTGAGTTTTGTTTTCAGACATAGAGTGTAGTCATCGTATCCGCAGTAGGGTTTGGTGGGGTCACAGTCATTCGTCACGAACCAGCGATTGCTAACGCACATATAGGTGATGGAGTTGTCCTTGCAGTCTGGCAAGAGAGTGAAATCGTCTTCGTCGCAATTCCACCTGTCGTTCCCATCGATACCGGAAATATTGGCACAGCTTTCGGCAACCTGCCAAGTACCGCCTTTACAGACGTAGTCGCTTTTTGTTGCGCAGTCGAAAGCCTTGGTACCATCCATGCAGGGGGTCATGGCGCAGCCTTGTGTTATGAGGCATTCGTTGTCCGTAATGTGGGAGCAGGTTTCTACGGAGTTAGAGCTAAGTTCCGCGGAGGAGGAACTAGTGCCCGTGGATGTTGAAGAGCCTCCCTCTTGACTCGTTGAGGAATTGCCATTTTGGCTTGTGGCAGATTTCTCGTTGCTATCGGCGGAGTCTCCGGTTGTCTCGGAGCTGGTGACGGTTTCGCTAGAAAGCCCATTCAGGTCATCGATCGAGGGCCCGCTACTACTGTCGTCGCAGGCGACAAGCGCAAAGGCGAGTGCCGCCGCGGCAAGTCCGCAACTAAATTTCGTGAATTTCAGTTTCATACTGTTGCTCCTTTTTTTAGTACTGTCTATTCACCCATCCCGTACTAAAGTCCAGGTCGATGCATTTGCCTGACGGTTTTTCTATTGTCTTCGTTTCCTTGACGATTTCGGCTTCAAGGTTTACATTACTGCAGTAAACAAACAGGAATGCATAGAGTTTTTCTTCTGTCGAATAGCTGCAGCCTTCCATTTCTACGACGGTAACCGTCATGGAGTTTGCACTGACCGACGTCAAGACGTTTGGCCTTCCGTCACCTGCGACCACCAGCACATAGGCGCTATAATCTTCGGCACCGCTTGCGCTGCAGGTCCCGTCGGCCTTGAGTTTTTCGATTTTGTTCTGGATTGTTTTCATCCCTTCTATTTTCTCGTCGGGAAGCTTGTAGATTCCGGGCTTATCGAAGTCCAACGAGGAACTGTTGTTGTCGCCTTCGCTGGTTGAAGGGGCCGTATCGGTCTTGTTCCGGACAACCGTTGCCGCGAGGACAGAATTGTCGTAATGGAGGTCCGGGATTCCGTATTGGGCGATAAAGCTGTTGGGGTCTCTGCCCGAAACGGGAGTGGATGCACTCTGCCCGGGCTTGGAATCGCTTTCTGCACCGGAGGAGCTCTGCTCTACAGTGTTACTGGAACTTTCCACGCCGGGAGAAATCATCAGGGAACTGGAAGAAAGTTCCGCCTTGTTGGGGCTTTCGGAACTAGAGGACGGATTTTCGGAAGCGGAGGATACCGACCCTTGACCTTCGGCCATTTCATTAGTTTCTTCGGCGGTACCAGCAAGACCGCTCGTGGAATCGGCGCATCCTGTGCCCAAGAAGGCCACAAGGAAAAATAGCGCGAATAAATACAAGAGGAATGGCTTATTCATTTTCGCACTCCTTCACGTTTTTGGTCAAGGGGAAGAGCTGGAGGTTCAGGCGGTACACCTGGTCGATGTTTTTGTCGTCTGCGGCGATGGCGATAATTTGGCGGCGGCATTCGTCCAGTACCTTCACGATGCGTTCGTAACTTTCGCGGGACACTCCCATGGTCACTCCGCTGAAGTTGCGCTGTTCAACAGGCAAATCCAACGCAGGGGTGGCAAGCTTGGACATCTGGCGGTGCATTCCCCTGAGTGCAAGCCGCGTGGCGTCCGGCGTTCCTGTGATGGATGTTTCTGCCTGCACGAAAGCGCTGTCCCCTGCCTTCTTCAGGAGACCCGCCTTCGTGAGGAAGTTCAGACTTTGCTGGACTTCTGCCGCGGTCATTTCGGGGTAGCATTTCTTGGCAATTTCGCCCGGAGTGGCGCCCGGCATCAGCGGGGCAAGTTCACGTACAACGGGGTTCTGCCAGGAATCATAAAACTCGAACAGGTCGCCTTCTAGCACGCGGACCTTGTGGACCTTGGCGATGGCGAGCATGTTTTCGTAGGCGGCCTTTTTCTTTTCTTCGGTGGCTGCCTGACCGAATTCCACCATGGCGCGGAAATATTCCATCTCGAAACCCACGAGACCCATGGCGGCTCCCGTGCGTTCTACGCCGATACGGGAGAGTTTGCTTTTGCCGTCGCAGACTACCTTCATGTAAGAAGACGAGGAGAATCCCGCTATCTTGGAGAACTCGCGCCACGAAAAAACGGAACGGCGCTTGCGCTCCTCGTAGTAATCCAGCATGTACTGGCGGAAATCGGAATATTCAACTATCGGTTTCATCGTAAATAAATATACGACTATTTTTCCTGAAAGTCAATAGCCTATGCAACAAAAATGCTTATTTTGAATAAAAATACGAAAAATTTACATAATTTTCTAAAATATTTTCGTATATAGAACACTTTGTTTCATATACTGTTGCATATAGAGGGGGTTTTAGGGGGCGCGCCCCCTAGGGGAGGGGGTGATGGATGGTTCGACAGGCTCACCAACCTTGTTTCGCACAATGTCTGGCGAAACAGCAATCAGGGGGAGGCTTCCCCCGCACAATAAAAAAGAACCGTAGCGTTTGCCGCGGTTCTTTGAGGTTTCATTGGAGACTCTTACAGTGCGAGTTTCAAGATGTCCTTGATGGCGGCAGCGTCTAGCGGCACGTAGTGGCCGACCTTGCCGTTGCGTGTGGCGCGGGCGGCCATGGAGTCGAAATCCCTGTCATCGATTTTCAGTTCTGCAAGGGTTGTGGCCAGGTGCAGTTTCTTGAAGAACGCCGTCAGTTTTTCGGACAGGATGTAGGCCCGTTCGGTTTCGCTGTAGTTGAAAGTATCCACACCGAACAGGCGGCTTGCGAGGAGGGCGAGTCTCCAGGGCTTTTTCTTTGCCATGTACTTTGTCCAGGCCACAGTCACCACGGCCATGCCTTCTCCATGGGTGATGTTGTACTGAGCCGAAAGTTCATGTTCAATTCGGTGCGAGCCCCAGTCGGCGCGTCGCCCGGCATCCAGGAAGCCTCCGTGGGCCACACTGGCGAGCCACTGGATTTCTCCGCGGGCGTTGACATCTTTCTGGTTGGCGATGAGCTTGTCCGCATTTACAAGCAATGCACGAATCGCGCCTTCGATCAGGTAGTCCGTGGTGTCGGAAAATTTCTCGTCGGAGAAATAGCGTTCCAGCAGGTGCGAAAGCACGTCCGCGATGCCCACGAAGGTCTGGTACGCCGGCAGGCCCACCGTGTATTTCGGATTCATGATGGCGAATTTCGGAATGATGCGGTCGTCTTCGAAGCCAAGCTTCCACTGCCCGCTAGAAAGGATGGCCGCGTTGGATGTTTCGGAACCGCTGGATGCCGTAGTGGCGATGACGCCTACCGGTAATACCTTTTCGGGTGAAATTCCCCTCTCAAAGAAATCCCACACGTCTCCCTCGTAAGGTATTCCGAGCGCCACCGCCTTTGCGGTATCTATGGAACTTCCGCCGCCTACGGCCAGAACGAAGTCCACCTGGTTTTGTTTGCCTTGCTTTACCAGCTCGCGAACAAGGTCGATGGACGGGTTCGGCACCACGTTCCCGTTTTCGGAAAAACGGATGCCCAGTTCGGCGACGGCGTCCTTGATGACATCGTAAATGCCGAGGGTCTTGATAAAGTCGCCGCTGTAAACGAGTTGGAGCGACTTCACGCCGTGTGCTGCCAAAAGCGATTTCAGTTTCTGTTCGCTGTGTTCGCCGAAAATGATTTTTGCAGGGTTGTAGTATTCAAAATCAATCATTGTATTCTCCGTACAAAAAAGTGTCATCCTGAGCGGACCCTGGAGCGCAAAGCGCGATAGGGCAGTCGAAGGATCCAGACCCGCGTTTATTTCCTAATGATGAAAATTACCGCTGGACTGGATGCTTCCTGGCCTAAGCCCGTCAGCATGACATTACTCAAAACTGACCTCTCATAACTCACGACTCGTTTAGATTGCCGCGAAGCCGTTTTCCAGGTCGGCGATGATGTCTTCGTAGTGTTCCGTACCGATAGACACGCGGATGGTTGCCGGAGTGATTTCGGCTGCGGCAAGTTCCTCCGGAGTGAGCTCCGAATGCGTGGTGGTGTAGGGGTGGATTACTAGGCTCTTCACATCGGCAACGTTTGCAAGCAGGCTGAAGATTTTCAGGCTATCGATGAACTTGAAGGCTTCGGCCTGGCCGCCCTTGATGTCGAAGGTGAAAATGGAACCGCCACCGTTGGGGAAATACTTCTGGTAAAGTTCGTGGTCCGGATGGTTGGGCAGGCTCGGATGGCTCACGCGGGTAACCTTCGGGTGCTTCACCAGGTATTCAATGACCTTTTTGGTGTTTTCTACATGGCGGTCCAGGCGGAGCGAAAGGGTTTCTACACCCTGCAGCAGCAGGAATGCGTTGAACGGAGAAATGGCAGCGCCTTCGTCACGCAAGAGAATCGTGCGAATGTAGATGGCATAGGCTGCAGCGCCCGTGGCTACGAAAGGAATGCCGTAGCTCGGGTTCTTTTCGGTAAACTGCGGGAACTTGCCGCTGGCCGCCCAGTCGAACTTGCCGCTGTCCACGATGATGCCGCCGAGAGTTGTTCCATGGCCGCCGATAAACTTGGTGGCAGAATGCACCACCACGTCGGCGCCGTGTTCGATGGGGCGGATCAGGTAGGGCGTACCAAAGGTGTTGTCGATGACCAGCGGAATCTTGTTCTTGTGGGCAATCTGGGCGATTGCATCGATATCCGGAATGTCGGAATGAGGGTTACCGAGAGTTTCGATAAAGATGAGCTTTGTGTTACTCTTGACAGCGGCTTCCACGCTCTTGAGGTCATGAGTGTCAACGAAGGTCGATTCGATACCAAAATCGCGGAGCGTGTGCTGCAACAGGTTGAAAGTACCGCCGTAAACCGTGCGCTGGACAACCACGTGATCTCCCTTGCGGGCAAGAGCCGTGATGGCGTAAGTGATGGCTGCAGCACCAGAAGCTACAGCCAGAGCGGCAACGCCACCTTCGAGAGCGGCAACGCGTTCTTCGAGCACGCCCTGCGTTGTGTTCGTGATACGGCCATAAACGTTACCGGCATCCTTCAGGGCAAAACGGTCCGCAGCATGCTGGGCGTTGTGGAAAACGTAAGAAGTGGTCTGATAAATAGGAACGGCGCGAGAATCGGTTGCGGGGTCTGCGTGTTCCTGGCCAACGTGGAGCTGAAGAGTTTCAAAATGGAGCTTGTTCTGTGTTGTCATGGTAAAAATTCCTTTTAGGTTGCAGCGGGCAACCGGGTCCCATGAGGACCCTTCGCTCGCTAAATTTTTTTTGAAATATCCTTAGGCTTGATTTTTCTAACCTGCAAAGCCTCAAGGATAAAAGGCTTCCGGCTAGTTCGTTTTCAGAATGCCTCTCGGCATTCGACATTCAGTACTCATAGGCGCTCCTTCGAATGCATTGGGAATCACAAACCATTTTGTTATCCCTATCAATCTTGTAGGAAATAAAATAGAATAAGAATTTCCCTTCGTCAAGGCATAAATGCATACTATTTAATTATGGTTGGTGATAGGATTTTGTTATAACTGCTTTTTCGTAAAAAGGGCGTTTTCCGCGCAATGGCGCGGGCCGGGCTATATTTTAGCGGCAAACGCCTTCGCTTTGCTCGCCGTTTACCAGCAAAAACGGCGCCTTGCAAGCAAGTCGCCGCCCCAAGGGGTCACTATCCCTAACGCCCCCCCCTACAAGAGCTTTATCACCAACCCTCTTCCATATCAAAAATCACGCCAATTTCTAGATTGAACAAAATATTGGAGGCTCCATGTTTTTCGACAAAGATCCACTCGGTTTTTACAGCGTTGACATTAAATACGAAGGTTCAACAAAAGCAACTCAATATTGCATTGACGATTTCATGAAGCTACTTTATGGTAGTCGTAAAATTATAGATATGACAATCCTAACATACGGAGAGTACCACGCTCTCATGTTATGTTTTGAAAATGACGATTACATAGTCTTTATCAAAAGTGGATTAACATCGGGCTATATGGGAGAAGGCCCAAAGGGCACCTCCCTTATTATCCGCCTTGCAGAAGAAGCCGGCATAACCATCAAAGAATTAAATACAACACCATCGTTGTTTAAAAGGATTAATACATCTCTTGCCACATCTAAAGATGTTCAATTCATCAAAAAGAATCGTAAGGATAGTTTTAACTACAATCGTCTTTGTTTAAAACTTGTAAACAAAGAATATCTCCAACGGGCGAAGGAATCTTTTTCAAAAAACAAGAATGTTATTTTCGTTAGAGATGAAAATGAAAAAACTAAAGAGACTGTTGAACTTGATAGAGCAAGAGCGATAAAATTACTAGAAAAAATCGATGAAAAAATGGATAAAATATGTGAAAATACTAACAAGCCAGGAGCTTTAGCTGTTTTAGGTGATATTTCGTCAATCGTATCCACTCTAAAAGGTTTTCTTGGACTATAACATGTTTTACAAAAATCTATATTGCGCAAAGATACACAGGAACGATTATGACCGACGTCGAACTTAAGAACTTGAAAGACCGTCTTTGGCATTCTGCCGACATGCTTCGTGCGGGTGCGCACCTCGCCGCAAACAAGTATGGACAGCCGATTTTGGGCCTTATCTTTTTGCGCTATGCTGACATTTTGTACAAACAGCACAAAGACGAAATCAACGCCGAGTTCGAAAAGCTCAAGGGTACGCGCCGTGCTCGCACCCTGAAAGACATTTCCGTCGAAAAGTGCGGTTTCTACCTGCCGGAATGTGCCTACTTCGATACAATCAACGACGCTCCGGACGATGCCAAGAAGGCAACCCTCGTAAAGAAGGCGATGAAGGCCATTGAAGAAGAAAACGAGAAGATGGACGGCGTTCTCCCCAAGGATGTCTATGCGCAGCTCGTTCCCGAAGAAGAACCGGAACTGCTCTCGAAAATCGTGCGCGTGTTCAAAGACATTCCCGAAGATATCAGCATCGACTTGTTCGGCGAAATCTACGAATACTTCCTGGGCAATTTTGCTTTGGCCGAAGGCAAAGACGGCGGGACATTCTATACGCCCGCAACGGTCGTGCGCTACATGGTGAACGTGTTGCAGCCCCACGGCATCAACAAGAAATTCCTGGACCCTGCTTGCGGTTCGGGCGGTATGTTCGTGCAGGCGGCCCGCTATATGCACCGTCACAACGCAAGTGCCGAAAATGACACTGCAATGAACTTCCGTTGCTACGGCGTGGAAAAAGAGCCCGATACGGTCAAACTCGCCAAGATGAATCTGCTCCTGAACAATGTCCGTGGCGAAATCACCGAGGCGAACTCCTTCTACAGCGACCCCTACAATGCAGTGGGGCAATTCGATTACGTGATGGCAAACCCGCCATTCAACGTAGATGAAGTCGTCGTCGAAAAAGTCCAGAAGGACGAACGCTTTAGCACTTATGGCGTGCCGCGCAACGCGACAAAGTCCGCAAAGAAGGGCTCCGACAAAAAGGAAACCGTGCCCAACGCGAACTACCTTTGGATTGGCTACTTTGCGACAGCGCTGAACGAAAACGGCAAGGCGGCACTCGTCATGGCGAATTCCGCAAGTGATGCGGGCAAGAGCGAATACGAAATCCGCAAGAAAATGGTCGAAGAAGGAATCATCAGCCAGATGGTGACGCTACCCTCGAACATGTTCAACTCGGTGACGCTCCCGGCGACGCTCTGGTTCTTCGACAAGCAAAAGGCAAACAGCAAAAAGAAAGACGAAATCCTCTTCATTGACGCTCGCAACGTATTTACGCAGGTGGACAGGGCGCACCGCAAGTTCAGCGACGAACAGATAAAGAACCTCGCCGTCATCAGCCGACTCTACGAAGGCGACACGCAATCGTTCAAGGACCTGCTCAAGGAATACAAGGAAAGCCTCAAGAACGCCCCCGCAAGCAGCGACGACAAGGAAGTCAAAACCAAGGATTACTGGCAGGCACAAATCGACTGGCTCGCCGAACGGTTCCCCGACGGCAAATACCAGGATGTAATCGGGCTTTGCAAGGTTGCAAAAATTGACGGCGAAGACGGAATCAAGGACCAGGATTATTCGCTGAATGCCGGCCGCTACGTAGGCGTGGTGATTGAAGACGATGGCATGACCGAAGCCGAATTCAAGCAGACCATGCTCGGATTGAACGATGACTTCACGAAATTGAGCGCCGAAGCGAAGAAATTGGAAAAAGAAATTGATGATAATTTGAAAGGATTGTTTGGTTAGAAAATGCAATATAAATTTGAACAACTCTTTGAATGGTCAAGCGGAAAGCCAATCGTTCCATCAAGTGGACCTATACCAATTTATGGTTCAAATGGAATTATTGGTTACACAAATGAGAAAAAATACCATAACAAAATTGTTCTAGGTCGTGTTGGGGCTTATTGCGGTTCTGTAGCATATTGTCCAAATGATTTTAATGCAACGGATAACACGCTCATAACAAGTTGTGATGAGAGCAAAATCTGCTACCATTATGCATATTATTTGCTAAAGAAATATCAATTGAATGATTATGCAGGTGGGGCAGCCCAACCCTTAATTACTCAGGGATTGTTGAAACACCTGAAATGCGAAATACCTACATTAGATATTCAAAAGAAAGTTGTTTCCATTCTCTCCGCTTATGATAGCCTGATAGAAAACAACAACAAGCGAATCAAGATTTTGGAACAGATGGCGGAGAACCTTTACAAGGAATGGTTTGTTCGCTTCCGCTTCCCTGGCCACGAAACCACCTCATTTGAAAACGGAATCCCCAAGGGGTGGAAATTGAAACATGTTTCTGAAATAGGTGATATTATTGGTGGGGGAACTCCTTCTACAGACAATGAGGAATATTGGAATGGTAATATTCCTTGGCTTTCTCCAGCAGATTTAACTGATTATCAAGGCGTTTATATAGACAAGGGCGCAAATAATATTACCGAACTTGGACTTGCTAAATCTAGTGCCAAAATGATGCCAAAAGATACAGTTCTTCTATCTTCAAGAGCACCTATAGGCTATGTTGCTTTAGCAAAAAATGATATATGTACAAATCAAGGCTTTAAGAGTATCGTGTGCAATCAGTCAATAATGAAACCATCGTGCTTGTATTTGTATTTTAAGCTCAATAAGTCGTATCTGCAAAGTTTTGCAAGCGGAGCAACATTTCCTGAATTGTCTGGATCCATGGTGAAAAAATTGAAGGTTCTTGTTCCTGACATCTCTTTGTTGGAAAAATTTGATACTTTTGCTAAAAAATTGTTTGAAAAGACAGATGTCTTGTTGACGCAAAACCAAAACCTCATCAAACAGCGCGACCTGCTCTTGCCCCGCCTCATGAGCGGAAAACAGGTCATCTAAAAGAAGACCGTGACGTTTTTTTACTACATACGTTTTTTTGTTCCAAAAGACAAACTAACTTTTAGAATACTTTGTCCAAATTCAACCAACCTAAAACTTTATCAAAAAAAACAGCGAAAGGATTTTTAATGGAAAACGCATTATATTATCCACACATAGCCTTAAAAAATCCACAATTAATAAAAGCAATGGCTCTCTACTACGACAACATTTATAGAATTGTCCCAAGCCACATTGAGCCGAATGATCCTGAGGAGCTCAAGCCATTATTAGAAGACGGGCGCATTGGAAAGAAAATTAATCCAATACCTTACGTAAGCGAAACATCACATAATTTCCTGGAAAAAAAAGATGAATGGCGCGCAGCCGCACTTTCTCACAATGACGACAGTGAAGAGCCAATAGTTCGGCTACACATGGAGAAAACTGACGAGCATGTGCGCAATCTCTTTCGCGAAGCTGGCTTTGAAGAAGACCACGACTGGATGCAAGTACCAACAAGGTTTGCATCTAACTATATGCTCTATATGGCTAACGAAATAGCATCAAGGAATAATCTCTCCCTAATTACAGGAGATTGGGGGGCATGGACCGGGACAACCTATTTTGGCATAAACGGACGAGTAGATGAATTCATTACAGCAATTGGCATAGACGACAGAAGTTCTGAAGACGAAAGCTTTGGTTTATTTGGCCTTTTAATCAACAATCTTTCACCAGTAAACATATCTAGCATTCCTGCAAACAAAATTGTAGAGTTCCGCCAAAGAAGAAAAGACGAAATAGAGCAGTTTCGCCATTGCGTGCAAGACCTTCGTGAAGAACTTTTATCTGTAGAGGAACATGACATTCGTGTTGACATCATCAAACAAAAAGCAGAGGACCTCGCTAAAGCGCAAAAAGACTACCAAAAAAGTGCAGATATAATTAATGCTCGAAAGTGGTTTGGCACCTCATTTATGGGATTTCCTGCACCATTATCTTTTTGTCAGTTTTTCTCCCTTCCCGCAGCATCAACTGTAGCACTTACTGCAACAGGGCTTGCTCTTGGGGGAATATTCAATATTCACAATGCTAAAGAAGAAATAAAAAATCTTAACAAAAAAAATCCAGCATCTTTTCTAATAGAATTAAACAGATCGTTCAAAAATTACACCTGGCTTAGGGGAGGTGGCGACATAAACTTCCATGCATACAATTGCATGGAAGAGTATGTTAACGACTAGCAAATAGTTATATATTCAGACTCTTTAAGCTATTTCTTTCCCAAAGTTGACTTTGGGAAAGAAATGAATGTAACATAATCAAAAGTCTCAATTGCAGCGTTCTTTAAGAAGATTCCCGAAGTCTTTGCAACTTACTCCAGTCTCGCCAAATGAACGGAAAACTCGCTGTATAGCAAAAAAAAATTATGTATAACGGTCTTTATATTTTTTTAGGATTCACAATTGGTTTTTGCACAACAATAATCATTTGGTTATACGCATTCATTTCATCACAATTCAAATTAAGGAATCATATGAGATTTATCCTATCAGCCGCCCCATTTATTCTATATGCACTAGCAGCCTATATCATTTACAAATGTAATGAAAATCTCCTAAGTGCTAAGTTGCCAGAATATTTTGCGGCAGTTTCAACATTAGCGGCAGCTTTAGTCGCCCTGTTTAAAGATCGTTATACTAATTTCGTTGACAAACCTATTTTGACTTTATGCAAAAAAGATAACGATTCTTTATCTCTAACGCCTAGAAAAAATGGTGCTGTAGCAATTATAGCCGTAAAAAACATCGGAAGATCAATTGCAAAAAACACGTTTGCACAAATTGAATTGATAAAATCTTCAGATGGCTTTAATCAAGATTATGAAATGCCTAGAATGAATCTCTATCTGGGATTTCACAACAAAGATGTACAAAAATGCGACATTTACCCAGATTTAAAAGAAGTTTTTGATGTCCTTTATAAGGATGACAATGATGGACCATTCAAATTAACAACATCCATTGAAAAGGATGGTATTCCCTTAGACAAGGGAACATACATTTTTAAGTTAATCATCGGAGCAGATAATGCTGATTTCATTGAAAAAAAATTAGTTATTGATACAGATAAAGATCCTGCCGAAGTAAAAATACAACCATGGCAAGAAATGTAATTTTTCAGAACCAATTTAGCCTATATTAATATAAGCCAATGGAATTAGGCTTCGCTTTCGATTTTTTCTTAAAGAACTGTTTTGGATGTATAGTGACTACATTCATAAACCTCCAAATCAGGAAGATTTTTAGGTAAAAACGGCTAAAACTGTAATATAAACCAATTTTTCTGTTTTTTTGCGCAAAAAAAACAAAATTTAGCCTCTTGATTTAGGGAAATCAATTGGATTTGCTATAGCTCCATGTTAATCGCGTTGTCTTTTTGTGAATAAAATGCTATTTTATGCTTTAGCCAAGGAGGTGGTATGGCAACAAGAATACCCCTGAAACTTAACGACCCGAAACTGGTTTCGGTTTCATTTGAACTCCGCTTTGAAGCCGATGAGACATATCCTGATATAGCCGCACTTAACCTCGCAAACACCTTGGTTCAACAAGGACATGGGTCCTTGTTTCAATTACCTATAATGCAACTGCCTCCAGTCGCACGTAATAGTGATCCGAATTTCCGCTACACCCCCCTGTTTGGTGTAAACATGAACGGGACCGTTGTCCAAGTTGGTCCGCGAGTGCTGGTCGTTACTGAGGAGAAGTATCCAGGATGGAAAGAATTCCATCCTATAATAACAAATGTCCTCGAATATACTAAGGGAATCCGCAAAAAAACTGAACGAGTTGGATTCCGTACAATTAACTTTTTCGAAAGCCAAGACATCGAAAACAACTTAATCACAACAATTCACAATGGTTTGGACCTTGAAAAAACAGCCTGCAATTTTTCTTTAGTCTATAAAAATGGCGATTTTCGTGCTCGTTATTCTTTTTCCAACGATGCAAAAATGTCTAAAAATGGACAGCCCGAAAAAAAAGGTTCTTTTGTAGATATTGATTCCTTTTTTGAAGGAAATCCATCTGATAATGACGAATGCGTCAATATGCTGCATGATCTAGGAAAAAAAGTATTCTTTGAATCCTTAAAACAAGAATTTGTGGATGCAATGGGGCCTGTTTATGACGCCGACTAAAAACGGGACTAGAATATCAACTAATTCTATATCAACCATATCCCCAATGGTTGTATTTGGTCTTGCTGCAATAACAGCAGCAACTTCTCCAGACTATTTACTGAATAAAGCTTATCTCACAGAAGATCCCATCCCGTTTGAAACGCCATTCAATAGCGATTCTCCATCAACAATGCAGGATCTTTTTGAAAACCAAATGAATAGAAAACTCCTAGTTTTGGAGGAAAGACTTAATCAGTTTAAAACGTTAAAATGTGATTGGAATGGCTATGATGCAGCGCCAATTCCATCGTCAGCTATTGATACCGCAAAAACGTTTTTGAAAAGTCTTAGAAGCGGCAATATAAATCTCAATGGATGGGAAGTTTTCCCTACTGCCAGAGAAACTATTCAATTAGAAAAGACTGTTGGTGATGATTATGTCGAAATTGAAATCTATAAAGATGGACATTTGGCATTTTATTCGGAAGGTAAGAAAAATCTTGAAATTGAATCTATTCCTGAGTATCAAGCGATGGAGATTATTTCAAGTGTTTTCTCTTAAAAACAGTCAAATAAATTTGGATTATGTTGATGATGGCGAATTTTTATTTCGAGCAATTCATCCAAACACTCCAACAACCATATTTATAAAAGAAGACGGAAGCCCCTCATCTGCAATACTCAAGGATTCCCATGGAGTATCAGTTGATCGTGATGGAAAAAGAAGCGACAAAGATGTAATGTCCTTTTTTTGTAAAGTGCAAAAAGATTTAGGCAATACAAAGGTTTACTCAAAATTTCTCAAGGTGCCCACAAAAATTGTTAGAGAAAACGAGTGTGAAGCCTTGCCCAAGCCAACAGATAATAACCCCTACCATGCTTTGATTCTACAAAATTGTGGAGGAGAAATAAAAAGAAAATCGGCAAAAAAAATCATAGATCAAAGCGCTATTTTAGATTATCCTTTATAATACGCTTTCTTATTGAAAGTAACAACTCACTTTGCAGAAGAACTCTTCAACCTTGAGGTAAAGAACATGACAGACCTAAAAGCTGAACACGAAAACGGCTTTGCCGAAGGAAAGGAAGTAAGACTCGCTGAAGCAATTTCTGCACTGAAGAACATGGGTTTGCCGCCTGAAAAGATCGACGAATTCAAGGAAATAATCAAAGAATCCGATAAATAACGGCAAAATCACTAGCCTTTTATATACTAGCACCTATAGCGAATCCCCTATAGGTGTTTATTTATTATATATTGACATTGTATGAAGTCCTTTATTTCTGAAGACGATATTGAACAGGCAATCCTGAAAATGCTGGAGGCGGCCCCTTACAGCTATCAGGTTGTCCGTTGCGACCCATCTCCGGAAAAAATGGAAGACCTCAACGACGGTACGGGCAGGGCAAATAAAAAGCAATGCGTTTTGCCCGTTGTTTTGCGTGAGTCGCTCACGAGGCTCAATCCCGAAATTCCCGCAAACAAACTAGACGAAATTGCGCAGGATTTAATCCGCGACTATTCCGGCACCGACATGACGGCGACCAACTACGCGCTCTATAAGAAAATCCGCGATGGTGTGCGCGTGACATTCCTCAAGGACGGCAAGCCGGATTTTGGCGACGTGTCGCTTATTGATTTCGCCAACCCCGAGAACAACACGTTTACTGCCGTTTCGCAAATGTGGATCCAGGGGCACTATCATTTTCGCCGTCCCGATGTTCTGGTGTTTATCAACGGATTGCCGCTAGTCTTTATCGAACTCAAGAACAGTACCGTCAAGATTGAAGAGGCATACAACAAGAACCTCCAGGATTACCGGAAAGAAATCCCGAACTTGTTCGCCCTGAACCAGGTGTGTGTTCTTTCGAATGGATTTGAAACCAAGTTGGGTGCGTTCAACGCGAGCTACGATTACTTCTTCGAATGGCTCAAGAAAAGCGAAGATGACAAGATTGACCGCAAGTATATTCGTGGCGAAGGTATAAGTGCGCAATACATGGTCAGGAGTTTGCTCGACAAGGCAACGCTCATTGACTACATCGAAAACTTCATCCTGTTCCAGAATGGTTCTATAAAGATTATCGCCAAGAACCACCAGTTTATGGGTGTGAATAACTTGTGCC
>CAMKMX010000018.1 GCA_946414025.1 uncultured Fibrobacter sp.
GCCCTCGGCGCAAACGACGCTCAGGCCCTGAAGGTTCTCCAGGAAGCGGAAGCACTTTACACGACCGCACAAGTCAATTGCAAAAGGGATAATGCGACAGACTTGTGCTCTCGCCTACGACCTCCAGAAGGCCGCCAAGTGTAGGAGGCTACTCTTAAGTAGCCTTCGAAGCGCGGAGCATTCAACTTCCATTGGTTCCTGTATGCGAAAGTTGAATGCGGAGTCTCATAACTGACGCTCGCTACGCATTCTATGACGCCATGAGCAAGGATACCGAAGGGTTGATTAGCCTGTAATCGGAAGTGTCATTCTGAGCGCGGCAACGCGCGAAGGATCCAGACCCGATGAAACAAAGACGAGAGTCAAGAGAAATCTTGGCTCTCGTCTTTTTTCGTCAAGTAAAAATTGAATCTAGTCGTCCATCCCAACGAGCTGGAACTGTTCGTTGAATTTCAGTTCCAGGTCATTGGCAAGTTCTATGTCGTAACCGTAGCGTTCCTTGTCCACCTTGATGACAGGAGTCGTGGCGTAGTTCGCCTTTACATAGTCGGCGATTCCCTTGGGAATAAAGCTTGCAGGCACGCCCTTCTGCTTGTTCTCCACCTTGTTCCAGGTGCCGTCTTTGAAAAGCTCAATCTTGGTGCCGTCATCCAGGCGGACTTCGTACCTGGTCTTTTCGAAGAACCCGGAATCCTTTTCGGCAAAGAGGATCTTCTGGGCGGGGAACTTTTGTGCCACGAAGGTCTTGACGGCGGCGGGCAGCTGGTCCACGGCAATGGGAGTGTCGTCGGCATAGGCGGCAACCGACAAGAACAGGGCACAAACAATAGCCATAACGAATTTGCAAGCGTACGACATGATAAACTCCTTGGTTAAAGTGTTTTCTCGTTTACATCCATAATATACATCAAAAATTCAATAATGTCAAATATATTGTTTTTATCGAAATAATAGATTAAAGTTATAATTGTGCAGAAGAAAGTATAAAAAGGAGATGCCCGAACAAGTCGGGCATGACAAAAGTGGGTGAAACACTAATATGTCACCCTGGAGCCCCGTCAAGGGCGATAGGGTCCATGGATTCTATCGGCCCGGTGGGCATCCAGAATGACAAGCCTATTTGACCACTTCTACCCTGCCGTTGTGCAGGTACTTGCCATTGATGGCGGGCTTGCCCTTCAGCTGACGGCCCTGCAGGTCGAACCAGCGATCGTTGCGAATCTCCCCGGTACGGGTATTGAGGGTGGCCGTCTCGGTGACAACGCCGTTTTCGTCCATGATCTTCAGGTCGATGGTCTCGGGCAATTCCCCGATGCCGCCAAGCCCGCCTGCGTTCTTCTGGGAGCCGTTAGCGCCATTGTGCACTAGGTAGGCCCGCATGGGGTAAATGTAGGCCCTTGGGCCTGCCTTCACGAACTGGCCTGCAGAGAATTCCTTGCCATCGAGGGTTGTATCTCTGGCCACAAACCCGTAGTAGGTGTTCTGGGGATTGGCATTGATAGAATCGCCGAACACAAAACGCTTGTAGGTTCCACGGAACTCCCAATCACCCTGGGAAGTTACAAAATCGCCATCCTTCTTGGCACTCATGAACACTTCACCATCAAAGGTGATTCTTGTAGCTGTAGGTTTTACCAGATAGGGCGTATTGGCAGAAAGATAACCTGATACCTTCGTTGCACCCGCTGTCCACTTGCCGTTCTCGTACTTCATCTCGGAAAATCCGTAGAATTCCGCACCGTGGACCCTACTCAAATCAATACCAAACTGCGACATGTCAAAGGGCAACATAACGGTAGAGAAGGCTCCTATTGTAAAGTTGCGGTCTAACACGACTCTTTCAACTGTTATAAGAGGATCATCGGGAATAATCGTTTCTTCGTCACCTGTATAGGCCCCATCGATAGTTGCCATCGAGTAGTCGGATTCGACCGTCACGGCACCATAATGGAACTTCCCGTCGCTCTGGAGCGTCACCTGCAGTTCAAAACCATTGTAATAATCGTCAGCTTCGTCATCTGTGTAGACAACGAGTACGTGGCCTGCCGTAGTGGCGCTTGGGATATCCGCCCATTCGGGATCTTCAAAATCTCCATGACCAAAATGGAATAAATTATGACCGGCATCGTCATCGATGGAAAGATAGTTACCCAAAGGGTCCATGCTCACAACCTGGCCTTGCACCTTTAGGAGATTACTGGGAGCGACCACTGTTAGTTTTGATTCAGTACTCGTGCCACATGCATTACTCAACTTTCCGCCATCGTCATAAATCATAAAGGAAGTGATGCCAGAGCCAACTACCACCCGTTGGTCCATGTTTCCGCACTGCATATTGACAAAGTAGTAGCCAGCCGAACCACGTTCCTTGTCGTAATCAATATGGAACCCTTGGGGAGCATCGTTATAGTAGTAACTGGTCTTATTACCGGTCAAGGCATCCACAGCTGTCCCGTAGCTGCCATCGGTAGGCACGCTATTCTGCACGCGGATAGCCGATACGGCAATATGAGCGTTTTCAATATTCTTGGGCCCGGTATAGAAATAGACATTCTTGACAGTAGTGTTCATAGGTTTGTACGAATCTCTCACCGCAATCGGGTGGAACGCTCCGTTACCCGAGAAACTCCCGCGGAATGTACAACTATCGAGCTTGAGGGTCATGCCGTCGGTCCAACCCAACAGGCCACCAGTGTAGTCTCCGTCATTCGACAAGTCTCCATCAAAAAGAACGTTTTTCATGGTCAGCGTAGAACTGCCACCATGTCCAACCACACCACCCATATAGCGGTTACCGTTGTCATTGCGGGAACTGCTGATAGAGGCCAAATGTACCCACACTGTATCAATGAGCGTGGTTCCGTAGGTTCTACCCACTAGTGCCGAGCCGTGCTTACCCACATTGAATGTACCAGCCACCTTTACATTTTTAATGGTGGCGTTCTTCACAAAGCGGAATGGCGCGGCATAATCGTCAGTGCTATTGATAGAGCCAAAGATGTAATAGTTTGAACCGTCATAGGTACCCTGGAAACTGAGTTCTTCGTTTTTACCAACCATAGTCGTGATGCCATTATAGGGATTGCCATTCTGGTCACCGATTTGATCCATTTGCTTGACAAACTTACCACTGAAGGATGCCCCACCTGCCACCAGTTCTGCAAGCAGGTTCCAATCATCCATATTGTAGATACGGTACGGGTCAGCTTCAGTACCGCTACCTGCAAGTTGTGCATTGCCAAGAGTAGCGTTGATACGGCAGACATCCGCACTGGAACATATTTCAAAAGAGAATGTTCCTGCTGCTGTGGCAATCTGGTTGCCATTGACGGCGACACTGGAGAGAGTACGGTACGGGTCTGCGCCGCGGACGGTAAAGGTTGCACTGCCATCGGTAACAACGTATGTGTCACCCTCGTAAACAATTTTTCCCTTGTCACTGAAAGTGACTGTAATATCTTCAGAACTATCATCGATTGCCTTAACAGCATATACATCAAGCTGCGTCTTTGTAGATATGTTCTTATTGGTGTAGTAAGATGTGATAGAGCAATAATCAATACTTTTACGGTATCCCACTACGGCACGGACATTCTGGTTTCCGCTAACATTACTACCCATATAAAGGCTCTTAGTAACGTAGGCGGTAATATCATTTGACGAAAAGCCTTCCATGATACCCACAAGCCCGCCCACATATTGGTTCCCGTTCACAGTAGCATCGGTGAAGCAATTAGTCACCCGGCCATACTGAAGATAACCCACCAGGCCTCCGGTATAGTTACCGCCCGTAATGCTGCTCTGCCTTAGACTAAGGTTTTTTACCTCGCCATAAGCACTATGGCCACCCAATCCACCTACATAACCAAAAAGTCCGTTGTAAGACGAGCCGCTACGGTTGACAATAATGCCATTAATCGTATGGCCCTGACCATCAAATGTTCCCATAAAGGGGGTCAGGTTGAATTGATAAGAGAAGGAGCCTGTGCCTATAGGCGACCATTCGTGGCTATACATGTTCAGGTCCCGGCCCAACTTGATTGTGTAATCCTTATAAGTATTCTGCCCGGCATTTACTAAGTATGCAAAGCGAGCCATCTCGGCCTCGTTCATAATGGTAATGGTATTGCCGTTCTGATTCGAGAAACTGGATGCATAGTTACCTGCCGTGGTCCAGTTGCCCGACGCTTCAAGGTCGCCTACGAAGGTGACGTTGAGTTGTTTATTGCCTTTGAATTTGTTCTGATAAGCCTCGAGCATCGAGGGGAAAACATGCATCTTGGTTCTTTTAGGCCAATTTTCATCGGTTTGTATGAAATCGGCATTTGAAGAAACCCAATTGATGTCTTCTGCCCGGGCTTGGCTGTACACATCGGTAAGATGGTTACAGTTATAGAACGCCCCTCCCGCAACCTTGGTCACTGTAGACGGAATCGTTATTTCAGCCATTGAGCAATAACGGAAAGCATTCACATGAATTTCCTGCAATCCATAGGGCAGGGACACAGAAGTAAGGTTGTCAAAAGAATGGAACGCATACTCACCAAGAACAGTCACGCCATTTTTCACCACCAAGTTTGAAACAGCATTGCTTTTACCAAGCCAAGGTCTATCATTAGGATTATCATAGTCCGCCATGGCACCGTCGGTGCCGGCAATGGCACTGACCGTAAGCACGCCTTGGTTATCAAGATGGCAAATGGTATTCCCGCTGGTCCATTCCCAGTCGTAGGCCCCCGGGACCACAGTGACGTCGTAGTCGGGCATGGTGAAGCGGTAATGGGAATCTTCTATTTTGGTAAGTTCAACCTCAGTAGAGGGGTCATCGGTCTTGACGACCTTTATGGACGTCAGTACACGGTTAGCGTCAAGAGTAACGGTAAGATCCACGTCGTGGGTGGCTATGGCGGTGCTGCCGGCATCTGCCGTCCAGGTTCCCCCAGATTGCTGGTTAATGGTGATGCCGTGGGTATGGACGTTGGGCTTCATCGACACAGTCAGTTCAAAACCTTCACACGAAGAACAATAATCTGGGCGGTGTTCAACCAGCATGACATTATCTGTTGTCTCGTAGGTTCCGATATCTGGTACAGATGAAGGGTCTTCATTTCCACAGTTATAGCAATAAAGCGTGTAACGATCAATCTCATCGTTATCACTGTCAAAAATGCGAAGTTGGTCATAGTCTTCGAGTTCAACAATGCGTCCTGTCACCTCAAAGACATAGCCTGCAGGAGCATAAAAAAGAATGCTATTAGAATATCCTTCACTATCGGTATATTTGCCGTTCTTGCCACCATTATCGTACACCTTGAATACTATGTCACTATTTTCGAGCGACACCGTCTTCTGATCCGAAATTGGCATATTGACATAATAATAACCTGCCTCATTGGGACTATAAACCGTGTCGATAGACAAGCCCGCAGGCGCGCTCTGAGCCAACGCCCCTTGCACACAAGCGAAAAGGGTGAGCAGCAGGGAGAAGAGCAAACTTTTCAATTTAATCATAATTACCACCTTACATACAAAATTTAGAAACCTACACAATCCTCTACAATACCCAAAGACTCATGTCGCACCACAAGCAACTCTTTTTGAAGGACACACTAAATATATTAAGGCAAATCAATATTGTCTAATATATTGTTTTTATTGAAATGATAGTTTTATGTTATTAATAAACAAATTTAAGACGACAGGACGGAATAAAAAAACTCCGCCCGAAAGCGGAGTAAAGAATTGTGTCAAGAATGAGCCGAGCAGCCGTTACCCGTGAGCCGTAAGCGACTCGTATTAACGAGTCGTGACGGCGAGAGTGAGCGCTAACCGGAGAAGCCTTCCCCGAATTCAGCGCGAACGGTCATTATAAGGGCACGTTGCCGTGTTTCTTGCATTCCGTGGGAATGGGATTGTTGGCCTCGAGGCTGTTGAAGGCCGCGATAATGCGGGCGCGGGTTTCCGTCGGGGACACCACCTCGTCGATAGAGCCCGTGCTTGCCGCAATATAGGGGTTCAGGTGCTCGTTTTCGTACTGGGCGATAAAGTCCGCACGGGCCTGCTTGGGGTCGGCGGCGGCGGCGATTTCCTTCTTGTGGATAATATCCACCGCACCTTCGGCTCCCATCACCGCAATCTGGGCGATAGGCCAGGCCAGCACGTAGTCGGAGCCCAGATGCTTGGAGTCCATGGCGATGTAGGCGCCGCCGAAGGCCTTGCGCATGATAAGCGTAATCTTCGGGACGGTGGCTTCGGCATAGGCGTAGAGCAACTTGGCACCGTGACGGATGATGCCGTTGTATTCCTGCTTTTTGCCGGGCATGTACCCCGGAACGTCGGCCATGGTGAGGAGCGGAATGTTGAAGCAGTCGCAGAAGCGGATAAAGCGGGCGGCCTTGTCGCTGGCGTCGATATCCAAAGTGCCTGCCAGGTACTGGGGCTGGCTGGCCACAACACCCACGGCCTTGCCTTCGATGCGGGCAAAGCCTACCACCACGTTCTTCGCGAAATCGGGCTGGACTTCGAAGAAACTGTCTTCGTCCACCAGGACCGAAATGGGCCCGCGGACATCGAAGACCCTCTTGGAATTTTCGGGAACCATGTCCTGAATCTGGGAGGAACGGTCCTTGTAGTTGAACTTGGTGACCGGGCTACGCTCGAAAGCGCTCTGGGGCAAGTATCCCAGAAGCTTGCGGACGCCGTCCAGGCAGGACTTGTCGTCGCTATAGGCGAAATGGACTACGCCGGAGGTGGCCTTGTGGACCTGGGCCCCGCCCAAGTCCATGGCGGAAATCTGTTCGCCGGTAACGGCCTTCACCACGCCCGGGCCCGTGATGAACATCTGGGCGGTGTTTTCCACCATGAAGATGAAGTCGGTAATGGCCGGAGAATAGCAGGCACCGCCTGCGCAGGGGCCGAGCACCACAGAAATCTGGGGAATGAGGCCAGAGGCGTGTGTATTGCGCTTGAAGATTTCGGCATAGCCGTCGAGAGCGTGGACGCCTTCTTCGATACGGGCTCCACCGCCGTCATTGATGCAAATAAAAGGAGCGCGGGACTTGACCGCCAGGTCCATGGCGTGGCAAATCTTCTGGGCATGCACGGCACCGAGGGTTCCGCCGTTCACGGTGAAATCCTGGGAACTGGCATAGACCAGACGGCCGTTGATCTTGCCGTAGCCGGTCACCACGCCGTCTCCCGGAAGGCGTTTCTTTTCGGGCAGGTAGGCGGCTTCGGACTGCTGGAAAGCACCGATCTCTACGAAGGTGCCCTTGTCGAACAGGTATTCGACGCGTTCGCGGGCGGTCATCTTGCCCTGTTCGTGCTGCCGGGCCACACGGGCTTCACCGCCGGCAGCGTCGCGGACAGCGTTACGGTTTTCCAGTTCCTTGATATACTTTTGGTCCCACATGTTTTGTTCCTTTTGTTTAAAATCTGGGTTCGAGACTCGGGGTTTGAGGTTCGAGACTCGAAGAATGTCATCCTCGAGAAGTCGAGGATCCACTTGAATCTTTAGCGGATGTTCGCTTTCGCGAACATGACGAATTCACTACACATTCCACATCCCTCATAACTCACAACCGTGAAACGGGGGCGTTGCGGGGGTGTCCCCCGCAGAGGGGGTAGCGGATGCGGCTAGGAGATCCCCGCCTTCGCGGGGATGACAAGTCGCAGGAGCGAGGGGGATTCCTCCCCCACCCTTGGATTACTTCTTCTTGGCCTTCTTGGCAGGAGCCTTCTTCGCGGGGGTCTTCTTTGCGGAAGCCTTGCAGAACTTCACGTAGGCGGCGAGGGTGTCGCAGAAGACTTCGTCGGGGGTGTTGTCGCCGTTGATGCGGCTGATGATGGACTTGCTGTACTTGCCCAGCACCTTGGCAGTGGATTCCTTGTAGACCTTGAGGCGATTCTTGATGACGGCTTCGTCGGCGTCGTCCTTGCGGCCTTCGATTTTCGCGCGGTTCAGGAGGCGGGCCACGATGGTCTTTTCGTCCTTGATGTCCAACACAAAGATGTGCTTCACGTCAACCACGGATTCGATGAGCTTGACCTGGGCGACAGTGCGGGGAATGCCGTCGAGGAGGAGGGTGTCCTTGTCGGGGTTCACCTTGTTGGTGTTCACCAGGCCTTCGATGAAGCGGCCGAAAATTTCCACAGTGGCTTCGTCGGGAACCAAGAGGCCCTTGCTGGAGTAAGAAGCGAGAAGCTTGCCGGATTCGCTGGAAGGAGCGATGCCGCGGAAGATGTCGCCCGTGGAGATGTGCTTGAGGGCGGTGGTAGCAGCGAGCTTTGCGCCGACGGTGCCCTTGCCGGAACCCGGTGCGCCAAAGATGAGAACTGCAGGAATTTTAGCCATTGTTGAACCTCTTGGGGTTGATTGTTAAATTTCGGCCCAAAAGATAGAAAATGGCAGTGCCTGCAAGATGTTGATTTTATTACTTTCCGCTTGCTAAAGGGCAAAAAAGAAAATTCCGTGGAAAGTCCACGGATTTTCTGTTACTTGCAAGGCCCGTGCCAAATTCTAGCCGGAATTCGTGCCATCTTCGGGAATCTTTTCGCAGGCGAAGGAGAGCTTGCCGTCCTTGACGCCGATGGTGATGGTAGAAAAGTCCGTCATGGTCTCGAGAAGGAGGCCTTCGGCGATTTCGTCTTCCACCAGGTTCTGGATGGTGCGGCGGATGGGGCGGGCCCCCAGGGCGGAATCGTAGTTGTGGTTCACGATGAATTCCTTCGCCTCCTGGGTCACCTCCAGCAGGATTCCCCTTTCGGAGAGGTTTTTCTGCAAGAAGGAAAGCTGGATATCCACCACGGACACCAGGTCTGCCTTGGACAGCGGGCGGAACACGATCTGCTCGTCGATACGGTTCAGGAACTCCGGCGAGAAGACGCGCTTTACCTCTTCGCGGATGGCGGTTTCCATGCGCTCGTAGTCGTCGGTCTCCCCCATCTTGGTGAATCCCATGCCGGAGCTGTGGCGGACTTCGCGGGCGCCGGCGTTGCTGGTCATGATGATGATGGTGTTCTTGAAGTTGATCTTTCGGCCGTAACTGTCGGTCAGAATACCGTCGTCCAGAATCTGCAGGAGCAGGTTGTAGATGTCGGGGTGGGCCTTCTCGATTTCGTCCAGAAGCACCACGCTGTAGGGGCGCTTGCGGACCTTCTCGCTGAGCTGGCCGCCGCTTTCCTCGAAGCCCACGTATCCCGGAGGCGCTCCGATGAGGCGGCTAATACTGTGCTTTTCCATGTATTCGCTCATGTCGATACGGATCATGGAATCTTCGCTACCGAAAAGGGAAAGGCTAAGCACCTTAGCAAGTTCCGTCTTGCCCACGCCGGTGGGACCCAGGAACAGGAAGCTCCCCATGGGGCGCTTGGTGTCGCGGATGCCTGCACGGGTGCGACGTATTGCCTTGACCACGGCATCTACGGCCTGGTCCTGACCGATGACACGCTCCTTGATTTCGTCGCCCAGGTGGAGAAGTTTCTTGGCTTCTTCGCCGGCGAGGCGGCTTACGGGAATGCCCGTCATCTTGCTGATGCAGTCCCGGATGGCGTTCTCGTCCACCACAGGAATGGTTTCGGATTCCTTGTCGGCGGACAGGGCGTCGCGACGTTCCATCACCTGCTTTTCCAGTTCTTCGGTCTTGTCCCTGAGGGAGGCGGCCGTCTCGAAATTCTGGTTGGCCACGGCGTCGTCCAGTTGCCGCTTGGTTTCTGCCAGTTCGTCTTCCAGATCCTTCAGGTCCTGGGGGATGCAGATGGAATCGAGACGCACGCGGGCACCGGTTTCGTCCAGCACGTCGATGGCCTTGTCGGGCAAGAAACGTTCGCTGATGTAGCGTTCCGCCAAGAGGACCGCCGCACGGACGGCGTCAGGTGTGTAACGGACCTTGTGGTGGGCTTCGTACTTGGCACGGAGACCGTCCAGAATCAGAATGGAATCCTCGGCGTTGGGCGGGTTCACCACGATGGTCTGGAAACGGCGTTCCAGGGCCGCGTCCTTCTCGATATACTTGCGGTATTCGTCGATGGTGGTGGCACCGATGCACTGGAGCTCGCCTCGGGCCAGGGCCGGCTTGAAAATGTTGGAGGCGTCCAGGCTGCCTTCGGAGCCGCCTGCGCCTACGATGGTGTGAAGTTCGTCGATAAAGAGGATAACGGAACTGTCCACACGCTGGAGTTCCATGATAAGACCCTTCACGCGCTCCTCGAACTGGCCGCGGTACTTGGTGCCCGCCACCATGGCGGCAACGTCCAAAGTCACCACCCGCTTGTTCATGAGGAGTTCGGGAATCTTCTTCTGGACAATCTTCTGGGCAAGGCCTTCCACGATGGCGGTCTTGCCTACGCCGGGCTCGCCGATAAGGGCGGGATTGTTTTTCTTGCGGCGGCAAAGAATCTGGATAAGCCGTTCGATTTCCTGCTCGCGGCCGATGATGGGGTCCAGCTTGCCTTGGCGGGCCAGGGCCGTCAGGTCGCGGCCGAAATGGTCCAGGATAGGCGTCTTGGACTTGGTGCCGGGACGCCCCTGAGGGCCGCCCTGTCTCGGGCTGGAAATGGGTTCGTCGGGCTGGTCGTCGGCACTGCCCCGCTTGAGCTGGTCCAGGGCCTGCTGGAAACTTTCGAAGGTCACGTTATAGGTAGAAAGGGTGGCCGCCGCCGGAGAATCGCTCTGCTGGAGTATGGCAAGCATCAAGTGCTCGGGACCGATATACTGGTCGCCCTCTTCTTTTGCAATCTTTGCGGCGTTGAACATGACCGCCTTGGTGCGGGCGGTAAAAGCCAAAAGGCCTCCGCGGTTGTCGCCGCCGATGGTCATGAGGCCGCCGTCGTTGGTGAGGGCCCGCTGGACAACCTCCCCCAGTTCCGCAAGGTTCACCTTCAGGGCCTTCAGGGTCTCGGAGGCATAGCCAGAATCTTCGCGGACAAGGCCCAGAAGAAGATGTTCCACCGTAATGCTGTCGCTTCCCAGGTTTCGGGCCGCCATACGGGCCGCCTGGAGGACCGCCTTTGCCTTTGCAGAAAAAATACCGTTATTCTCAGACATAGTATAACCTAAGTTACTAGATACTAGTTACTAGAAATGCTCACGACAAGACAATCTAGTAACTAGTAACTCAGAACTATTAACTCATTTTTAAAAATTCCGATTATTGAATCACTCCGCCGTGCATCACGACCCTGCGTTTGGCGAAACTCGCCAATTTTTCGTCGTGGGTCACGATGAGGAAGGCCTGATTGAACTTTTCGTTCAGTTCGCCAATCAGCTCGTTGAGCATCTGGGAATTGGCCTCGTCCAGGTTGCCGCTGGGTTCGTCGGCCAGCACCAAATCCGGATGGTTCATGAGGGCACGGGCGATGGCCACCCGCTGGCGCTCGCCGCCGCTGAGTTCCCTGGGCAAGTGCCTCAGGCGATCCTTGAGACCCACCGTCTCCAAAAGCATGGCGGCACGTTCCTTGCATTCCGCCTCGGAAGTTCCCAGGATGCGGCCCGGAACGCAGACGTTTTCGATGGCCGTAAATTCACTGAGCAGATGGTGGAACTGGAACACGAACCCGACCTGCACCCGGTGGTACATGTCCCGCTCCTGGGTGCTGAACTTGGAAAGAGGCTTGCCCTTGAAAAGGATTTCGCCGGAAGTAGGCGTGTCCAGCATGCCCACCAGGTTCAAGAAGGTGGACTTGCCCGACCCCGAAGAACCGGTGAGAGCCACCAGCTCTCCCGCTTCCATGGAAAAGTTTACGCCCTTGAGGATTTCAAGTTCTTCACCAGTTTCGGAGAACACCCGCCGGAGATCAATAGTTTGCAAAAGTTTATCAGACATAAAAAACAATCACAGAACAAATAAAGCCAAGAAAACAATCAATGCCAAAAAGGGGACGGCAAAAAGCGACAGAAACAATACACAGTAAAAGGAAACCTTCAAGTTCCAAAAGAACAAGCGCCACGAGCCCCGTTTTGTCTTGCAAATTTCATTTTGACATTCCTTGCAAATATTCCCCACCCTGTTCCGCACGCGGATGGCAAGGTTGCTTTGTAGAGGGGACATACCCACCTTGTCGTTGAAATCCTTACCGCATTTTGAACATTTGCACTGCATGGCGAGAATATAGTAAATAGGGGTTAGGGGGTATGGGGTGTGAGATTAGTAATGAGTTGTCAGTTATGAGTTGTGAGTTCTTATAATCGCGCCTTTGGCGCCAAATTATATACTGAGGACTAAAAACTGACGACTGATAACCCGTTATTACGAGATTCGGGGCACGGGGATTACGATTAAGAACGCTTTGCGGCGATGAGAACCACGGAACCGAGAATCAGGGCAATTCCGATTCCAAGGCGGACTGTGAGGATTTCTCCGAAGACAAGTACACCGATGGATACGGCGGTCACGGGTTCGAGAGCCCCGAGAATTGCCGTAGGCGTAGAACCTATAATCTTTACGGCCTTCACCATAAATATCAGCGAAAGAACTGTCGGTACGGCACCCAGCATGAAGCCCCAGCCCCAGGAACTGGCCTGCATGAACACCGGCGGAAGCCCAGAGCCCAGCGTCACCGAATAGAGCAACAAGAACACCATACAGAAACTGATGGCGTAAAAGGTCATCTTCACGGAGCCCATCTGCAGCTTGATGCGGTTCGCCATCACCATGTAAATGGCATAGGTTATAGAAGAGATAAACACAAGTACAAGCCCAACCGTGCTCAGGGGCGCTCCATCTCCCCCGCGGTACAAGAGGGCAATTCCCGCCATGGAAACGGCGATGGAAACAATGGTCCAGACCTTGATTTTCTCCTTGAAGAAAACGGCCATCAGCACAGAAACCTCCAGCGGGTAAAGGAACAAAAGCGTAGAAGCCAGTCCCGCGTCCATGAACTTGAAGGAGGCGTAATAGGTCAGGGAACTCACCGCAAAGAGGAATCCGAAGGCGACAAGAGCACCGAATTCGCGGAATGAAATCTTGAAGTGCGAGCCTTTCGCAAGAATCACCACCAAAAGGAGCAGCGCTGCCGTAAAGAATCGGTAAAAGAGGACCGTTTCCGGAGAATACCCCTGGGCATACAAATGCAGGGCCCCAAGGGGGTTCGTACCGTAACAGATGGCGGAAAGGGCCGCAAAGACGAAGCCTTTTAAAGTTGTGAGGTCGCTTCGCTTTGAGGTTTGAGTTCGCTCGCATTGCTCGCTTTGAGTTTTTTTAATTAAAAACATATTGCCTCAAAGGGCAAAGCCCGACCTCATACCTCAAAGTGCCCCAGGCACGACCTCATAGCTATCATATCGCGAACTTGGTGGCGTCGGCCAACTGCACGCTGGCGATGCGGGAAATGCCCTTGATTTCCTGGGTCACACCGTAGAGCATGTCGGCTTCGGCCATGGTGCGCTTGTTATGGGTCACCACGATGAACAGGGTCTGCTTGCTGAATTCACGGAGCAGCGCCATGAAGCGGCCCACGTTGGCATCGTCAAGCGGGCCGTCCACTTCGTCCAGCACGCAGTAAGGCGAGGGCTTTTCCATGTAGATGGCAAAGAGCAGGGCCGTTGCGGTCAGGGCGTGTTCACCGCCGGAAAGGGCCTTGATGCCGCGCATCTTCTTGCCGGTGGGTCGAACGTTGATTTCGATGTCGGCGTCCAGGATATCGCCGGGCTTGCCGTTTTCGTCCAGCTTTTCCACCAGGCTCATCTTGGTTTCGCCGTTCAGGAACAGCTTGCTGAACACGAACTGGAAGTTCTTCTGGATCCGTTCGAATGTTTCCAGGTAGCGGCTGCGGGCAATATCGTCCAGCTTGGTGATGGTGCGGTCCAGCGAGGCGCGGGCACGGTCCAGATCGTTGAACTGGATTTCCACTTCTTCCAAACGCTTCTTTTCGTCTTCGTAGTCCTCCATCACATTCACGTTGATGGGGCCAAGTTCCTTGATTTTCCCGCGGAGTTCGCGAATTTCCTTGTCCGCCTCGGGCTGGCTGTATTCCACACGCTCAAATTCTTCGGGAGCCTGCAGGTCGAAGGACCATTCATTCTGGAGGCGTTCCTGAAGGCGATCCAGGTTGGACTGCAGGGCTTCTTGCTTGCGGCCCACCTCGTTCAGTTCCTTCATCTTGTCGATCATGTCGTCGCGGATGGTATCCAGCTCGCTCCGCCAGCTGTCCAGGTCGCCACTGACCACTTCGTAGCGTTCACGGGCGGCGTCACGCCGACCTTCCAACTCGCGAAGGGCGGAATCTTTTTCCTGGACGGAGGCTCCCAGGTCATCGATATCCCGGGCGGCCTTTTCCATAGAAATCTTGTTGGTCTCCATATCCCGCTTGCGGGACTCGATGGAATCCCAGAGGAACTGGACCTGGTCGGCGATGTTTCTCAGGCGGTCCGTGTTCTGGGAGAGCTTCGCGGCCTTGTCCTGGGATGTCCTTTCCAGGTCGCGGACTTCTTCGTCCTTTTCGCGGAACAGGGTTTCCTGTTCTGCAAGTTCGTCGTTTACCCGGGCGTATTCCGCCTCGGCACTTTCCATGGCCGCCTTGGCCTCGTTCAGGTCCGCATCGCTAGACTTCTGGGATTCGGCGGTGGCTATACGGCCTTCACTTTCGGAAATGTCCGATTCCAGTTTTTCAAGTCGGGAGGCCACCGATTCCAGGGTGTTCTTCTGGATAGAAATGCCAGCCTCCCCTGCCCGGAGCGCATTGTTCTTTTCGAGAATCTCGTCGGAGGCAGATGCCAGCATCTGCCTGGTTTCATCAATGTCTGCCTGGAGGGATTCCAGAGCGGCCTGCTTCTGAGCGACCTGCCCCTGTACAGCAGCCAGACGCTCCGTGGCCTGGGCAATCTCGTTCTTGCGGCTGAGGGCCCCGGCGGTATTTGCCCCCTGGCTCACCAGACCGTTGGTCTTTACGATAACCTTGTCCGCCACAAAGCAGAAATCGGAATTCCTGTGTTCACGGGCCAGGTCCAGGGCCGTATCCAGAGAATCCACCAAGAAGTAGCGGCTCAGAAGATTCTGTACAAAAGTCCGTGTGGTGTCGTCGCAAGTGACAAAGCTGCTCAAGGCACCCCTGATTCCAGGGTGGTTCAGTTCCGGCACAGGTGCAAGTTCCAGGGAATCCATCAGGGCGAGCACCGCCTTGCCGGCGTTCTCGCTACGGAGTCCTTCTACAATTTCACGGAGGCCGTCGCGGCTTTCCACCACGGCACTGTCCAGACAATCGCCCAGGGCAGCCTCTACCTGGGAGGCGTATTCCGGAGCGGCGCTGATATGTTCCGAAAGGAACCCGCGGACAAGACCTGCCTTGTTTTCGCGAATCCACTTGCCGGCATCCGTTCCTTCGTCGTTGACGCTCTGCAGCACCTCAATTCGGGATTCCAGGGCGGCACACTCGTTCTGCAAAGCCTGCAGTTCCTGCTGGGCATTGGCCAGGTCGGCATTCTTGCCTTCTAGCGTGGATTCCAGGGAGGCCTTGCGCTCGTTCAAAATTTTCAGTTCACGGGCGGTAGCTTCCATGCCCGCTTCCATGTCGCGGATGGCGGATTCCGTTTCGGACTTGCGGTTCCGCAGCTCGCCCGCTTCGTCGTTCCAGCGGGAAACGCTTCCCCGGAGCATGTCGGATTCGGCATCCAGACGCTGGAAACGCCCCTGGAGGGAGGCTACGCGGTTGGCGGCGGTCAGGCGTTCGTTGGACAGTTCCCTGGACTGGCCGCGCAGGTCGTCCAGCTTGTCCCGCATGACCTGCAAAATTTCCTTTTCCCGCTCGAGCCTGCTGTTCAGTTCCTCGATGCCGCTGTCGCTTTTCAGGACCTCATTTTCTTCTTCAAGACGGGCGCGTTCTTCTTGCAGTTCTCGGGTCTTGCCTTCGCTGATTTCAATTTCAGAGGCGGCCTTCTGGTTTGCCGCTTCTAGCGAAGAAACGGAATCCCTGAGGCGTATAATCTGGTTGTTCAGGTCGTTCAGGGCCAAGGTCGCCTGCTGCACCTGCTGCTCCAGCTCGCGGTAGTTGTTCTCGTCCTCGCTGATGGCAAGCTTCTTTTCTTCGATGCGGGTCTGGAGTTCCATGGCCTTGGTCTTGGCCGATTCCACCTCGTGGTTCATGCGGCGGCTGGTGGTATCCAGGGTCGTGAGGCTTTCCTTGAAATCTTCGTACTTGTCCAGGCTTACAGAAAGGTCCAGGCTTTTCAGGCGGTTACTCAGCCACTTGAACTCCTTGACCTTTTCGGCCTGGGTCTCGTAAAGGCGCACGGAACGGCGCACGGAGCGGAGGTTGTCCTCTACGCGGGCCATGTCCATCTGGACTCGTTCCAGCTGGCGGGTGGCCTCCTTGCGCTGCTGGCGGTACTTGCTCACGCCGGCGGCTTCTTCAAAAAGCACGCGACGGTCGTCGGCCTTGTCGGAAAGCACCGCCTTAATCATGTCGGCGTTCATCTGGGAATAGGTGCTGGAACCCAGGCCCGAGTCAAAAAGCAGGGCGTGGACGTCCCTCAACCGGCACTCCTGGTTGTTAATCAGGTATTCGCCGGTGCCGTCCCTATGGACACGACGGGTGACAATAATTTCGGAATACTCGGAACTCAGGGCGCCGTCGCTGTTGTCGATAACGATGGAAACTTCGGCAAGACTCATGGCGGCACGCTCTTCGGTACCGCTGAAAATCACGTCTTGCATCTTGCTCATACGGAGCGTGGCGGCGCGTTGCTCGCCCAAGACCCAACGGATGGCGTCGGTAATGTTGGACTTGCCGCAGCCGTTAGGGCCCACCACCGCCGTAAGGCCCTTGGTGGGAAAATTGATTTCGGTCCTTTGGGCAAAGGACTTGAAACCGAATATTTTGAGCTTTGTAATCTGCACTATAGATTAATGTAGTAAAAATGTAGGAAGTGGGCAGAGGATAATGATTGGTGGTTAGTGATTGGTGGTTAGGGATTAGGAAATGAAATGTGGAATTAAAAAATATTCTCGTCATGTTCGCCCATTCGACTGCGCTCATGGCAGGCTCCGGCCGCCATGACGAAGGAGTTGGTTCGTGTGGCCCCGACACCCTTCGATTGCACTCAGGGCAAGCCTAGGCCGGGGTGACAGCGGGAAAACTACCGCGACTCGAAATGGAGAGTTCCGTCGGGGTTACGCGTGAACACAAGATACAGGCTGCCACCGGAAAGGCTTATGTCGAACCATCCCTTTTCGACACGGGAATCCATGCAGGTGCAGTTCTTCTCAGTGGGCTCAGGCCAAGTCGTGAGCGAATCTGAAGCGGCCGATTCACCCGATTTAGAAACAGCGAACCCTGTCAATCCACATGAACACGGATACACGAAATTCGTATAAAGTATCCGTCCCTTGAAATCCCCTACCCAGTCCTCTTCATAGACTCGGCTCACCGAACTGTCCTTGATGGTATCCTGAATCCAGGGGCGGACAGTCCGTTCATCTTCGGAGACAATATCGATTTCGATTATGTCCGCTCCGGTCCGGTTTTCAATTTGCAGGCGGGTAGTAGAATCCTCAAACCAATGGCTGATACAGCCGGACAGAACAAAACAGCAGGCCAAGACTGCGGCCATCAGCGACAATCGCAAAGTTTTAGACTTCATCACTTGCCTCCTTCGCTGCCGGACTTTTCGTAACGGATACCCGTGGCTTCTAGCGTCTTGGGTTCGCTCTTTGCGCCACTCATCAGGTCAAGACCCTTGCTGTCCTTGCTCTCGAAATTTTTCTTCCTTTCGATGTTCAGGGTCTCCATGGGGGCAGAGCGTGTCCCGCCCCGGGCGAACAACAGTCCGTCGATGGTAGCCAAGTTGAACTGGAATTCCACCAGGAACGTTCCCTTGGCATGGAAGAAGGTCTCGTAGTCATAGCTGGAGTTATAGGCAAACCGCACAAAGGGCAGTTCGATACCGCCGCCCCAAAGCAGGTCCTTGGCGCCATGCCGCACGTTACGGCGCAGGCAGGTCGCCTCGATGGCCACCATGCGGGAGGGATCCGGGTAATACTTCAGGGCCGCCGAATGGAATTCCTTGCGGGGGAAATCAAAGGCCACCTCGCCGTAGAGCACCTGGGCAAACAAGTTCTGCTCCCAGAAAACGCGAACGGAATCGTCGTCGCCCTTGCCATTATAAAGAGCCATTTCCAGGTTGGGCAAATAGGTCAGAGGGCCACGCCCCCTACCGCCATAAATGGCCCTGGATTCCAGATCCATGGAAATTCTCAGGGACTGCCAGTGTGCCTTGTGAAAATTCGCCTGAACGCTGGTCTTGCCCCAACGGACAAGTCCCCAGGAATAAAGCAGGGAATCGTTCTCGTGAGGATAAACATCCCCCACATATTCCACGTTCTGATGCTGCATACCCCCCGCCATGGTAAAATTCATGGACGACTGGGTGTAGGTAAGACCCCAGGTGGTCACGGAACGGGCAATGGAAAAGTCGTTGTACATGGGCCAGAAGAAAAAGTCCTCGCCGTCCCAACCGGAACGTTCGAACCAGAGCAAGAAACCCAGATGGTTGTTCTTTGTCACTTCGCCACTGCCAAAGCCAGCAAAATGGTGCTTAAAAGCGTACCCTTCATGTTCGCCATAGGGGCTTTCCAGCGGAGTCTGGGTCCTGAAGGGCAGATAGTTGAAACCTATGTCGATATAGCCGCCACGGCCACCACGCATGATGTCGCGGATTTCGCGCAACTGCTGGTCGCGGGTCACGGCACCGCCTGTCGCAAGAGCGCTCGCGGGGATAGCGTCGGCCAAGGCAATGCCTGCAAAAAACAAAAGACAGAATATGGTTCTTATAAACCGCATGCAACAAAGATATAAAATATGAACAAAAAAAACGCCCCGACCATAAGATCGGGACGTTTAAGCTGCTTCACTTGGACTCGAACCAAGGACAACGCGATTAACAGTCGCGGGCTCTACCAACTGAGCTATGAAGCACCGTCGAATGACGCACCCAAATATAGATAAAACGATTGCCTTGTCAAGGGATTTTTATAAAAATTTCGGCTTTTTTATAAAAAAAGACCAATTCCCAGGTAATTTTTTAGAAAAACATCCAGACGGCAATCCAATAGACCATAAGCAAAAATTCCATTTCCCGACTGATGTGGGAAAGGAAAGCCCCGCCAAAAGCGCCCGCACCGATTGCGACAATCCGGGTCCAGGGCATGTCCAGCCCATGATACACAAAGGTAAGCCCGCCAAAGAATTCCACCCACAGCCAAAGGATCTGGGAAAGCACAAGGTAGCGGGTCTTGTGGCTTGTCAGGGACGTCGTGGAAAAACAGATACACAGAGCGAGCATCCGGAAAGGCATGTATTCCAAGGATGGTTCCGAAAGATCTACCGTGAGGTAGGAGAACAGGCCAAAGACCACCAAGGAAAGGGCAAGAATACCCGTCTCCTTGAAGATACCGACAGGACGACGCCAAAGGAACATGGAGGTTCCAAGAGCCATAAGACAGCACAGGGCGTTCAGGATAGCATCCATTATTCACCCTCCCCTGCCAAATGGCGCATGTAGCGAACCAGCCCCCGCGCTTCGTCTTCGGAGACCCGGCCCCGATAGGGGTTCATGTTCACCCGGCCATCCAGAATGACCTTCACGAGAGAGTCCTCTCCCAAGGTATCCAGCCGCACGGGCGTAAGCTTCTGGGGCAGCGGGTAGAATTCCCGCACGAACTTTTCGTTGAACTTGCCGTCTTGCCCGTGGCAACCGGCGCACCTGGACGACCATATAAACTCTACCGTCTTGGGCGAATCAACTTCCTGCACGGATACGACTCCCGAAGGAATATCTGAACTGCCCCCGGCCCAGAACGCCCCTGCAAGGCAACCCAGGATTCCAGCAAGCACCGCGCAAACCAGCTTTACCCGTTTTCCAGAAATACCCCACAGGGGCCTTGCGCACAAAGTAAAGCTCGCCACCAGCACAAGCAAGGGCAGGCACAAGGGAGCCACGTTCACCACCGAAAGGGGCGCAAGGTTCGTATTTTCTACAGAAACGGCCCAGACCACGTACAGCAGGGTAACAAGGACACCCAGCAAAAGGGGCAGCCGCAAAATGGAAAAGTCGTTTTTCTCAGGGAGGGAAACCTTTTCCGACTCTTTGTCCGATTCGTCCTGCTGCAGGACAATCTCCCCCATCACCACGTCTTCGCCCTCCAGCAAGGAGCTGAACTTGGCGCGGAAAACAAAGAACAAGGTGGTGAACAGACCCAGGGAGAACGAAACCAGCCCAAGGTCAGTCCAGCTGAAGTATTCCGCAGCGTTGTATTCCGACGGTGTGACCAGGATGTAGCGTTCAAGCCCCAACGAAACCAAGACGGAGAACGCCACCAGGAGCCGCCCGAAGGCATTTTCCCGGATAACCCGGAGCCACATCAGCTGCGGCACCACCGCCCCGAGGAACACCACCTCGAAGGAGAACGAGCCTTTCAGCAGGAATTCCCACAGCCAGAAAAACGCCATGAACCAGGAAAGGCCAAGCATGAGTTTTTCCAGCACCCGTACGCGGCAGTGCTCCGCCGTAAGGAGGATAATGACCAGGGCAAGGCCAGAATAGATAGCCCCCGCAATAAAGTAAAGCGGGAAAAACGCCCCGCGCCACTGGGGCACAAAAGTCACCGCAAAGTCAAGGCTCACGATGGTGTGCACCCACAGCACCAGCGGGAAGAGCAGCCAGGCCATAGGGCGAATCAGCTTTTTCAGGTCCGGGAACTTTTCGCTGAAAAGGTGCGTTGCAAAAAACAACAGAGACACAAGCCCATATACAGAAATACAGCAGAAATCCCAGACCAGGGGCGACCGCAGGTTCGAAAAGTTGCCGCGGGCATCGAGAAACGGGACAACCATGTAGAAGTTTTCGATAATTCCCAGATGAACCAACGGGAACAGCGCCGCCACCGCCAGGGAACACAGGGTGGAAAGTTCCGCCACCATAGAAGTGCGGCGACCGAGGGGATAACCCAGCGCAAGGAATATGGCCGAAATCAGCGTTCCTGCATGGGCAAGTCCAATCCACAACACAAAAAGGGAAATGGGAATGCCCCAGAAGGTGCGTGCGTCGGTATGCCATGCGGTGGGGCCTTCCCACAGGGAAACCCCGAAGGCGAAAGCCCCCAGAAGCAAAAGTGCCGCGCCTATGTACACGAGAATCCTGTACACTAGCGCCTCCCCCGCATGTACACCACGGAAGGATCGAGATTCGCTATTTCCCTAGGCACGTAAAGGTTCCTGTGCTTGGCCTCTTGAACCAGGGGGGATTCCTGGTCTAGCCAGTTCCCGAAGATAATGGCATTCTTGGGGCAGGCCTCGCTACAGGCGGTCTTGAGACCACTCCCCCGCCATTCCACACCGGGCCTTGTAGCCATCTGGGTGTGCTTGTGGTCTTGCAAGCGCTGCAGGCACAGGGAGCATTTTTCCATGACGCCCTTGGAGCGCAGGGGAACTTCGGGATTGAACTTGCGGGCAAGACCTTCCTTGACGCTATCCACATAGTTGAACTTGCGGGCCCCCACAGGACAGTTCGCCCCGCAGAACCTGGAGCCGGTACAGCGTTTGTACATCATAGTGCTGAGGCCGTCGGGCGTGTGGCTTGCCGCCCCCGTAGGGCAGACCTTTTCGCAAGGGGCATTGCCGCAGTGGAAACACATGGCAGGGGCGCCACCATGCATCTCTATCCAGTGCATGAACCGCCCGGCATCACGCTCTCCCTTGGAACTCAGGGGAATGTTGTTTTCTTGCATGCAGGCCAGAATGCACTTGCCGCATCCGTCGCAGGCGTCCAAATCGATAGCCATGCCGAAACGGTTCACAGGTGAAGCCCCGTGGACATCAAGAGCGCCGGGCATGGGAACCTGGACCAGGTCAAAAGCCCCCTTGGCGCGGGACAGGGCCAGACGGACTTCTTTTTCGAACTCGGCGATTTCTGGAACTTTCGCCCCGGAAAGGTCGGGCAAGCGACGGCAGCCCCACAGGACCTGCATTAAAGCCACCACCGAACACGCCTTGATAAACTCACGCCTATCCATAAAACAAAACCCTAACGATGGCACGCCCCGCAATGGATGGCGGCCTTCTTGAAACCCCGGCCTTCGAAGGTCTTTCCGCTATGGCAGTCCAGGCAACTCTGCATGGTAAAGCGCTCCCCTCCGTAGCGGTTCTTTTGAATCTTTTCCGTAGAGCCATGACAGTCGCTACATTGCACGCCTGCCGCAAAATGAAGCCCGTGGTGGAACACCACGTGTTCCGGCAAAACCCTCTTGTGCACCCAAGGGAATTCCTCGGCACGGCTCAAGGCGGAATCCAGTTTCTCGATTCCCGGGTTCTCGGTCAAGGGCAGCCTATGGCAGTCCATGCAGTCCGTCTTGGAAGGCAGGTAGGCGTGAGCCTGGTAAGTCACTCCCGTATGACAATGGGAACAATCCAGCCCGATGGAATCCCCGTGAAGGGCGTGGTCAAAGGGAATATTTCCTGGAGTCTTGACTTCGGAAGCCTGCTGACGGAACAGGAAATCGGCCAGGAAGAACCCGCACAAAAGTGCCAACAACCCCGCCATCAGGTATTTCATTCCCGCTCCCAGTTACTTAGGCCTGCCCGGATCCTCCGGATTATCCAAAATGTACAAAAGCCAAGCCGTCATCATCTTCGCCTGGTCTTCGGTAAGGGGCGTTATTTCCATCGCAGGCCAAATGTCCGGGTGTTTCGGCGTAGGGTGTATCAGGTACTTGACCATTTCCTCGGGCTTTTCGGCGTACTGGGCAACATTCTCCTTCATGGGAGGTGCGGCAAACTTGCGACCCCAGCGATGACAGGCCTTGCATTCGTTGTTGTAGTATTCCTGGGCACCAACCTTGAGTTCCGGAGTCACCTTGGGCAAGGAAAATACTTCTACGGCAAATAAAGCTGTTGCAAGAATCACAAAAATGAATAACGTAATTTTGAAAGTTTTTCCCATACACGTCCCCTACTTCTTGATACAGCGTACCGAGAAAGCAAATGTTTTCAGATTCTTGAACTCACCGCTAAAGGTCTGGTTGGCGTAATACAAATTCCAATAGGGAGCTTGGGTTCCGTTAGAAATTTCTTCGGCAACCCAGAAATCGGCCTCTTCACCAAGGAAGGCAAATGAACCGTTGGCATCGCGGTAACCCGCAGGAACTGCTCCAAAACCGTAGCGGTTGGTGCCCAAAATTTCCTCGTCGTTTTCTTCCCAGCCGCTCTCTTTACGCAGACTCGTTCCCACATCTTCAGTAGCTAGCCCTGCGGCCTTGTTGGATTCTACCACATAATGGGCCAGCGTTTCCATATCCTTATCGGTCGGGATATACCATCCATCCGGACATATTCCCTGGTGTTTTTCGCCTAGCAGGTCTCCTGCCGCAGAATGACCGTAGGCATTGTCCAGCGCCATGGCGGCAGTCCACTGGTAGAGCCTACCATAGTTGGAGCAGTTCTCAAGGCTGTTCATGTAGCACCAGCTGTTCTCTACGGCATGATTCAAGTTTTGAGCCATCCAGACCTGAGTGCCGATACGGACGGTCCTGTACATCTGGCCGTCCCTCTTGTCGCAAAGTACTGCGGCCGGAGCGTCTGCACAAAGGGATGTATCCCTGGGAGCTTCTGGCATAACCGTATCTGCCGTAGCGGTATCGGGAGTTACCTCAGGCTGGGATTCTTCCAGGGCAACCTCCTGAACGGAGGAATCCACGGTTGCCTGCGGAACTGAATCTACAGGCATTTCAGAAGAACTGGACAGCTCCGCCTCTGCAGAAGAACTTTCTGCGACAGAAGAACTGGAACTTTCGGAGGAACTGGACTGGACCAGGGTGTCCGCTACCGCCTTAATCTCTTTTGTAGCCGTATCGACAACAGCGGTATCTGCAGTCGCCGTGTCCGAAACCGCGGAATCCACAACTGCCGAATCGACAATCGTTTCTGCCTCGCTAGAAGAGGACTGGACAAGAACGGAGCTGGAAGATTTCGCTACGGGAGCGGGCTGACTTTGGGTTTCGGTCCTGCAACCGGTCAACAGAACAACGGACAGTCCAAGCACCATCAAAACGATAGGCCCTATCCCGTGTAAAGTAACCCGCTTCTGCATATGCAGAAATATACGCAAATTTTGGCTAAAAAAACGAAAAAACGGGTAAAAAAACAAAAATATATCTTCGCCTTTTACTATATTTGGGCACCGACGGGGTGTAGCTCAGCCTGGTAGAGCGTCTGCTTTGGGAGCAGAATGTCGTCAGTTCGAATCTGGCTACCCCGATACAAAAAAGCCCCCATCAGGGGGTTTGCCGTATAAAAGGAAAGCCCGAATGAACAAAATCATGAGCCTTGACGGCGACTGGCAGATGAAGTGGGATACGGAAGATTCCGGAATTTCCAACCGCTGGTACGCAACCAACCCCTCCGATACCGAAACCGTGAATGTTCCCCACGTCTGGGAACGTAGCTTTGACAAGCTGCTCATGTCCCAGGACTGCGCCTTCTACTTCAAGCGTTTTACCCTGGACGACGACAAGCTGGTGGCCAAGCGCATTTTCCTGCGCTTTGAACGGATCGCCACCCACGCCACGGTCTGGCTCAACGGTATCCGCCTTGGAACCCACTTCGGGGCTTATACGCCTTTTACCATCGAAACGCAAAAAGCTATCAAGATTGGCGAAGAAAACGTCCTGTGCGTCCGTGTGGCCAACATGGGGGCATCCAACAGCCGTATCGACTTCGGCCGTGAAAGCACCGACGGTGCAGACGACCGCTACGCCCACCCCGGAGAAATGCCTGTGGGCCTCCCCTGGAACCAGTACCCCTTCGGCGGTATCTTCGGGCATGTAGATTTGATTCTCGGCAGTTCCGCCTACATTGCCGACCTGCATGTAGAGCCCGACATGGACCAGGAACGTGTGGCCGCAGAAATCACCTTCAACAACCCCCGCGGGTTCCAGACCCGTATCCGTTTCCTCATGAGAAACGCCGTGGGCGACGTGTATGAATGGTATAAGGAAGTCAAGCTGGACAAGGAGAACATGACCCAACGGTTTGCCTTCCAGATCAAGGACTGGAAAAAGGACAAATGCGTCTGGAGCCTGGACAAGCCCAACCTGTTCGCCCTGGAAGTCCAGCTGGAAATCAAGACCGGCAAGAACAAGCCGCCTGAGTACAGTTTCCCTGTGGTCAAGACCTTCGGATTCCGCAAGTTCGACTGCATCAAGGGCGACTACTACCTGAACGATTCCATCCTCAAGATTCAGGGCGTAAGCTACAACCAGCAGTGGAGCGAAGGCGGCCTCTGGACTGACAAGAACCCCGCCCTCAAGAAAGACCTGCAGGCCGTCAAGGACGCAGGATTCAACGCCATCCGCAGCTGCGGAGCGCCACTGACCAACGAAGCGCTGGACATCTGCGACGAAATTGGTCTTTTGGTGTTCCAGGAATTTCCCATCCACACCATGCGTTCTACGCCCCAGGGCTTGGAAATTGCAAAAAAACTGATTACGGACCTCGTTCGCGACCAGCACAACCACCCCTCCATCGCCGTGTGGATTCTCGGTGCCGAAAACGGGACATTCATGCTGCAGAACGGAAACAAGCTGCTGAACGCCATCGGCCCTATCGATATGCTTAGGCCCGCCATCAGCAACTTTGACAGTATTTACCTGGACAACGAAGGCGTGTTCCACAAGGACACCGGCAAGCTACTGCCTGTCTCTGTGGACCATATTTCCCAGTACGCAAGCCTGCGCATCAACCCGCGTCTTTGCCCCAGTGCCAATTACTCTCACTACCTCGCCCACTGCTTTAACCGCGAAGACGAAGAGCTTTCTGTCCCCGATGCGGGCCTTGGCGACAGCGTTTTCCAGGACGAAGACGAGAGAGTGGACCTGGACTTGAACAACAAGATGTTGGTCACCCTGAAAAACCACACCTTGCTCCCCGCCAAGCCCACCAACCTGCGCGGCCCCAGAAGCGTCAAGAACCAAAAGGCCATCAAGAACGCCTACAAGGCAATCGAGGATTTCCTCGCCACCGCCGATATAGCCGCTTGGAAAAAATTCGACACTTTCTGCAATGACGCCAACAGCATCGCCATCAAGAGCAAGTTGGACCAGATTACCGCATTCCAGAGCAACCCGCAAATCGCCGGATTTTTCCTGGACCAGTGGGCCGACTACGGTATCGATTTCAGCGGTCTCAACGACGAGAACCGCAAGAGCAAGGGCTTTACGGACTTCGCCAAGGAAATCTCCACTCCGAGCCGTATCCTGGTAAGCGAGCTGGAACACGTGGTCACGCCGCAAAGCGAAGTTAGCTTCCAGCTGACCCTGTTGAACAACAGCCGTCTTGAAAATGTGGGGATTGAAATTTCCCTGCTAGATGAAAAGGGCAAGGTCGTAAGTACCAAGACCCAATCTCCCGAAGAACCTGTGGGCAAGACCAGCCTTACCCAGCTTGGAATCTGCTCCCTCATGGCTCCTCGAAGTGTGGGCAAGTACCAGATTAAGTTCACCCTGAAGGACGGCGGAAAAGAAGTCCACTCCTCTACAGAAGACCTGATCGTCATCGAACAGGCCGACGTAAAGTCCGCCATGAAGAAGGTCTGCTTCTTGGACAACAGCGAAGAGTCCAGCGACGCCCTTGCCGCACTCTCCGGCCCTGAAAAGATTATCTTCACGGCAAACCTCAGTTCTTGGCCCGACGAAATTTTGGACAAAATAGTCGATGTCACCAAGAACGGCGGAAAGACCCTGCTGCTTTCGGACATGACCCAGGACGACGTGGATTTCTTGAACCAGAGCCACCAATTCGACTGCACCCTGGAATCCCACTGGACCACCGGTGCCAACGGTATCAGCCTGCACTACATTCCCGACGGTTCTGAGCTCTTGAAAGTCTTCGGCACAAACGTCCTTGACCATACGGCAGCCGCTGTCATGCCGAGCCTTTCCATGAGCAAGCTGGAAGGGGCAAAGGTATATGCCCAGTCCCTTTCCATCAAGGATGGCGAAATCAAGGGCGGCGTGGATCTGCAGACTCTTCCCTTCGGCAAGGGAAAGATTGTGTTCAACCAGTTCAACATCTTCGAAGGCCTGGAAACAAACGCCCTTGCGGACGCCCTCTTCACAGCCATCGTAGATATTATCTAGGCCGGCAATCAAGTCGATTTATAAAAGTGCCCCTTCGGGGGCATTTTTTTTGTCACCCTTAAAAAACGCCGTTCCATTAAATATATATTTGAAGTATGAATTTTCTGAAGTTTATCCCGCTTTTTGTAGCCCCGATTCTTTTGGCTGGATGTGCCGGTTCTTCCAATGGTGATGATTTGGAAGTACCAACCAACCTTCCCCCCATCTGCCGCGATATCGACTTTGTAGCAAACCCCGACATGCGTGAAATGTGCGGAGTCCGCAGGGTCCACAACAAGGCCTATAGAAACATTCCCCAGCAGCGCTACCTGATTAACCCCAACGGGACGTCCATCGTGAAAACCGACGGGCAGCTGGAACTCCGTTTCCAGAATTCCCTACCGCTGTACCTGGATGGCCCGATTACCAGGGAACTCCAATTCAACCAGGAAAAGAGGCTGGAAAAGGTCCAGAACAGCTACGACTACCACGAAATCTACAGCGGCAAAGAACGCGTTAGAATTTTCAAGATGGGTATCCCTACCGACATGGGTAATACCTACGATTTCTGCTTCCGGATTCCCGAAAAAAAAGGCAACGCCAGAACTCGCAGTGTGGCCATGGGTAACCATATCGAAGCCATGACATGCGACGACTTTGATTTTCTTGTAACACAAGACAACGAAAGAAAAGCAGCGAAGAAGTAAATTGCGTGTCCGGCGAAAGCAAATACATCCATAATGCCCTCAAGCAAGTCCACCTGGATACATCCTGTACCTCCATCAACGGATTTTCCATTTCTGGACTTGCTACCTATTTGCAGTTTCCCGAACTGGACTTCGTGGTAGATATGGGCGAATGCCCTCTTTCGGCCACATCCATAAACCATGTCTTTTTGACCCACGCCCACGGAGACCACGCCCGTTGCCTCATGCGGCACCACAGCCTCCGCAAGATGATGGGCGTCGAGCGTGACAGCGTTTACTACATGCCGGCCTCCATTGCCAAAGGGGCAAAGGAATGGATTCGTGCCGAGGCCATGTTCGAAGGAGTCCCCGAAACCAAGTTCCGGCTACCCGAAATTTGTGCCGTAGAAGCAGGAGCGATGATTCCGCTGCGGTACCGCAAGGACCTGGTGCTGAAACCCTTTGACGTAAAGCATTCCGTGCCTGCCATGGGAGCGACCCTGTTCCTGCACAAGCGGAAGCTAAAAGACGAATACCTGGGAAAAACTCCTGGCGAAATCATCGAACTCCGCAAGTCCGGCGTAGAGATTACCCGTGAAGTCTATGAGCCCCTGATAAGTTTCATGGGTGACTGCCTGGGCGAAAGCCTCAAGGAGAATCCGGAAATTTTCAAGTCCAAAATCCTTGTGACGGAATGCACCTTTTTGGACGACGAGGACGAACCCATGAGCCGCAAGAAGGGCCACACCCACCTGCAGCACATCGTCAATACCCTGGAAAAATTCGACGGCGAAATCGCCTGCGAAAAAATCATCCTCACCCACTTTTCCATGAAGTATTCCGAAAGGCATATCCGCGAAATGCTGGACAAGAAAATGCCTGAAAAATTCAAGGAAAGAATCATCCCCTTTATCTAAGATGGAAAAAGAAGAAAAAGAAATTGTCGTTCCTGAGTTTTACAGGGACTTAAGCGAAGACCCCGAAAAGAAGGGGCTCTGGCACTACGTGTTCCGGAGCGACGACGGACGAAAGCCTATCCGCACGCCCGACGGCAAGCCCCACAAGCTCCCCTTCCAGTGGAAGGATATGTTCCCGAGCGAAAACGGCCACATCGAAGTGGAAATCGGTAGCGGCAAGGGGACCTTCATGATCGAATACGCCCAGAAGCATCCGGATTACTTTATCATGGGAAGCGAATGGGACTACACCTGGGCGGCATTTGCCCATACGCGGATGGAAAGCCGAAAGGTTCTGAACAATGCCGCCATGCTCCGGGGAGACGTGTTCTACTTTTTGCGGGATGCCGTCAAGGACAATACCGTTGACGCCTTCCACATGTACTTTCCGGACCCATGGCCCAAGGAACGGCACCACAAGAACAGGCTTCTGCGACCGGATTTCTTGGCAGAAGTTGCCCGGGTCTTGAAACCCGGCAAGAGGATTTTCTACTGGGGTACCGACCACAAGGAATACAACGAAATCGCCTTGGAAACTTTTGACGCTTTCCCGGGCTGCAAGGTGATTGTGCGCAATACCGCAGAACCTACCGAAGGTATTTCTACCGGCTTTGAACGCAAGTACAAGAAAGAAGGTCGTCCCATCTACCGAAGCGTCATTGAATTCGAAAAGTAAGTTGTGAGTTATGAGTTGTGAGTTGTCGGGTGTGACTATTAAGACAAGAAGAATTGATATTTTTTCATTTTTCACTTTAAATTGACAGTAACTTGACTAACGCTTTTTTCTAATTTGTATCCGCCATGTTGAAGTCCCTGAGTATAAACGGTTTCACGCTGATTGCCAAGCAAGAAGTTCCTTTCCACGAGGGCTTTACCGCCATCACCGGCGAAACCGGTGCTGGCAAGTCCGTGCTGATGAAGGCCCTGCGGCTCATTTGCGGTGACCGCGGGCAGTCTTCTATGGTCCGTGCAGGCGAAGAAAAGGCCGTCATCGAAGGAATCTTCGACATCAAGAAACTCCCCAAGGTCAAGGAACTGCTCGCCACCCTCGAAATCGACAGCGACGACGAGCTCATTATCCGCAGGGAGATTCTCGAAAACGGCAAGGGCAGGGCCCGGGTCAACGGAGCCGTAGTAAGCCTTTCCGATCTGGAAAAGATTGGAGACCTGCTCATCCAGATGCACGGCCAGAGCGAACAGCTGCTGTTGCGGGACGTGCGAACCCACACCCAGATGCTGGACGACTACGCCGGCAACGGCGAACTTTTGAAGAACTACTCCAAGTTCTGGAGCGAATGGAATTCTATACGCAACAAGATTTCCGAAACGGAATCCAGGGCCAAGGAACTGGCCGCCCAGAAAGACTTTCTGAAATTCCAGTTCGACGAACTTTCCAAGGCAAACCTGAAACTGGGCGAAGAAGAAGAACTGGAAGAAAAGGTCAGTCGCGGAAGCAAGGGCGAAGTCGAACAGAACTACCTGATGGAAATTCAGGCCCTTGTAGGTAACGACAACGGCATCCTGGACCAGACCCAAAGCTTGCTCTCTAAGTTGAAGGGGCTTGCACAAAAAATCCCCCACTACGAAGAGGACCTGCAGGCCCTCATAGAAGTTTCGGACCCCTTCGAAAGCATCTGCAAGGACCTGATGCGCCGGACACCGGAAAAGTCCCTCAGCGCCGCCGAGCTGGACCGCGCCAACGGGCGCATCGCCGAAATCCAGAAGCTCAAGCGCAAGTACCGCACCGACGTCGCAGGCCTTCTGGAACTCACCGAAAAGCGCAAAGAGGAACTGGGCTGCATAGAGAACCTGGACAGCGACCTTGAAGAACTGAACAGGCAGCTCAAGGCCTGCACCGACAAGCTGGAGAAAGCCGCGACGGAACTTTCCGACAGCCGCAAGAAGGCGGCGGCCGTCTTTGACAAGACGGTAGAAAGCAACCTGCAGAGCCTCGGCATGCCCAAGGCCGTATTCAAGACTCAGATTGCCGAACAGGCGCTTTCGTCAAGCGGAAAAGACCGTATCAAGTTCCTGCTGGCCCCGAACCCGGGCGAAGGTGAAAAAAGCCTGCAAAAAGCGGTCTCCGGCGGTGAACTTTCCCGTGTACTGCTCGCCATCAAGACCGTCATGGCCGAACTGGACGCCGTACCGCTCCTGATTTTCGACGAAGTGGATTCCGGCATCAGCGGAGAGGTAGGAAACCGTATCGGCGAATCCCTACGGAACTTGGGCAAGCACCACCAGGTATTGACCATCACCCACCTGCACCAGGTGGCAAGCCGTGCCAATCACCAGATTTCTGTCAGCAAGGCCGAAACAGACGGTCGTACATTTACTAGCGTTAAGGACCTGGATTACGAAGGCCGTATTGAAGAATTGGTCCGCATGCTGGGCGAAAATTCCGAAATCACTCGTGAACACGCGAAACAACTCTTGGAGAACAACCGATGAACGAGGTCACAAAAACAGAGGTTCGTTTCCGCAACCGCCTTTGGAGCGTACTTAGGGCAATTGTCTTTATCTGCGTTATTGCCTTTATATGGCAAGGCATGACCAAGATGGCAACCGCCTTTGTGGCTATCGCCCTTATTATGGGCTGGTTCAAGCTATACCAGCTTCGTGGTCAAGATATTGAAAAACCCTATTACAGGCTGTGGCTCAACTTTATCGACGGTTTCCTCTCCTTTGCGGTCATGACCAGCATCTTTTTGCGGGAACTGGTCTATACCGAAAGCGTCGAAAAAATTCTCGGCGTGGGCTGCGCCCTGCTCCTCGCCCGCCTTATCGCCCACACCCTGTTCTCCCTGGGCGTTCTTCGCGAAGGCAAGAAACTCCCCCACAAGAGGCGCTGGAGCAAACTGGCAAACCTCGCCACCACCATCACCATGGGCGTCTACCTGCTGAACCTTGAAGAATACCAGCAAATCTGCATGGTGGCAACCATCCTCTTGATTCTCGCCTCTACCGTCGCTTACGCCTACTGGTATTACCGCGACCCCGCCCATAGAAAACCACTTTCTATCGCAAGCCAGCTTACCATGAGCCGTATCGTGCTCACTCCCTTCTTCTTGTGGGTGTTCTTCTACGATAACGATTTGGACTACAGCAACAACAGCCTGGTGTTCAAGGTTCTCGCACTGGTCATGGTTCTCGGCTTTATGCTCACGGATTTTCTGGACGGAAAGCTCGCCCGCGCCATGGGCGAAGTCAGCACCCTGGGCAAATACCTGGACCCCTTCAGCGACAAGATTTCCAACATGACCATCTTCATGTGCTTTATCGCCACAGGCTACGCACCTGTTTGGATGGTGGCACTTATCTACTTCAGGGAATCCAGCGTAGAGACCCTCCGGACACTTGCCGCCAGCGAGGGCATGATCATGCCCGCCCGCCGTAGCGGTAAGTGGAAAACCGCCCTCCAGGGAATCGGCATCGTGGCTATACTTCTTGGGGCGATTGACCCCGTGCAAAAGCTGATTCCGAATTTCGAATCCATCTGGAATGTTTTCCCTCAGGCTGTCATGGGAGTCATTACCGCCATCACCATCATCAGCGGTATCGACTATTTCGTGTCCAGCAAGCATATATTGAAAAAATTCGTCTAGCCCGGCCGCAAATCGCCCTGGACTACCATGTGGCAGAATCTCAATTTCAACTTTGAACCCTACGACTGGCTGCTCATTTTTATGGTGACGGCCCTGGGTACAGCCAGTGCCTACATGAAGGACCCGCAGCTCAAGGCGGTGGCGGCCACCATCCCGATTCCTTGCGGTTTCGCCTACATTGCGGTTGGCCTCCCCATGGGAGCGGCCAACGCCATTTCGGCCCTGCTCTGCCTTATGTACGTGCATGTGGTACGCATCGGGCACAACAAGCTGCATATCCCTATCGTTCCCGCCATCATTATCGGGCTTGCCATTTTTGTACTTATAGGCACAACGCTCCAGCCCATCGTTCCCGACAGCGAGCCCGTCTTTTACGGGGTCTGCCTCTTCGATTTCCTGCTAGGAATTCTCATATTCATCAAGCAGCCCTACAAGTCGGGAGTGCCCTACAAGACTCCCCTGCCGGTCTATATCAAGGCTCCGGCCATTGCCTTCGTGGTGGCGGGGCTCATGGTCATCAAGCGACTCATGGGCGGGTTCTGCACCAGTTTCCCCATGATGAACTCCATCGTGAGTTACGAATCCCGATATTCCCTGGGTGACCAATGCCGGCAGCTGCCGTTGTTCCTGATTGCAGGCCCAATCATGTTTATCGAGATGCGGCTTCTGGAAACGCGGCTAGGGCTGAACCACTGGATTGTCCTTTTGTGCGGGTATATCCTTTTCGCCTTCATTTATTGGCCCTTGAATAAGCGGTTGAAACTGAAAAACGCCAAGGCGGATAGGGCCTACCGGCATTGGGTGCGGCACCATGGATGAATTCAATTTCAAGACAATCGCCCGAATCAGGAGCGATTTCCCCGAAAAGTTCGGGATTCCAAGGCAAAGCGGGATCCTGAAGGAGCTCCGGTCGCAAATCGTTTTCGAAAAAGAATTCCGCAATCCTGACGCCATACGCGGTCTGGAAGGGTTCAGCCACCTGTGGCTCCTGTGGATTTTTTCCGAAAATGTCCGAGACACCTGGAAACCTACGGTCCGGCCGCCCCGACTGGGCGGCAACACCCGCCTGGGAGTGTTCGCCACACGATCCAGTTTTCGGCCAAACCCGCTGGCCATGTCCTGCGTAAAGATCGAAGAAATCCGTAACGACAAGGAATGCGGCCCTGTCATCGTGGTAAGCGGGGCAGACCTGATGGACGGCACTCCCATCGTGGATATCAAACCCTACCTCCCCTACACCGACAGCATCCCCGACGCCGTGGGGGGCTTTGCGGCAACCGCTCCGGAATCCAGGCTACAGGTGGAAATTCCTGATGCCGAGCTCCAGAAAATTCCGGCGGAAAAACGCCGCGCCCTGATTGAACTGTTGCGGCAGGACCCGCGCCCCCATTACCAGGACGACCCCTCCCGAATCTACGGACTGAAATTCGCCGGACACGAAATCAAGTTCCGCGTGCAAGGCGAATCCCTTACCGTTGAAAACATCATCTGAAAAAAAGAATCCTCATCTTTTACTATCTTTGGCCCATGCTCAACGTTTCTAATGTCAGTCTTCAATACGGTAGCCGCGTCCTCTTCAAAGAAGTGAACCTTTCTTTTAAGCGCGGCAACTGCTACGGAGTCATCGGCGCGAACGGCGCCGGAAAATCCACGTTCCTGAAAATCCTTTCGGGCGAACTCGAACCAAACACCGGTGAAGTCACCAAGGACCCGGGCGAACGTATCGCCGTCCTGAAGCAGGACCACTTCGCCTACGAACAGAATACCGTTCTCGAAACCGTCATGATGGGCTTCCCCGAACTCTACGAGCTGGGCAAGAAACGCGACGAACTCTATGCGCTCCCCGAAATGACGGAAGAACAGGGCATGCAGGCCATGGAAATCGAGACCCGCTTCGGTGAAATCGGTGGTTACGAAGCCGACTCCAACGCGGCCGTGCTTCTGAAGGGCCTCGGCATTCCCGAAGAATTCCACTACAGCCTCATGGCCGACTTGGACGCGGGCCTCAAGGTGCGCGTGCTCCTCGCCCAGGCGCTGTTCGGCAACCCCGACATTCTGCTGCTCGACGAACCGACGAACCACTTGGACTTGGAAACCGTCGGCTGGCTCGAAGACTACCTGGAACGCTTCGAAAACATCGTCATCGTGGTGAGCCACGACCGTCACTTCCTCAATGCGGTCTGCACCCACACTTGCGACATCGACTACGGCAAAATCAACATTTATGGCGGTAACTACGAATTCTGGTATGCCGCAAGCCAGCTCGCCCAGAAGCAGCGCAAGGACCAGAACCGCCGCGCCGAAGAAAAGATCGAAGAATTGAAGGCGTTCATCCGCCGCTTCGCCTCTAACGCAGCCAAGGCCAAGCAGGCCACCAGCCGTAAGAAGCTCCTCGACAAGATGACCGTCGAAGAAATGCCGGCATCCAGCCGTAAGTTCCCGTGGGTCAACTTCAAGATGGACCGCGAACCGGGCAAGATCGTGCTAGAAGTCAAGAACGCCACCATCGATGGCGGCGACGGCATTATCTGCAAGAACTTTGACTTTAGCCTGAACAGCGGCGACAAGGTGGCCCTCGTCGGTGAATACGACACGCTCAAGACCGCCTTCTTCCAACTCATCGCCGAAGAAACCAAGGCACCCGATGGCGTGCTCAAGTGGGGCAACACCATCAGCTACAGCTACTTCCCCAAAAACAACGACGCCTATTTCAATACAGACCTCTCCCTCGTGGATTGGCTGCGCCAGTACAGCAAGGAACAGGACGAAACGTTCATCCGCGGGTTCCTCGGCCGTATGCTCTTCACCGGCGAAGAAGCCCTCAAGAGCGCGAACGTGCTCAGCGGTGGCGAAAAGGTGCGCTGCATGCTCAGCCGCATGATGCTCAGCAACGCGAACTGCCTCTTGCTCGACGAACCCACCGCCCACCTGGACCTGGAAGCCATCACGGCCCTCAACAACGGCCTCACCGCCTTCCAGGGCCCCATCATCTTCTGCTCCCAGGACCACGAATTCGTGCAGACCGTGGCAAACCGCGTGCTGGAGTTGACGCCCGACGGCGTGCTGGACCGCAGCATCACCTTCGACGAATGGCTGGAGTCCAAAAAGAAGAAAAAATAGCCTATTTTGTCAAAAACAGCCCTTTTTTCCCTTGACAGAGTGAATCTACATTTATATATTTGCTCCGTTGCTTGGGAAACCGGGCAAACCACAATGGGGTGGTAGCTCAATTTTGGTTAGAGCACCGGCCTGTCACGCCGGAGGTTGCGAGTTCAAGCCTCGTCTATCCCGCGAAAGCCCTCTCGAAAGAGAGGGCTTTTTGTTTTTACTCGGGCGTTCCCTGCCACTTTTTCGTCATCTTGGCCCCGCATCAAGTGCGGGGTAAACTCCGGTGGGGATCCACTTGCAATCTGTGGCAGGGTCGGGCTCTCGCGGCCGAGTTTATCCTGAGCGAAGCCGAAGGACCTGAGGGCCGAGCGCGGGACACCAGCGGCCCTCCCGGCCCTTCGGGCTTCGATCCCTAACGCAGAACGCAAGAATTGCAGTTGTTGCATTTTTTGCAACTGTTCATGGGGAAACTTACAGAGAGGCCTACTACTTGAAATAACTCTGCTCGACCTTATTCAACATCGGGCAGGTCTGCCCCGCACGTAGGACAAACGCCATCGAGATTTCGTTCAACAGGCCCACCGGTACAAACACGCCCTTACTCATGTTATTCAGAAAGACATTCACATCTATCGCAAAGATCTGCGCACAGTCTACAAAGGAATCGTGATGCAGAAAGTCGTTCTCGCTCTTCAGAATCTTGGGCTGCGATTCCTCCGGCTTGAAACGGTAGCGTTCCGAATTGATGGAACAGCATACCACCAGCGATTCGGTTTTCTTGACAACCAGCAAATAGTTCCATAATTAAAGCGCCTGCCTGAAGAGAATATCGTCTTTTACGTATTCGCGGAGTTCGTTGTCCGCGCCAATCTCATCAAGGATTTCATCTATCCTGATAGACGTATTCATGCCCGCGTTCCGGGCCGAATTCCAGGCATGTTTGTGGGACAACTGGGTCAATTCGTCGAATGACTTGTCTTTGTACAAATTAAGCGAGTAGGTCAGGGCCTCGACATCGGTCTCCGAAAGGTAATCCGCATTGACACTCTTCAGCGGCACCACGAAGCCCTTCTCGTTTCCGCGGTCGAAACGCCGGAAGGCATCGCCCTCCGACGGGTCCTGCTTCATCTCGTCATACAAGACAGACGGCACAGGTCCATTGTTCATGGCGATATACGTGTCGCCAGTGACGGTCCTGCCGTATTTTTTCAGGTGGTACAAGTCCGCAAACCACAAGATTTTAAAAATCTTGTGCAAGCGACACTGATCCTCGGGCAACCTCGTGGCGACCCACAAGGCGGCGTTGATCAGGACATCCTTGCCGAACAAAGGTTTAAATGCTGACATGCGATTCCTTTCCCCTAAAAATATGAAATTTCAACATTCGAGTCAACCCCCTCTATTGGACCTAAGTCGGTTTTGTTCAAGGATTTATGAACAAATTTTGTACATAATGCACATTTGTTCACTATCAAATATACACAAACAGATTCGGTTTGTCAATAGGTCTAAGAGATTTTTTTCGACTAATTAAACAATTACGGGCGTTCCCTGCCGCGCAGGGGCGGGCTCTCGCGGCCGAGTTTATCCTGAGCGAAGCCGAGGACCTGAGGGCCGAGCGCGGGACACCAGCGGCCCTCCCGGCCCTTCGGGCTTCGACCCCTAACGCGGGGGATGCAGGAGACGAGATGCTCTGTTGCAGGTGGCTGGAGGCCTAACGCAGAAAGCGGGAAACGAGACTCTGTCGCCTTAGACCTTCAGCTTAACAATTCGCGCCGCGCTCTGCTTAACTTCAAATTGTCTTCAGCAGTTGCAAAAGAGTCTTGTCCGTGGCCTTGGCGTTCCTCGTTCCAAACTCGACAAAATGGTTCTGCGCACAATAGAAGTCTAGGAGTTTCTTCTTGTATTGTATTCCCCGTCGTCCAGCGTACTCATCCGTGAAAGTTTTCTCTGGACCGTCCGGGACACATTTTGCGCCTTTACCGAAATGGTCTTAATCGCCAGCGAGAAATATCCCAGAAACGCACCATTCTTTTGAGAAAAGACGAGATAACTCACAGCCTGGTGCTTTTTAGCGAAATCGACAGCCGACTTCTTCAAGAAACTCTCGACGTCCTTGTTCAGAGAGCATTCATAGAGAGCGCAGAGATCCGACAAGATCTCTTCCATGGGAGCATCACATAGATACTCCATTATGTTTACGACAAAGTAGGATTTAGAAGCCATGTTTCTTTCTAAGGAGAGCAAGTTTTCTCAAACTGTAAACTCCACTTAGAACATCGGCCTTGACGCGGCTGACGGAAACAGGGGCCTTCAGAGAGCGATCCACAGCCTTAACGAAGGACTCCAGTTGCCTGGTCCCGACCACGTTAAAGTTCTTCTTTATGCTCGATGTAGCCATGTTTTACCTTCTAGCGAAATATACATTAATCCGAACAAAAGCGCAAGCCAGATTACGACAACCAAGACGAATTCCCCGCAACCCTTCAGACTACGATGTCATCCCGGCCTTGTACCGGGACCTTATGCAACTATTGTTGACAACGAGGAACGCCGCCCATCCCAGCCCTAATCCGACAGAAGCATCAGGTCAAAATACATCATGCGCGTATGCAATGCCGCCGTAGATTCAATATTCCGGTATTCACACTCCTGCTGCTCCGAAGAGAACATAAACCCGAAGCTATTCGCTTCATAGAATGCAAGCGGGACCGGCTGGTTGTAGGCATCGACCACCAGATAACGGCAACCCGTCTTGTTGTCCGGATCGACGAACCACTGCTTGATATAATCCAACAACTCGCTTCCGACATGACGTTTCTTGTAAGCAGAATTGACCCCCAAGCGACCTATCAACACCGCCGGATAAATCAGGTCACGTTTCTCCCACGGGAGTTGCCTGCCTATCAGCTTTTTCCGCGCGTTCGGAAGGTAATTCGTAAATATACTCGCGTTCGAGACAGTAAACGCGCAGACAATATCCCTCAGCGATCCCGCATCGACAAACGCATAAGTCTTCCCCATCAACTGGCGGCTGTAATTGACGGAATCATTCTGGAAAAAGGAATCAAGGTCCTCGTTGCCACAGGAGAAATGGTTACAACGGTCCAGAACAGACGGTGTGAGCACCGTACGTACGCAACTAGACTCTAGAAAGGCCATTTTCCTTCGGCCCTCAGCTTAGCGATACGTGCGGCGTTGCGCATGTCGAAACCGCTCCACTCGGCAGATTGCCGGGAAAAGTCGACGGAGCCGCGGTTCTCTTCGGCAGCCTTCGCATTCTCCACGAAAGTCGCCGCAGCCGCACCCGTCAGAATCGGTATGTTGCTAATAGCTAGGGCCATAAATCCTCCACAATATACATTTTTACCGCACCTTTTGCAAATTGCATTCTACCGACACCTCCATATTCGCCGCCATACCTACACATTTGTTCACTATGTCAATATACAAAAAGATTATGTCCTAGTCAATACCCGCGGCGAAAATTTTTCATTATGCAACTATAGTTGACATCAATGGGCTACGGGCGTTCCCTGCTGCGCAGGGGCGGGCTCTCGCGGCATAAATACTCGGCTCGGAGACGAAAACATGCCAGCATGTTTTCGCTCACTCGCCTTCGATATTTTCCGCCTAGAGGGCCGAGCGCGGGATACTGGCGGCCCTCCCGGCCCTTCGGGCTTCGATCCCTAACGCAGACGCGGGTGACAATATGAAGATCTGCAAATGGCAGGAGGTCTAATGCAGCCACATTCACTTATTCTTTCGTTTCGTTGAGACCTTTTTCCTTTGTGTCGCTCCCATTTCAAATGAGGCGCAGTATTCGCCAAGCAGTTTCTGGACCGTTTCCTGCGGAATCAGTTTCTTTTTGTATTCGGCAATCAAAGTCGGGCTCATAGAACGATTCATCGCGTATTCGACAACGACCTGGTCTGCCGATGGGCAAAGAATCATGCCGATAGACGGATTTTCGTTGGACTTTCGAACATCCCGATCCAAAGCCTCCAAGTAAAACTCAAGTTGCCCCAAATCCTTCGGATGGAACTTTGTCGTTTTGAGCTCAATCGCCACCAGGGCCTGCAAGCCTCTATGGTAAAAGAGCAAATCAGCCTTGTAGGAAGATGCGCCCACCTGCAGAACATACTCCATGTCAACAAACAAAAATTCCTTGCTGCCGAGTTCCAGAATGAAATTTTTCATCTGTTCCACGATAGACTTTTTCAGCTTGTTTTCCGAATGTTTCTCCGGCAAATTCAAAAAATCCAGGAAAAGTTCGTCTTTGAAGGTTATGCCTGCCTGCGGATAATTTTTCAACATTCCCTTTGACAGATTCTTCTTTGACCGTAAGAGGGTCGTAAACGTATCGTTTGCAATACTGCGTTTCAATTCATCGCAGCACAGTCTTTCTTTATTAGCATATAGCATGTAGAACAATCTCTGCTCATACGACTTGCAATTGCAAAGAATCGCTACATGATTTGTAAATGAAGTCAAGCCGATAAACTTCGGGAAAGCTGGCAATTGTGCAGTTTCCGATTGCACAATTAACGACGACGAATTAATCGCATCCCGTTTTTGAATATTTTCCAATTGTGCAGTTTCCAACTGCACAAATTCAGGATTCAGTTTTGACCGAACAAAATTAAGGAAATCCACAGACGAATATTCGTCATACAGCATCCTTTCTCACCCCCTTAAATGGCGTGCCATTTTGCTTGACGTCCATAAAGCGGCCTGTCTCAGCATTACGCTTTACAAACTGCTGCGTCCTCGGATTAAAGGTTTGGGAACGGGAGCGGACCGCTCCATTCCTATGATTGTCTCCAGATGGCGGATTTGTCGCCATATTGACCTCCTTTCTTATGCTGACAAAATCGTCAGGCATTTAAACAAAAAAAAGCTTTTCCACATCAAAAAAAGTCATTTTTATGAAATTCTTATAAATTCAGTGTTATTTATCCCGTTTTCAAGCGGCAGGGAATTCTCGCCTACCCCATGACATACCGTCCTTGGTTAATTATTTACTGTTTCCCGCCAGGATTACACAAACCTTAGCGAGGTTTAGACCTCCCTCCTGCATTGGAGAAAAGCTCCTATTATGTATATAGCAGGGAAATATCAAATTACCGCAAAAAGCACTACTCCGCCGGCGCGAAAAAGTTTACAAAAGAGCCGACTTTTTGCCTTTTTTGAGCGAATTAAGCCAATTTAGGGTGTTAATCCTGTAAGAATACTTTTACAAAAATCGCCCAATATCGTGACCAGATTTGGTTCGCCGAGAAGGGCAAGCCCCACGAAGCGACGGTGCTAAAGCGGCTTAGCGAAATCGAGATGAGCGACGAGGGCGAATTCCGCAAGGTCCGCAGGGACAGGATTTTCGAAAAGGACTACTTCGACAAGAAATACGGAGCCCTGCCAGAGGTCAGCGACGGTTTCGATTTGATCGAGGCAATGAAGGGGTAAGGGTGTTCCCTGCTGCGCAGGGGCGGGCTCTCGTGGCATAAAATTGCGGCCTCACGCCGCAATTTTTCCACCTAGAGGGCCGAGCGCGGGACACCGGCGGCCCTCCCGGCCCTTCGGGCTTCGATCCCTAATGCAGAATGCAGATAGCAACCATCAACCTATATGTAAGCCGTTGTATAAAACTACAAATATTGATTCTTTGTTTTTTCCATACGCTTCATGAGACGTAAATACGGCTTAAAAAATATATCTTCTTTAAAACTATTGAATGGCGGAGGATTTTTCATTTGAAAAATCATTCTTACCATATTGTGGTGAACGGAAGATTTGCAGATTTGCTCTGTCACTTCCATCAATTCAGGTGTTACATAAGGAGAATAATACTTTAAAAGTTTGTCAATATTTAGTTCGATATTTTTTACACTTTCCGTCATCCATTCTTTAACAGTAAAACGTGCTTCGTCGCCAACACAACTTAAATTCAGTCTAGATGGGTTTATTAATTGAACACGATCATAAACATGCAACGAAAGTAAAATATTCATACAACATTCATTTGTCAATTTTTTTGCATCAAAGTTTGCAATATATATTTTTCCAAGTTGTACAAAAATCTCATTCATCCATGAAACAATTTCTTGTATTCTTGCGGAAATACACTGATTTATTTTCGCAATAAACTTTCTACGAGGAAGATACACTTGAGTAACATAGAAGATAAAACTAACAACGAAACCAATTGCCAATTGAAAAAGGACTTGAAACCAATCGCCAGCATGAGGAAACCATTCCATAATATTCATCGTTTGAATATACAGCCAAATAATAACAATCGCAAACAAGAAACAAACGAAAATGAAAGTATTATTTTTTATAAAATTAATCATATAGAGCCCCAGTCATTTATATTTCGGCGAATATATCCTACCTATACTTCATACTATAGCAAAAGTGTTCATAAATTTCAATAGATTTCATTCAAAAAAAGCACGACAATCACCAAAAGGCGTTGTCAAAAGGCAGGTAATTTCTTATATAGTCCGTCCCCATTAAAACATAGCTGGTAAAGTGTTTTATTTTGACACTTTTAAGCATCACAGAACAACCGATATCTGAATGTTTTTCTTGGTCTTTGGGAGTAAATAGCGTTGACAACCTCACCAGTTTTGTGGTATATTTCCGATTATAGAGACCGATTACGTTCGGTCAAATGAGGTAAGACTAATGAAAATTCAGATTAAACAAGCATTTAAGTCTCTTGTAGCGAACAAAGAAGTCGAATTACCGGATTTTTGCGTCCTGACTGGCAAAAATGGTAGTGGGAAAAGCCATTTCTTAGAGGCACTTACTATAAACGGTGTGGCGAATATATTGGATGAAGATGAAAGCGCTATAAATTTTTCAGATATTAGATACATCCGGTTTAATGAACTAAACCCCAAAATAGAGAGTACATCTGATCGTCAACATATTAATCAGAACCTAAATCAATACATTCAAGCTTTTAAACAAATTGTTCCTAATCTAAAACATCCTGACATTAATAAAAACAGTTGGATATGGGAAAACGCAAGCCATCATGGAGTTATTCCCAATGTCCTGAAAAATCTAGTATTTAGAGTCGCACAAAGGGCAAATAAAGAAATTTGCGATGTTACAGAAGACGACATCCGTTGGTTTATGGATGTTTCTGACATTGACACAAATGACGCCTTTAGCGGACAATTTGCGAAAATATTCAAAGCATATCAAATAAGACTTGAAGAAAATGAATATCACATTTTCCGAAACAATGAAAAGGGCGATCATTTCAAGGTACTGTCCGATGAGGAATTCTTAAAGGCTTTTGGTCCCAAGCCCTGGAATGTTGTCAATGGCCTTTTAAAAGACGCAAATATTCCCTATTCAGTCAGTAATCCTGAAGGTTCAGATAGAGATAGTACCTTCACATTCTCGTTAAATGACTACGAAAAAGGTATCAAAATCAATCCATCGGATCTTTCAACGGGCGAAAAAGTCCTAATGTCTCTTGCTATCGCAATTTACAACTCCAACAAAGATAATCTTAAAAATAAGATCCTGTTAATTGACGAACCAGATGCAGCCCTTCATCCCGAATTTTCAAAATTTTTGCTTACCGCAATAAAAAAACACATTGTCGATGGAGCTGGAGTCAAAGTTGTTATAACAACGCATTCTCCAACAACAGTTACGATGGCCGACGAAGACTGGCTATACGAAATGAATAAAAATGAGAAAATCCCCCAGAAGGTATCTAAACAGCAGGCATTATCCATTTTGACAGCCGACATACCTTCTTTGAGAGTTTCAATCAATAACCGTAAAATAGTATTTGTCGAAAGCCATTATGACGCAGATAATTACGAGAGAATATTTGAACTTCTAAATCCAAAGATTGGGTTTGGAATTCAAGCAACATTTCATGCCCCCCATAACAGAGATGGATCAAGCTGTACGGATGTAATAGAATTGATGAATAAATTAGGCGAGACGGAAGGCGTTTATGGAGTGATTGATTACGACGGCCATAATAAATCATCTGACAAAATTAAGGTTATGGGAGACAATGGGGAACATCGATATACTATCGAAAATTACGTATTCGACCCCATATTTGTTGGACTAGCGATAATACGAGATAATTTAGCGGAAAATGCACCCAAAATTGATTACGTTCATTTTGAGCAAACAGAATCAACAACCAAGCAGAGCTTAATTGATTGGGTAATTGGCGAACTTGATCTAAATAAAGGATCAAGAGTTCAATACGAGGTGATCTCCGGTGAAAAATTTGAAATAAATTCAGATTGGGTCCAAGTTAAAGGCCACGGACTTGAAGATAAAATTCTAGCCAAATGGGCAGCCTTTCATCGCATAAAGAGAGGAAATGGCAATAATGCGATTAAGTCAGCTTTGCTGAGTAGTGTGATAAGAGATTACCCGCAGTATCTTTCGAAGGATTTCAAAAATCTGTTTGAAAATTTGCGTTAATATGTCAGCCACCCAATTTTTAGCCATGAACAGTCCTAATTACGGAAAAGCTTAGAATTACATGGGCTTGCAAAATGACAAGCATTCTCACAAAGAAGTTATAAGCATTCCATTTCTATAAGGTTGCTTACAACTGTGTAACATAAATAAGTAAATTTATTCTGAATTAGTAACTCAACCAAATTTAAACCATTCGAGATGCATATATGAGTTCTTTTTACGAAAAAATAAAATTATTGATAGATTCCAACAACTGGAAAGGTTTTGTTTCCGAAATAAAAAAAGATCCTTTTGCTGTAAAAGAATCAATTAAAGAAAAAAAAATATTAAAAACTGCAAGATATGATTTCAACCATAGAAAGTCTTTAAAGATCATTTCATGTTTAGTTTTTCAAGATGAAAAAGATTATTCTGAGACGAAAATAGAATCAAAACTAGATACTTTACAGGACGATTATTTTACATCATTTTTCTATGCAATAAAAATATCAAAGAAAAGAAACGTATTTGAAAATTATAAAAAAATTAAACGCGTAATTGACAACAATAACAATCTGTTAAGATTTTTCGAATTAACCGAATCAGTTTTTTGTAAAATAGTTTCTCTACCATCATTAATTCCGTCAAAGGAAATCCTTGCAGAAATATTCAATTTATTTTTCTCAACAAGTACAAGAAAAGAAATAAATGTGTTTAACGAAAAACACAGCATAGATAACGACTTGTTGGATGCGGCTTTATCTGTTGTAAATCAAATGTATATAGAAAATTTCATTACTCTATTAGAGGGAACAATTGAAAAAACAGAAGGCAAACTTCTGCTAAAAGACCGAAGTGGCAAGCTAACCAGCATTCAACTTGAATGCTTTCAATTTGATCTTCAACGATTTAAACTCTATAAGCAATATATAGAGAATAACACGACAAGGCTTCCCCATTCTCTGTTGCAAAAATTTCCTTCTGGGAACTACGGGATAGCGATACCATCAGGTCGCAACATAGAAATAATGAAATTTCTTCAAAAAACCATCTACAGCACAGTGTTTACACCTGAAGAAATAGCCTACATTCAGGAACTTCACCACGAATTACATTTAGGGAACTATTTTAAATCAAATTTCATCTTGAAAACATATTCTCCATTAGATCTTCTGTATTTTAGAAGAATTTTCTTTCTGATTTATATTGATTTTAAAGACAACTTATATACAAACAAAGAAATTTCTTTATTTGAAAAAATACATTCCATACCTTTAAGAGTAAAACAAAATAAATTTGAACAATTTTTAAGAATCTTGTTAAAAAAAGATTTCACACCGTTGTTAAAAGCTTTATGTATCGACACCCAAAACATGCCTTCGCATATAGACATACAATATACTCCATTTATTTTAAACAATGATTTATACGCCATCCCGCTAGGTATATTTGTTAATAGTAATTTCATCCGAAACGCAATGATTCAAACAAAATCTCATATTGAAGATTTACCAGGAAATCCAGACGTTATTGATGAAGAATATCAAAAATTTTTCCCAAATAAAATATCAGGATTAAGCTATACATTCAATGGGAAAACAGGCGAACTTGATACGATGTTCAAAGTAGACAATACCATTTTTATTTCAGAAAATAAAAATCCAATATTTGGAACATCATTTTTAGAAAGACAAAATACATTTGATTACGCCAACTACGCCCAGGACCAACGAAAAAGATTTTTATCCTTATGGAACGACAAAATAACAAAGGTTAATAACGAAACATTCCTTGATTATTTCAATAAAAAAATCATATCTCATTGCAACAAAAAAAGGATTAAGGTTTCTTTTTTAGCGGACACATCAACAGAAATCGTTTTCTTTTGCACTATGGGGAATCGTAGTGCCATACACCTAAGTTCAAATAATTTACATATCATTTTCATTAGGCAAATGATTTCATTTTTAGATAATCAACCAGTCATTTTCTTAGGGAAAAAAATCTTTCGACCTCAATCAAATCAAAATAACGGATTGCTGTCAAATAAAATCAGTTCTGATTTACTAAAAAGTTTTATACACGCATCTGATTATAAAAATATCGGTAATTACTTTTTTTCAAAGGGTCAAATTAAAAAACAAAGGAACCTACCCCAGGAATAATCCAAAAGATCTTCGAGATGGACTTATTTTTTTTCACCATAACACTTCTCAATGGGGTGGGGCAATTCTTTCTCCATCGGGAGTAGGGGGGGGCGTATACAACAAAACGGGGCCGTCAGGCTCCGATTTTGTAATAAAAAACACCTTTTTCCCCTAGCACCCGATGGCGCTATATTCGAATCCAGCTTCGGCGAGTTCCTTGGGGTCGTAGATGTTGCGGCCGTCGATGATGAGGGCGTTCTTCATGGACTTTTTCATCACGCCGAAGCTCGGCATGCGGAACTGTTTCCATTCGGTGACGAGCAGCAAAGCGTCTGCGTCGAGCAAGGCTTCGTACATGTCGTTGCAATAAACGATCTGCTTTACGATTGCCGCGGCATCGGGGCGCCCAGCCATTCTGCGCTTGCATTCGTTCATGGCGACCGGGTCATACACGCGCACGACCGCGCCGGCCTTGGTCAGCAAATCAATCAACACAAGTGCAGTGGCTTCGCGCATGTCGTCGGTCTCGGGCTTGAAGGCGAGGCCCCACATGGCGATGGTCTTGCCTTTCAGATTCTCCACCCCGCCGAAACGGGCCGCCAACTTTTTGAAAAGCACCGTCTTCTGGTATTCGTTGACTTCTTCGACGGCCTTCAGCACGCCCATCTTGTAGCCGTTCTTCTCGGCAGTCTTGATGAGGGCCTTCACATCCTTGGGGAAGCAGCTTCCGCCGTAGCCGCAGCCGGGGTAAAGGAACTTGGAGCCAATACGGGTATCGCTGCCGATGCCCTTACGGACCATGTTCACGTCGGCGCCCACGAGTTCGCAGAGGTTCGCGATGTCGTTCATGAAGCTGATGCGGGTCGCGAGCATGGAGTTCGCGGCATACTTGATCATCTCGGCGCTCGGGATGTCGGTGAAAATCACGCGGAAGTTGTTGAGCATCATCGGGCGGTAGAGGCGGGTCATGAGTTCCTTGGCCTGTTCACTTTCGACGCCTACCACGACGCGGTCGGGCTTCATGAAGTCCGTGATGGCGCTTCCTTCCTTAAGAAATTCCGGATTGCTTGCCACGTCGAACGGAATCTTGACGCCGCGCTTGTCTAGTTCTTCCTGGATTGCCGCCTTGACCCTCTTGGCAGTGCCAACCGGAACGGTGGATTTTGTCACGAGAACCGTGTATTTCTTGATGTTCTGACCGAAAGTGCGTGCGACGGCAAGCACATACTGCAAGTCTGCAGAGCCATCTTCGTCGGGGGGCGTACCCACAGCGCTAAAGACCATCTCCACATCGTCAAGGACACTCGCCAAATCCGTCGTGAACTTCAGGCGGCCTTCGCGCTGGTTTCTGAGAACCATTTCATCAAGGCCCGGTTCGTATATAGGGATTTCGCCTTTTTGGAGGGATTCAATTTTCGCCTGGTTCACATCGACGCAGGTCACGTTCACGCCCATCTCAGCAAAGCATGTACCGCTGACAAGGCCTACATAACCTGTTCCTACAATTGCAATGTTCATAGTATTTCCTTTGTTATTGAAAGGGGAATGCCTTCCCCTCGCTCGCACTTCGTTGTTCACTACTCTTTCGAGCTGAGCCTCAGTCTCCGGCCCCGCAACGCCCCACAAAAAAAACGACACTCGTCAAATAAATCACACGCCCTTTAATGATGTCTAAATTTAAGTAGCGCCGCACAAGACTTTCTATTCCCAAATAAATAGATGGCCAGCATGACCATATAAATCGCAAAACCAATCCCTAGCGAAAGTTCCTTTGCACAAAGAATGAATGCAGCAACCATTAAAAATTCAAACACAAAATCCTTTACGAAGTTCTTCCCGATTAATTTCATCACAACAATTTCAGAAATTATTGAGCGCAGCATAATGACCAAATCGAGACATAACAAAAGCAATGTCACGTTATTTAGTCCATAAGCACATACAAGATACGATACAAAAGCAAATGTAACAGAAATCAGATTAATCTTCAGCATCATTTTTTCTTTTCGATAAGCCTTTAAATAATTGTTGGTAAGCAAAGTTACTTTCGAAGAGAATATGATTATCGGCATCAAAATGCCCAAATATACGAGACTTTCCGCATAATTTGGGAGCCATAATAGCAATACCCTATAGCACGGGAAATAAAGAACGAGCGCCACAAATAAAATCAGAGACATAGAGCCACGAATTTTATCATAGAAATCCGGAAGTTTTTCAGGTTGAATACGTTTAATTGAGGGAAACAAAGCAACACTTGCCGCCGTTATAAAGGTAAGGAAAATATGCGACACATTAAAAGCAAAGGCAATTTGTCCAAACAGGAAGGTGTCATAACGCCATTGCACGACCATTTTTGCACCGCCAACCATAAACATTGACGAAAGATTGGCGACAAGAAGCATAAAGCCTGAAATTAAATTTTCCTTGTATTCGTAAACAGCTTTTTTAAATGCTACTATTTTTCCAAAATAAAGATCCTTGTTATGGAAGTAACCCCATGCAATCGCAATAAAGGGGGCCGCAAAATATACATAACAAACTTGATAAAAATATTTTGCCCCAACAACCATTAATACAATTACGCCAACACCCAATACTAATTTATCTAATAGGACTAGTTTTGCATACTTCGAAATTCTATTTGTAAGTTGAAATGTGTAGGATGTGTAGGTAAAGAGATTTGTTGAAATAACTGCAATTCCAGAGAATGCAACGATTAAACGAGCGATTTCATTGGAAACAAAAAAAGAGCCCACAATTAAAAATAATGCAAAAAGTAATTCCATCAGGAAAAATAAAGTAAACTGGGAACGAACCAATGGCTTATCAAGTTCGTTGTAGTCATATTGAGAATATCGAAGCATTAAGCCATCAAGTATGCCTAAATGCAATAACGGAACATAACTTACATAAAGCAAAAAAGTTTGCCAGTATGAATACTGTTCTTCATCAATAAATTTAGGCAATAGTAAATTCATTACCAAACTGACGAAAAACGAGACTATCTGTACTGAAATAGTCAATGAAACATTCTTCTTTATTTGCTTTGACTCAATCATTTTAAAACTAATTTTCTAAGACAACGTAACAAAGTTGCGAAAAGATAATCATACATAAAAGCATTTACATTTTTTTTGTTTCATTTGGGGATTCCTCAATTATTCGCATTTGAGCACCAACAACAGTGCAATTCGAGGGGACATCCTTGGTCACTACAGTATTTGCTCCAATTTTCACATTATTTCCAATGTGAACATCACCCAAGATTTTTGCTCCAGCACCAATTATCACGTTATCACCAATTGAAGGTCTTTTATATCGAAGCCCTCCCACAGTAACCTGCTGATATATTACACAATTTTTTCCAAATTTCGCCCCCATATGAATAATTATTCCATTTAACCCATGCGGAAGTTCTGGACGAGTTGCAAACACGGCTCCTTGATTTAAATCAGTACCCATAGATGCATTATTAAACGCATCACATCTCTTTATATAAAAAAGCATAATAATTTTAATTATTTTGGGGACTTTAGAATTTGGATTTACGACAATTTCTCTCCAACGCCAATATCGTTCAGGATTATAGTGTTGAATATGATGAACCATCATTGAAACAATCCTATTATTAGGATCAACATTCATTTTCATAGTAGGCATTGTAATGACATTTCTCCATTTAGAATGTATAAGGTAATTTAATCATTTCACCCAGTTTATCATCCCATTCCCTTGGGTAAAACACGCCCATACCCGATGCAGGATAAAAAGTCAGTTCACCGAAGTACATTTTACCATCAACTACATATAAATCAACTCTAACAAACGGAAGACTCTTTGCCAACTTACGGCACACATCTTTCATCTGTTCAAAACATTCAGGACGAGCTACGGGTGTCAAACCATTACGCGCCGAAGGATTAAGTCCCACAAATTCTTGGTGATTCCACTCCATATCATAAAAGTCTATAGTTTCGCCAGAATTTCGATTTCTAATCACTTGACAATACAAAGGCTCTCCATTAAAACAGAAAAATTTATAATCTGGCAAATCATAATTTCGGTCATTTTCTTTGTCATTTGGAGCCATATACTGTTCTGCAAAGACACTTCTTTTTATATTTTTATATGGGAATTCTTTCGAAACAGAATAACTATTAACATTGTAAGATTTCCATAATTTAGCAACAGCCTCTTCTTTATTAAAAAAATCTTTATTCTTACAAATTACAACCCCAGCACTACCTCCAGCATGATTCGTTTTGAGGACAAACCGTTGAGGCAACAAACTCCAATCAATTTCTGATGGATTATCCCACACAGCAATAGTTGGAATAATATATTCTTCACCAATAATCTTTGCAACGTAATCTTTTACGAGAACCTTGTCAACCAAAGTTGTATACAAAGGATTTTTACTATATACCTTCAACCATTGTATTTTTTCACAAAAAGATTTTGGATTACGAAAATCAACAAAGCGACGATGGTTATAAAAAAAGCGGACCTGAATGCTAGCCCTTGGAGGCAAACACGCCAATAGTTTCCGAAATAAGTCTTTCATGCTCTATAAATACCGAGTTAAATCAATGGACAAATATTTTTATAAAATCCATAACAAGAGTCCCACAAAAGATTTCTATTCTTCTGAACATTGTCAATTCCTTTATGGAAAGTATTTTCATTAATCCTAAAAAATGAGACCCTTTATCAATATGCGCAATCTTTTGACACAACGAATAAGCCTCCTGATGCATTTCTTTTTTATCAAACCATTCAAGCAGCTTTGAAAACTTTGCAATTCGACTTTGAGGAATAAACATAAAAAAATCATTTTTTCGAATACGCCAAGCAATACTCGGAGTTTTCTGTTTTTCTGAAGCAAGGACATTTGTACCATGATGTCTATATAACATAAGACGCTTGCCAAGATTATACTTCACACCTGTTATTGCAGCAGTAAATGCAATAAAGCCGTCATAATACATTGTTGTCTCAATTTCGGGATACATTTTGACTTTGTCAAGAACCAAATTCGCAAGTTTTCTATTGAACATAAGACTACAGCCTTGACTTCTATCTTGCCCTTTACCATATGTTAGCAAAGTTGACGAGTATCCACTTGTATCAACATCATCTTTTTGAGATTGGATAAGATTGCCTTCTTTATCAATATGATTACATAAAGACGAAACACATCCAGGTTTCCCGTTGTCTATTTCGGCAAGTTTATAATATGAAACCGAAATTTTATTTGGCAACCATATATCATCTTGATCACTTATTGCAATTACATCCTTTGTACATAAAGAAATTGCACGAAAAAAATTGAAATTAACCCCATGTTTTCCAGCATTAACGGAATATTTCAGACCATATTTTTGATGATATTCCTCAAGAATTGACAAAGTTTCATCTTTTGACCCATCATCAGACACCACAACTTCATCTGGAAGCATATCTTGATTATAAATACTTTCTAATTGTTCTCGTAAGTATT
>CAMKMX010000019.1 GCA_946414025.1 uncultured Fibrobacter sp.
GTCGCTGCAGGATTCTCGAGGCCCCTCGCCGAAACGGCGGGGGGCCTCTTCGTTTATATGGACCGCTCGCACTGCGTCCCGGCAAGGACGCTCCGGCAGGCGCTCGCTCCCACCTAAAGGTGGCCATGTCCACATAGGCGCTGAAGCGCTAAGTGGTCAAAGGTCGCCCCACGACTCGTCAATACGAGTCGCTTGTCGCTCACGCCCCTTGCCGTAAACCTCGCAGGGGGCTTTTTTTATGCCCGCGTTGTCATGCCCGCGAAGGCGGGCACCTCCTTGCCGGACCCGAGCCCGTGACGGGCCGCCCCCGACGCACGAGGGGGTGGCGAGCAACAGCGTGCGAGCCAGGGGGAGGCTTACCCCTACACAAAAATACTGAGTTGTCAGTCGTCAGTTTTCAGTCCTCAGCATATAATTTGGCCCCAAAGGTGCGACTATAAGAACTCACAACTCATAACTCACAACTCATTACTAATCCCGTCTCATACTTTCTTACTCAAGCGGATCCTCGCCTTCGCGAGGATGACGTTTCTCGGGCTTCATTCCCCAGCCCCTAGCCCCTAGATCCTATCTCCTATCCCCTTTTTTACTATCCTTTATCCCATGAAACCCGTCGTTTCTTTTTTGCTTCAGCTTTCGCCCCAGACCGCCTACGGCAATCTGGAGTCCGTCGCCCGCAACCTGTCGGACGGTCTCGAGATTTTGCTGAACTACCGGAAGGTGAAGTGCTCCATCTTTATGGACGGCCCGACCATGGAAATGCTGAAGAAGACGGCGAAGCCCCTGTCCATAGGTAAAATCAAGGCCGGGGTTGACGAGGGTCTTGTTGAATTTTTGGGCGGTGGTTATTACGACCCCATGCTCCCGCTGTTCCCGAAGGACCTTCAGGTCCGCCAGTTGAAAAAGCACCGGTCCAAGCTGAAGTCCTTCTTGGGCCTGGAACCCCAGGGTTATTTCAATTCGTCCCTGGTCTGGGAAATGGGCATGATTTCTGTGCTGGAGGAGTGTGCCTTTGACTACGCGCTGGTGAGCGAGGCCGCCGTCCGGGAGGCCCTGGGCCGCAATTCTCCGGTTTCGGGGTGGTTCACTGTCGAAGACCAGGGCTCCCTGATGCGGGTGGTTCCTGTTTCTGATGAACTGTCCAAGGCTATCGGCGAAGACGACCTTCGCTGGCGGGAAATTGCGGAATCCTACAATCACGAAGAAAAGCCCGTGGTGGTGTTGCTGGACCTGCCCCCGCAGGCCGAAGAAATTGTGGGTTTCTTCGAGCGTTTGGTGGATTTTGTAGAGACGAACGAGGTGCAGACCTGGCCCGTGAGCTATATCGTGAACCAGCTCCAGCCGGAAGGGGCTCTCAGCAATCTTGTTTCTGCGGGTCGCAAGCTGGGGCTCCCCTTTGCGGCCAACACTTGCCGGGAGATGCTTGTCCAGCGTCCCGAGATCGATACCCTGCAAAAGGACCTGCTGAACCTGTTCCACAGGGGCAAAGGCAACCTGCAGGGCAAGGACCTGGAAAAGTTCTACGAGGAACTTCTGCCCGCCATGTCGCCGATTTTCTACCGGAACCTGCAAGACGACGAGGGCATGCGCAGCCTGAAGGTGCGTCAGTGGGGCTTCCGCTACCTGCAGAAGGCCGCCCACGACCTGGATTCCCGAATGAATTTTTCGGGCCTGCGTATAGACGTGAGCGATTTTATGCTTCAGGGCATGAAACAGATCTGGGTGGAAAATCCGGAGATTTCTTGCCTGGTGGATTACAACCAGGGGGGTATCCTCAGGTTGCTCAACCACAAGACCCCTGCCGTGAATTTGGTGAATGCCTGGCACGATGACGGTGGACCGGCTTTATTCCTTGCGGAATGTCTGTTGCCCAATGAGGACCTGACCGCAGAGCAGATTGGCGTGCTGTTGGCCGGGCGCGACCGCCTGTTCCTGGAACATTACGATTACCAGGTGAAACGGGAAAGCGGCAGTGCCCAGGTGCAGCTGAGCGGAGAGCAGGGCTACCGTGTCGGCGAGAAACAGGGCGTTTTCTTGGTCAAGAAGGAACTGCACTTTGACAACGGGTCTCCCCGTATAGGAGTGGCTTACGAGGTGGCCAACACCACCTATCAGGAAAATCCCTGCTATTTCGGGACCTTGATGGAGCTTGGACTTTTGGAGTCGGGCGAAGGCCCCTGCATTGTCGCGGATGGATCCAAGGTCAAGTGGGACCGCAGGGAGCCATTCATTTATCCGGATGCAAAGAAGTTCAAGGTTTTCGATTCTAGCCTGGATGCCGCCATAGAACTGGAATTCGAGACGCCAACGCCGGTCTTTATCGGGCCGATTTTCAGTGCGTCTTCGGCGGCGGCCCCCCAGATGTTCCAGGGAATTCGTGTTTATCCTTTCTGGAAATCGTCCCTGGCCGCCTCGGAAAAATTTGAATGCAAGATGAACATGACGCTCTCCAAGAGGTGATGCATGAGGGCGGACCTGATTGACATACAGATAGAAGACTTTGGAAACGATGTGGAAATTTCCCTGTCGGGTTCCCTGAGCAAGGCGCAGCTTTCTGCCGTCCGGGAAAAGCTGGACTCCCTGATGTCTGGGCCCGGAGTGTTTTTCTTTTTGAATCTGGAGCGTGCTCACTTTGCCGTAGATGACTACCTGGAAATGTTCCTGGATTTGATGAACAAGACCAGGGAGCGGAACTCGACCATGGTGCTCCTGTTCAGGAACGAAGAACTATTGGAATATTTTTCCAGATACAAGAATATTTTTGAAATCCATGAAAGCCGCGAGGCTTACAAGAGTTCCGGCCTTTCCAAGCAGCTGAAGCAGGTAGGCGTCTATTACGGAAAAAAGACGGGACTTCGCCTGAGTCCGAGCGTGGCCATTGCGGCCGGCGTGCTGATAATGGGTTGGCTTATTACTTTGTTCTTGATCATTGCCGCTCAGGGGAAAGACATTGCCGACAAGCAGTCCCAAATTATGGCCCTGGAAAGCCAGCGGGACCGCTATGTGCAGGAAATCGACAAGCTGGAATCTTCAATTGGCCCCTTGAAAAGGCTGGGCGTGGTGGAAGATACATCCCAGCTGAATTCCTTCGGGGCCATTCGCGACTGGGTTTCTTACCTGAAGCACCTGGAGAATACCCGGCGTGAAGAATAGCCTTGGACTTTCGACGCCTGTGGCGGTGCTTGCCTTTGGACTAACCTTCGTTGTCCTTTTTTCTTTTGTTTTTTATTGGGGGCTCCAGCGCAGCGAACTGGAAAGCCTTTCCAAAAAAGAGCGGGCCCTGAGGGCCGAAATCGAACAGCTGGACGTAATCGGCAACTGGACTCTGGAATACGTGAGGATAGACCGGGCCGTAGATTTTTTGTCGGAAAAGAAACTTTCGAAAGATGCCCGCCGTCGTCTCACGGAACAGCTTTGGCAGATATCCCATGCCTATTCCATTGATCCCCTGATGGTGCTTGCGGTGGTGGCCCAGGAAAGCCACGGCAACCCCAACGCTAGGGGCCGCATGCAGTCGGGAGCTTTTTCGGGAGCTTTAGGGCTTATGCAGATAAAGCTTGAAACGGCCCAGAAGATGGCGTGGCGATTTGGGCTCCGGGTGAATTCCGAAGAGGACCTGTTCAAGCCCGAGGTGAACGTGACGGTGGGAACGGCCTACCTGATTCGCCTTATCGGAAAGTACGGCAACTGGAAAGAAGCCCTGGTGGCCTACAACCTGGGGCATTCCGCCGTAGATAAATTGCTGGAGCGGGGGAGACCCTTGCCCATGCGTTACTATGAGCGTGTCATTTCCAAGTATAAAATGCTTGTAAATCAATCTTTTTTATAAATTTAGGTTGATGGCCACCTTTAAAAATTCATTTTCAAAAATTTGGCTGCGACGCATCGTGCTGTTTCGTCACTCTAAGTGGCAAATACATCCAGTATTCGCCACTTTTCGTTCCTGCCAGCACTCGGTCTCGCTCAAATTTTTTTCATCAAAGCAATTTCCAAAGGTGGCCTTGATGAAAAAGTTTTTGCTCTTGACGATGCTTGCAGGCATTGCCGTAGCGGGAGAAGTCCGTTACGACTGTTTGCGCTTTGTCGAGGCTGGGCTTGCAAATGACCCGCAAATTGCAGAAGCCCGATTCGGTACCGAAGAAAAAAAAGAAAGAATCCAGAGCCTGAAGGCCGAAGCCATTTTGCCCACCCTGGACGTTTCCATGATGGTGGGCCCCGCCCCCGGTCTTAAGGAATCTGTAGATAACTGGGGCGATACGGTTGACGTGTATGACTTTTCCAAGATGGGCCCTTTCTGGGGAGTGCAGGCCAAGTTCGTGCAGCCCCTGAACTTGGGGCAGTACCGCTCCGGCAAGCGGGCCCTGGAAGCGGATGTGCAGCAGAAATCCTTTGCCATCGAAAACGCTCTCTTGCGTAAAGAAGTGGAACTGCAGACCTACTATTACAACTACCTGCTGGCCCTTGAAATGAAACGCCTGGCCGCCGATGCCCAGAAGCGTGTAGATGAAGCCTACGAGCAGATGGAAGAAGCCTTGGACGACGACGATCCCAATGTGAGCCAGATGGACTTTTTGAACCTGAAGGCGAAAATGCATACGGTCAAGGAGGGCGTGACCGAAGCGGAACTGGGCATGAAACGGGTGCAGCTGGCTATCCGTTTTTCGCTGAACTTGCAGGAAGGCGATGTTTTTGCCACAGAAGATACGGTGCTTGTTCCCCGCAAGGAAAAGTTGCCCCCCTTAGAAGAGGTGCGGATGCTCACCTTGCAGAGTAACCCGGAGTTGAAACAGCTTTCGGCGGGGTTAATCGCCAAGAGAACCCAGATGGATCTGGCAGAAGCGAAACTCGCGCCGGAGTTCTTTGTGCTGGGTGAAGTGGAATACGTAAAAAGCTGGGCCGGAAACCGCAAGGTGATGCAGAAGGATGCCTTTGCCGAAGACGCCGTGAACAAGCTTTCGGGCGTTATTGGTATCGGGCTCAGGTATCGGCTGAATTTCTGGAAGCAGTGGGCTGGCTACCGCGAAGCCCGGGTAGAATACCGTGGCCTGAAAATGAAAGAAGCCTATGCGGCGGACGGCCTGATGGCCAAGGCCGAAGAACAGTATTACCAGGTGGTCGCCGCCCAGGAAAAGATGGAAGCCCTGAAAGAAAGCCTCAAGGCCTCCGAAGCCATTCTGAAGGGGGCCGCCATGCAGTACGACCTGGACAAGTCCAAGACGGGCGAACTGGTAAGCGCCTACACCCAGAACGTGACCTTGCAGAAAGATTATCTTTTTGCGGTGTGCAAGTACAATGTGGAAGTGGCGGAACTCATTGCCAGGATGGGGTTGAGTTTAAAAGACTATCAAGCCAGATTTTAAAAAGGAGTAAATTCCCATGTTTAAGAAGTTGATGATTTTGGTTGTTGGCCTTTCTCTGGTGGCCTTTGCCGCCGAAGACCCTGTTGCCGCCATCAAGAAAAAGGACGGTGAACTGCAGGCCCTGCTGAGAAAGTCCAACCATACCGCCAAGGAAAAGGAGCGCGTCAAGGACCTGCTGAGCGACAGTTTCGACTTCGAGATGCTTGCCAAGAAGAGCCTTTCTGCCAAGGACTGGGACGCCCAGGACGCCGCCTCCCAAGAAAAGTTTGTGTCCGAATTCAAGCGCATGGTCCGCAACTCTAGCGCAAAGCGCCTGGAACTCTACCGTGCGGATTCCACGATTTACGAACCCGCCAAGATGAAAAAGGATAACGAGGCTCGCGTGGTGGCCCACCTGTGGAACAAGGGCAAGGAAGCCGTTCTGGAATACAAGATGACCCAGGTGAACGGCAAGTGGATGGCCTGGGACCTGGTTATCGACGACCTTTCTACCGCCCGTAACTACAAGGATCAGTTCAGCCAGATTCTCAAGACCAAGTCCTTTGCCGAACTGATTGACATTATCAGCAAGAAGGCCGACGAAGCGGAATAATGAGCGTCTTCAGCCTGGTCCTGATTCTTGTCGCCATCATCGCAGCAGTTGTCTTGCTGTTCCCTGTGGTGTTCCGGCTGGACTTTCACCTGACGGAATCGGGATTCGTGGCAGACCTGTTCGTGTTCAAGAAAAGGCTCTGGAACTACACGAAAGAATGGAAGGCGAAGGAGGATCCGGAACCAGAACCGGAGCAACCTGCAGAAGAAAAGCCTGTGGAGAAGACTGCGCCGAACCCCGAGCCTGAAGCCTCGAACCCCGCACCTCAAACCCCTCAAGCGGATCCTCACTTTCGTGAGGATGACGAACCTCGTGCCTCGAGCCCCGCACCTGAAGCTTCGACTTCAGAGCCTCAACCCCCGAGCCCCGAGCCTGAAGCTAGGAAAAGCCTGACGGAACGGGAATTCTGGACCCTGCTGCTGACTCCGGACATTGACGAGCGGGGGCTGTGCTACAGCAAGAAAATTCTGAACAGTTTCGTAAACGTATTCCAAGTGCGTTTCAGGGATTGCTACGTAGAGGGAATCCGCATGGATTACAAGTCCATGGGCTATGGAGCCGCCCTAAACGCCATGCTCAAGGGCTATCCGTTTCTAGAAGATTGGGACCTGCGGATGGACTGGACCCGCGATCATGACTTGCAGTCGGCAGGCCACATCGAGGCAAGCGTTAATTTGTGCAGAACGATTTGGTTCTTGACGGTCAGTTCCGTATATGGCGGCATATTCGCCTTTGTATTCTGGCGTCGCCGTGCAGCGGTCCTCAAGACCGGAGAACTCCCTGAACTGGGCTACGTGCGTACGAAAATCCTGAACTGGCTGGTGGAGGAATAATGCCTGCTTTGACTGTGGAACGACTGCTTGCATCCATCGGCTTCGGAAGCCGCAAGGAATCCCGCGCCCTGGTCCGCATGGGCCTGGTGGAACTGGACGGGAACGTGGTGGAAGACCCTTTTCTGGAACTCAAGGAACGGCCCGAATTCATCACGGTAAACGGCGAAGAAATCCCAACGGTGGAAAAGCTCTACGTGATGCTGTACAAGCCCGTAGATGTGGAGTGCAGCCACAACGCTCGCGATTATCCGTCGGTCTATAGCCTGCTGCCGGACCGCTTTACGGCCATGGGAATCCAGACCGTGGGCCGCCTGGACGCCAATTCATCGGGACTGATTTTGCTTTCGAACCAGGGGGACTTTATCCACAAGGTGGAAAGTCCCAAGAAAGGCCTGCTGAAAAAGTACCGCGTGACTCTGGCCCGGCCCTTTACCGAAGGCCAGAAAAGCGACCTGCTGAAGGGTGTGATGCTTAAGGACGAACGCCGCCCGGTGGAGGCCAAGGAAATTTCCGTAGAGAACGGCTCCGTGGTCATTTCTATCGGCGAGGGCCTGTACCATCAGGTGCGCCGCATGTTCGCCGCCGTCGGCAATCACGTGGAGACCCTGGAGCGGGTCGCCATTGGACCGGTGCTGCTGGACAGGTCTCTGGGCACGGGCGGTTGGCGGTTCTTGACAGAAGACGAAATAAAGGCCCTCTCCTGAGAGAAGGCCTGGCTTTATCAATTCTTGATTTGGTGTCGCGGGCACGAGGCCGACTCGGGTCAGCCTTCGGAGTCCTGTGCCGTTTCCGTTGCGACCTCGGGGAGGCTTTCGGCTTCGGCGGCAATGTTTTCCAACGTGTTGATCTTGTCCTTGATGTCGTTACTGAACTTGAAGGTGGGCACCAGGCGCTCCTCGATGAGGACGGTCTCGCCGGTACGGGGGTTGCGGGCCGGGCGAGCCTTGCGGGGTTTGCAGGCGAAGGTCCCGAAGCCACGGATTTCGATGGTATTGCCATCGATGAGTTTTTCACCCACCAGGTCCAGGAACTGTTCCACCACGACCTTGATGTCGTTGCGGGCAAGCCCTGTGGACTTGGCTATATCAAGAATAAGAGATTGTTTTGTTACGTTAGGCACGACTTAAATATAGGATTAACAACGAATTAGCGTATAGGTCTAGCGAAAAATAAATATTTTTTTCGGGCTTTCATTGCGGAAAATTTGTGAATAAATGTGGTAAGAATGTTGAAAGTTGTGAAAAAGCCGAAAAGGACCTCTTTTAGGCTCCGGGACAGGGAGATTTTCCCAAATACGATCCTCAGCCCTATGGACGGGGTGACGGATGCGCCTTTCCGCAGGCTCTGTCGGGTGCTGTCGGGCAACCGCATGGGGCTTCTGGTGTCGGAGTTCGTGCCTACCGACGGTGACGCCATCTTTAGGCTGGACGGCCACAAGCAGCTGAAGTTTTTTCCGGAAGAGCGTCCCTTCGGTATCCAGATTTTCGGGAGGTTCCCGGACAAGATGGCGGAAGCCGCCCGGAAAATCGCCCTGGAGCTCCATCCGGAGTTCATAGAGGTCAACGCCGGATGCCCCGCCCCGAAGGTGGCGGGGAAGGGGAGCGGCTCGGGCCTGCTTCGGGACCTGCCCCGCCTGCAGGAAATCCTGCACGAGGTCCGCACCGCACTGGACCGTTCTTGCCCGGAGATGCCGCTCACCCTCAAGTGCCGTATCGGCTGGGACTCTGAAAGTATCAACGTGATGGAGACTTTGAAGATTGCCGAAGGCGAGGGCGTGGAAATGCTCACCGTCCACGGACGGACTCGCCTGCAGGGCTACAACGGACTTGCCGACTGGGACTGGATAGGGAAGGTGGCTGCCGCAGCAAAGATTCCTGTAATCGGGAACGGCGACGTGAACAGCGTGGAGACGGCTTTTGACCGAATTGAAAATTACGGAGTTTCCGGCGTGTCCATCGGGCGTGGCGCCATGCACAATCCCTGGCTGTTCGGCCAGATTGCCGATGCCTGGGAAGGTCTTGCCCCTAAGGAAATTTCTGCGGTAGATGCCTTGGGCGTGTTTCCGCTTTACTACAAGTTCAAGCTAGAAGACGGTTCTACGGAAATGGGCGCGCTGGGCCGCCTCAAGCAGCTGGCGGCAAGGCTCTGCAAGGGGTTCTGTTTAGACGCGAGTGAAAAGACTCTGAATGGCTCCGGAGACTCGAACCTTCGTCATTCTCGCGAAGGCGAGAATCTAGTAGATTCCGACGATGCCGCCATGCAGGTTCGGCAGACCTTGCTTACGGCTCAAGAACCGGCGGAATTTTTTGACAGGTTGCACGCGCTCCGTGAAGGTTTGGCTCGGGATATGCGTTATGACCCTAGTCGTCTTGTGAATTTGAACGGCTCGAAGGAAACGGAAATTAAATCAGGCGACCAGTTCGCCGGCCGGTAAATGAGTGGTGAGTCTTGAGTAGTCAGTTGTGAGTCCTTATAATCGCACCTTTGGTGCCAAATTAAATACTGAGGACTGAAAACTGACAACTCGTTACTCTTTCACCGTCGGGGCCTGGCGCGCCACAGGGGCGAGTTGCCCGTGCTTCCTAAACAGGTGCTTTACGAGGGTGCCGAATCCACGCATTACGCGGTAGCGTTCGCGCGGGTTCTTGAGGGCCATGATGCCTTGACGCAGAATATAGCTCGGGCGCAGGTAGAATTCGCGGCGGGCCTTGTCGCAGAAATCTACAAGTGCCTGGCTGCTGAGTTCACCGCGCTGGATGGTGGTGCGGTGGAACCCGTCCTTGTCCAGCCACTGGTTGTAATCTTTTGTCTGTAATGCACCGCTTTCGAGGGCTTCCTTGTAGGCCTCGGTGCCGGGGTACGCCATGATGGGGTAGAACTGCGCGGTGTTCGGGTTCAACTTCTTGGCGTAGTCGAGCGTCATGCGGAGCGTTTCCGGCGTGTCGCCCGGGTTACCCACCATGAAGCAGCCGTGCACCAGCAGGCCTGCCTTGCGGGCGTTCTTCGTGAATTCGATTGCCTTGTCGGTGTTCTTCACGCCCTTGTGGATGTTCTCAAGAACCACGGGGGAGGCGCTTTCAAAACCCACGCACATCTCGCGGCCGCCCGCCTTTTTCATGAGCTTGAGCAAATCCAGCGGAACATCGGCGCGGGCGTTGCAGCTCCACGTAATCTTGAGGCCGCGTTCCAGAATCAGGTTGCAGATTTCCTTCACGTGCTCGTGGCTAGCGGTGAACGTGTCGTCTTCGAAGAAGACTTCGCCCAAATCTTCAAAATTGTCCTTGATGTACTGCAGTTCATCTACCACGTCCTTCGGTGTTCGGCGGCGGAACTTGTGGCCGTTGAGCGTCTGCGGAATCACGCAGTAACTGCAGCGGTTCGGGCAACCGCGGCCCGAGAGAATAACAATCAGCGGGTTCAAGTTCGCACCGTAGAAATACTTCTTGTAGCAACTGTATAGGTGCTTGCGGTAGACCTTTGAGACCCACGGGAGTTCGTCCAGGTTCTCGATTTTCGGGCCCTCGGGCTGGAAGTCGGTGGTGCCGTCCTCCTTGCGGAAGGCGAGGCCCGCAATCTGGTTCACGGGAACACCGTCGCCTCGCAGGCTCCTCACGAGGTTCCTACAGGTGTAGTCCGCCTCGCCGATAATCACGAAATCGAGGGAGGGCTCCATCTCCATGGATTCCAGCGGCTCGGCGGTGGCATGCGTGCCCATGATGGCGACCTTCACATTCGAAAGCGCATTCTTGATGGCGTGCACTACCTTGAGGTCGTTCAAAATGCTCGGCGTGCTGGTGCTGCAAATAACAAGCGCTGGGTCAAATTTCTTGACGCCATCCAGAGTTTTCGGCAGGTCTAGTTCCATGGCAGGGCTGTCGATAAGTTGGATTTCGTTACCGTCCGCTTCCACCGAACCGGCCGCGTAGCTTAAGAACATGGGCCAGTAAAGAGTGCTGGACTTGGTCACGCAGGGGCTGCGGGACTCGCGACTGAACATCGGGTGGAATGGAGGATTTAAAAATGTAACGCGCATCGGCTTCAACAAGATAAAAAATCGGAGTTGATATAGCTACATTTGATTCAGTGAAACGGCTCTTTTTTATCGTTTTTCTTGTTATTGCTTTTGCAACCTCCGCGGAGGCTGACGGCGTTTCTTTGGATACCGTAAAAACAGTTTATCCAGATGGAGATGTCGCACGAATCTATACGGTGCAGCATGGGACCGATGTCAAGGAGGGTTGGTCCCTGTCGTATCACCCTGACGGGAAAATTGCCATTAAGGCGTTCTATCGTGACGGGCTACTAGAAGGAACTTTCTCAAGTTTTTACGAGAACGGAAAACCCTGGCAAGAGATTTCTTACGAGGCTGGTGTAGAAAACGGTCCTTCCGTTAATTATCACGACAACGGACTGAAAAAGTCCAGAGAAATGTACAAGAACGGCGTTCTTGAAGGTGAAAGCGAAGAATGGGATGAACGGGGAACCCTCCGCCGAAAGATTCCGTATTCTCGCGGTCAAATCCATGGAGTGGCGCGACTCTATGATGATTTGGGGGCAATCAAGGAGGAAATGACTTTCGAAAGGGGGCTCCGTCATGGCAGTTATCGTCGCTACAATAAAGGTATAAAAGTCCTTGAAGCTGAGTTTCAGGCTAACCGTTGTGTCAAAAATTGCGACTTTTAGCTTTTTTGTATGACGGGAGTGTGTCTTGACGGTCGCATATTATGTATAATTTGGAGTGATGTAAGTGAAAATGATTAAAGGGTGTCGTATGAAAAAGTTGATGGTTTGTTTGTGTATGATAGGGTTATTCTCCGTTGCCCAGTCTGCCCCTGTCAAGGGATCCTTCAAGGATGATCGCGACGGAAAGACTTACAAAACCATAAAACTCGGCAAGCAGACGTGGATGGCCGAGAACCTGAATTTGCATATGGACGATTCCTGGTGCTATGAACGCAAGATTGACAACTGCAAAAAATATGGCCGTCTCTATACCTGGAAAAAGGCAGAAAAGGCGTGCCCTGTAGGCTGGCATCTTCCGTCCCGCTCGGAATGGCGCGACCTGACGGCCTATGTTTCCGAAAATTCCAAGTCGAAACCGGGAAATGCCCTAAAAACAAAAGACGACTGGAAAACAAAGAAAAAAAAGAAGAAAATTTTTGACCAGCACACCGGTGAACCTATATATTTGGACGAGTACGAAGTCATAAATACCGGAACAGACGAAATTGGTTTTGCGGCCCTACCTGCTGGTTATGTTGCCAAGGATGGTGCTCGGTCTGACAAAATAAAGGAACGTTCCCTGTTTTGGAGTTCTTCTAGGGAAAAGGGCAAAAAGTCCAAGAAGGCCTATGCCCGCATGCTGGAATTCGGAGACGAAACCTTTCACGAAAATCTGTATTCTACAGAAAACGCATTTTCGGTCCGCTGCGTCAAGGACTAGTTTTTGCGCGGCTTGACCGCATTCCACACCATATAACCGATAAAAAGCGCGCCGAAGCCAAGCAGAGCGATGGCCAGTTCGGAGTTGTACTTTTCGATAATGTCTTTTTGGCCGTGAGCCAGGTATCCGAGAACCGCCAACACGCAGTTCCAGATGGTGGCACCAAGAAAGGTGTAGAGCGTAAAGGGCAGGAGCTTCATGTTGGATAGCCCTGCCGGTATAGAAATCAGTTGGCGGATGACAGTGATAAGCCTGCCCACGAAGGTGGAAATGGCTCCGTGGTCTCGGAAATAGTTTTCGGCCTTTTCAACCTTCTGCGTGTCGATGAGCAAAAAATGTCCCACTCTGGAATCGGCGAATTTGTACACAATGGGACGCCCCAGGAACTTGGCCAAGAAGTAGTTGATAAAGGCTCCGATAAGGGCTCCCATGCTGGCGAATACCACAATCAGCACGATGCTCAGGTCAGATCCCGGTTGCAATGCCTTGTAGGCGGCAGGGGGCACAACCAGTTCCGATGGAAAAGGAATAAAGGAACTCTCTACGGCCATGAGAAGGGTGATGGTGCCGTAGTTTAGGTTGTTGTTGTACCAGTCGATAATTTGGGTGTAAATTCCTGTAGAGGCCGTGCCTTGCAATGCGGTGGAGTCTTGAATGGCAACCTCAACCCCAGGTTGGGCGAAAACAACGGCACAAAACGCGAATAGCAGAATTGCGAGAGCTTTAAAGTTCATACAATGAGGGCAACGGGGTAAAGGTGCGGCACACGCCGCACTTCAAAGTCTATTTCTTCTTTTTGCCCTTGGACTTCTTCTGATTTTTCTTGTTATGCTTCTTGGCTGGTGCCGGCTCTGCCTCTTCTTCGGACTCGCCGGTCTGGGCTTCTATCATGGAAGGAGCATCGGCATTTGCGCCCTTGAGGGCGGCCTTGGCCTCTTCCACGAACTTACCTTCGGGGAACCGCTTCAGGTAAATCTCGTAATCCTTCAGGCGGCCGCTTCCCTTGACCAGTTCGAAGATTCCCGCTTCGGCTTCGTCACGGAAGGCTCCGTTAGGATTGTCGTTCAGGTAAGTGAGGTAGGCCTTGAAGGTGTTCTGGGCTTGAATCTCGCGGAACTTGTGGTATTCACCCAGCACTTGCAGCTTGGCTTCCACTTCGGCCCTGTGGGGGGAGTCCGGATAGTATTCCAGGTACATGGCCAGCATTTCGGGATCGTTGGACGCCATGACCTGCTCGAAACGAGAATCTTCTTGCTTGGTCTGGTATTCCTTCAACTGGACCTTGCCCGTATCTAGGGTGGCGTACAGCTTTTCCTTGGTGGCCAGGTCTTCGGGGTGGCAGAAGGCGAGGAAGCTTTCCAGCACGTCGGAGAACTGGGTCTTGGTGAAGGCTTCGCTCATGTCGGGCAGGTTGCCGTCTTCGTCCAAGAAGAACCGGTAGTCACGCTCGATGGCCATGCAGTCCCAGTCGGAGAGGGTGTCCTTGACTTCGCTGTTCTTGCGGAGCACGTCGTCGCGGTCGTGGAGTACATACCTCATGCGGCGGTCGCGGCGGCTTTCGCGGCCAAAGTCAAGAGAGATTTCCAGGCCCACACGTACGGGCAACTTGTAGGAAATCTTGTCGAACTCGACGCCGGAGTATGCCGGAGGAAGCCCTCCGCCAAGCTGTTCGAGGGCGGGGGATTTGTTTGTCGCCTTGACATCTTCGAAGGGCAAGAAGTCCTTGCGGACATTTACACCAATCTTGAAATCAACATCTTTGAAAATCTCTCCAATCCTGTATTCCAGAGCGCCAGAGGCAAAAGCGGTGGGGACGATGCTTGTTTTTTGATTGGTGTTGCCCAATATTTCGTCATAGAAGCTGAAAAAGTGGAATCCATAACCGCCCAAGACGCGGATGTCCAGGTCACCAATCAGATTGAACGTGAAACCGCCCAGTACAGACGGTGCGTAGGAGCGGAACGACAGGGTTTCGCCTCGTCCGGCATCGTCACATACACCTTCGGCCCCCTTAGGACCGCAGCTGTTGCCTTTGAATGTGTACTTTGGGTTGCTCGCGATTTCGCCGAACTGGATAGAGTTGACTTCGACGCCCAGCCAGAAGGTGAAGGGAATGTCCGCCTTGTAGAAAGGCGTGATGAGCGGACTCCAGAGGAAACCCGCATTGATGGGAAATGTCATCACCTCTTTGTCAATTTCGTCTAGCAAGAGCTCGGGGTTCTTGTCCTGGAAATTCAAAAAGGCAAATTCACCTTGAACATAGAGCTGCATTCTCCAGTTGGAGCGCTCGAAATCGGCGGCCATAGCGGCCACGGCAAAAAGCAGGGAAATAAGTAATACTTTACGCATCGCGTTCAAATTTAACTTTTTTGCGTGGTGGTTTGTTGTGCCAGGGCGCTTTGCGCCTTTTTCTGGGTCAATTTCTGGATGTTTAGAAAGAAATGACGAATCCGACACCGAGGACCAAGATGCCCGCTCCGATAAGAGAGAGGCCGATGACCGTCTTTTGGTCGCCGTCATCCACCAGGTCCTTGTTCTCTTTTACTTTTTTCTGGTAGGATTCTCCCCCTATGGTAGCGGAGTAGCCAAGTTCGTCCTTGATGTCTTCGGCGTCTCTGTAATCTAATTGGGCCAGGTAGGTGAACAGGGCGCCTACGATAATGGGCGCGATGGAAACGCCCATCATGGTGTGCCCAAGGCGGATTCTCTTACGACCCTTTTCCCATTCCTGCTGTGCCTGGATTTCCTTGAAGCTGGTTTCCTGTTCCATTTCCACATTGACGGTCACATCGGAGACGGGAGGGACATAGACTGCAACCAGGGTGTCCTTGAATCCGAACTTGCGGAGCTTGAACTGGACAAGTCCGGGTTCTAGAATGGGATACCTCGCCGGTGTAACCCCGATAGTCTTGCTGCGTTTGGTGATTTCGCCCTTGCTAGAGAAAATTTCTGCCCCTGCTGGGTTGGTAATAACCCTGAGTTCGGGATTGACCCGCTTTAGCTTTATGGATGTCCTTACCGTGTCACCCGGTATGGGGTGCTTGGTCACGGAACCTCCCCACAGGTGCTGATCCACGTTCCAGTATGCGTAAATGGTGACGGCGGCTGTGTCGTTTACAGGGATGGTGCAGGGAGATCTGCACAGGGCGTTTTCCTCGGGCATCGAAAGGGTTGCGCCCTCAGGGTCGGTATCGATGTCGATATAACCCGTCTTGTTTTTCAAGTTTGAGGCGTCCTTGCCTTGTGCCTCCAGTAGAAAAATTCTTAGTTTGTCCTTGGAGATGAGGTCGCTGGCGGACTTGGAACGAGAAATTCTCAATTCGCTCTTGTAGATGGTGGGCAGATCTTCTTCAAACACCACCCTCGTAAGCAGGAGCATAAGTGAATCTTTCTTTTGTACGGGAACGATTTTCCCAAAATAGACCGTGGTGGCGCCCTTGGAAGAAAGGGTATCCTGCAGGCAGATATTGTCGCTACAGTCGGGAATGTCCTTTTTCTTTAGGATGTGGATTTTTTCGCCGCTTTCCAACAGGAATCTGGCGGCGAGGGTGTTGATTTGTAAAACCAAGGAGGAATCTCCGATTTCGTCTTCGAAACTGACCAGCACGGTAGGGGACGAAAGCTCAAGAGGTTTCGGCGTCCCGGCGACTTGCGGGTGGGCAAGCGAATCTGCTCCTAAACTGTCGGCTGCCGTTTGTGCCGAATCGACCGAATTTGCTGTAGTATCCGTTTTGATGGCTGTGGAATCAATCTTGTTTTGGAGCAAGTCCGAGCCCGACGAATCTATGATGGATTTGAATTTTTCTCTGGGAATACGGACAACGGTAAACTTGTTGTTGATGTAGCCGCCCAGCTGGACGGTATCGTTTTGAATACCGAGGAATTGGGCTTTTTGCTTTGTGCCGGATAAAAGCTCCACGCTGACAGAAGGCCCTTGCTGTTCTGCGGCAAGCAGGACCTGGGCGAGCAGAAGGATTAATGCGATATACGTGGATTTCATGATACACCTAGAAAGATAGAAAGAGTCCGACCGAAAGGATGATGCCTCCAGCTACAAGGGAAACAAGAGCTGTTTTTTTGGCTGTTTTGGCGTTGTCCCGATATTCCTCGAAATTTTTTTGCTCTTGTCGGTAATTGTCTCCCGATGTGATGACGGTATTTTCGATGCTCTTTTTACTATCGTTCGCCTTGCCGATTTCGTAGGCGGCAACACCTGCGGCAATGGCACTTGCGGCTAGCGGCACTATGGAAGCTATCATCAGACGGTGGCCCAGGTTTCGCCTGCTTCGGTGATTCAAGTCCGCCTGTTGCTCTTGTAGGAAAGTCTCGTCAAAGGCAGGGGCGAGGGCTACGATTAAGAATGAAGTGTCTTTTTGAGAAAGGGTCACGTTGATGCTGGTGTCCCTAAAATCCGGACGGAACAGGGTGATAAGCACCTGGTCCTTGTCCAGGGGAACAGATACGAATGCGGGTATCCTGTAGTCCGGATTCCTGGAAAAATCGGGATGGGCGTTTCCGACGTAAAGGTCTGCTCCTGAGGGGTTGGTGGATACGTGCAAATACCGCTCACGGGAATCTTTATCGTCGGCGTAATTAAGCCCCCAAAGCAAAAACAGGAAAAACAGAATGACTTTTTTGAAAATCATTGTTGTTCCTCCGTTTGGACAAAGGGGCCTGCGATGTGGAGAGAATCCTTGAACGGAGTCATAGTCCAGAATAGTTCGGTATTGCGGTTTCTGGCGTTGTCGGGAATAGGAATCTTTATCTTGCATTCCCTGCGGCAGGGGTTCGCAAAAGAGAGTGTGGACGATTCGTAGACCACGTCTATGGTGTCGTAATCGGCGAGGATAAACTTCTTTTGGGTGGGGTTGATTCCAGAACCCATGTCCATGAAATAGAACTTGATGCTGTCGCTTAACGCGAAATCGTTTTTTACGGGAGCGGCCTTGGGTGGAATCTTGTCTGTAAAGACGATGCTGTCGGCAAGCCGGACCATGGAGCGCTCGGGAACATCAATGGTAGCGGCTCTGGGCTCGTAATCGGTCAGTTTTGTTTCGTGGGCATAAAGGCGAAGCCTTGTTTGGGGGGTAACCTTGATGTTCATCGTCTGTTTTGGGGTGTCGTAAAGAAAATCCTTTAAAGTGTCTCCTAATGCACTGACAAGCACAATTCGGGTAGAAACGCTTGTGCCCGTCACGAGGCTTTCGTAGGTGGGCTTAATCTGGATGACGGAGGAGTCGCCTCCAAGGAAAAGGGTGTTGAACATCGAAACATCTGAGGAGTATTCTTCAAAACCGTTTTCGGTGTAGGCGGTGGCTTTAACTCCCCAATAGACGGTAAGGGAGGTGTCCCTGAGGTTAAAACCGTTTCTTTTGAGCCATTCCTCTGAAATCAGGGGGCCTTTGAGCAAAGCGCCGTTCTGGCAGTCCCCTGTGTAGAGGGGGGCCAGTGTGTCTAAGACGCCAAGCCAGCTAGATGTAGGTCGGCTAAAATAGCTGCTGGCTCTATTCAGCTCGATGTCGTCGGCGACGGCTGCGTAAATGGAGCAACTTGTCTTTTCCCAGGGGTCGATGCCAGAAATGTCCCAGTTCATTTCAACATAATCATCGGAAAGGGGCTCAATGCTTGAACCTTCGGCGGGTGCGCTCAGATGAATGGACAATGGGGTGCTGACAAAAATATGGGCAGTATCCTTTAAAGTGTCGCCACCGTAATCTACGGTGTTAAGAACAAAGAGGTAGTATCCGGCGGAATCAAAGAGATGCTCTAGGATTGTGGCGTTGACGGAATCGTCCCCTAGATCCCAGAAATGGGAACGATATACCTCTTGGGCGCTGTCCGGACGGATTTCGTGACCTCCCACAAGGTATTTGGCCTCAAATGTATAACGGAAGCCTTGCTGCAGGTATATACTGTCAGATGATGGCGAGATGTAAATTTTCCCGTTTTCACTGTACGAACCGATTGTCATGTAGGCTTGCAGGGCCTGAATGTCGCCAGGTCCAATCAGGGCGTCTTCGCGACAACCTGCAACAAACAAGAAAAGGCAGGCGAGAGCAGCGCCAAAGAACAGCCTATTCATTTTCGCCTCCTGCGCTGCTGGAATTTTCTGCGCTGGAGGAACTGGTCTCTGGTTCAGGCCTTTCAAGGCTGGGTCTGATGACGTAGGTCTTGAAATTGGTGTTGCCACTATAGTCAAAAGCCTTGAGGGTGAGCAGTTGGTATGTCCAGCTCTTGTAAGATTTGGGGAGGGTTATCAGAATGGTGTCCGAGGTGTGGTCATCGCTATAAAGGGTGTTGCGGTGTTCGTAGCCGCGCAGTTCCTGTCCGTTCCAGAGAACTTCCTGACGGAGGTCTCCGCCGTGGTCCTCAAAATAGAACTGTAGGGTGTCCTTGAAATCCAGGGAGTCTTGGTCTTGTAGGAGACCTTCGGGGGAAAGGTACTTGTTGGACGGAGGGACGGTGTCCTTGAGAAATAGGGTGTCCGCGACGGAAATTTCTCCAGGCAGGACGGTGACATCGGCTGTGTCTGGGATAAAGTCCGTGAGTTTCGGTAGGCTCGCGATAATTCTGTACTTGCCGGGTTTCAACGGTGAAATGATGGTTTGGTTCGTATCTAGACCCATCTCCTGTTCAATAACCGGATTAGACAAGGAGTCCAGGATGTCTAGATGGATTTTTCCGAGGTAACTGAAGTAGTATCTGTCGTAAAGGGATTCGTTCGAGAAACGAATGAAGGTTTGGACACCGCCTTCGTTTTTGTTCCCTTTGGTAAAGAATTCTCCCTGGATAAGGCTGTCCGATTCCTGTCCGAACTCGTTGACCGCACGGACACTCCAGGTGTAGAACTTCAAGTTTTCTAGCCGATGGTAGGAGCCCGGGTTATCCCAGTAGGTAAAGAAAGGCTCTTCCAGAAGAGTTTCCAAAATGTCATTGCTGGTCGTGTAAAGCTTTCGGTGAAGATTGTCGGTATAGCGGATACCCCGAGGTTCCTGGATTTCGAACTTGTAATACACCTTCGAGATGGAATCGGGGTCGTAGCCGTGCCAGGCGAAGGTGATGCCCTCCTTTGGTGAAAGTCCCTGGCTCCCTATGGCGGGAATGAACCCCTGGGTCTCTATGATAGGCGGGTTTGAAACCCAGAGCTGAAGGGTGTCCCTCAGGGTGTCGCCGTAGTAGTCCAACACCACAAAACACACTTCGTGGTATCCTGCCTTTGTGACGGGTTTGCGGAAGTTCATGTCGCTGGAAAATTCCTTGCCGTCTAGGGTCCAGAAATATTCGCGGTAATGGGCCTGCCTGCTTGGCATGATTTCTCCGATAAAGATGACGGAATCCTTGGAGGTAACGGTATCGGCCCTTACGCGGGAGGGTATAACCTGCGGGGTACAATTATCGATACATTGATATTGGTCCGCCCAAGCCTCTGCGGAGTCCGTTCCGTAGGTGAGGGTCATTTCGGCGTGAATCTGGAGGGCGACGGAATCTTCTTCATCGTAGAGGTACTGGTCGCTATCAGAACAGGCGACTAAAAATACAAAGGCTGCGAAGGTGGCAAATATGGCGGCGATATGCTTCATCTTTTCGCCTCCAGGGTGTCAACCACGTAAAACTTGACCAAAGGCAGGGTGTCGGTATCTCCTTCGGAATCTTTCACGATGACTTGGAAAAGGTGAATTCCTGCGTGGAGACCAGATTGCTGGATTTTTTCCAGGGCGCCTACATGGTAATGGGCCGTGTCAATTTTCAAGATGTAGTCTAGCGAAGCGTCTTCGTTGTCGTAGGCTTTCCAGCTGAAAGGAAATGCAGTGCGGATTGTGCCGTACAGGGTATCACCTTGGGCCGGGAAAAAGTCCTCGATAAAAGTGGGTGGGCTGTTGACGGTAATTTCAAAATTCGACGAGACGGAATTTCCTTCGCCATCCTTTACCACAAGCCTGTTGGGGATTTCGTCTTCTTCTGGATAGGCGGGAATCTTGAAAGTGACGCCACTCCCCAGCAGGGAATCCCTGTACCAGCTGAAGTTTAGCTCGGACTCCAAGCCCTTTGGGTGCACCTCGGCTTTGAGGGTGGCGGATTTTTCGGGGTGGATTTTTAGGCTGGTGGAATCAGCATTGCCTTTTTGGACGGCATAGACCGTCACATAAGATGCCGTGTTTTGGGGCTCGGGGGTATCCGGAATGTCTAGGCAGGCCGCAAGCAGGAACGTCGTCGCCACAGAAAGGAGACGGACCTGTGAAAAAACAGGATGCCTATGCCACATGTTGAAATCCATGTTCGTTAAATGTAACTATATTCTCGGATATGAGTACCGAAAATTTGGAATACAAGAACTCCATGGACCGCCTGGAAAGCATTCTTACGCGTATCGACAACTCAGAGATGGGTATTGATGAACTTTCGGACCAGGTCAAGGAGGCCACGGAATTGCTGAAAAAGTGCCGGCAGATTCTCTTGAAGACGGAACAGAATGTTCAAGAAGCCCTAAACAGCCTGGAAGAAGAATCGGGCAAGGAACAGGGGTAATTTCGGTTGTCCGAAAATACGGAAAATCCTGTGTTGGAAGTCCGGGACCTGTCGGTCCGGTTTCCGCGTCGTGGAGGAGTCCTGGGAAAGGTCCAGGATTATTTTACGGCGGTGGACGGGGTTTCTTTTGACTTGCCCCAAGGGAAGATTCTTTCGGTGGTGGGAGAGTCCGGCTGCGGCAAGACCACCTTGGTAAAGTCCCTGGTAGGGCTTGTCCCTGTGGCGGAGGGGCGACTCAGGTTGTTTGGAGAAAATGTGGCGAAAGGGCGGTTGGAACCTTCGGGCAGGCGGGTTTCGGACCTGGTGCAGATGATTTTTCAGGATCCCTACAGCAGCTTGAACCCGAGACAGACAGTCTCCGAAATTCTGACGGTGCCGCTGCTTGCCCGTGGTGTAAAGCAGGTTGAGGCGGAGGCACGGGCAAAGGAACTTTTGGAGCGGGTCTCCTTACCTGCTCAGTCTCTCCAAAAGTTCCCCCACGAATTCTCGGGGGGGCAGCGGCAGCGCCTCTGCATTGCCCGGAGCCTGATGGTCCGGCCGAAGATTTTGCTTTGCGACGAGGTGACCAGCGCCCTGGACGTTTCGGTTCAGGCCCAGATTCTGCACCTGCTGGACGACCTGCGCAAGGAGCTGGACCTGTCCATCGTGTTTATCAGTCACGACATGCAGGTGGTGCGTGCCCTGAGCGATTTGGTGCTGGTCATGTACTTTGGAAAAATTGTAGAGCGTGGCGAGGCAAAGACAGTTCTGACCGCCCCTCAGCACGAATACACCAAGACGCTCCTTGCCGCCGTGCCGACCATTAAACGGCAGGGCTGTTAGTTGAGTTCGCCGTCGTAGCCTTGTTCATTGCTGCTTGAAGCCGGGCTAACGGACTTGACGCACTTCTCGAATTCCTCCTGGTTGTTGGCCAGGTAGGCGACGGCGAATTCCAAGGTGTTTCCCTGTCTGTCAATAATTTCCTTGTTTATGTCAAGGTAGTCCTTATTTTCGCTTTTGCACAGGGACTTTTCCATAAAGGTCCGTTCAAAGTCCAGGTTGCAGGTGGTCTTTTCTGAAGATAGTTCCAGCTTTACGGTGCGGTTCACCTTTTCGCTGCCATCCTTGGCCAAGGTCTCTTCGGCCTCGTTGTACTTGAGGGCGTATTCCTTGCCATCCATCTTGAAGTTGATGGATGTCTTGGTTTGCGAAACTGTGGTAATCTTGTATTCCTGAATAAGGCTCAGGACTCTTGCGGAGTCATCGACGAATGCTCCTGGAATGTAGAGTTCGAATGTTCCTTTCAAAGCCCGGAGAATGTCTGCCGTCAATTCAGAAAGTACCAGGTTCCCGCTTTTCTGGGCGCTGTATCTTTCAAAGTCATATAGGGTTTCGGTGGTCATTTCGCCCTTGGAAAGGGTAATGGTTTTTGTGGTAAAGACGTCGCCAGTTGCGCAGAAGGTGTTTTTTTCTACCGGGTCGAAGTCGCAGAAAAGGGCCTTCCAAGTGCCGTAGATATTGCCAGCTGTACCGCCCAGGTACATGTGACCGAATCGCTCTTGTTCGCCATTGTTGTAAACCAGGGAGTAAAGTACCAGGGTGTCGCCCCGGAATTCGTATCGGGCGGATTCCTTAGAGGTTCCCAGGTTTACTGTTTTCCATGTGAACGAGCCGTTTTCAAGGAGGCACATGTCTTTGGAATTTTCGGTAGTCCAGGTAATTATGTTGTGTTCTTCGTCCACTTCTAGGGCGCTAGTCTTCGTGGATACGGCAGGCTCATCGCCTGCACTGGAGGAACTGTCGTCGCTGCATGCCAAAAGTACAGCAACTCCGGCGCAAAGGAACGTTGCGAGCAAAACGCGAATGGCGAATTTTTTGCTGTGACTTGTGTAATCGTATCCCATTGTTTCTCCACGTCTGTTTCATTTACAATATAAAAAAAGCCGCGTTGCCGCGGCTCCTTGAGGGTAATTTGATAATTACTTGCCCACCTTGGCGAGGCACTTTTCCAGGGGATCCCTGGTCTTTTCGCCGGTGGCTTCGCAGGATGTCTTTTGCTCGGTGTCCTTGACGAACTTGGTGACGGCGACCTTCTTGCCATCGACGAGGAACTCGAAGTTTCCGTGCTTCATGCCCTTGTGGCAGGCGCCGGTTACATCTAGGGCAAGGCCGTTGGCGTCGGTGAAGTGCCACTGGGCGTGCTTCATGTGGAGGCCGGTGCAGTCCAGGGGTGCATTCTGCTGTTCGGTGGTCTGGGTCTTGGCAAAATGCCCGCCGCAGGCCGTGAGGGAGAGGGCCGCAAGGGCCAGAATGGGGAGTAGGATTTTTTTCTTCATAATGACATAATATAGTAAACCCTCGTCTTGTCATTCCCATGAATAATCTCGTCATCCCCACGGAGGTGGGAATCCGCTATCAAAGCAATCTCGTCATCCCCACGCAGGTGGGGATCCGCTTGCATTCCTCTGTCGGGTGTTCGTCGGTCCGAACACGGCAAAAGCGAAAATAAAAATTTACATAATGTGCCCGCCTTGCTGAAATGAAAGCCTTGGCTCACTTTTTTTTGGATTTTGCCGTTTTTTTTCAAATTTCCGTTTGCTTTTTTGGCGATAAAAGGATAGATTTTGGGGGTATTGTGTGACAGGCTTATGGCCTGTTACCGTTTGTAGTATGTAAGAAAGGTGAAAAATCTATGTCAAAAAGGTTTTCCATATCTGGTATGAAGAGTGTTTTTGGAAAGGTCCTACCGGCACTGCTGGTCGCAGTCGGCGCTTTCAGCGGTACAGCAGATGCGGCTTGCAGCGGTAAACTCCATTTTAAGGCTCCTTCGACATGGAGTAAGGTTTATGTCGCCTTGCAACAAAAATCCACTCAAGTCACTGAAAAGGAGGGTGAATACTATGTGATGGATTTAAGCACTGCTGCAAACAGTGGCTGGGGCGACAAAAACTACATTGGCTTGATGGATTATGATGATGTTTGGGCTAGTGGCTCTATTGTGACATCGACAACTTGGAATGGTTCTGGACAGATTGGCGAAAATGGACATATAGATTGTCCGGGATCAAACAAAGACCTCTATGTGGAAGAAGACCCCTATAATCCAGGTAAAACCTACACTGGAGAGAATCCTCCTAATGCGAGCTATATCTACGTCCTTGTGCCCGACGATAAGGAGTGGCAGTCCGATTTTATGATGATTAGTGCCGACGGTGGCGCGGGCGAAAAGATGAAGGTTGCCCCAGATATGTGCGGTTGGTATAGGATGGCCTACAATGATCCCCCGAAAGAGGTTGTTTTCTACCATAACAACGCACCTGATGAAAAAATTGGAGAAGAGGGATTTGCTGGCGCCGGTGAGAATCCTACGCCGTTGCCTTTTAAGGAAATTTTGGAAAATTACGGGAAAAAGACTCTGTATTACATTCCTGATGAATCCCAGTGGCCTGATGGTGGAGATGCTACTGGTGGCTTATTTATTGACGATCCTGGTGTAGATGGCGTGTGTACTTTTGAACTGGCTGCCGTCATTTATGACACCGATGAATCCCTGTGGACATCCAAATATGGGCACATCTTTTCTACTAATGATGAAAATGATGGATATGCTGGCCAGTGTCTTGGTGTGCATACTGGTATTGTCCAGACGGACTTGGGGGCAAATGGCAAACCCCAGCTAAACACTACTGCAGGTGGAAATGGCATAAAGTGCTTTGGTTCCGTAGAAAATTTCAACAGGTTGTTTAATTACGAAGAGGGCCTGAACGAGGTACAGTGCTACGATATGCCATTCAAACGAGCGAGTGATGGCCGGTGGGCATTTGATTCGGATACAGAGACAATGGCTGGGCATACGGGATTCCACCCTGTGGACAACACCACAGATGCTACGGTTGTCACATCAATTAGTCCTAAGGCATGCTCTGCCTGTAGAAAGAAACGTGATGCCCAGGGCCCAGTTCCATTTAATATGGATAGTGATGATTTTGATAGGTACTGCAAAGGCCCAGGTTGGGATGGGCCTGGTAGTGTGGATTGTGGTGGGTTAACAGAACATTGCTGGGAAGAAAAGGATCAAAACAAGCGGAATGAACAAGTTCAAAAGGGTAATACTTGCAGTGACAGTGAGCAAAAGTGTTGCGCTAAGGGCCATTATTTTTCCAATGGTGACATGCCAGGTGTATGGAATTGGGGAGCTCCTCGTTGGGATGGCCAGCACAACCAGCAGTTTTGTTTTGAATCTCATGCGAAATTCACCTACCAGGAAGACCAGGAGTTCACCTTCCGTGGAGATGACGACATCTGGGTGTTCATCAACAAGAAGATTGTTGTGGACAACGGAGGAACCCACCTGGCCGCTCCAGGCCATGTGGTGCTGAAAAATCTCAATACTACTTATGGTCCTGATTTCTTGGTGCCGGGAATCGAATATTCCCTTGACATCTTCTTCTGCGACCGCCGCACCACCATGAGTAACGTGATTATCAAAACCAACATGTTCATTAGGCAAACATCAGGTGTCTCGGTTACATCGAACGGTGCTAACACCGACGGTTCAGTGAAATACGAAGTATGCTACGATAAGAGCGGTGATGGTTCCTGTGCTTCTGCGGCAGGTGTTGGCGGGGGTAGTAATGACAAGGGCACTGTCCATGCCTGCGGCAAGGACATTGAGAAGTACGGAAAACTGCAATACCGGATTGTTACCAGGAACGGAGAAGAAAAGGCGAAGCTTGCTTCCGGCCAATCGGGTATGCAGAAGGGAGGTATAGACATCTCCGACCCGTATAACCCCAAGGTTTATCCGAATAAGATAAACGGGCTCTCTCCGGGTAGCTATCGCTTGTTGATTGAATTCTGCGACAAGAACGGCAAGTGTGAAGAGGGTAAAGGGGGGTACATCTCCTTCCGTATAGCGGGTACACTGGATGTGATGACCCGAACCTCCACCTATACGGTAAACCAAGGAGATACTGCAAGCACGTATTACAAGTCTGGCACCAAGTGGACTTTCGTAGATAAGGGTCTTGCTGGCACCCGCGTGCCGGTGTATGTTTCTGCTTTCGCCGAGGGCGAGGTGGACCTGCTGGGTGCTGTGGGGCAATCTTATACTCTGGTACTTGCTCAAGGCATGAATGCCTACGCATCCCAGACGGATACCGCAATGTTGAACCTCGCTCAGTCCAGGACCGTCGGGGTAACGGGTATCGACACCATCTGGATTGAACAGACGATTGGCGGCATGACCAGCAAGCAAGAAAAGAAAGATGTTTCCTTGAAGACAAAGGCCACAATCACGTTCTATGTGCCGGAACTTCACTTTGCCACTCCGGTGGATATCGATTCTCTTGGAAAAGTCCTCAGCTGGAAACATCCCATTGCGGGCGATCCTGATACTGCGGATGGTGACGAGTATTTCCACTGGATAGGTAGCGACGTGGATTTGTATGTGCTGGTCATCAACCCCATTACGAACGATATCTGTAGGGATTGCAACATTGTAGTGAACACGCCTGGTGATGGATATAACTCTCCGGGTGTGAAGGTTCTTCCTGGCTCACCCCTTGTAGATGGTTTTTCCATTATTTCTGTGCGCTCCAGTAAGGAATATACAGAGGATTCCACCGCCTACATTACCGTCTTTGCAGATGGTGACGTGAACCTGCTGACTGCGGCGTCCTATATCAACATGCGTTTCCGGGAGCCTCCGGTACCCTACCCGCAGTTGGTGGATATTTTCGACGCCCATGGAAAGTCCCAGGGAGACCTGAGCATTGTTGAGCCGTATTACTCGCCGTCCAAAGAATACCTGGATGGTCGTGCGGATTCCATCGCCATTTATTACCATAGGGCATTCCAGCCCAACGAAAAGGGCGATTACAAGGATTCCTTGCCTGACCATATCTGCTTGAACTGGGATGAAGAACACATTACCACAAGGAACTATTTCAAGGATAGCCTTTCCACGGCTTCAAAGGATTCCGCGGTGCAGTGTTCTTACACCTTCAGTAAAGACGAAATCTTGGCGGCCCATAAGGCAAGAAAGGCCGACAACGTGCTCTCCTTTGTGGTGAAGGATACGGCGTTCTCGGAGCATATAAAAACAGCCGGTTCAGGCAAGTTGCTTAGCTTTGCAACCTTCGTCTATGGTTCTAAAAAGAAACTGAACAAGGTACATTTCGACAGGAATACTACGGAGCGAATTGCCCCGGTGATTGTTGCCGCCCGTGTAGATAACGTTTCTGACCAGCTGAGCCGCTTGACGGTAACCCTGTCCGAGCCGGTAAGAATGCTCATTGATACCTATAAGAACGCCCCCTTCAGTTTCTACGTGAACTCGGCGAAGGACCTTTCCAAGGAAAAACGCTATGTCAACACTACGGCCAACGCTGCTCCTAACGGGCTTGGCTCGGACAAACTGGTGATGGTGTTCGACAAGAGCCAGGGTGACAAGAACCCCGCCCCCCGTCTGGGAGACTACATCCGTTTCCGTGCCGATGCCTTGATTTGGGGCGATACGACCGATATCACTTCTACTGATATTGCACGAGTTGCCGCCGATAGCGGCAAGAACTGGAACTCTCCGACGAATTACGACGTCTCCCCGAGAACGCCTTCGCCGTGGTTCACGGTTGTGGGTGACTACTCGGTGGAAGTATCTGCGGTCAAGTTCGCTACGATGAACAAGGAAATTGACCCCAATACGACCCCCATATCGGAAGCATTCGTTGTGCCAACATCTTACGGTAAAGAAGAAATCGAGAAGATGTACCCGAATACCCTGGGCTTTATCGTGATGTCGGATATCAGTTCGTTCGTGAATCGCGACCCGAGAATCGAGGAATACTTTAACGACCCGAAAAACGAGGCGGAATGGGAAGAGGTTTATTTCCAGTACGAGGTGAAGTACTTTACGAACCTGGGCGGTTATGTAGCCGGGGACAAGCAGAAGATATATTGCTTGGACAAGGTGAACAAGGCGAAGTTCAACAAGGAATACTTTGGTGGCAAGGATTGTCGGACAAACCAGGGTAACTTCTACATCGCCTGGAACATGCTTTCGGACAAGAAACGCTTGGTGGGTACGGGAGCCTACATTGCCAAGCTGACCTCTTTCGTGAAGTTGGGCAGCAAGGGCAAGGCCAAGGGCAGTAAGGCCGAAGAGACCGACATGTGGGGCGCCAAACGCGGAAAGGGCATTATAAAGAAGTAGAATCGTTCCGGAGCTGCTTAATAAACACTTTTGATTGATGTCATCCCCTGCGAAAGCGGGGGATTTTTGTATGACCTGAAAAAAAGACTGATGAAAATAATATTGCGAGTAAAATAATATTTTATTAGGAATGATGTCGCAGGAGTTTGTTTTGTTCAGAATTCGATTTGGGCAGTGATATTAGCGTCACTATCGCGTCGCAGGGTAGCGGCAAGGTGCTTGTAGATGGCATGACGCTACCTAGTACGAACTACACCGCCAAGTTCCAGTAAACGTTACCCTCGCTGCATCTTCCTCGTCATCCTCGCGACCTGTGATGCCTGTGCTGAGTGGCACACTGAGCCTGTCGAAGTGCATTGTCGAAGCAAGCGAAGTCGAACCAAGGCGAGGATCTATGTACAGTACTGATAATAGATGTTCGTCTGCGCGAACATGACAATGATGGACTTATTCTTCGGCTCCGTAAACGACGGGGCCTTCGTCATCTTGGGATGCTTCGTTGTTCTCTGGAGTAGAAGGTTCGGCAGGGTTTTCCTGAGAGGTTTCTTCTTTGTCATCCTCGTGTAGGCGAGGATCCGCTGTCGGTTGCGGCTGCTCCACAGGCTGTTCAACGGACGGTGCGGGTTCCTGCGGCTGTTCCGTGGAGGCAGTACCTGCAGGGGCATCGTCGTCCTTGTCGCCGAAGGGGTCTTCTTGCACTTCGCTCAGGTCTTCGCGGCCTTCCAGCATGGCCATCAGGTCGTCTTCGGTTACGTCCCGGCCACGGCTGGCCCATAAAAGGGCCTCGCGCATCACGGCAGCGATGTCGCCCACGCTCCCGGCCTGGGAGCGTGCCGTGGCCTCCCGCCGGATTTCTTCTACAAGGCCGGGCTTTACGTCCGGGTCCTTGGAAAGGAACACCGTCTCGTGGGCCATTTCTTCGGCGTATTCCTCGTTGTTCTTTTTGCGGTAGATCCAGATGGGGCCAAAGAGTTCGCTCTGGCGGAACACCAGCTCGTCGGTCTTGATCATCTCCAGCAGGGCCATAAAAGTCACCGCCGCCACGATGGGGTGGCTGTCGTTGTCCAGCAGGTCTTCGAAGAGGGCACGGCCATGGACGTTCAGGTAGTTGTTGATGGCCTGCTGACGGTCCTGGATGGTCACGTAGTCCAGTTCGATGTGGTGGATGGTCTCCGAAATCTTTGTCTTTAAGCTTTTCTGGTAGGCCCTGAACAGCTGCCATATATTGGCATCGGCCAGGGTCTCGTCGTCGTTCTGGGTCTTTTCTAAGCGGCCACGGCTGTAGGTGCCGTAGTTTTCGCTTTCCATCTCTTGGAGGCCGCCTGCCACCTGCTTGTAACGCTGGTATTCCAGCATTTCCCGCATGAGCTGTTCGCGGTCTTCGTTGTATTCTTCGATGATGGCCGGGTCACGCTCTTCGGCAGGCAACAGTTCCTGGACCTTCAGGGCCATGAGGCGGCTTGCCATGTACAGAAAATCACCCGCTTTGGAAAGGTCGGTGACCCCGATCTTGTTGACCCACATCAAAAAATCGTCGGCAATTTCGGCGATAGGAATCTGGTCCAGGGACATTTCCTTTTTCTGGACCAGGTACAGAAGCAAATCCATAGGGCCGTTGAAGGACCCGATGCGTACTTCGTAATCTTCCTGTTCTTCGATATCGGTCATTGTGAGATAATGTAGAAAAAGAAATTCGGCTAAGAGTTTTCAGTTGTCGGTTATGAGTTGTGAGTAGTGAGATATGAAAAATAAATCTTCTTTTTCGCCATACTTAAGTGGTTCGGCAAACTCACCAACCTTAGTGAGGATCTGCTTGCAAGTTCTCTAGCGGATCCTCGTGATTCTATCCCCTATCGCTATGCTCCAGGGCTCCAGAATGACAGCGAGGATGACTAGCTTAATAACTGGCCGAAGGCCTACTCCACCGTTACGCTCTTAGCCAAGTTTCTCGGCTGGTCTACGTCGTTTCCACGGAGCACGGCGATGTGGTAGGCCAAAAGCTGTAGCGGCACGCAGGTCACAATGGGCATGAGCATGGGGATTGTCTTTGGCACCTTGATCAGGTGGTCCGCAAATTCGTCCAGGGGCTTACAGTCTTCGGTAGTGACGGCGATGACCCGGCCTCCGCGGGCCTTGATTTCGCGCACGTTGCTGATGACCTTGTCGAACAGGGCGTCTTTGGGGGCGATGACCACCACGGGCATGTTCTCGTCGATGAGGGCGATGGGGCCGTGCTTCATTTCGGCTGCGGGGTAGCCTTCGGCGTGGATGTAGCTGATTTCCTTGAGCTTCAGGGCTCCTTCCATGGCCACGGGATAGTTGAAGTGGCGGCCCAGGTACAAGAAGTTGTTGGCCTTCACGTACTGCTTGGCAATTTCGGCAATGCTGTCAGAAAGCTTGAGGGTTTCTTCTACTAGGGCGGGGAGTTCCGTGAGGGCCCGGGCAATGTCGGCTCCGGTCTCGAAACTGAGCCTGCGCTGGCGACCGAGCAAGAGGGCGATCATGGCAAGCACGGTCACTTGGCTGGTGAAGGCCTTGGTGCTGGCCACGCCAATCTCCGGACCTGCGTGCAGGTACACGCCGCCGTCGCTGGTACGGGCGATGGTGGAACCCACGCCGTTACAGATGGCAAGGGCGGTAGCGCCTTTCTGCTGGGCTTCTTTCAATGCCGCAAGCGTGTCGGCGGTTTCGCCGGACTGGGAAATGGCAAGGACCAAGGTCCCCGGCTTGATGATGGGGTTGCGGTAGCGGAACTCCGAGGCGTATTCCACCTCTACGGGAACGCCGGCCAAATCCTCTATCATGTATTCGCCAACCATGCCCGCATAGTAGCTGGTGCCACAGGCGGTGATGATAATGCGGTTGATGTTTCTCAGTTCCTTGATGTTGGTGTCGAGGCCAGCCAGTTTGGCGTTTCCTTCGGCGATGAGCAGGCGACCGCGCATGGTGTTCTTGAGCACTTCGGGCTGTTCGAAAATCTCTTTCAGCATGAAGTGGGCGAACCCGCCCTTGGCGATGGATTCGGCGTCAAAGTCTACGTCCTGGATGTCGCGGGTCACTTCGTGGCTGTTCATGTTCACGATAGAGTATCCGCTCCGCTTGATTTCCACCACGTCGTTGTCGTCCAGGTACACCACCTTCTGGGTGTGGTTGATGATGGCGGACACGTCGCTGGCCAAGAAAAATTCACCTTCGTTCCCGATACCGAGAATCAGGGGGCTCCCTCGGCGGGCGCCAATCAGGGTGTCGGGTTCGTCGCTGCATATCACCGCAAGGCCAAATGTGCCTTCGATAAGGGAAAGGGCCTTGAGGACAGCCTCTTTCAGGTTGCCGTTGTAGTTCTTGGCAATCAGGTGGGCCACCACTTCGGTATCCGTTTCGGACTTGAAGGTGATGCCTTTTTCAATAAGTTTCGCTTTGAGGCTCGCGTAGTTTTCGATAATGCCGTTGTGGACGATGGAAATTTTTCCGTCAAAACTCGTGTGGGGGTGGGCGTTTTGTTCGGTAGGAGCACCGTGGGTTGCCCAGCGGGTGTGGGCGATGCCGATGTTTCCTTGGACGGGGGTTTCCTTGAGCTTGGATTCCAGGGCGCTGATTTTACCGGAGGCGCGGACGGTCTTGATTTTCCCGTGGTCGATAAGGGATACTCCCGAGCTGTCGTAGCCACGATATTCCAGCTTTTTAAGGCCGCCTACGAGAACAGGAAGAGCTTCATTTTGACCGATATAGGCGACTATTCCGCACATATAGAATCCTCGATAAAATCGTTATGCCCAAACAATATACGAAAACCTTAAACCGAAATTTAGCATTTTAGGCACCATTTCTTGTAAGATTTACTATTTTATGGGAGTCAATTCAAAAGAAGAGGACAACTTATGAATAAAAAAGTGATTGTTGCTGCAGGTGCTCTTGCCCTGCTCTTGACAGGTTGTGATCAGTTGTGCCAGGGCCCCAAGACCAAGACCGCTCTGGTCACCGAAAAGGATAAGTATAGCTATGCCCTGGGTGCCCATTTCGGAAACCAGGCCCAGTTCCAGCTGGTGGCCCGCGATTCCATCGATTTGGATTTGGATCTCTTTATCCAGGCTTTTGTGGAACGCTACAAGCAGGATAGCGCCAAGTACCTGATGGCCGATTCCACCATTTTCCAGACATTGACCGAACTTTCCCAGTCCCGCCAGGCCGAAAAGGCCCGTAAGGATAGCGTCGCCGCCGCCGAGAACAAGGCCAAGGGCGAAGCCTTCTTGGCTCAGAACAAGACCGCCGAAGGCGTGGTGACCACCGAAAGTGGACTCCAGTACAAGGTGATTACCGAAGGTACTGGCGTGACTCCTTCCGATACCGACGTGGTGAAGGTTCATTACACCGGCACTCTCCTGGACGGCACCAAGTTCGATAGCTCCGTTGACCGTGGTGAACCACTGGAGTTCCCCATCGGCGCCGTGATCCCCGGCTGGACCGAAATGCTCAAGCTCATGAAGGTGGGTGAGAAGGTCACCGCCTGGATTCCTAGCGACCTCGCTTACGGCCCCCGCGGTCGTGGCCCGCAGATTCCCGGCAACAGCATGCTGATTTTCGAAATGGAACTGATTGATACCCACGCTCCGGGCGCACCTTCTAACGCCATCGCCGCCGCCGAACCTGCTAAGGAAGAGGCTAAGGCAGAACCGGCTAAGGCCGAAGCCAAGCCTGCCGAAAAGGCAGCTCCTGCCGCAGCTCCCGCTGCTGCCAAGGCCGAAGCCAAGCCTGCCGAAATGGCCGCTCCTGCCGCAGCTCCCGCTGCTGCCAAGCCCGAAGCTAAGCCCGCTGCAGAAGCCCCGAAGGCCGCTGCTCCCGCAGCTGCCCCGGCTGCTCAACCCGCCGCAGCTCCTGCCGCCGCTGCTCCGGCTGCGCAGCCTGCCGCCGCTCCCGCTGCTGCACAGTAATTGACTTGCTTTGCAATTTGAAAGTCCCCTGCGTTTGCGGGGGATTTCTGTTTTTTAGTAAGGGTTGGAGGTTTGTAGCGGACCCTCGCCAGTTTATCCCGGAAGGAGGCTGCACGGAGCGAAGCCGAAGTATTCCGGGACAAGGATGACGTTCCTCGAACCTCACATTCAACATTTCCCTAAATCCTAATAACTAAATTTGTGCTTATGGAAAAGCCTGCATACTTTATTGGAGATGCCCACTTGGGAGTAGAACCTCCTGGTGCTGTTCCCTATAGAGAAAAACTATTGGTCGATCTTTTGCGCTCTTGGAAAGGTGCGGCAAGCCATGTGGTCATCTTGGGCGACCTGTTTGAATTCTGGTATGAATACCGCTACTATGTGAACAGGGAACATTTTCAATTGTTCCGAACCCTTGCGGAGCTGGTTGAGTCCGGCGTCCAGGTGCATCTGTTACGAGGCAACCACGATTTTGCCTATGGGAATTTCTTTCCGAAAAATTTGGGTGTACAGGTATCGACAAGTTTGAAGCTGGATATCCAGGGGAAGACCTTCTTTTTTGTTCACGGCGACGGGGTGGCTCGCTCGGACCGGAGCTATCGCCTCTTTCGTAGAATATTGAACTGTCCACTTAATCAGTGGCTGTTCCGACAAATCCACCCGGATTGGGGAATGGCCGTTGCCCGACTTGTGGGCCGCCGCAGCCGTAAATTTGGTGCCGACCGCGAAATCAAGTTGGACGAATATCTGGCGTGGGCGGAGCGGGCCATGGAAAAAAACAATTGCCAGATTTGTATCCACGGACACCATCATATTCCCGGCGTCTGGTCTGTCAGGTCTGGCTTGGTGGCCTCTCCTGGGGAATGGATAAAAAAACTCACCTACCTTAGGTTTGAGGCAGGTGAGCTTTCTATTGAAGAATTCAAGAAATAGAGCTATTGCTGATTGCTCGCGTCGTTCGCACGATTTTCTGTGGACTTCATCAGCTTCTTGCTGGAGTTTTCACCCCAGATGGCGGCCACAAGGTCCGTGTTGGCAAACTTGTCCCAGTAGTCGTCCACCCAGCACCAGTGGTGCTTTTCGCCCTTGTCATCTACGATGACCCAGTCCTTATGAACCGAGAAGGTCAATTCCTTGGGCTGGGGCTTGTAGAACGAGTTGCCGGCGTCTTCGGGAGGATCGATGTAGATGGTCCACGACTTGCCTTCGGTCCGCTTGTAGAGGAACACATTGAACGCAATCAGCACGGCAGTGATGATTATGGTCCACTTGTAGTTCTTCTTGGTCAGGAGAAATATGACCAGACCAAGCAACAGCACGCTCACTGCCGCGAAGTTGTAGTGGATGGTGTAGAACGCCTTGAGTACGTCAATCATTTTTAGCCTTTCTTAGCCTTTTGCGCCGCAATAAGCGGGGCAACACTGAAGGTGAGTGTTTTGCCGTTCACCTTGCAGTCTGTGCGGAAGCTCTTGGTAGGGAGCGCAATCCCGTGAGAGGAAAGCGTGCCCATGAAAGAGGCGTTTGCATGGCTTGCAATGGTACGGACGTTGATGAAACCTTTTTTGCCGAAAGATAGCTTAAAGACCTTCTTGTTCGCGTCGTATTCCGCAATCATGGTGTCGTTCTTGACGGTTTCCATGGCGGTGCTGGTGCGCTTGTCAAAGATGATGGTTCCGCGGGAATCAATGGAAAGCATGGGAAGCCCGACCGAATTACGGCAGGCGATGGGTTCCCAGGCCCCCTTTTTCTTGGCTGGGGTCTTTCCGGTGAACACGATGCGGGAGCCCTCCTTGGTCACGGTATAGGCTCCGGTGGCGATTTGAAATCCGACGGCATTCAAGGCGCCTTTGAAATACAGCAGGTAGCCGCTTCCGTTGGGCATAAAACGATAAGACGTGGGCTTGAGGGTCTTGGAGGGGGTCACGGCAATGCGCTTGCCGGTCTTGTCTACTTCCAGGTCTGCATAGGGCGTCTTGTCCAATTTCAGTTCCTTGACGATTTCGCCGCTAAAGCGGACAAAACCGCGAATGTCCATCTTGATTACAAAGTTATCCATTTTTATTTACACCTCTTTTTTTGTTCCCCAGCATCCAACAAGTTAAAAATGTTGGTGGGTTCCGTCAAGAAACATAGTAAAAATTTCGGATTTGAGGGCGGTTTTTAGGGATATGACGCTAATCTTGTATACAAAAATCAGTAGGAATTATCAGTAGGAATTAGTCTGAAATTTGGCTTTGGATGATTTTTGTCAAAAAGGCTCTAAACGAGCCGCCGTCTCGTTTCCAGACGGTTGCCCCCTGAAAATTTTGGGCGAAAATGTGCCCCCGGTCACTAAACTGGCCTCTATCCAGTAATATTCCAACTTGGTCTATGGCAAGGCCTTTTTCCCCAGTATTTATAGAGTCTCCCGCCCGAACGAGGAACTTCGGATAGAGGACGCCGTACTTGTAAACAAGGGCATCGGCGATGCTTTTTACGGGGTCTATCAAGATGAGCTTGTTCTGTTTGGTACTGGCATTGTACGCCAGGATGGCGCCAGTTCCGCGTCCTGCGATAAATTTCGGCGTGGCTTCGTTTACCTGGGTAGCGCATTCCAAAATCTCTTTGGAATCGGGTGAAAAAGTCTTTTCTGACGGCGTTCCCTTGTTGTTGCCGGACCCCCGGTAGTTGAAAGAGACCAGCGTGATTCTCGGAATGCTGTCCAGTTCGGCCAGGAACTGGGCGGCGTCCTCGTCGGCGTCGGGATAGTAGAGCAGAGTTGGCGCACTGGTTTCGCCCATCTTCCAGCCCTCGAGAACGGTTCCGTCTTGCAGGGTGCAGCTGATGCCTTGGGCGCGGCCCTCGATGGCGGCGCGGGCTTCTTTGTGGGGAATGGCCCTGGGGTAGGCGTTACGCCGTTCCGTCAGGGCGAGGTAGAACACCATGCTCACGTAAATGACGGCAAGAATCCCTACTAGCCTTAATCCACGGCTCGTCAAATCCCCTAAAAGAGCTCTTACTTTCATACCCCAATTTTAGAAAAAAAGCGAGAAGGCGAAATACACTAGAAAAAGTGTTCCCGTATTATAAGAAAAAAAACAGAAAAGAAACATCTCAAATACAAGCGATATTACCTATAATTAGCTATTTTTTTATATTTTCACTGGGTTGTTGGTTGAAAAATGTTCCCAATTTCTCTCAAAAATTGATGAGTATCTTTGATTATTACAACTACCGAAAGTACCTGCAGGACTACTACAAACAGCACAAGGTCCTGCAACGGTACTTCTCCTACAGGTCCTTCGCCCAGAAGGCGGGGTATTCCTCGTCGGGCTATTACCTGGATTTGGTCCAGGGACGGAAATCCCTGACTCCTCAGATGCTTTCGAAATTCATTGTTGGTCTGGGCTTGAACGAAAAGGAAGCCCGTTTTTTTCGCCTGATGGTGGACTTTACCCACGCTGAAACGATAGAAGCGAAGCAGCAGATATTTGAAAGGATGAGCTTATTCTTGCCTAAATCTGCCAAGATTCTAACTAAAAAGCAACAGGGGTATTACGCACAATGGTATCATGTTGCTGTTCGCGAGGCGCTGTCCATCTTGAATATCAACGAAACCAACGTGCAGGAATTGGCCGGGTTCTTGAATCCTAAAATTTCCGTACCTCAAGCAAAACAGACGCTGCGGCTTTTGCAGGATTTGGAGCTAATTCGAAAGGAAAACGGATTTTTTCGTTCTGTAGATAAGGCGGTGAGCAGTGGCAAGGATATTTCCGCCTTGTTCGTCCACCAGTTCCAGAAGCAAATGATAGACCTGGGCAAGGAAGCCCTGGACCGCTATTCTATTGATCGCAGGAACGTTTCTACCACTACCATGAGTGTATCCGCCGAAGGCATGATACGGATTCACCAAAAAATCAAGGCTTTTCAGAAAGAAATTCTGGATATTGTACAGTCAGATGAAGGAGAAACGATGGTTTGCGAATTGAATGTCCAGTTTTTCCCCATGAGCGAGGAACGGAAGGTTTCTCATAAGGAGATAAAATGAAGTTGTTGTCACTGGTGATGGCCTTTGCCTTGAGCTTAGGTCTTGTGTGTTGCAGCAAGGACGTGGCGGGAACGGCTACCCAGACTGAAAATACGATTGCGGGCAACGTGCTCCATGCAGATGGCACCCCGGCCAAGGGCGCGGTGGTGCGAATGGTGGCGTCGGTGGCTTCGGAATCCGCCACTCGCCGTCCGGACTTTGCCGAAACTCGGACGGACGCCCTAGGCTGGTTCAGCTTCCATGAAAAAACGGGTGAACCGGTCCAGTTGCTGGCCCAGGATGTTTCCGCTGGCGAAATTCTCTACTTGCCCGAAGTGAAGGCTTCGGGGGATTCCCTGCTGCTGACGATGGATAAGGGCCTCTTAGTGAAAGGAAACGTTCAATTCCAAGACAATGTCCAGCTGCCGGAGAACCGTTTCGTGGTCTATGTGAAATATCTGCCCATCTTTGACACGGTGGATGCTTCTGGCAGCTATGCCATGCTGGTGCCTAGGGATTTTGAGGGAACCTTGGGACTTTGCCCCAAGGACTCCAGCGTGGTGGAGCTGCTTTCCCAGTCTGACGTTGCGGATTCGATTATCTACATGGAATGGGATATGCCCTCGGTACAGGCGGCAGGCGATACCCTGGATGTGGGAACCCAAGTGTGGAAAGGACCGTCCATTACAAAGCGCCGGGCCAGTTACATTTCGGGAGAAATTGATGCAAGTGCCAGGACTGAGTGCGTGGGGGACAGTTGCCGTGCTGATACGAGAGTCTATGTCGCCAAGGATTTGTTTGGCTTGGGGTATCTTTTTGGAGACAGTTCCCAGTATTCAATTGTTTCTTCCGGTCGTACATTTCCTCCGCATGCTCTGACCGATACCCTTGGTCGGTGGACTTTACCTGCTCCGGAAGAGGTGCCTTACGATTCGTTCAGGGTGGAGTATTATGCTTACAAACTTGGGCTTGCGGGAACATCTCGGTACATACAAAAGGAAGAGCTGATGGGTTTGCGGGATACCTTTTTTGTAGGAAAAACCGCCCTGCAAACAATATCATCGACTCTCGTGTTCGAATTGAACTATTGGGATAATGGCAGGGATCCATGCTCAGATTCTCTGGCCAGCATACTTGTGGGAGTCGTGGGAACGGCAAATTTTATAAGGACAAGTATATGTGACATGGGATCGCCTGATGGCGTAGTTAAAAATCATACTCTCCCGGCGGGTCCACCAGGACAGCAGACTATAGTGCTCTATCCTTGGGAGCCGAAAAGGGTAAAGGCATGGCTTGACGCAGGGGTGCCTTTGAAGAAGTTTGCCTATGTAGCGACATTGGAATGGCCCATTGAACCAGATTTTACAACGAGTCGCGAATTTGAATATACCATAGACTATACGGTTCCCGACATAAATTAGCGAAATACCCCTTGCCGAACGGGAAATTTTTTCTAACTTTGGGGGCACATTGAGCTATGGTGTAATGGTAGCACAACAGATTCTGACTCTGTTTGTCTAGGTTCGAATCCTGGTAGCTCAACGAAGGTCCCGCTTTTTTGGCGGGATTTTTTGTTTCCTGACTATGGGGAGGTCATTCCCCGACAATGAACTGGACATACAAGTCCAGCAGGCGCTGCCCCCATAGGTACATGACCGGAGCGGAAACAGCGAGGAAGGGGCCGAAGGGAATCTGGCCGGAACCGTCGGATTTCCCTTTCTTTTCCATAATCTTTGCCCAGGGAATCATGACGATAATGCCGAGGAACGCGGCAAGGATTAGGGTCTCTACGGCGCCGTTTAGCCCCATCAAAGCCCCGTAGCCAGCAAGCAGTTTGACATCGCCAAAACCCATGGCTTCTTTTTTTAGGATTTTCGAAGCGGCAAATCCCAAAAACCAAAGCCCGCCGCCTGCTCCCAGCATTCCCAACAGGCTCTCGAGGGGGGTGATACCTCCCGGAAACATAGAAAGCAGAAGGCCTGCAACAATGCCTCCTACCGAAATAGAATCGGGGATTAGTTTGTATTGAATATCGACGGCGCACACGGGATAAAGGCCCAAGAGCAACCAGAACATGGCGAGAGAATCCACCCAGTTGGCCACAGGCGCAGTGAGGGGCACTCCGTAATTTGCCGAAAAAAGGGCCAGAACTCCTAACAAGCCGCAAAGGGATTCTCCGATGGGGTATATGACGCTGATGGGCTGTTTACAGCAGGCACTTTTACCCCGCAGCCAGAGCCAGCCAACGATGGGGAGGTTGTAGCGGATGGGAATCCTTTTTTTGCACAGGGGGCAATGGGACGGCGGGTTTATAAGCGATATCCCACGAGGCATCCGATAGACAATCACATTGTAAAAACTGCCCACACAGGCACCTAATGCAAAAAAAAGAAACAAACCGTACCAAAGCGGAATATTTTCCATAAAATCTCCCAAAAATCAACGAGGCGCTATAACCCCCTTTTCATAAAAAAAGATAAATTTATATCGTGAAGAACGTATTATAGAGGATTGAATAATGCGGTTAAAGTCTTTGTTTTTATTGTTTGGGTTAATCCTATGCACGACGTTTCTGGTGAACTGCTCCAGGGAGTCCTCCATCAAGGAAAATGTGAATTTGCGGAACAACCACTCCGTAGTGTTTATCTATAAGACGCCCTTTGAAAATCCTGATGCTTTTGCCGATTCCATTATCAACCTGCCTAACCCTGATTCTGTTATCGTAAGTGATACCATTACCGTCACCATCGGTGACACTGTCTATATGATGGGCTTTTTGCGATACAATGCCGACAAGATTTACCTCTATCAGTGGGTTCTGGACAGTCTTGTGAAAGATACCACGGGTAAAGGCAAGGACAAAATGAAAAAAGCCTTGGTCACGGGCCACAACGCCACCCCTCAATCCTGGGTCTATATGAAGGAGGGCGTGTACTCTCCCCTATTTGTGGCCGTTGACGGAAACAGCGCAACGGATACCGCCGGTAAAGACCAGTTTATCAGAGTGATTAACACCCCACCTTACCTAGGCGTTCCCAAGGACACACTGTGGACTAGAGCCAAGAGTCCAATCTCATTCCCCATTCTTGCTTTAGATTCCTTCGGTACAATAACATCCTTTAAGGTCGATGTGGATGCAAGTGGCAAACGAGATGCAAAGGACTGGAAATACACCAAGAGTGAGTCCTCGGATAGCCTGATAATTACGATTCCCTACGACTCCACATTGACGGATTCTCTTGGGAACCAAAAGATTTACATCATTGTCACCGACGATGACAAGAACACCACCAAGGATAGCGTCCTCCTCCATTTCAACCAGTTGCCAACCATCAAAATTTTGGGACCCGACGACCAACAAAGGATAAGCGACACCGTAGAATCATTCCGCCTGTTCTACGAAGGCCACGACAGAGACAATGAAGATCAGCTGAGGTACTATGTCCGAGTAGCCGCCACACCGGACAACCAGGACGACGACCTGAACCTGTCCAATGTCTATGACCTGGTACTTAAGAACAGCGCATCCACTAGTTTTGCTGTTATAGAGAATGGGGAAAACGCCCTGAAGAACCTTGGCTTTACAGGAAGGTATTTTTCTTGGGATGTTTGGGTTACCGACGGCTATGACACCGTAGTGGTAGAAAAAATCAAAACCAGCAAGGGTAAGCGCCCACGATTCTTCTACCTAGGGCCAGGCAAGTCCACTTGTGACTTTATTGGAATTGCCAAGTTCGAAGGTCTGTCAGCCCATTCGGGAATCAAGATTACCTTAGTTAATACAGCTGACACGAACAACATTTACACAGCCAACACCAATTCCAAAGGTGAATTCAGGGTATCCGACCTGCCAGCAGGGACCTTCAAACTGATTGCTGAAGACGAGACTGGCCGAGGTTTTGTTAAAGTCACTACGAGAACTCCCAATATCAACGCCGGTGATGAAAAAGAACTGCCTCCCATTTTGCTGAAGGATCCGGCTCCGCCGCGCATTTACAACATCAAGGGATTTGAGGATACTGTATCCACACGCGCCTTTACCGTGTCTGGTCGATTCAGTGACTATGGCTCCCAAGTAAAGACTGCTGTGGCCTTACTGGGTAAGGATACCTGTGGCACGAAAAACGACAAATGCAAGTTCTCTAACTTGAGTAGCTACGCTTGGAGCGTAGACCTGACAGGCCTGCCCGATGGAAACTACACTTTCAAGATAACTGCGACTGACAGTGCTGGTTACCATTCCGATACCACCTTTAATTTTGTTGTCGCGGCAACCAGCATATCCCTTACTGTGAACAATGCCAGTTCGGCCATGATAGGAGAAACAGGAACACTCTCCTTTAAGGTGAATGTGACCGGAGCAAACCCCCGAGTTAACAAAGTAACTTGGAAAACCAATGTTCCAGGAGCCACCCTGCAACCAACCGATATTCCAAAGGGTGCAGATACAGCACAGATACTGTTAGAAAAAAGCCATTTTCCGAAAGCTGAGGCCAACACCCGCTACACCATGCAAGCGATAGCAGACAATGGAGCTGTTTCCAATGTTGTAAGGTTCGGTTTTTACAGCGACGGCCCTATGGTGAATATCGATGCCCCCGCCTACGATACGACAATTACCCTGAACGACGTAATCGCCCTATCCACCACGGCCATCGGCAACAACACGGACGCAACGAACGACTACACGCTTGTCTGGATTTGCATTGAAGGAGGTGTCACAACCGAGAACTGTTTTGCCGCAAACAACCTTGCGCCCACTAAGGCCTGGGCCACGGCGGGAATGAAAAAGATTGTCGCCAAAGTGACCAACAAGGATTCTAAAACGGCCACCGACACGTTGCAGGTGAATGTTATCGCCGATCCGCCGACTATCAAGATAGACGACAATGATGATATCATTTCTAGAAAGGTCAATGCCAAATATAAGTTTGAATATACAGCCAAGGACAAGTACGGGACAGTCAAGGAGGTCGCCTGGAAATGCGGCAGCGGTTCCTTTAACGCCATGGCCATATCCCCGGCAAAAAAAGAAGTGACCGATTCCATGGAAGTCCAGTTGCCCAATACCGAGGCGACAAACTACAAGTGCGTCGTCAGGGCTACCGATGACGACAACCAGGTCGGCTACGATACGCTTCGCTTCAATGTCATCAAGGATATTCCGGTAATCAGCCTCAATATTCACAACAAGAACGTTACCATCAAGGACCAGGAGCAGCTGAAATATACGGCCAGCAATACCCTTGGAGGGACTATCTATGTGGACTATGTCTGTGGTGGCAACCTGAACAACCTGAAGGTGTCCAACTGGAGCAGTTCCTGGCAAGGACGTAAAGGAGAAACTCCCAGCGTCGTTATGCCGGAAACGGCAGGGAACTACTACTGCGTTATGCGAGCTGTCGATGAAGACGAAAAGGACTTGGCGGCAAGTGCTGCAACCCTTTATTCGTTGGATACGGTGACTTATAAGGTTTTCCGTGCGCCGCCCACGGTCACGCTGAACGAGTCTTATACCAGGACCATCAAGGATACGCTGACCCTGTACGCCAACGCCAAGGATTCCTCCGAAGCGACGCTTCCCGGAAGAATTGTTTCTTACGAGTGGGGCTGCGGCCCTAACAGCGATTCCAATATATTGGGCAAGTTGACCAACACGGGCAAGAACACCTACTTGGTGACCCTGCCCGATACCCCCCAAAACAACTACTTGTGCATTGTGCAGGTCGCAGACGATGACGGCCTTACCGCAAGGGATACAACCCGGTTCACCGTGGAACTTGCCCCCCCCACGGTGACAGTCGCTCGCAAGACGGGAACTATCCGCGCAGGCTTTGACATTATCCTGAATGCCACAGCTACCGATACCTACGAGGGAACCTGGGGTTACATCGCCAAGCGGGAATGGAGCTGTGGAGCAAACGCTACGGATATCAACAACAACTGGAAGACCGTATCTACTTACGACACCACGTGGAAAGCGCCTTCTGCCTCAGTAAAATATTATTGTGTCGCCAGGGCTACCGATGATGACGGGAATATTGCCACCGATACAATGACACTAACCTACTCTACGGAACAACCCGTCATTTCCGTTGCCGAGACACAAATTTACGCCGTACAGGGTGATGTTTTCTTCTTGAACGCCACCATAAACAACGTATGGCAGGGAATCAACTGGTACAGTTGGCAGTGTTTCTACAACGATACCAAGCAGGCCGCCGAAAGTCTCAGGAAACTGGACTACTACAAGAACGGTGAAAGATTCTACGATTACCGGGAAACACTGAGTGCCGAAGGAAGGGACTTGTACTGCGTGGTGTCCGCCGAAGAAAAGTCGACCAAGGCCGTGTTCCGCGATACATCCCATGTGAAAGTTTTGACGGCGGAAAACGACCTGCCCGTGGGAAAAATCACTGCCGTCGATACCATTTACCCCTGGAGCGGCGACGAGGCCCAGAGCGGAGAAGCGCTATACTACTATTCTCCGGAATGGGGCGGAGCCCAGTCGGTCATTGGAACCATCGGTGATGAAAATTCCAGGGATTACTACTGGCAGTTCAGTAATGTGGGTGCGGGATTCTACCGAGGAAGCAACACCGGAGCGATAGATACCAGCATGGCCCAGTTCAACGATGCCTTTAGGAGGCCCACCACCGAAGGTTCCTTTACGGTGTGCCTGGACTTTAGGGACAGCACCAAGGCAAATGCCGACGAATCGTTTATGAAGCGCCACCAGGCAGAAACCACCTGCCGTACCGTTTATGTCAACAGAGCGTGGAAGAATTTAGCTGCGGTCAACGATACCGTACTGGAAAAAACTACAGTCCGTACACCTCCTGCCATTACGACCGTTGGCAACAATCTCTCTGTTGTTTACCTGACTGCCGCCAAAACAGTGGCGTCCCGTAATTACAACGGCTCCAGCTGGACAAACCTGAGCACCGCAGCAATAAGTGTCGACGATTCCATTACAGCATTGAGAATGGCCAACAATGGAACCGACTTGTTCTTGGCGGTTCTTACCAGCGGTAACGCCCTAAAAATTTATAAGTCTAATGGGGGGACTTCACCCTGGGCCGCATTCGGCAACGCCATGACATCGGTCACGTCCGTGAACTTGACTTGTCACCCCACCTCTGGAACCCCAGTGGTAGCTTACGTCAAGAGCAATTACCCGTACTTTAGCTACTGGAAAAACGACGCTTGGGAAAACAAGCAAATATCGACAGGCAAGACTTCAAGAGAAGTGAACGCCATATTCTCTAGCGACGGGATATTGCTTACAACCTTTACAGACAACACCTCCTGGTATAATACCTACTACGCCATTTACAACGGCAATACCAACAATTACAATGTTGCAAAGGGAGAAACCCTGATAAGCAGAGAAATGTCCGCTATAAGCCTTGCCACGGAAGGTTCAACAGTCTATATGGGCTACCTCAACCGATCTTCTGTAGTAGGCGCAGCTGGCCCTTACGTAAAGAAGGGAACACTTTCAGGAAGCACTCTTAACTGGACAGCCGAAAGGAACCTGCAAGAGGGAATGCTCCCCTCCAACATCAAAGTGGCGGCAAGAAACGGGAAAGTCTACGCCGTTATCGACGACAATGGACGAGGGCTGTCTCACTGCCATGCCTACTTCTTTGACGGCTCCCAGTGGAGACCCTATGGCGAGAATCAGCTTCCATACTTCAAGGGTCCATTCTACAGTAGTCATGGCTATAACCTTTACGGATTTTCCCCTAATATAGCAATCGCCAACAATGGTATGGTTTACATTTCTATGATTGCCTGGCCAAATGTGGGAGCCGCGAGCCAGAACAATGGACCCATATTCATGAAAAATATTTCTGAAAGTTGGACCTTCAACACCAAGCCCTAATATGATTGTTGAAATTGCTTCTATCTGCGATGCGGCTACAGCCAACGGTGCCGGCGGCCGCCTGAATATTCTCGGTTCTTTTGACAGAATTTTTTCCCAGTTCCCGCTGGTGATTCCCCAGTGTGCGGCGGCCTTCCGTATCCGCTACCAGCGGGCCGAGGCCGGAGTGCACAAGCTGGTGCTATCCATCGAGGACGTGTGTGGACACCCCATTGTCCCGGGAATGGAATCAAACGTTTCTTTTGAGTCTGTGGCAAAGGGATTTGACACGGCTGCCATGAACCTGATTCTGAACATGCAGCGCCTGAAGATAGAGCGGCCCGACAAGTATATGATTCGCCTGATTATTGACGACGAAGAGTACGTGGCCCTGCCCTTGTACGCCCTGGAAGTGCCCCACGGGAATGGGAACGCTCCTGACGGTGAAGTAAAGAACTAGCCCAAAGGCATGGTAGCAAGGCACAGGGAGCATTCTCCCTGGATGCCGAGGGGTGCCGGATCCAAGTCCGTCAATTGAACGTTTTCTATGCGGGTTTCGAGAAGGGGCCTGCGTAGTGTTCCTTCGAAAAAGTCTCCGCCGTAGCACTTGAAAAAGGCCTCTTTGCGACACCAGAGGGCGTAAAAAAGCCGGATGGCGGCACTTTCGCCTTTGGTCTGTTCAATTTGGTGGATTCGTTCCACTTCTTCGCCGGAATAGAAACGGTCCGCAAGTTTGAGACGGTTCCTGGAATGAAATTCCAGGTCTATGCCGACGCGGCATTCCCTGGAATAGGCCAGCACGCAGACATCCTTGGAGTGGGTCCAGTTGGCATCAACAGAAAGTTCCGGAAATTCGGGTCGCGTGGAACCTGGCCTGGTTTTTAGGTCCTGTGCGGTAATGGGACAGCCGAGAGCCAGGGAGAGCTTTTCGAAAATATGCTCCCTGTGATTGGCCTTCGGGACAACCGCCAGATAGACCGTACCGTTCAGCGTAGAAACTGTTTGCCACTCACCTTCCATAGCCCAAAGATAATTTTCTAGTTTAGGGGCATGATTCCTTTCCGCCTGAAAACCTGCCTTGCCGCCGCCGTTCTGTTGATGGCCTGCGCAGATATTAACGAAGGCTGGGAGGTAGATGGCGGCGGCTACCTGAAGTACAAGATCAACGGCGAAGACGAACGGACCATCGAACTGGCGGAATCCGACGTGGAAGTGCCCTTTATCAAGAACAGCCACCGGTTTTTTCTCGTGAAGACCAGGGCCAAAGAGAGTAAACGGGGAGACCAGTTCTCCATCATGGTGAACAGGCCCGTTTTGGGCGACAACCCCGTGGTGCAGCAGTACTCCTGGTTCAACTACGGCTCCCTGACCCAGGCGCCCATCTTGGCCGACAGCAGCATTGTGCGGTTCGACCAGAAGGACGACTCCACCTGGACCGCCACCTTGGACCTGTACACCCCGGACTGCCGGTCCGGAAGGTGCATCGACACCTTGCCCAATTTGCACATTACGGGCCGTTTGCGCTATTGGGTAGACCCGGATGCCCGCTGACCCCTTGACAAAAGGGGGGCAAGTTTCTACTATTGGGCTACCTTATTGGTCGATTAGCTCAGTTGGTTAGAGCGCTACCTTGACATGGTAGAGGTCACAGATTCGAGTTCTGTATCGACCACGAGAAAGCCCCGCTTAAGCGAGGCTTTTTTTATTACTTGTCCAGGGTCTTGATCTGGTCCACGAATTCGCCAACTTCCTTGAATTCGCGATAGACGGAAGCGAACCGGACATAGGCCACCGGGTCCAGTTTCTTTAGTTCCTGCATGACCAGGTTGCCTATCTGGTCGTAGGTCACTTCCAGGTTGTCGTTGGAAATCAGGTTGTTTTCGATGGTGGAGGCGATTTCTTCGATGGCGGCCTGGGTTACCGGACGCTTTTTGCAGGAGTTGGCGATACCGGCCAGGAGCTTTTCCCGCTGGAAGGGTTCCCGGTCGCCGTTACGCTTGACCACGATAAGTGGTTGGATTTCGATGTATTCCCGGGTGGTAAAACGGCGACCGCAGGCGGTACATTCTCGACGACGGCGGATGGAGTCGCCACTGACGCGGCTATCGACCACCTTGTCGTTGTCGTTCTTGCAGAAGGGGCAAATCATGGCCTGAATGTAGCATTTTTGTTCAAGATAGGCTGCGGGGTTTTAGGGGCTGTGCCCCTAGGCGAGGGGGTAGGTTGGGCGCGGCCCAACCGAGGGGGAGACTTCCCCCTTTGACGACCGTTCGGCTCTTAAGCTGAAAAGATCTCCGGAATCGCCTCACTCTCGCCACCGCTCCAGCTTAACGCCTGGAGCTTGTGGCTCACGGACAACCGTTCTGCCTCCAGGATGACGTCCAGAATATCATGCCTCGCGCCTCGAACCTCACATTACGCACTCCACATCCTTTGCCCTACAGGTCCGACCCACACCTCGAGCCTCAAAGCGAAGCGACCCCTAGCCCCTAAATCCTAGCCCCTAACCCCTAAAATATTGTATATTCAAATCATGCAGCCCGAATCTTTATGCTTGTCCGAAATTACCATCTGTAACCTGCGGTCTATCCAGAGGGAGACGTTTCCCCTGAACAACATGACCGCCCTGATAGGCTACAACAATGCCGGTAAAACCAATATTCTTATGGGAATCCGCTGGCTGCTTTCGCCATTTTCCCTGGACGTGTCCTTCTTTGACGACGCGAACCGTCCTGTAGAGGTGGAGGGTCTGTTCAAGGGGATTTCGGAGAACGTGCTCACTCGTTTGGGTGAGGAAAAGGCCCAGGAAATTCGCCCGTTCCTGAACGGGGACCGACTGAAAATCCGCAAGCTGCAGCGGGTGCCGGGAGTGCCGGCGGAGAACGTGGAACTCTGGGTGCAGGTGCCGCCGAACCGCCAGAGCGAGAACCGCAAGGGCTGGGTTCTGGTGGGCGAGAATTTCAAGCACGCCTTCAAGCGGATGTTCCCGGAGCCAATTGCCATCTGGGATTTCGAAGGGAACGAAGTTTTTTCGAAACTGCTCCACGAGATTTTCAAGCCTCTCGAAAGGCGCTTTGGCGGGGAGTTCAACGATGTGCTGGACAAGTTCAAGGACCTGCTTTCGCCGGACGGAGAGAACCGCGCCGAAGAAATCCGTTCCTTTGACCGGGACGTGAACGAAAAGCTGAAACCCCTTTTCCCCAGCGTCCATGTGGAGCTGGACATTCCCATCCCAACCTTGGCCACGTTCCTGAAGACGGCGAGCCTCAAGGTGATTGACGAAGACGACGGCTTTGAGCGGGATATCAGCCGTATGGGTGCTGGAAGCCAGAGGACTATTCAGATGGCCCTGGTCCGCTACCTGGCCGAAATCAAGAAGCACCACAACAACCATTACCTGAGCCGCACCATGCTCCTGATTGATTCACCGGAGCTGTTCTTGCACCCCCAGGCGGTGGAACTGGTTCGGGTGGCCCTGAAGAATTTATCTACGGAAGGTTACCAGGTTGTCTTTGCGACCCACAGCGCCCAAATGGTGACCAGCGAAGATGTGAGTACTTCTCTCTTGATCCGCAAGAACAAGGAGCGGGGCACCTTCATGCGCAAGCGTATCGAAGATGCGGTGCACCAGGTGGTGAAAGACGCCCCGAGCCAGTTGCAGATGCTGTTCAGCTTGAGCAACAGCAACGAACTTTTGTTTGCGGACTATGTGCTGCTGACCGAAGGCAAGACGGAATGGCGGGTGCTGCCGGCCTTGTTCGAGCGCATTACCGGAAAATCCTTTGCCCTTATCAAGTGTGCCCTGGTGCGTCAGGGTGGCGTGAGCAATACTCGCAAGAGCATGCAGGTGCTGAACGCCATGGACATGCCTGTGCGGGCTATTGTGGATTTGGACTACGCCTTTACCACGGCCACTCGGGACGGATTCTTGGAAGCCAACGACCCTGACGTGAAGTTCTGCAGGAACCTGTTCAGGGAGCTGGCGTTCCACCATCACCTGCGGCTGAACAACGGGCTTCCCGTGAGCAAGCACAGCAATATCAGCGCTTCTATGGCCTACTCCATGATGGCGTCTATGCCCGAGGCGGAATTTGCCATCCGGAGTATCCATGCGAAACTCCGGAGCCAGGGAATCTGGGTGTGGACCAAGGGTGCCATCGAAGAGCACCTGGGCCTGAAGGCCAAGAACGAAAACGCCTGGAACAGCTTTGTGGAACGGGCCAAGTCCAAGGATTTTGTAAAGAGCATTCCGGACTATGACGGAATCCTGGAACTGTGCAACTGGATTATCGAAGGTAGCCAGGAGACCAACGGGTAGGCGACCGCTTATTTCGGGCGGACTACAGCGCGTCAATCACAGCGTTGAATTCGGCGACCGGGCGCATCCATTTTTTCAGGAGTTCGGCCTTGGGCAGGTAATAGCCGCCGATGTCGGCGGGTTTGCCCTGTTCGGCGGCAAACGCGGCGACAATCTCCTTTTCGCGGGCCTTCAATGCGTCGGCGACCGGGGCGAACTTCTTGGCAAGTTCGGCGTCGTCCTTCTGGGCGGCAAGAGCTTCGGACCAGTAGAGGGCCAGGTAGAAGTGTGAGCCGCGGTTGTCCAGCTCGCCAATCTTGCGGGCGGGCGTGCGGTTGAATTCGAGAATCTTGCCGTTCGCTTCGTCGAGCGTGTCGGCGAGGACCTTCGCCTTCTTGTTGCCGTCCTTCAGCGCGACCTGTTCAAAAGCGGGCACCAGTGCGAAGTATTCTCCGAGGGAATCCCAGCGGAGGTAGTTTTCGGCGAGGAACTGCTGCACCTGCTTGGGGGCGGAGCCACCTGCACCCGTTTCGAAGAGTCCGCCGCCTGCCATGAGCGGCACGATGCTGAGCATCTTGGCTGATGTTCCGACTTCAAGAATCGGGAAGAGGTCGGTGAGGTAGTCGCGCATCACGTTGCCGGTGACGCCGATGGTATCGAGACCGGCCTTGGCGCGCTTCATAGTTTCCACAATGGCCTTGCGCGGGCTCATAATCTTGATGTCGAGGCCGTTCAAATCATGTTCCGGCAAGTAGGCTTCCACCTTCTTCTGGATTTCGCGGTCGTGAGCGCGTTCTGGGTCGAGCCAGAAAATCGCCGGCGTGTTGCTAAGGCGTGCGCGCGTCACAGCGAGCTTCACCCAGTCGCGCACCGGAGCGTCCTTCGCCTGGCACATGCGGAAAATGTCGCCTGCTTCTACATTCTGCTGCAAAAGGACTTCGCCCTTGCTGTTCACGGCGCGGATGACGCCCTTGCCCTTTGCAACGAAAGTCTTGTCGTGGCTGCCGTATTCTTCGGCGCCCTGAGCCATGAGGCCCACGTTCGGCACGGTACCCATCGTCTTCGGGTCGAATGCGCCGTTCTGCTTGCAGAATTCAATCGTCTCGTCGTAAATGCCGGCGTAGCAGCGGTCCGGAATGCAAGCGACAACTTCTTGCAACTTGCCTTCCTTGTTCCACATGCAGCCGGAATTGCGGATCATCGCAGGCATCGAGGCGTCGATAATCACGTCGCTCGGCACGTGCAAATTCGTAACGCCCTTGGCAGAATCCACCATGGCGAGATCCGGGCCCGCAGCGAGAGCGGCGTCAATGGCGGCCTTGACTTCGGCTTCCTTCGCATTGCCTTCGAGGCGCTTGTACAAATCACCCAGACCGTTGTTCGCGTCAATGCCCAGTTCCTTGAACAGGTCGGCGTACTTCGTGAATACATCCTTGAAGAACACGCGCACGAATGCACCGAACAGCACCGGGTCAGAGACCTTCATCATGGTAGCCTTCAGGTGCACCGAGAACAGCAGGCCCTTCGCCTTCGCTTCGGCCATCGCTTTGGCGATGAACTTTTCGAGCGATGCCATGCGCATCACGGTAGCGTCGATGATTTCGCCCTTCAGGAGCGGCTTCGCGGCACGGAGTTCCGTGACTTCGCCTGCTTCGTTGACAAATTCAATCTTGAACGTGTCGGCGTCGGCCATGGTGATGGACTTTTCGTTGCCGTAAAAGTCGTCGGCCTGCATGCTCGCCACATGCGTCTTTACAGAAGTGTTCCAGTTGCCGTTGCTATGCGGGTTGTTGCGGGCAAAGTTCTTCACTGCCTTGGGGGCGCGACGGTCGGAGTTGCCCTGGCGAAGCACCGGGTTCACGGCGGAACCCTTCACCTTGTCGTACTTGGCGCGGATAGCCTTCTCTTCGTCCGTAGCCGGAGCATCTGGATAGTCGGGCACATCGAAACCGTTCTTCTGCAGTTCGGCGATGGCGGCCTTGAGCTGCGGCACAGAAGCCGAAATGTTCGGGAGCTTGATGATGTT
>CAMKMX010000020.1 GCA_946414025.1 uncultured Fibrobacter sp.
CCGACGACTCCAGCGACAGCAAGGGCAATCCTTCTTCGGCAGGAACATCGACCAAATCCAGCAACTCGAATTCATCTGGAACGACTACGAAGTCAAGCAGCAGTTCTGCGGGCAAGGTGAATGGCTTGGCGACGCCGTGCAAGACTGAAACCGAAGACAACTGCGAGTATGGCGAGTTGGTGGATGAACGCGATGGCCAGACATACAAGACGGTGAAAATCGGCACCCAGGCTTGGATGGCAGAAAACCTGAACTATGACCCTGGACAGGGTGGTTCAGGTTCGTCGGCATACGATTGGTCATGGTGCCATGACGACGACCCTTCCAATTGCGCCAAATACGGGCGGCTCTACACCTGGGCCGCCGCGATGGACTCCGCTACGACCTATTGTGGTTTCGGCAAGTCCTGCACGGCGACGCATCCCGTCCAGGGCATCTGCCCGAGCGGCTGGCATTTGCCCGATACGACCGATTGGCACGATCTCATCGTAGCTGCCGGCGGACAGTATTCCGCGGGAGCAAAGTTGAAATCGACCTCTGGGTGGGAGAACGATGGGTGGGGGAACGATGGCAACGGCACGGATGCGTTCGGCTTCTCGGCGCTCCCGTCCGGCTACAGGAGCAGAGGCGGGGACTACCACACCGCCGGCGGCTATGCGTACATCTGGTCTTCTTTCGAGTACATCACGGGCCTCGTCGCGTACGAAATGGGCCTGCGCTGCACCATCGCGTACGCATACATAGAGCGCGGCAACGAGGAGTCCGGCTACGCGGTGCGTTGCATCAAGGACTCTGAGTAATTTCCAAAAGGTTTTGCTATGAAAAACACGTTCGCGAAAAAGTTCACTGTCTTAGCCCTTGTGGGGGTGCTCGGTGTTGCGTTTACCGCCTGTGACGATTCTTCGTCGGCGGGTGGTGAGGGCGGTAGCGGCGGCACTCGTGGTGATATTCCCGACACCGTCGAGACATTCATGGAACTGTCGGATTACGACTGCGGCAAGAGTCAGAAGTGTGTCGCCACCTACCTGACGGAATACCATGACATGGCTGTTTGCGATGGCGACAACGGCTGGGTCATCGGGACTCTCATCGAGAAGATGGACTGCGATTTCTCTTCATCGAGTGACAAGTCGAGCGACAGCAAGGGCAATCCTTCTTCGGCAGGAACATCGACCAAGTCAAGCAACTCCAATTCGTCTGGAAATGGCACAAAGTCAAGCAACAGTTCTGCGAGCAAGGTCGAGTCTTCGTTTAGTAAAGGCGAGGTTCCGAAAAGTTACGCCGAAGCAAAGGTCATGCCGTCTGGAACATACGATTGCACGAAGTATAAGTGTGTTACGACAGAATACCTGAACCAGGAATTCCTTGAAACGGGTAAGTATGGCGAAATTCTCGATGAACGCGATGGTCAGGTTTATAAGACTGCTCAGATTGGCGAGCAGATATGGATGGCACAGAATTTGAACTATGCCGACAGTATTAAAACGCCTAGTTTGTTGGAACGTAATTGGTGCTATGAATACAATGAAGAAAAATGTGCGTATGGCGGTCGGCTTTACACCTGGGCCGCGGCGATTGACTCAATCGCACTTTACGACAGCGGCAATGGAGTGGACTGTGGCAGAAAAAAGACCTGCTCTCTACCTTCAAAAGTTCAGGGTTTATGTCCGATGGGGTGGCATCTGCCTGATACAACCGAATGGAATGTTTTGATTGATGAAGTTGGCGGAACAGATGATGCGGGTAAGGCTCTCAAATCTCAGACGGGATGGACTAATAATCGTAACGGTACGGACGCATACGGTTTTGCGGCGTTGCCTGTGGGCTCGAGACCAACCGATGGTTTTGTCAATGCTGGCGATTATACAGACTTTTGGAGTTCTTCCGAAATTGATGGCTATTATGTATATGGCGTGAATATGTATTATGGACGTCCAAGTGCACTCATGGTTAATCGCAGTAAGGTCATTGCAGTGAGCGTCCGTTGCCTCAAGGACTCTGAGTAATTTCCAAAAGGTTTTGCTATGAAAAATACATTCGCGAAAATGTTTACGGTCTGTGCCCTTGCGGGGGTGCTCGGTTTCGCCCTTTCCGCCTGCGACGATTCTTCGTCGGCGGGGGGTGATAATAACGAAACAAGTGCCCTGAGCTGCAGTGCCGAAATGTCATCGTCATCTCGTCATTGCGAGGACTGTAAGGACGAAGCAATCTCCAGTAGCGGCAAGTCCAACGATCCCGCCGAAGTGACCGACGACTCCAGCGACAGCAAGGGCAATCCTTCTTCGGCAGGAACATCGACCAAATCCAGCAACTCGAATTCATCTGGAACGACTACGAAGTCAAGCAGCAGTTCTGCGGGCAAGGTGAATGGCTTGGCGACGCCGTGCAAGACTGAAACCGAAGACAACTGCGAGTATGGCGAGTTGGTGGATGAACGCGATGGCCAGACATACAAGACGGTGAAAATCGGCGACCAATGGTGGATGGCAGAGAACTTGAATTATCTTGCGGACGGCGAATCCTTTTGTGTTATAAAGAATGAACAGGAGACTGATGATTGTGGTGATTATGGGCGTCGTTATAAATGGGGTGTGGCTGTTGGTTTACCTGACAAATGTAATCTGGGCTGCAATTTTATTGAATTCAATTATCAGCCACAAGGAATTTGTCCTGATGGATGGCATTTGCCCAGCGAAGAGGATTGGAGAGAATTAATTTTTTTCATTGGTGGAAAGTATGAAAAAACGACTGGAGGGACTTTTGCATTTGCTAGGAGTAATGACATCAATTCCTTTGGTTTCGAAATTTTGTTAACAACTGATGAATGGGGCTACAGTGGAGCTCATTTTTGGAGTGCCTCTCTTATGGATGATCATTCCATTTACGATATAGAATATTTTCTTGATCGGACGGGAAATAATATTAGGGTGAGACGTGTACTTACATCTTATTTGGGTGAAAGCTTTGAAACAGTTCGTTGTGTTAAGGGAAGGGAACCCGCGCTCCCTTTCACTTGTTCTAAAGATTTGGAACTGGCGGAGCTAGTAGACAAACTTGGTCGTCGGTATGTATGTATGGACGGTGTTTTTGTTCGTAAAACTTCTTATGCGTTGTAAGTTACATTTTTCGTCCGTTGTGTAAAGAACTCCGACTAAATCCCTTTCGGATAATCATTCCACACCCCACACTACACACCCCACATTTCACATTACACACTTCACACTCGCGTCTGCGTTAGGGGGCGTCGCACCGCCACGCGGTGGCGAGACGCGTAAGCGGCTCGATGAGCCGAGGGTGCTCGGCGAGCAGCACCCGCCCCGGCCCATGGCCGGGGAACGCCCATAAGAAAACAGATTTAGGTTATTGTCCTTATATTCCCGAATATATGAAATGGGCTGTTTGCTTTTTTGTGCAAAGAAAGGTATATTTTGGAAGGGGATATAAAAAATATATATTGATGACGGAGGCCCTTATGGAAATGACAACGGTCCAGCTTAAGGTTCCCGTGGCTATGGAACCGTATATTGCGACGAAGCCAGATGACGAACTTGTCCAGTTGGCCCTGTTGTTGCATCCGTTCGTGAAGAACGAAACTATTTCGCATGGTCGTGCCGCGGAAATCCTCGGCATCACGAAGTGGCAACTTATTGAACTTTACGCCAACGAAGGGTTCGCTTATTTCGACATGGATTGGAGCGAGGTAGAAGAAGACGTTGCAACCTATGAACGCCTGAAAGCCAAAGAGGCCGCACAGGTATGATTGTCGTCTCCGATACCACGCCACTTATTTCCCTCCTTAAAATTCGTCGCCTTGATTTGCTGGAAAGTCTTTTTGGGGCTGTCCATATTCCTCAAGGAGTCTTCGACGAACTGACGGCAAACCCCGATTTTGCTGAAGAGGCGTCCGAAATCCAGGAATGCGAATTCATCAAGATTCAGGATGTCAACCCACAAGAAGTGTCCCTTTTTAGGCGGACTACGGGGCTTGACCTTGGCGAGAGCGAGGCACTGGTTCTTACCGACAGGTTGAAAGCCGACTTGTTGCTTGTTGACGAGATTCGCGCGAGGCATGTCGCAAAATCTATCGGTTTCAATATAATGGGGACAATAGGCATTTTCAGTGCCGCCTATAAAGAGGGTTTCATTTCTGCCGATGAAATTCGCGAGGCTGTGGAAATCCTGCGTTCCAGCGGGCGGCATATCGGTGAGAGGCTTTTCAAGAAGTTGATTGAATCCCTGTAAAATTGATTGACGGTCTTGCCACTTTTTGCGGGGATGACAAGTTGTGGCCGGGGAACGCCCTTTGACGGCAGGCTCTTTTTTTGCTAGATTTGCGTCCCTATTTCAGGGGATGCGCTATGATGGATTTGTCTGTATTTTTCGATGGAATGTCCAAGCCCATGTTGCGTGAGGTCCACGCTACGGCATACGGCAAGAAGGGCCTGCTGAACAACGCCTTGATTCAGTCGGAGGTGGTGTCCTTTTATTCCAGCGAAGAACGCATGCAGTCTATCCGTCAAAAATTGGAGAGCTGGCAGCGGCATTGCCTGGACCTGATTTACCTGAGCGGGAGCCGCGGGCTTTCTTACAACGAGTTGCGTCTTTCTGTGCCTGCGGCCAAGAGCGCCGAGCTCCAGAAGTTTCTGATTTCCCTTTGCCAGCAGTTTTTGGTGTGGCGTTCTTCGACGCCTACCGCTGTCGTGTATTACGGTTTTCGGAATTTCGAGGAGAACATCCGTTACGTTCCCGAACCGGTGGACCCTTCCAAGGGCACTCACGTGGGTTACAGCGTCCTTTTGGACTGGCACGTTTGCAAGGTGCTGGGGCTTGCCCAGCGGGGCGAACTGAAGGTGAACGGCAACGGGACCCTGCACCGCCGTAGCCGGCAGCTCTGCCTGGATTCCTTTACGTCGGCTTCCAAGCTGTGGTCTAGCGCCGCCGAATCGGAACTGACCCTGATTTTCAGTTTCTTGACCCAGAACCGCTGGCTTTCCCTGGTGGGCACGAATCTTTACCCCTCGGAAAAGGCCCTTGACTTTTTGAAGAAGAACAGTTTCCGCCTGCACCAGGACATTCTCTCCTGGTGGCTGTGCGTCCGTTTCCAAAAAGACCACATGCTCTGCAAGAGCCTTTTCAAGAACCTCTCCACGGTTACCTCTGTGCAGGACGCCGCCCAGATTTTCTGGGTGCTGGACCCCACCTTCCGCATTCTGGACAAGAGCCGTCACCTGGGCTGGGAAAACCTGCCCCGCCCCCTGCGGGAAGCGTGGCTCCTGGGCCTTGTGGACTTTACCCTCTCCGGGCAGAAGGGCGTGCACAAGGTGGAGCAGGTGGCGCTGAACGCAAGCGGCCTGGAATGGCTGGAAACATCGGTGATGCCCATGCCCGAGGCGTCCGTTTCGGTGCTCCCGAACTTTGACATTGTGGCCTCCGTAGGCACGTCGCCGAGAATCCTGTTCGTGCTTTCGTCCCTCGCGGTGTCCAAGAACGACGAGACCTTCCTCTGTTTCAGCCTGGACAAGGAGACTTATCTTTCGGGGCTCCGCAGCGGTTTTCCGGAATCGGAAATCGAGCATTTCCGGAACGGCGTCAAGACTCCCGACAACGTGTCTTCGGCTCTGGACGAATGGAACGGTTCTTTTTACGGGGCCCGGGTCCGCACGGTGCGCCTGCTGAAGATTGACGACGCCAAGGCGCTGAACGAACTTTCGGCTTTCCCGCAGTTCATGGAAAACGTGGAGGAGTTCATTCCGGGATATGGCTTCTTGATCAAGCCGGAGCGGGAAGAGAACGTGTTCAGCATTCTGGAAAGTTACGGTTTTTGCCCCAATGCCTCTCGCGCTCTGGAAAACGCAGAGAAGGCTCCTACGGAAGAATGGCGCAAGGATTTCTGTATCCCGCGCTACGAGGCGGGCACGCCGGACTACGAGCTGCGCGGCGGTCAGGACGAATCGTCCATGCAGTCTTCGCTGGACGCCACCAAGTACGGGAGTCTCTACCGCAAGCTGGATACCTTTGACCTGGTGAAGGTGCTTCGCTATGCGAAGGTGACGGGAACCCTGCTGGGCGCCCAGGTGAAAGACCCCGGCAAGCGCAGCGACAAGATGAAGGAAATCACCTTCTACGTGCATTCCCTGCACCTGTCCAAGGCGCCTTTCAACGCCGAAATTCAAGAAGTGGGCAGCGAAGAAAACCATCCCTTGCTTCTCTCCTTTATCCAAGAAGTCAAGGTCATGCAGAAAAAATCCGTCTAGTTCGGATTTAGTCGAAAGCGTTTTTAGGGCAGCGTCTGGGCGTAGCCTGCGATATCTACCATTTCGTCCAGCGTGAGCTCGTCGTAAAACGGTTCCATGCCCTCGCGGGTTTCGTCGCCGAAATTCATCTGGTACCAGAATGTGGGCATGTCGTCCCGGGCCCTTTGCCCCAGGTAGGTGGGCTTTGCCTCCAATGGCGTGAAGTTGATTCGCCTGCCGTCGAGATTGTGGCAGCCCCTGCAGTTCTGGTAAAAGAGTTTTTTGCCCCGTTCCAGGTTTGCGCCCTTGATTTTTCCGTCTTTGTCCAGGAGCTTGTAGACCAGATAGGCCATGCGCTTGTCTTCTCTGGTGAGGGTGTCTCCGGGAGAGCCTGGCTCAGGCGCATCTCCTGCAGGTGCCGGATCGCCAAGAACCAGGCCGTAGCCTGCAAGACAGAGGGCGATTCCCAGGGTTCTAAACGAACGGCGCATAGGGAGAATATAGTAATTAGGGGGTAGGATTTACGCCTAGCCTTGCTTGGCGGCGATAGAGGAGCGGTGCTTCGAAACTTTTATAGCGACGCTGTTTCGTGAGGAGGTCTGCTTGACAGTGGACTGGGCCTTGTTAGATTGGTCTAGATTGAAGGCCTGGCAGCGGGCAGGAACGGCAGTGCCGAACACCCAAGCCTGTTCTACGATGGCCTTGCAGTTTCTCGTCACATTGATCGATTGATTGGGGATTGCCCGCGTATTTTCGGCAGAAGCGAATGTTGCGGCGACCAGTGCGAAGATAACCAAAAGCTTTTTCATTTTTTTGAACTCCTTGTTCTTTTTGAATTGTTTGTTTCTTATGCCCCTAATATACCTTTGCAAATTCATAAAGTCAAATACATAATTTTCATCAAAATGATAGATTATAGTTATAGGATTTAGGGGCTAGGATTTAGGGGCTTGGATTTAGGGAGGTGTAGAATGTGCGGCTCGGGTCTTAAACGTTGTCATCCTCGCTGTCATTCTGGAGCGCAGCGATAGAATCACGAGGATCTGCTAGATTGCAGTAAGCGGATCCTCACCTGCGTGAGGATGACGAATACATTCCTCATAACTCACCACTCATCACTCACACCTCACACCTCAAAACTCACTACACACAACCCCTCATACCTCAAAGGGCCGCAGGCCCGACCTCGTACCTCACACCACTCATCACTCATCACTCATCACTCATCACTCATAACTCATAACTCATCACTCATAACTCATAACTCATAACTCATAACTCATAACTCATAACTCACTCCCCCTCCTTTCCATCATTTTATATATTGTTCAGCACAAATGAACACGGAAAAAACGCACATCTCCTTTGCCGCCCTCTTGCTTTTGGCGTTCGGCTTTTTCACCTTCTCTTTCGGAGGTCCTATGAATCATCCCCTGTTGGAAAACGTTCTCTTGACGGGTCGCTGGCAAGTGTCGCCCCAGGCCCTTACCGCAAGCGCTCCCGGAGTCATGGTCCAGTTTGCCGCTACCACGAAGGAACTTTCCTTTGACTTGGAAGGGGAGGCTCGCTACCGTCTGGATATCGACGGCAAGACCGCCGAGTATTTCGTCATTGACGCCCGCGAAACCCACAAGGTAAAAGTCCCGGGCGAAGGCGTCCACCAGTTCCGCCTGATCAAGGTCAGCGAGTCCAATCCGGGAAAGATCAACCTCTACGGTATCGACCTCGGCAAGGGAGGCAAGTTCGGACCGAAGCCCAAGGCTTCTAACCGCCGCATCGAATTTATCGGGGATTCCTACAGTGTAGGTTACGGCAACGAGGCGAACGGCCCCGAAGACGGAACCGTTTTCGAAAAGACCAATACTTCCAAGAGTTACGCCTTTTTGCTGGCCGACGGATACAAGGCGGACTTTCAGATTAACGCGGTGAGCGGCCGCGGCCTTGTCCGCAACTACGACGGGATTGTGCCCGACTGGCCTTTGAGCAGGCTCTACGACTACACCGTCTTTGGTGCGGCGGAACAGGGGGAATCCGAACTCTGGAATTTCGAGACCTTCCACCCCCAGGTCATCGTGATTTTTGTGGGCATCAACGATTTTCAGGGCAATCCTCCCTACGCAGATCCTGCCGCCTTCAAGGCGACATACGACGCCTTGCTCGCCAAGCTCCGCAAGCTGCACCCCGGTGTGAAGTTCCTGCTGGTATCTACCAAGACCTGGCCTAACGACGCCATGACTCCTGCGGTGCAACAGGTTTTCGAAGACCAGCAGGCGAAGGGCTTCAAGGACCTGGAGTACAAGTTGGTCCAGACAGAGAACACCGCGCTCCACGGTCACCCCTCCGCACACTCCCAAGAAGAGCTTGCGCAGACCCTCCGTTTCACGGTTGGCCGATTGGGAGGCTTTTTGAGCAGGTAAACTCTTGTTTTCGCAATAGTTTTGTATTATTTTGAAAGCACGTTTAACGGAATCTTTTAGATGTCTTGGTTGATGGAAAAGATATATGCCCTGTTCAGGATGAATATCCTGATTTTTGTGCTCCTTGCCGCTACGGTTATCGCCCTTACGGCTTACCACAAGGGGCTGAACGACATTGTCTTCTTGAACCTTTCCGACTACCCCTACATTATCGCCCAGACGGACTCCGCCGACGGCGGTAATTCCGCAGTCAAACTGATCCGCACGGATTCTTCCGTGGTGGTGGACTACGAACTGCGGGAAGGCTACGCTTACCCCTTTGCGGGTATCAAGATTTTGCTGGGAGATGGCCAGACCAAAGGATTGGACCTTTCCCACTACGACAGCATTTTCGTGTGGATTAAGCCCCGCGGCGAGGGAACGGTGCGCCTCTACATGCGCAGCTACGATCCGTCCATTTATCGCGAAGGCGACGAAAGCTCCCTGAAATTCAACGAACTGGAATTTTTCCCGCTAGAAGAAACCTACCCTGCGGTATTCGTGCCCCAGGAATTCCGCGTGGCGGGCTGGTGGGTGGCCCAGAACGAAATCAACGTGCACAAGGCCCGCGTGGACCTGTCCAACGTGCCCCTTATCGAAATCCAGACGGGCACCAACGCTCCCCTGGGTTACGGCACCATGGAAATCCGCGGTCTCTGCTTCAAGGGCAAGAAGATTGCCTGGGCAGACCTGGTGACCATCATCGTCGCCATCTGGTTCGTGACCTTCCTCATTATCCTGATTATCCGCTTCTTCGACTACAGCCGTGAACGGGCTTCCAACAAGAAAAAGCGCGAGGAACTGGAAAAGAACCTGAAAGCCCTGGAAATCGAGAAGAGCGAATACGAGAAGTCCAGCAAGGAAGACCCGCTGACGGGTTGCCTGAACCGTGCGGGCTTCAGTAGCGTGCTTATGCGTGAACACGAAGAACTGGTAAAGAACGGAAGCCCCGTTTCCTTCGTGATTCTGGATATCGACCATTTCAAGGACGTGAACGACACCTGGGGCCACAACGTTGGCGACGAGGTGCTGGTGAACCTCACCAAGCTTATCCAGGGCAAGATCCGTAACACCGACGCCCTGGTCCGCTGGGGTGGCGAAGAGTTCGTGATCCTCTGCGGCGACACGCCTATCCAGAACGCGCAGTTCTTGGCCGAAAAGCTCCGTCACGCCATCGAGACGACTCAGCTTATCAAGCAGCAGGTGGTCACCTGTTCCTTCGGTATCGCTGAAATGGTTGCGGGCGAAGATCCCAAGCGCCTGTTCGACCGTGCGGACAAGGCCCTGTATGCCTCCAAGCAGGCAGGCCGCAACCGTGTGACCAGCGCCACCTTCAAGAAGTCCGAATCCAGGTAGGCTAGAACAGGAACCCGCCGAAGCGGACGATCACTCCTGCAAAGACGACGCTCACCATAGTCATGAGCTTGATGAGGATATTCAGCGAAGGACCCGCGGTATCCTTGAAGGGGTCGCCTACGGTATCGCCGACGACGGCGGACTTGTGTGTATCGGAGCCCTTGCCGCCGTAGTTCCCTTTTTCCACGAACTTCTTTGCGTTGTCCCAGGCGCCGCCTGCATTGTTCAGCATGGTGGCAAGGGCAAAACCGCACGCAAGTCCGCCCACCAGCAGGCCGAACACTCCGGCCACGCCCATAAAGAGCCCCACCAGCACCGGGACCACAACCGCCAGGAGCGACGGGATGACCATTTCGTGCTGGGCGCCTACGGTAGAAATTTCCACGCAGCGGGCGTAATCCGGCTGGCCCGTGCCTTCCATGATTCCGGGGATTTCCCTGAACTGCCGACGGACTTCTTCGACCATGGCGCTGGCGGCACGGCCCACCGCCTTGATGGTGAGGGCGCAGAACACGAAGGCCATCATGGCTCCGATGAAGATGCCTCCCAGCAACAGCGGGTTCATGAGGTTCAGGTTGTAGATGTTCATGAAGTCCACGTAGTTCGCCTTGCTGGCCACAAGCCCTATAAGCTCGCCGCTGGCGGAGACGGCGCGGTTTCCGCCGTCCAGAATCTTTGCGCCGTCTATGTTGGCTACCGCATTTATCAGGTCCTGGCTGTGGTTCGCGAAGGTGACGCTGCCTACGTTCCAGAGGCCTTTGGCCGATGTGGCCAGATGGCCAATCCATATCTTGATTTCTTCGACATAAGAGGCCAACAGTGCCATGGCGGTAAGGGCGGCAGACCCGATGGCGAATCCCTTTCCGGTGGCGGCGGTGGTGTTTCCTAGCATATCCAGTTCGTCGGTACGGGCGCGCACACTGGCGTCAAGCCCAGCCATTTCGGCGTTTCCGCCGGCGTTGTCGGCAATGGGCCCGAAGGCGTCTGTAGCCAGGGTAATTCCCAAGGTGCTGAGCATGCCCACGGCCGCAAAGCCTACGCCGTAAAGTCCCATGGCCATGTTTTCAAAACCGCCGGCACAACCAAATGCGGCGATGATGCCAATCACGATGGTCACCACAGGGAGCCCCGTAGAGAACATGCCCACCGAAATGCCGTCAATGATGGTGGTGGCGGCTCCAAGCCTAGCCTGGCCTGCGATGCCCCTGGTAGGCTTGTAGGCGTCGGAGGTGTAGTATTCCGTAAACTGCCCAATAAGCACACCGGCGGCAAGTCCCGAAAGTACCGCCCCGAAAATTCCCATGTCGATAAATCCAAGTTTCACCATGACAAAGAGGGCGATGAGGATCATGATGGAAGAGCCCAGCGTTCCTGTCAGGAGGGAGTGGAGAAGGTTCTTGGTGGTGGCTTCTTCCTTGGTGCGGACCATGAAAATGCCCACCACCGAAAGCACGATACCGATGGCCGCCACCACCATGGGGGCGAGCACGTAGTTGAGGCCTCCGGGGAGAGCCGCCCCCAGGGCCGCCGTGGCCAAGATGGACCCGCAGTAAGATTCGTAGAGGTCGGCTCCCATGCCGGCTACGTCTCCTACGTTGTCGCCCACGTTGTCGGCGATGGTGGCCGGGTTCCTGGGGTCGTCTTCGGGGATTCCCGCTTCTACCTTGCCCACCAGGTCGGCGCCTACGTCGGCGGCCTTGGTGTAGATGCCTCCGCCCACGCGGGCGAACAGCGCCTGCAAAGAGGCTCCCATGCCGAAGGTCAGCATGGTGGTGGTGATTTCTACCATCTTGCCGTGGAGCCAGGCGTCATTTTGCAAGAGCGAATCGCTCCAACCGCCTAGTGCTAGTTTGTTTGCAATATCGGCGCCGAAACCGAACACGTTGTGGTCATAGATGTAGTTCAGCAAGATAAACCACGCCGAAATATCCAGCAGGCCAAAGCCCACCACCACAAGGCCCATGACGGCCCCGCTTCTGAAGGCGATGACAAGCCCGCGGTTCAGGCTGCTCATGGCGCCCTGGGCCGTTCTGGAGCTGGCGTAGGTGGCGGTCTTCATTCCCAAAAAACCGCACAGGCCGCTGAAGAAACCTCCGGTAAGGAACGCCACCGGCACAAAGGGGTTCTGGATGCCCATGATGGCGAGCACCACGAACACGGCGAACAGCACTGTAAAGACGATGGAGACGGTCTTGTATTGGCGTCTCAGGTAGGCAAACGCCCCCACCCGCACAAAGTGGGCGATGGCTTTCATTTTGCGGTTTCCGTCGGGAGCTTTTTTCATGGCCCTGTAGAACAGGTAGGCCATAACGAGGGCGAACAGGGCCGCGACAGGAACAAGGAACCAAAAACTGGGAATCGTAGTCATGGGAACCTCCTATTTGAAATCTATCTCCAAAAAAAGAAAAAAGCACAACTCGGTCCATTTATTTATGACGAAACGGGGAAAAAGGGGATAAAATGGGGGTAAAACGGGATAGGGGGCCCCCCTGATTTAAGTATCTTTGGGGGTATGCAGTCTATTGAAAAAGAAGCAGCTATTGCTCAGGACTATCTGTCCAAGATTTCTGTAGAGGCGGAAGCCCTATTTGACAAGTACCTCCCTCCGGTAACGGATCAGCCCTGCCGGTTGCACGAGGCCATGCGCTATTCTATGCTGGCGGGCGGTAAGCGCCTGCGTCCTGCCCTTGTTAGGGCTACTTTCGACATGTTCGGCGGCAAGGGCGAAGGCGTTGAGCTCGCCATGGTCGCTCTGGAGATGATCCACACCTTCTCCCTCATTCACGACGACCTGCCCTGTATCGACAACGACGATTTCCGCAGGGGCAAGCCCACCAGCCACAAGCAGTTTGGCGAGGCTACGGCCGTAATGGCAGGAGATGCCCTTTGCGTGCTCGCTTTTGAACTCATGGGCAAGACAGGAAACGCCCGTGCAATTGAAGTCCTTGCACACCTGCTCAGCACCTACGGCCTTATCGGCGGCGAAATGATCGACATCGAGTGCGAAGGCAAGGAAGTGGACCTGGAAACGGTGGACTACATCCATTACCACAAGACGGCGGCCCTTATCGAGGCGGCCTTGCAGGTAGGTGCCATGCTTGCCGGTGCAAGCGATGCCGATATCCAGGTCATCCGCAAGTACGGCAAGTCCATCGGGCTTGCGTTCCAGATTGTGGACGATATCCTGGACATTGTCTCCACCACCGAAGAACTGGGCAAGGATGCCGGTTCCGACATCGAGAAGGGCAAGGCCACCTACCCCTCCGTGGTGGGGCTTGACCGCTCCAGGGAAAAGGCCAAGGAACTCTTCGAAGAGTCCATCAAGTCTCTGGATTCCCTTTCCTGCGATACCGAAATCCTTCGGGCCATAGCCGCATTCATTATCACCCGGGTTAAGTAATGGAACTGAAAGACATAAAGTCTCCCGAGGACATCAAGCATTGTTCTGTGGAGGAACTTTATAACCTGGCGTCCCAGGTACGCGAGACCATCATTGGCCAGGTGGCCAAGCATGGCGGCCACTTGGCGTCTAGCCTCGGGGTGGTAGAACTGACCATCGCCCTCCATTACGTGTTCAACGCTCCCGAAGACAAGATTGTCTGGGACGTAGGGCACCAGGCCTATGTGCACAAGCTTTTAACGGGCCGCTACGACCGGTTCGACACGCTCCGCCAGCAGGGCGGCATTTCCGGATTTTTGAAACGCTGCGAAAGCGAGTACGACTGCTTTGGCGCAGGACATGCCACCACCTCCATTTCGGCGGCTCTCGGCTTTGCCGTGGCCCGCAACCACTTTAACCGCAAGAACAACGTGGTGGCTGTCATCGGTGACGGCTCCATGACCGGCGGTATGGCTTACGAGGCCCTGAACAACGCGGGTATTTCGAAGCAGAACATGACCATCATCTTGAACGACAACAAGATGAGCATCGCTCCCAATGTGGGCGGGTTCAGCAAGTACCTGAACCGCGTGATATCTGACCCGGTCTATAATAAGATGCGCTCCGATTTGGACCGCCTCATGACGAGGCTCCCCGGAGTACTAGGGAGCAGGTTCCGCGATTTGTTCTTGCAGGTGGAAAACGCGGCGAAGAACGCCGTGAAGCCGGGAGCTTTCTTCGAAGACCTGGGTATCCGCTATTTCGGGCCTATCGACGGTCACGACATCAACGAACTGATCATGATTCTCGAGCGGGTCAAGTCCCAGCCGGGGCCTTGCCTGGTCCATGTTCTGACCGAGAAGGGCCGCGGGCTGAACGCCGCCGAGAAGAACCCCACCAAGTTCCACGGCACGGGACCCTTCGACCCCGAAAGCGGGCTACCCCTTTCGCCGGGTAGTCCGAACCCATCCCTTACCAGCGTGTTCGGAAAGACCCTGTTGGAACTTGCCAAGAAGGATGACCGCATTATCGGGATTACGGCCGCCATGCCTACGGGTTGCGGCCTGGACATCGTTGCCAAGGAACTGCCCGACCGGGTGATAGACGTGGGTATTGCCGAAGAGCATGCGGTGACCTTTGCCGCAGGCCTTGCCTGCGACGGAGTGGTGCCGGTGGTGGCTATCTATTCCAGCTTTATGCAGCGGGCCTACGACCAGATTATGCACGACGTGGCCCTGCAGAAACTCCACGTGGTGTTCGTGCTGGACCGCGCGGGACTCGTGGGCGCCGACGGGCCTACCCATCACGGGACCTTTGACCTGTCGTTCCTCCGCACGGTGCCGGGCATGACCATTCTTGCGCCCAGCGACGAAAACGAACTTCGGGATATGCTGAAGGCTTCCATCGATATGGAAGGCCCTGTGGCTATCCGTTACCCCCGCGGGACCGCCATTGCCGAGAAAATGGCAGAGCCACCTGCGACAGTAGATGTGAAGCTCCCGAAGGTCTTGGAACAGGGCAAGGATATTCTGCTTCTGGGCGCCGGGTTCATGACCAACGAACTGAAGAAGACGGCGAAGATTCTTCGCGAGCATGGGCATAACCCTACTCTCGTGGACGCCCGTCTGGTGAAGCCCCTGGACACCGAATGTTATCGGGGTCTGTTCGAAAGCCACGACACCATTGTCACTCTCGAGGACAACACTTTAGTAGGCGGCTTTGGCTCTGCTGTGATGGAGCTTGCCGCAGACCTCGGGTATTCTGGCAAGAAGTTCTTCCGGTTCGGAATCCCGGATAATTTTGTGGAGCAAGGTGAAATCAAGAACCTTTACAAACTCTTGAAAATCGATGGCGAATCTGTCGCCGAACAACTGATGGAAAAACTATGAGCGAAGAAAACAAGACCCCGCGTACCATAAGGAAAACTTTGGACCGCAAGTTCGGCGTCAGCGAAAGCCGTGATGAACGCCGCCCCCGCCGCGAAGAAAGAACCGGCGATGATAGGGAATTTGGCCGTGGCCCCCGCGGGGATCGCCCCCGTGGACTTCGCGAAGACGGAAGCCTCCGTGAAGGCCGCACAGGGGAACGCCGTTTCGACCGTGAGCGCAAGCCCTTTGACCGCGAACGCCGTCCCCGCCGTTTTGACGACAGACCCTTCGGCCGTTCCGAACGGTTCGGTCATGACCGCCGTCGCGACGGAGACCGCCCTTTCCGCGGGTTCGACAAGGCCGGTTTTGAAAAATCCAGCAGGCCCATTTACCGCCAGCGTCCGGAACAAAAGTCCGACGCCTTCCAGGACGAGAACCTGGACGAGTCCGTATTGGAAGCCCGCGCAGCCCAGGCGGAAACCGTAGAAGAAACCGCCGGCAATCCGCCCTGGTTCAAGAAGCTCCTGGCCCTCACCACAGAAAAGGGCCGCGAACGCGAAGGCCGTTTCTTGGGCGAAGGCGTCCATGTGGTGACCGAGCTGGTAAAAAACCATCGCGAGCTGGTCATTGCCGTTTACGCCGTCGAAGGTTTCGAGGACCAGACTCTGCTGGACCTCATCAACGAGGCAGGGATCACCCTCCACGACATGCCTGCCGACCAGATGAAGCAGATCAGCTCTACGGTGACTCCTCAGGGCATTATCGCCCACTGCCGTATTGCAAATACAAAGCCCAATTACGAATCCAGCCGCAGCGTGCTGACACTTGTAGATGCGGTGCAGGACCCGGGCAACTTGGGAACGCTGTTCCGCACGAGCCTCGGCTTCGGTTCTGACGGCATGATTCTTGGCCGCGGTACCGTGAGCCCCTTCAACCCCAAGGTGGTCCGCGGCTCATCGGGAACTTTCCTCCGTGTTCCTTTCGAATTCGACGTGGACCTGATTGACCAGATAAACTTCTTGCGCAGCAAGGGATACACGATTATTGCGACGGACCTGCATGCCAAGCAGTCCCTGCGCCAGATTCCGGAACGCAAGCTCCGCAAGATGGCTTTCTTGGTGGGTAACGAAGGTGCGGGCACCAACCCCTACTTTATCGAACTGGCCGACGAGACGGTAAAGATTCCCATGAGCAGCGAACTGGAATCCCTGAACGTGGCGGTAGCTCACGGCATTCTCAGCTACGAGGCCGCCCAGATTCAAGAGGAGCTGAAGTAATGAACTTTCAGGCTCGTTTAGAAGAACGCATTGCCAAGTGCGGAAACCCGATTTGCCTGGGCATGGATCCTGTGCTCAAGCTGATTGACCCCTGCTGCCCCAATGGCTCTGCCGAAGACAAGATCAAGCGCTTCTATTCCGAAATTTTGGAATGCGCCCTGAAACGGGGTGTGCAGCCGGCTGTAGTCAAGCCCAACAGTGCCTACTACGAATGCGTGAGCGTGCAGGCCATGCTGGTGCTGCAACAGTTGATTGCCGATTACCGGAGCGCAGGCATTCCGGTGATTCTCGACGCCAAGCGCGGCGACATCGGCAAGTCCAGCGCCGCCTACGCCACCGCCGCCTACGACGTTTACAAGGCAGACGCCGTCACGGTTTCCCCCTGGATGGGCGCCGATTCCGTAGGGCCGTTTATCCGCAGTTCCGAAACTTGCGCCGACGAGCATGGCGCCTACGTGCTGCTCCGCACCAGCAACAAGGGCGCCCACGATTTTCAGGACCTGCCTGTGGTCCGTAGCGACGACCCTCGGGACAAGGCCGAAGCGTTTTATTCCGTAGCCGACAAGATTATGGAATGGGACGGAAACCTCGGTTACCTGGGCGCCGTCGTCGGAGCGACCCACCCCGAAGAGCTTGAAAAGATTACGGCCTACACCGTGGCCCACAAGCACGAAATTCCCTTCCTGATTCCGGGAGTTTCCATTCCGGGTGTGCCCGGCGGTCAGGGCGGCGACGCCAAGACGGTACTTACCGCCATTGCCAACGGCGGCGGCAAACGCAAGTTCCACGTGCTCAACAGCAGTAGTGGCCTGAACTTCGCCTACCAGCGCAGCGGTAACCCGGCGAACTTTGCAAGCGACTGCATCGACGCCCTTGAAAAACTCGCGGAGGCCTGTTCCATGTAAAATGAGTAGTGAGTGATGAATAGCGAGTCGGTGCTACGCACCTCTGAGTTGAATAATCGCGCCGTTGGCGCCAAATTATAAACTCACAACTCACAACTCAAAACTCACAACTCACAACTCAAAACTATCTCCCTATGCGTTTCCTTGCCATCATCATATTAGCCATAGCGGTCATTGCGGCGGCTTTCCATTATGCGAAGCCGCTCCCTGGCACTAATTTCGACGAGTCTTTCTTGCCGAAGGCTAACTACGTGAAGTACGTTGCCGCAGGGAACGACGCATCGGTGGCAGGCCTTTTCTGGATCAAGGGACTTACGGAACTTGGGGACAGCTTCTTGAGTGGAAAGGAGTATGCCTACCTGAGCCACGTGGCAAACCTCTGTACGGAATTGGACAGCTTGTTTTACACGCCTTACTACTTTGTAAGTGCCATTACCCAAATGGATTCCAAGGATACCACCGATTTTATCGTGATGGACAGGGCGTTGAGAATTTATCCTCAATATTGGCGTCTTGCGGTGGCCCATGCCTTGCGGCTTTCCAAGGGGCCCTATCCCAACAAGACTAAGGCGGCGAATGTGATGCGGCCTTATTTCGACAGTCCCGATACTACCATACCGCCCCATATCCGCACCATTTACCGAACCTTTGAACTGGACACCATGCAAACGGAAACGGCTATCGAGATGATACTAAACGATGTGATGCAGCCCAGGTTCAAGAAATTCCGAAACAGTTTCTATAACAAGGCCTATAGGGTCTTGGGCTACCGTGGCAGAAAAAGCGGAGCGGATTCCACGGTCTTTAACGATGTTCAAAATACTATCGACCTGTTTGCCGATGGCAAGATTTCGCCTGTCCAGGCTTACAATCATTTGCTGCAGCTGAAAAAGCCCGAAGAGGTAAAGCCCGCCGATTCAACGGCGGTGGATTCGATGAAAGTTGATTCTACGGTAATCAATGCCGTCGCAGCGGATACTGTCGCCGCTGCAACCGATACGACCAGCAACTAGCGACATCTTGAGACCATCGGTCCTAACCACTAACCACTAATCACTAACGGCTTACGGCCTGACTTTCCTAATACCTATTTTCCACAGCGCTTGGCGTTGTTGGGCAGTCCCATTAGCTCGAAGGCGTTCTTGCAGCGGAGCCGCAGGTCGTCTTTTTCTTTCTGCGGAACGCCCTTGATCAAGGAACGTTCCCAGAGGATTGTGGCGGTCATGTAGGTGTAGTTGCTCTTGATGGATTTTTCTTCGGCCGTCTTGTATAGTTTTTCGGCTTCGGAGTCTCCCAGGAGTCTCTTGACCTTTGCCACAGTGTAGGCGTAAAAGCCTCCGTCCGTGTCGCTGTTCTTGCCCGTCATCTTGAGGGCGGCGTTGGCCTCGTCCTCGTGGCCAGCTCCAGCGTAGGCGGTAGCGCATTCCGAATAGTAGGCGGCCTTCAGGGATTCGTCCCGTTTCTTGATATCGCCGTCGTCAATGGAGCGGCAAATCTTTTCGGCGTCGCCATATTTTTCCCGGGCGTTGGCCAGGGCAACTTTCGACTGGTTGAGCATCAATGCGGAATTTTCGTCCAGGGCTTCGGGACGCACCACCTTCAGTAGGGAATCCGCGAAGTTCAGGTCCAGACTCATGATGCGGACTCTCGCCATAGACAGCAGGACACGGCCTTCGGAGGCCAAATCGGCTTCCTTGCGGCTTGCAAGCAGAGCTCGTTCCAGCTGGCCGTAACCTTTGGCGAATTTGCCGTTGGCTATGGACTTCTGGGCGCGAAAGGCCAGCGTCGAAGACTCGGAAGCGAAACTCATTCCCGAAAAAACAAGGACCAGGGCCAGGGCGAAGATTCTATTTACCATAGGGTCTCCACCATGTAGGGAATGCTGTCGCGGTTAGGCATGTTCCGGTTGATAATCCACATGTTGGAAATGCCTTCCATTAGCTCGTCTGCATTTTCCAGGGTCTGTTCCGTAGATTCCATGAAGTCCGAAAGACCGATGGTAATTTTCCCGAGTTCGGTAATCATGTCGTCTGCGCGACCCACCGTTCCTTCAAGTTTGCCCATGAGCCCGTCCACCTTTCCGGGCAGGGGCTTCAGCTCTTTCATCATGCCCGAAACATCGTTCATCATTCCGGAGACGTTACTCATCACGGTGTCCATCCGGTTCACGAGGGGCGGAACAGATAGCTGCAGCGTATCCATCAGGTCCGAAACCTTGTGAATGGCCCTTGTGCCGCTAAGAGTGATGTCGTCCAGGCGCACAAGCTGTCGGTTCAGGTTGTCGTAGAGGGTACGGGAGCCGAACAAGGCGCCGACGGTGGTCCCCGTATCCATGGCCATGGACACCAGGGTATCGGCAGCATCGATAAGCTGGTTCACGCGGCCCAGCAGTTCGTTGGCCGTCTCCAGCACGGTTTCGATGTCCTGCGCCTTGCCCGGCGGCAAAAAGTCCCCGTTTTCCAGCACACGGCCTTTCCCGCGCTTGACATCGATGTTGACCACACGGGCCGAAATCACGTTCTGGTCGCGGATGGCGTACACCTGGGCGCTGTCGGTAATCCAGTTCTGGAATTGCTTGCGGAGGGTGAATTCCATATAGACGCCGTCGCCCTCGATCTTCATGTCCGAAATCTGACCCACATCTACACCGCTAATCTGCACGCGGGTGCCGGGCCTAAGTCCCAGGGCCTTGTCGAAGGTACTGTGGAGCTTGTATTCCTCCACGCCGATCATTCCGCTGGTAAAAAGCTTCGTATAGAGCACAAGCCCGAACACCATCACGGCAACCGTAAAGAAGATACCGACCAAAAGGCCGGACATCTCCATCCAGTTTATCTGCTTGATGGGCTTGAACTTCATGAAAAAAAATATAGAAACAGGTTTGGCCAGTGTTTGGTGATTAATGACTGGTGATTAGGGTAATTTCTAACATCGGGCGCCTAGTTCTAGGACTCAATACCTAATTTTGGGTCATGAATTTCCTTGATTTTTTGAATAATTCGGTAACGCCCTACCATACGGTAGAGAACCTGAAACAGCTTTTGGAACCTGCTGGGGCCGAAATAAAGCTTTTTGAACGTGGCGGTGCGCTGATTGCGGTCCGTTTACCTCGGGCGGCAAGTGCAGAATCCAGGTTCAGGATCGCCCTTGCCCATACGGACTACCCGACGTTGAAAATCACCCCCAATCCGGACTGTTCGGCTGCGGGCGTGCGGACCCTCCACCCCGAAGTTTACGGCAGTCCCATTCTCGCCAGCTGGCTGGACCGTGACCTGGGTTATGCCGGACTTTTGGCCTACGAACTGGAAGGCAAGGTACAGACAAAGTTGTTCCGTGGAAAAAAGCTGTTCCGCATTCCGCAGCTTGCAGTCCACCTGAACCGAAACGTCAACCAGGACGGCCTGAAGGTGAACCCCCAGACGGACTTGAACGCCCTGTGGACGGCCATTGGCGGCAAGGAACGCTTTGCAGAGGCCTTGTCGGCTGAGCTTCCTCTGGGGGCGCGCCTTCTGGATTTCGACGTGCAGCTGTTCGATGCACAAGCCGCACAGCTAGGCGGCTTTGAAGACGAATGGATTTATTCCGGCAGGCTCGACAACCTTTCCAGCTGCCACGCCATCGCAGAAGCCTTTGCCAAGGCAGAACCTTCGGAGCATGATTTCCAGGTGGCCGCCTTCTTCAACAACGAAGAGGTGGGTTCCAACACCCGCGAAGGTGCCGCCGGCAATTTCTTGAAGAGTGTTTTGGATTCTTTAACTCCGAATTCCGAATTCCGAACTCCGAATTCACTCGCCCTTTCCATCGACATGGCCCACGCCTGTCACCCGAACTTTGTAGCCAAGCACGAGCCGAACCACGCCCCGGTTCTAGGCGGTGGAATTGTCCTCAAGGTCAATGCGCAAAAGCGCTATGCCAGCGATGTGTTCTCTAACGCCCAGTTTAAACTGATTTGCGAACAAAATAACATTCCGTATCAGACATTCGTCATGCGTAACGACATGCCCTGCGGTTCAACGGTGGGCCCTGCCGTTTCGGCAAACCTCGGAATCCCGACAGTGGATATCGGCGAACCTATGCTCAGTATGCACAGCATCCGCGAGATGACAGCTGTCAAGGATCATCAGTCAATGATTCGACTGCTGAGCGCTTTTTTCTGTGGTAAAAACTTGCCAGTGGCTGGTTGACCACGGGGCTGATTGGAGAATACTTAAGGAGGAAATGAACGGCTGTTGCCACCGCTAGCGAAAACACCATCGTCGCCAGTGAAAAAAGAATAAAACGGTAGTCTGTTGGAGGCAGTGGAGCGACCAATCTCCAGTAGTCTTTTGCAATAAGGTCTCGGAACAGGGGAAACGCCAGTTCCTGGTGGAGCGGAAGCAGGGCGAGATTAATCTCGACGGGCTTTGCCAGGACAAAGTTGGATATACCCCTGCAGAAAAGCACAAAACCCAAGCTTCCAATCAGGGCGCAGGGGAGAGTAATGTAGTACTGGGTGTAAATCCTGAAAAACATTTCCAGGTGGCGATGGTAGTTGGTGTAGTTATAAGAGCTTAAAAAATAGGTGCCTACCAGGAGGGCCGCTCCAAGTAACAGGGCAAGCCAACGCCTGTCTGTTACAAGGTGGTAAATTGTGGCCATTTTCCTGTGGGTAAACAGGAATCCAAAATAGGTAAAGGTTATTCCAAAAAGGGCTGCGTCAAAATTCCAGACGAGGTTGACATTGTATTTTTGATTGAACAGAATGCCTATGCCCAAAATGGCCAAGGTTCCGATTCCCATCAGAACCAACCTGCCTTTAAACAGCCGGTTCAGTCCGTATAGCATCAGGTTCGCGAGGAACAGGGCAGATAAAAACCAAAGGGCGTAGGTTCTTGTCTGGTTGATAATCCGGGCGATACCCTCGTATATGAACTTGTCCCCTATAGGCCAGTTGAGGATTTCCCTTACAAGAAGGCTGAATAGCAACGTTATGATGCCCAACCCGAACATGGGTACGATATATCCTCGCAACTTCTTGACCAGAAAATCTCCAAAAGGCAGTCCGTCAACCTTAAGCGTCATTCCGCTCAAGAAAAAGAAAACGGGCAAATGGAAAGAATAGGCAAACGCGACGAAAGAACATTCCTTGAAACTGTGGCAGAATACCACCAGTAGAAGGGCTAGGAATTTGGCGACGTCAATGTATTCGATTCTTTTGGGCATAGGCGAAAAATTAGGACAGCCACTTGAGCAGGCGGATGACGCCCATCTTGGCGCACTCGTTGTGGGCCGAAACGTTGGTGCGGTGCTCGATAGCCTTGCGGTTTTGGTGATAGAACTCATAGGCGCGGAGCAGCATTTCTTCGTTGGTCTTTGTAGGCTGGAATCCCAGCTCCTTTTTGATTTTCGACGTGTCGAACACAAAGGTGCTGGCAATCATCTTGTACTGGTAAGGGCCGAGGGGCGAAATTCCAAGTTTGCTGGCAAGTTTCATGCAAGGAATGATGAACCATTTTGGGAAATGCGCCAACTTGGATTTCGATTGCCCGTGCTCAATGACATAGCTATACACTTCGTTAAAGGTCTTCACGTTGTCCGAGCCGATGTTGAATACGGTAGTTCCTTGATAATTCAAGGCGAGTTCACAGGCGTTGGCCAAGTCCTTCGCGTAGATGAACTGGTAACGGTTGTTGCCGTCGCCTACCATCCAAAGCTTGCGGTTTTCGTCAATGAATTCAAAAAGAATGGAAAGCAGGCCAAGACGCCCTTCGTCCATGATGGTGGGGCAGCGGAAAATGACTGAATCCAGCTTGTCCTTGCGGGCGAAGAGAATCTTTTCCCCTTCCAGCTTGGACTTGCCGTAAATCTCGATGGGGTTGGGTTCTTCTGCTTCGGTGACGGGGTCGTCGAAATTCTTAGCCCAAAGGCAGTTCGAGGATGTGAACACGAGCTTGTTCACATTGTGGCGGATACAGGCGTCGGCAATAATTTCTGTGCCATCTACGTTGGATGTCCACAGGTTGTTGATGCGCTTGCGGTCGTGGGCCAGCATGGCGGCCAGGTGGAACACGGCTTCGAACTGGTTTTCGCTGAATATCTTTTCAACCAGGTCCTTGTCACGGATATCGCCCAATATGCTGGTGAGGTTTTCGTGCTTGTCCGGGTCAGGGCATAGATCGATACTTACGCATTTGTGACCCTTTGCAAGGAGCTCCTTTTTGAGAATGGAGCCGAAGAATCCGGCACCGCCGGTAATCAGGAAACAGGACATGACTAATAACCTATGTGTAGAATTACTTTGGGGGTAAAATTACTAACTTTTTTGCTATGGATTTCGAAAGTTCCGTGCTCGGAAAGATAAAATCGAAGATTCCCAGCCGAAGGGGTATTGTAGGGCAGTTCCTGCGGTATTTCGTGACGGGTGGGCTTGCGTTTGTCGTTGATTTTGGAGCTTTTGCGCTTGCCCTCTACTATTTTGACATCCATTACCTGATTTCGAACCTGATTGGTCTTGCGGCAGGAAACGTGGTCAACTACCTCTTGACCGTGAGGTGGGTGTTCAGCACGGAAAAGCGTAAAATGGAAAAGTATGTTTTTCTGGAAGTGGTTGTTTTTGTACTGATAAGCCTTTTAGGGATGGGACTGAACGAATTGCTGATGTATGTGTTTGTCGGCGTGCTTGGTATTCAGGAAATGGTATCCAAGGTGGCTGCCGCGATAATCGTGCTTCTGTATAATTTTCTTGCGAGAAAGTTTATTCTATTCAAATCGGGAAACAAAAGGCTCAGTTCCTAGGATTCGTTATGAGTGAAGAGAAAAAAATAGCCGTCATTGCTGGTGCAGGCCCTGCGGGCCTGACCGCCGCATTGGAACTTTTGCGCACCACAGGTGTGAAGCCTGTGATTTTTGAAGCCGAAGACGTTATCGGGGGCATTTCTCGCACCGCCCGTTATAACGGGAACCGCATGGATATCGGCGGCCACCGTTTCTTTAGCAAGAGCGATACGGTAATGGACTGGTGGCAGGGGATTCTGCCGTTGCAAGGCGTTGCCAGTAAAGACGACATCGCCATCGGACGCAGCGTACCGCTGGTGCAGGGCGGCCCCGATCCCGAAAAGACGGACTACGTGATGCTTTGCCGTAGCCGCCTTAGCCGCATTCTCTTTTTGCGCAAGCTCTTTGATTATCCGGTGAGCCTGAACGGCGACACTATCCAGAACCTTGGCCTGTGGCGTATGTTCAAGATAGGCATGAGTTACCTCAAGGTTCAGCTTTTGCCCGCCCGTAAAGAGAACAGCCTCGAAGATTTCATGATTAACCGCTTTGGCGTGGAGCTATACCGCACCTTCTTTAGGGACTATACCGAAAAGGTGTGGGGCGTGCCTTGCAACAAGATCAGCCCCGACTGGGGCGGCCAGCGTATCAAGGGACTTTCGATTACAAAAACCGTAGTGCATGCGCTCAAGCAGATTTTTGCCGGGAAAAAGAAACCGGACGCGGGTGCTGCCAATGGTGCGGACATCCGCCAGAAGGATACCGAGACGAGCCTGATAGGCCAGTTCCTCTATCCGAAATTTGGGCCGGGACAGCTTTGGGAAACGGTGGCCGAGAAGGTGCTGGAGAAAGGTGGCGAGATTCACATGAACTCGAAGGTGGTGGGTGTGAACCGCTCTGCCGACGGCAAGTATGTGGAAAGCGTTGTCGTGGACCGCGGGAATTCTACGGAAACGGTTTCCTGCGACTATTTCCTCAGCACCATGCCAGTAAAAGAACTTGTGGCCGCCATGGACAACGGAAAAACGCCCGTGCCGGCAGAAGTCAAGCGCGTGGCTGATGGCCTGGTTTATCGCGACTTCATTACGGTGGGCCTCCTTCTGGACAAGCTGCTTATCAAGAACCCCGCAAAGCCGGGTACTCCCGAAAGCAAGCTCAAGTTCGTGGCCGACAACTGGATCTACGTGCAGGAATCCGACGTAAAACTTGGCCGTATCCAAATTTTCAACAACTGGAGCCCCTACCTGGTGGCCGATCCCGAAAAGGTTTGGATTGGTCTTGAATATTTTGCCACCGAAGGTGACGAGATGTGGCGCATGCCCGATGTGGACTTTATCAAGTTCGCCATAGCGGAGCTGGACAAGATAGATGTGGCAAGGCCCGCTGATGTCCGCGATTCCGTGGTGTTCCATATCAAGAAGGCCTACCCGGCTTACTTTGGTACTTATGGTGAGTTCAGCAAGATTCGTGATTATGTGGATCCGATCGAGAACCTGTTCCTGATGGGTCGTAATGGCATGCACAAGTACAACAATATGGACCACAGCATGCTTGCCGCCATGGAAGTAGTAAAATGTATCCGTGAAAACTCCACTGACAAAACAGCCCTCTGGAATGTGAACAGCGAAGAAGACTACCACGAAGGAAAGAAGGCCTAGACCGGTATTTTTAATGAAAAGAATCCTGAAAATTTTTAGGCGGCCGGAATTATATATTGCGCTTTTACTTGTAGTGGTGCTAGTGGTGCTGAAGGTTTCTGCGCCCGTCATAAAAAATGTTTCTCTGACAAGGCTGGGCAAAGAGAAAGAGGTCGTGCTCCCGATTATAATGGGCATGGGGAAAGGAGAAATTTTTTCTGTCCGTTTTGATTTGAATACGGGATGGTACGATGGATTGGACCTTAAATTGGTTCCTGACGACTGCGTCTTGAGCATGTCTATAAACGGCAAGTCCGTAGATCCAAAGCAGTTTCCTGGCTACTGTGACTGGGCTGCCGGATTTAACTTGACAAGGGATGATTTTGAAAAAAATGTAGGGCCGGCAAAAGAATACAGTTTTGATTTAAAGATTCGGAACAATGGGGGAGCGGCAGGTTTGTCCGCCCTGATGAAGTCCGGCTCTTTCGGTTCTCGGGCTCTTTCTATTGTCGCCGCGCTTCTTTTTGGGTTACTTGTTTTCTTGATTGGTTCCCGCTTCCGGCTACATAAGGGAATCCTGTTGATTTTCTTGCTGGGACTGGCTTTGAGAGGGGTTTATTTCCAGAATACCAGTTACAGCCAACGAGCCTACGATGTAGATGGCCATATTGAATATGTGGGAATTGTGGCAGATGAGCACCGCATTCCAGACAATAAGGAATGTTGGACTTGCTACCACCCGCCCCTTTATTACCTGTCGGCAATACCCTTCTGGGAAGCCTCCTTCCTGTTCGATTATTCCAAGCCCAGAGCTCTCCAATGGTACAGTTTTATTATGTCGGCTTTGGCTTTGATTTTCGGGCTATATTGCCTGCGCATGCTTTTGACGGGTGGGGGATTTTGGCTTGCCGCTCTACTTTGGACGTTCTGGCCGTCCCTTGTCATGATGTCCCCGAGGGTTACCAACGAAGCCATGTTTTGCATGGCGCATGTGATTTGTTTTTGGGCCATTCTGCGGTATATGGTTACAAAGAATGGCGCCTATGTGATTTTATCAGTGGCTCTTGCGGCAATGGCCTATTGGGCGAAATCTACGGGAATCATCACCATCGCTACACTCGGATTGATGTTCCTTGTTTATTTTGTTCCTGGCAGATTGCTGTCTTTTGAACGTAAGAAAAAAACGGAGTATATTGGTCTTGTGCTGTTTTTGGCCCTTTGCGGCACTGTAGGCGGTCTTGTGTTGTTCAATCCCGATATTGTGGGGAACTCCAAGAATTTGAACAGCGCCTTGATTGTCGGTGCACAGCCGGGAAATATGCTTTATTTTGATTTGGAAAACTTCTTGACGCACCCCTATACTAGCGCCTGGGACGACAAAATGGGCAGGCAGTATTTCTTGAACTACTTGGCAAAGACATCCCTTTTCGGGGAATTCCAATTGCTGAAAACGACGGCTGGGAACTGGCTGGCGTCCATTATCAGTATTTCGCTGTTAGGCCTTGTGGGGTTTGCCCTGGTGGGGCTCTGGCGAATAAGATGGAATGCCAAGACTATTCTTTGCTTGGCTCAGGTAGTGATGTTTGTTGCGGCCGTGGCTGCATTACGGTTGAAATACCCTTATTCGTGCAGTAATGATTTCCGTTTTATACTTCCGGTATTGATTCCCTGCATTTGTTTGTCGGTTGAAGGAATTTTTGCTGAGAACGGCTCTGCGCGTCGTCGAGTGGCGGGCGTATTCCTTGCATTGATTTTTAGCGGTTGCTCGGCAGCTCTAATGCTTTTGCTATAAATTGGTCGTAAATTTCTCATTTTTGTATATTACCATTGCAAAGATGAAGGTTTGAAAATGCGATTGTTTTTGGTCATGTTGTGCGTGCTGTCGGTGTCGCTTTTGGCGCGGCCCATAAACGACGGCAATAAACTGTTCAAGAACGGCGATTATGCCGGTGCCTTGGAAAAGTACATGAAGGCCCGTGAAGCGGAGCCTGCAAACCCGTTGTTGTTTTACAATATCGGCACTTGCCAGTACAGGCTCGGCAACTACGAAGAGGCCAAGAAAGAGCTTGAAAGCGCCGTGCGCATGCCGGATAAAAAGATGGCGGCGAAGGCGGCCTACAACCTGGCCAATACGCATTTCCGCATGGGCGAGAAGGCTGCTGAAGGTAGCGAACGCATTGCCGCATGGCGTGAATCGGTTGCCTACCTGAAAAAGGCAATCGACTTGGACAATGGTTTTGAGAACGCGAAGAAGAACGTGGAAATCGTGCAGCGCAAGCTGAAAGAGGAACTGGACAAGCAAAAGCAGAACCAAGAACAGAATCAGGACCAAAACAACGACCAGAAACAGCCGCCCCTGAGCGAAAAGGCGAAGGAAGTTCTGGCCCGTGCATTGCAGCTTTGCAAGGACGGCAAGTATGCCGAAGGCAAGGAAATGCTGGAAAACCTGATTGCCGAAGACGAAACGGCTGGTCAGCTCAGCGGGCATGTGCAGCGCATTGATGACATTATCGAAATCAAGGCTGGCCGAAAGCCCAAGGCAAAGATTGACGCCAGCAACACCGACAACGACCTGGAGGTAATCTGATGAAGAGAAGTCTGTGGTCGGTGATTAGGTTGATAGGCCATAAACAGGATTGCTGTCCCCGCATTTTTTCGTGTCATCCCCGCGAAGGCGGGAATCTCCCCTCTGTTTTGAACGTCCGTTTATTTGCTTTTTTTGCCGTTATGTTCTTATCTGTCGCTGCCTTTGCCGCTCCCAAGTCGGCATCGGCCTACTACAGCGATGCGGCATTCCAGTATATTGAGAACCGCTTGCCCTCTGCAGAAATTACCTGTAACGAAGGCCTGCAATACTACCCCAACGATCAAAAATTGCAGATGCTCCTGGACCGTATTCACGAGGCCAAGGACGAGCAGAAAAACGAAAACAAGAAGAACGACAAGAACCAGGATAACAACCAGGACCAGAATCAAGACCAAAACCAGCAGGACCAGCAAAACCAGGACCAGAACGGCGAAGGCAATTCCAGCGGTTCAGAAAGTTCCTCAAGCGCTTCCGATGAGCAGGACCAGAACGGCAGCGGCCAGTCCAGCAGCTCGGATGCGGGAAGCTCCGGCAGCGAAGGCGGTGCCGGCGAACAGCCCGAACCTGAGCAGCCCGAAGAAGGCTCAAGCGACAGCCAGGGCGATTCCTCCAACGATGGCGCAGAGCCGGAAGAACAGCCTGTGCAGATGGGAGAGATGAGCCCCGAAGAGGCGGCGCAACTCCTGAAAGATTTTGACGAACAGAACGGCGAACGCAAGCCCTGGAAACCTATCCGCGGCCAGGCTCGGCCAGCTAAGGACTGGTAAGGTGAGGGCCTTTCCCAATGCCCTCCCGCACCTTCGCCGCCATAGATTTAAAGTCTTTCTTTGCCTCGGTGGAATGTATCCTTCGGGGCCTCGACCCCCTAAAGGCGAAACTGGTGGTAGCCGACGAGAGCCGTACCGAAAAGACCATCTGCCTTGCGGTGACTCCAGCGTTGAAGGCCTACGGGATTCCTGGACGGGCCCGGCTTTTCGAAGTGAACCAGAAGGTTCGCGAGGTGGAACGACGCACCGGCGAGAAGGTGGAGTTCTTGATTGCAAAACCCCAGATGGCAAGGTACGTGGAGTATTCTACCAGGGTCTATAACGTTTACCTCAAGTACGTGAGCGCCGAAGATATCCATTCATATTCCATCGACGAATGTTTCTTGGACTTGACAAAGTACCTCAAACTGTACAAGAAGACGGCACGGGAGCTGGTGAAGACCATCATCCAAGATGTTCTTGCCACCACGGGAATTACAGCCACAGGCGGCATTGGCACGAACCTTTACCTGTGCAAGATTGCCATGGACATCATGGCAAAGCATGTAGAGGCGGATAGCGATGGCGTGCGCATCGCGGAATTGGACGAGATGAGTTACCGCAGGCAACTGTGGGCCCACAAGCCCATTACCAATTTTTGGCAGGTGGGCCGTGGCATCGCTGCCAGGCTTGAAAAGTGCCACCTGAACCGTGGGCGGGGAATCCACACCATGGGGGACATCGCCCGGGTAAGCGTCAAGGAGCCCGACGCCCTGTACAAGATGTTCGGCGTGAATGCGGAAATCCTGATAGACCACGCCTGGGGTTACGAGCCTTGCACCATCGCAGACATCAAGAGGGCGAAACCCCAGTCACAAAGCATGGGAGAAGGCCAGGTGTTGCAGGACCCCTACCCCTTCGACAAGGCCCGCCTGGTGGTGCGGGAGATGGTAGATACGGTATCCATGCGCCTGGTGGAAAACGACCTGGTGGCCAAGGGCATGGTGCTTACGGTAGGTTACGATAGGGAGAATGTGGACAAGGGAATTTACCACGGCGAAACGGTGCAGGATTTTTACGGACGCACAATCCCGAAACCCGCCCACGGCACGGCTTCTATCGGGCATTACACCAGTTCCCAGTCCGCCTTTGCCGAGGCGGTCATGCGGCTTTTCGATCGGATTGTAGACCCGCAACTGACGGTGCGCCGCCTGAACCTGGTGGCCATCGACGTGGTAGATGAAAGCAACCAGGGCTACGACCTGTTTACCGATGCCCAAAAGCAGGAGCGTGAAAAGAAACGCCTCAAGGCGGAACTGCTTATCAAGAAGCGCTTCGGTAAGAACGCCATCGTCAAGGGCATGGACCTGCAGGAGGGCGCCACCACCGTAGAGCGAAATGGACAAATCGGAGGACACCGGGCGTAGTCATGAGTTGTCAGTTGTGGGTTATGAGTTTTAATTATGGACTAAAACATTTTTGTACTTTTCTCAGAGGCGCATAGCGCCGACTCATGACTCGTGACTCAAGACTATTCAGACATAATAGATCTGCCCTACCCGAGGGACGACTGGAATTTTCTCATGAAGCACCCCCGCATGAGCATGGAGTCCCGTGCGAAGATTTTCGCTCCCTTTGCGGCCCTGCGGGGCCACAGCACCGCTCTGGCCAAGACGGCAGAGCAGAAATTGGACGACGTGGCCCACGAATTGATGCTGGATGACCAGGAATTCGGGGCATAAATTGGCTTTTTTTTGTATAAAATCGCAATTCTCGCCAAAAACAATTTTTTAAAACAATTCTTTTCTAGGAAAATTGGAGTTTCGTATATATATTTAAGTTATGCGCAAACTTTATTTTCCTCTTTTTCTAGGCGTGGCATCCATGGCGGGTGCTACCATCAACTTCTATTACAATAATGCCGGTTATGATATCGGCGGCCCTGCGTCTGTTGTGGTTTACAGCAGCGAGGAACTTGAAGGAGCCGAGTGGCTTCTTATGAAAGCTTCCGAAGGAGGCTCCTATTCCGTAGGAAGGGGAAACTTTGGTGCTGGCACCAATCCCGACAATTGGGTTGCCAGTGGCAAATACTACACGATAGAGTTGCCCGCATCCACCGAAGAGGGGACCTACTTGCTTTCCACAACCGAGGGGGGAGCTCCCTGGGGTGATGTTATACCCACGAATTCGGGTGAATTCGACATTGCGCCAAACAACCTTGCAGGCAAGACATTGGGACTGGTGCTCAATTATTTTTACAATGATCGAAGCCTGGCTACAGAACATACAAGTGTCCCGCTTTATAATGGGAGTGCTTACATTGACGTACATGGAGGCTGGAGGGATGCTTCCGGTGACTATGGTACCTACCTTTCCCATTTGTCCTACGCCAACTACATGAATCCTCAGCAGATTCCCTTGACCGTGTGGGCGCTTGCTCATGCACATGAGCATATCCCACAGGCGGTAGAAACGGCTACTGACAAAGCAGAATTTGCCGTTGATGAATCGTTATGGGGCGCGGATTTTCTCATACGCATGTTGAATCCGGATGGATATTTCTACATGACTGTTTTTAATGAGTGGGGTAATGGATCTTGGAATATTTGCGCTTTCACGGGTAGTGGCGGTAACATGTCCTCCAATTACCAGACTGCTTTCCGTGAAGGGGGCGGTATGGCCATTGCGGCCCTGGCCCGTGTGTCTATGCTTGGAAAAGATGGAGCTTATACTTCACAGCAGTACATCAATGCTGCAAAATGGGCGTTTGATCATCTAGACACCATGCAGACTTTGGGTGGAGATTGTGCCTATTGCGATGACAAAAAGGAAAATATCATCGACGACTATACGGCCCTTATGGCGGCAACGGAACTTTCCATTGCCACAGGCCTGTCCAAATACATGACCGCTGCTCGCAAGAGGGCGGAACACCTGATTGGCCGCCTGAGCGACGAAGGTTATTTCTGGAGCGATAACGACAAGACCAGGCCGTTTTACCATGCTAGCGACGCCGGGCTTCCTGTGGTGGCTTTGCTTCGCTACATAGAAATGGAGAACAATATTGCGTATGAACCCTGCCCGCCAGAGGCAAATTGCATCAATCCTGGCGAAGTCTTGATGAAAAAAGCCGCCGAAGCGGTCAAGAAGCACCTGGATTGGATGATTAGCGTGACGGACCGCCAAAACAACCCCTTTGGCTACGCCAAACAGGTGGTTAAAACTGGCGGCAAAATCCAGACAAACTTCTTTATTCCCCACGATAATGAGACGGGTTATTGGTTTCAGGGCGAAAGTGCACGCCAGGGCTCCTTGGCCTCTGCGGCAATCTATGCCTCGAAGATGCTTGATTATGCCGATTCAGCTAAAGCGTTCCAGTATGCGGCGGATCAGCTGGACTGGATTCTCGGAAAGAATCCGTATGGTGTTAGCATGATGAAGGGTGTTGGCACTAAGAATCCGCCGGTTTATCAGGGCTATTCAAGTACAACGTTTAAAGGCGGCATTGCCAATGGCATTACCGGCAAGAATATGGATGGTTCCGGCATTACCTGGGATAATGTATCGGATATTGCAAGTCAGCTTCGTTCTTTAGGAGAAAGTGACGCTAGCTGGCAGACCTGGCGCTGGGAAGAACAGTGGCTGCCCCATGCCACCTGGTACCTGATGGCCCTTGCGACCCGCTACGACGAACATCCGACGAAGGTTATCTTCCCGACATCAAGTTCCTCGAGCCAGGTCGGTAACAGTAGCTCCTCTAGCCAGACGGGAGGTTCTTCCAGCAGTTCTGCAGGGAATACGGATGTCTCCAGCTCTTCTGGAAATTCAGATACGGATATTGAGGATATTGAGGATATTGACGAAAAGTCTTCCAGTTCCAGGAGCAGGGGAGGCAAGAAAACCGACGGCGTTTATCAGATTGCCTCCGTCGCAGGATTCTCGGTTCTGCAGTCCGGAAATACCCTGCAGGTAACCTTCGCCAATCCTGACCAGCGTAAGTTCCACTTGATGGATGTGCATGGCCGTGTGGTGATGAACACCGTATTGTCGAACGCAAGCAATACGGTTCAGCTGTCCACGCTACCTAAGGGAGTCTACTTGGTGCATGTTCAGGGATTCGCCCCGAAGAGAATCGTGGTGAAGTAACCCCTCTTTCGTCATCCTCGCGAATGCGAGGATCTAAAAAAGCCCCCGATATATCGGGGGCTTCGCTTGTATTTGCAATTTTGTACTTATTTCAGGCGTACAGTCTTGACCAGCTTCTGGCTGCCCTGACGGATGACCAGGAAGGCGGTACCCTGATAGTTTGTTTCCAATGAAACGCTGTTGACGCCGCGGGTGAAGTTCACATTCTTGCTTGCAATTACCTGGCCCAGGCTGTTCATGAGCGAGACCGTCGTGCGGCCTGCGGTAAGGGCGCTGAACGTGGCCGTAATGGCCCCGCGATCAACGGCGAAGTGGACATTTTGGGCGATAGCGGGTGCGGCAAACCCAGCTGGGTCATTTTCACTATTGTTGTTTCCGTTGGAGTTCCCATTGCTGGAAACATTTGTGTTTTTGCTATTGCTGGAAATACCCGTGTTTTTGCTATTGCTGGAACCATTCGTGCTACTACTGGAAACGACCGTGCTATTGCTAGAAGTGACGGCGCTGTTGCTAGAAACAATCGTACCGCTGCTGGAACTTTCTGCAGATGTGTTGGCGCTAGAACTGCTACCATCTGGTGAATCGGTAGAAGAATTGTAGTCTATACGGTCTGGGCAAGTGTTCGTGTTGCCTGGTTCCTGGGCGTATATCATGCCACGTCCGCTACCGGCCAGGTAGATACGGCTATAGATGCAAGGGTCACCTACCACCATTGTGAGTTCGCCGAAACGGTGGTTGGCATCGCCAATGTCTGTCCAGGTTGCTCCGTTGTCTTCGGAACGGTAGATTGAATTGACGGGGTTACTCGTGTTGGCCATGCCTACAGCATAGATAGCGGGTGAGGAACCCTTTCCCTTACCGAACCCTATGTAGGCGGCATAATCGAGCGAGTCAATCTTTGTAAAGGTGGAGCCTCCGTCAGTAGAATGATAAACGCCTTCTTTAGTAGTTCCAGTCCAAATGCCACCTCCGTTAACGCCCTGAACAGCCCAGAGGTCGCCCTCGGCGTTGGGGCTTGCAAAGATCCGAGCCTTGCTGTAGGCATAGTCCGCCAATTTCGCCATATCGCTTGCTGCAACCCAGTTCTTGCCACCATCGGTACTCTTGAATAGCTTTCCGACACTGGCGCTATAGATGTAGAATGTCTTTTCGGCTTTCTTGTCGGATACTACGTGGAATCCGGAAACGTCGTTGGAGGTGACACCGTTTGCCTTTGTCCAGCTGGCGCCATCGTCTGTGGAATAATAGACGCCATTACCCGCCATATTCCAAACAATGGTAGAACCGTCAGCAGAAATAGCTGCGAAATTGTCTTCGTTGGTATAGGTGCTAGAACCCGCATACGGATTTACAGTCCATGTGGGGAGAGCGCTTTGATTGGTCGTGAACTGCTTCCAAGTTTTACCACCATCGGTAGAGACGGCGCCCAGGCCCTTGGTGGCTTCCTTGTAAATGCGGATCATCTTTTCGGGCATAAGTCCGGCATAGTCGATGTCGTAGTTGGTGCCGGCTTCAATCTGGTGCCTTGTTTCCATAGGGCTGTCCAGATCGGTATGGTAATAGCCGTCGATGTCGCCAACCACACTTACAAGAGGAGCTCCCTTGGTGGTGCTTACATAACCAAGCGGAACGGTTTCTTCGATACCCTTGTCTGTAAATTTCCAAGTGGGCTTGGCGTCGGTGGCGTTGGTGGTGCTCCAGATGCCGTAACCCGTCCCGAAAATCACGTTGTCCGGATTGGTGGGATTGATTCCAAGAGCCGATACCCAATGAGGGTTGCTGGTGGCATTGCTATGGGCAGATGCGGCATCAAAGGAACCGTTACGCATGATTTCACTCCAGGTGGAGCCGCCATCCTTGGTGTAATAGATGTATTCGTGAGGAACAAAGTTCGAAGAACTAGGACCGCCATTTCCACCCCAGCAGTTTGCTGTGGACACGGCCGCAGTGCTGCCATCCCCGATGCTGGAAACGCCCACGAAACCCACGGACTTGCCTCCACAGGAGGCTGGCATGGACAATTCTTGAATTGCACCCGTAGAAATAGTGAACTTGTGGACATGGCCTCCGCTGGATGTCCCCTGGTCCAAGGGCTTTGTGTCGTTGCTGGTAATCCAGATTACATCACCTGCAACAGACATCTGGTAAATAGTCTTGGTGAAGGTTGAAGCCACTTGCGTAAATGATGAACCATCGGTGCTCTTGTACAGTCCGCCTGCATAGGGAGCGGCATAAATGTTGCCCTTGGAATCAAAGGCAACGGCACTTATTCCGTCTGTATTCGAGAAACTCGCGATAGTAGTCCAGCTCTGTCCGTTGTCTGTGCTTTTCAGGAGTCCGTTCTGGTTGGTGCCCAGGTAAAGAGTGCTGCCCTTGACTGCCAGCCGGTTGCCCATGCCACGACCTTCTCCGTTTCCGCCCAGGCAAATGGAACCGTTGCTTGTTAATTTAGCGGGTGCCGTTCCTGAAACGGTTTTTGAATTCAGGGGGTATTTTGTCCACGATACGCCTCCGTCAGTCGAACGGAAAACAGATCCTTCGGAACACCAGATGACATCAGTATAGAGCCCGCCGGTCGTATAGACGTTCTTGTCGTCGGTAATGTCAACGGCCAGGGCGATAGAGCCCATGTCGTTGCCGCTGGTAAAGGAATCGTTTAGCGGAATCCATTCGGAAGCTGTTGCGTCCCAAAGGTAAGCTCCACCCACGTCGGTGCGGATGTAGGCCTGACCGGCTGAATTGAACGTGACTCCAGGTACATAGCCGCCGCCCCAGTTCTGTATGCTGTTATAGACATAGGCGGCGTGGGCGGCAGAAGACAATAACGCTCCGGACAATACGACCTGAGTGATGGCGAACTTGCTCATGATTCCTTCCTCCGGGAAAAATTTCGGCAGTTAAACAACCCCGAAAAAATTGGGCATACTTGGTAAATATAATTAGTAGCAAAAAGAAGCGCCCCATAGGGGCGCATTTGAATTCTTTTTTTTGTGTCGTTTACTTTAGTTGAATGGCCTTGACCAGCTTTTGACTGCCCTGACGGATGACCAGGAAGGCGGTACCCTGATAGCTTGTTTCCAAGGAAACGCTGTTGGCACCGCGGGAGACGTTCACATTCTTGCTTGCAATTACCTGGCCCAGGCTGTTCATGAGCGAGATCGTCGTGTGGCCTGCGGTAAGGGCGTTGAATGTGGCCGTAATGGCCCCGCGTTCGACGGTGAAGTAGATGTTTTGGGCGATAGCGGGTGCGGCAATGGCGTCGCTGTTGTTGGACCCGCTGCTATTCGGCTTGCTACTGTTGTTGCTTGCCGGAGCAGCGGAATTACTGCTTGCGGGAGAGGATGTACCTCCTAACGGTACAACCTTTGCGTTTGTCGCTCCGGCGTCAGTTGTGATTCTTTTTGCCGTGACGACACCCTCAATTTCCGGTTCGCCCTTGTTAAAGTCCTGCAGCACATCATAGGAGCCATCGGCCTTATAGAGACGGACTTCGTCGATGACGATTGTTCCAGAAAGGCCTGTTCCATAGACATTCAAACCGAGAGCCATAACTTTACTTTGGCTTCCTACCATGCCGTTGTTCGGCTTTGTGAAATCAAGACCGTTTGCGCCAAAGGGGACTTTGTATTCTGTCCAAGAGGTTGACTCTTCAGTGTTCTTTAGGTTGAAATCGCTCCAAACCCAATCGCCGGACATTTCAAAGATGCTGATGGTGTGCCATCCATAGTCTGCACCGGAAAGAGGAGCGTCCGTAACATTGGTTTTCATTACAAAGGAGACTGCGTTGTAGTTAGACCAATTGGCGCCTCCGACCGAAATGCGCAACGTACCCACTTCGTTTGTGTCGTTACGGACAGCCTTGTAAGTGAGTTCAACAGATTGATTGGCGTCAGAACAGGCGGCCATTTTCTTATCGATAAAACTAGAACCTGTAAGGGCGGACAAACCATATACACCGCGGAGGGCGTTAATGACTTCCAAATCAACAATTTCTCCGATGGTTCCGTACTTGGATTGGCGCCTGATGTAGGCCATGTTGTCATATTGGTCTGCTTCATTACCCATGTCCCACAGTATGGGAACAAGATTGTATTCTTTGGCGGCTGCGGCTACATCCTTGTGCCATTGGATGCGGCCATTCAGGTGGTTTTCAAGGCTGGTGCAGGGAACGTCCGGGGTACGGACATTGGCACCGAATTCACCGACAATGACAGGGTAGCCTTTGTCGGCATAGTTTTCTTTCATCTTCTTGAATTGCGCTTTGACATGGGCGCTGGTGTAGTAGTCCGGGTCCACCTGTTTTGCCCAAGCGTTGTAGCCGGCGTTGCGCTTGGGTTCGGATGAACTGATAAAGTCGGCGCCGTAGAAATACTGGGGGATGATCATTTCACCTGCGTTCCAGTCATCTTCTTTGGGCATAAGGGTATACTGGTAGGGGTCATAGTAGTGGACCTCAAACATCAGACGCCCTTCTACATTATCTGTAGGGAACGTTGTTGAGGGGGCGTTTGCAACAGACTTGTCGATATCGGTGTTGAGCCCCTGGATGATCAACGTACGCGTAGCGTTGTTGCCACCTGTAGCGCGGACTGCGTCAATGAATGTCTTGTAATAGGACATCAGCGTAGAAACATGCGCTGCGGTCCAGTTGTTTACATTAGGGCCGGGTTCGTTTGCTCCTGCAAAAAGCAGGTGCTCGTCGTAATCCTTGAACTTGGTTGCGATTTGAGTCCAGTAGTCGCCCATTTTTTTGTTGACATTGGCATCAACAGAGGTGCCGATGTTTTTCTGGAACCAGCCATTCGGTTCTTCGTGGTGAATGTTCAGAATGACATAGAAACCGTCGTTAATGGCCAGATCCACTACAGTCTTGACGGAATCCAACCAACCGGAATTAATGATTCCATCCTTTGCATGAGTGTCCCAGGCGCAGGGAATTCGCACGGTTGAAAAACCCGCTGTCTTGATTCCGTCGAATACGGCCTTGGTCGGGAATGGGTTGCCCCATGCGGTAGGGTCGTTTGGAACTTCCATGGAGTTTCCGATGTTGAAACCGAAACCCATCTTTTCGACTAAGGTTGCCGCCTTGGGCAAATCGGCAGCAAGGGCCATGGAGCCGCTGGCCACAATGGCCAACCCAAACGCGGCAGACATTTTCAAGATATTCATAGTCAATCCTTTTTTTGTTAATATCCCGGTGTAAATATAACTTGAACCGGCGAAAATCCGTAGGCCGTCTTTGTTTACAATATGGACATATTGTCCAAAATAAGTAGATTCGTAAGAATTGGGTAAGTTATCGCCGGCCCTTGTATTCCGCGATGGCCATGCCCATGACGATGGTGGCGGCTCCTGCCCAGGCCACAGGAGAGATGCGTTCCCCGATGGCTATCATGGCGGTGATGATGGTTACCAGGGGCAGGGCATAGACATAGTTGCTGGCCAGGACCGTACCCAGTTTTTCGAGGACGGTATTCCACGCCACATAGCCCAGTAGCGAAGAGAATATGGCGAGGCACAAGAAGTTAAACGCCACTACGGGTTCGGCGAAGTTTTCCCAGGGAATGGATCGCCCTTGCAGGTGTTCTGCCGCCATGAGGGGGATGGAACTGACAATGCTGTAGAAAAAAATTTTTCGGGTGATGAACAGGGTGCTGTACCGCGCCTTGAAGGGCTTGAGACTCAGGGAGTAGATGGTCCAGAGGATGGCTGCCGCAAAGGCGAGGAAATCTCCCAGGGGCGAAAGTTTCAATATGAACTTGCCGTTGAGGACCACCAGCACCATCCCTATGAAGGTTAGCAGGGAGCCCAGGATTTGTCTGGACTTGAGCCGCTCGCTTTTGAACAGGAGCCCGCCAAAAATCATGATGAGCAGCGGGTTGGTACAGACGATGAGGGACACGTTAGAAGATGGTGACAGGGTGAGGGCCGTGTTTTCCGCCCAAAAGTAAAGCGTACCGCCGGTGATGCCGCTGATGAACAGCAAAAACTCGTCCTTGAAGTTTTGCGCCAGGATTTTCTTGTGGTTTATGGCCAGCAACAACAGGTAGGTGAACACGAACCGGATAAAGAACACCTGTACCGCCGAAAAACCGTGGGTCAGCAAGACCTTGGTACTCACAAAGCTCGTGCCCCAGAAGATTACGGTGGCAACGGCCAATATGTGCCAGATGGCGGTGCTGTTTTTCATCGCGAGAAATGTAGAAATAAGAGACTAGGAGCTAGAATACAAGGGAGGGGCTAGAGACTAGAGATTAGGATTTAGTGAACAAGAATCACGCGCTTCGTGCGTCTGGAACGAATGGCGAAGCCATGATATTTTTCTCTAACCCCTAAATCCTAGATTCTAGCCCCTGAATCCTAGATCCTAACCCCTGAATTACTATATTCTTCTCGTATAACCTGGAGTTTTTTATGGAAATCAAATGGCTTAATCCCGATGCGAAGTTTGACCGCCTGGTTTTGGCAGGCGATATTGGCGGCACCAACACGAACCTTGGCCTTGTGGGCTACAAGGACGGCAAGTTCACGCTGATTCTTGAAACGGTGTGCCCCTCCAAGGACATCGACGGTCTCGACGCTCCTATCCGCGAGACGCTCAAGCTCGCCGCCGAAAGCCGTGCCGACCTGAAGCCCAGCCACGTGTGCATCAGCGCCGCGGGCCCGGTGGCCGCCAACAAGTGTGTGATGACTAACTTGCCCTGGAGTGTAGATGGCGACGCCCTCACCGCGGCGACCGGCATCCCGACCTTTGTCATCAATGACTTCATGGCCATCAGCTACGGTATCCCGACCTTGGACGTGGATGACCCCAAACAGATTTTCAAGCTTACCCATACCGACGGCAGCCAGCCAGCCCCCCAGAAGGCCACCAAGGCGGTCATTGGCCCGGGTACCGGCATGGGTGTTGGTTTCCTTGCTTTCGACGGCGAGAAGTACATCCCGGCAAGTTCCGAAGGCGGGCATTCCACCTTCGCTCCCTTCGACAAGGATTCGCAGGAGTTCCACGACTACATGGAAAAGAAGATCGGTACCGTGCCCGGCGTAGAACCGCTCGTATCCGGCATGGGGCTCCGCAACATGTACGAATGGTGGAAGGAGACTCGCGGCGTTCCCGATAACGAGGCCTTCAAGAAGATTGAAGAAACGGAACCCAACGATCGCCCCAAGTACATCAGCCGCGCAAGCGATACCGACCCGGTGGCCGCCGAGATGATGCGCCTGTTCGTGAAGATGCTGGCCCGCTTTGCAAGCGATGCCTCCACGCTGTTCTTGCCCCTGGGTGGCCTCTACCTGGCCGGCGGTACGGTGCAGAAGGACCTGCGCTGGCTCGAGCGCGACAACCTGTTCATGAAGTATTTCGAAAAGAACTACAACCCGAACATCCGTCCGCTCCTGAATAAGATTCCGGTGTACATTATCAAGGATTACAGCATCAGCCTTTACGGTGCCGCAAACGCAAGCCTGAACCTGCAGAAGTAAATCTTACCGTTCTACCACGTGACGGTATGGCCGAAAACCTCTCCGGTGAATTTTCCGTCTTTGAAAGTAAGGTTTACACTGCCGGTTTCGTTAAATTCGCGCACGGAGGGTTCGTAAGTCGCGGAACCCTTCATACTTAAATCCGGTGATGAAATTGACAATGATGAGAAGGTTTGGTTAAATGATCCTTTTACTCTTAGAGTTCCGTTTAACGTGGCATTGCAAATGTACTTGTCGGTAGTTGAGGTTATCTGCTTGACATTGTCTAACGTGTAAGTCAAATCTTCTATTGTTAGGCCGACATCTCCAGCAACGCTGAGGGAGCCCGTTGCCCTGACGGAACCCCCGTATGCTCCTTCTAATTTGACATCGATGTTACCAGAATTGTTTTCGCCAAAATCACTAGTTTTTTTTTCGGCAAAATTTTGATTAAGCGTTTCTTGTTCAAACGAGTGTATCGTATAGGCGATTAATCTATAAAGAATTTCATCAGGGATGTCGTCTTCGGCGCTTCTAGAAACTGTCGGCGTAGAACAGGCCGTAAGCAACAAGGCGATGGCCGTCATCACCGACAAGACGATTGTGTTTTTGCAGTTTTTCATAATCCCTTCTCCTAATGTTTCCGAATAAAAATAATATAAAATGATTCAAAAAGTTCAAATTACGACATTTTTCTAAATTTGGCCCCATGCTTTTTTCTGAACTCCCTCTGGCAAACCCCTTGCAGCGCGCTATCCGTGCCGTAGGTTACGAAACGCCCACCCCCATCCAGGAACAGTCTATCCCGAGCCTTCTCGAAGGCAAGGACCTGCTGGGAATCGCCCAGACGGGCACCGGCAAGACGGCGGCATTCGCCCTGCCGATTTTGCAGCTGCTTCTGGATTCAGGAAAGTTCCGTGCGCCCAAGACCTGCCGGGCCCTGATCCTGCTTCCTACTCGGGAACTTGCCATCCAGGTGGAGGAGTGCTTCAAGCAGTACGCCCAGTTTACGGCTATTTCCAGTACCTGCATCTTTGGCGGTGTGGGGGACGCCTCCCAGAAAAACTGCCTGGTTCGGGGTGTTGACGTGCTGGTGGCGACTCCCGGTCGTCTGCTGGATCTTATCGGCCAGAAGGCGGTTTCCCTGAAGGCCCTGGAATTCTTTGTGCTGGACGAGGCCGACCGCATGCTGGACATGGGGTTCATCCACGATATCCGTAAGGTGGTGGCGCTTTTGCCACAGAATCGCCAGAACCTGTTCTTCAGCGCCACCATGCCCGACGACATCACCAAGCTTGCCGCTACAATCCTCCGGCCAAATCCGGTCCGTGTGGAGGTTGCGCCCCAGAGCACGCCCATCGAACGCATCCGTCAGGAACTCTACCGTATTGACAAGCGCCGCAAGGGGGCACTCCTGAAAGAGCTGTTGCTGGAACACACCGAGATGAAGAAGGTGCTGGTCTTTAGCCGCACCAAGCACGGCGCCGACAAGATTGTCCGGGTGCTGGAAAAGGCGGGAGTCAAGTGCGCCGCCATTCACGGCAACAAGAGCCAGACCCGCAGGCAAGAGGCCCTTAAAAATTTCAAGGACGAAAAAATCCGGGTGCTGGTGGCTACCGACATCGCCGCCCGCGGTATTGACGTGGACGACGTGAGTCACGTGTTCAACTACGACCTGCCCGACGTTCCCGAAACCTTCGTGCATCGCATAGGCCGCACCGCCCGCGCAGGCAAGGACGGCATTGCCATCTCGTTCTGTGCCCCCGACGAGGAGCAGGACCTGCGCGCCATTGAGAAGCTCACCAAGATAAAGATTCCCGAAGGGGACAAGGCCATATTCGAGAAGTTGCCGCCTCCGCAGAAGGAGACTCCCGAAAGCGAGATGCGCAACGCCCGTGGTCGCGGATTCCCGCGGCGCGAAAAACAGGCTCAGAATTCTAAACCGGCACAGACTCCTCCTAAAGCCCCCAAGCAGCAGCCCCAAAAATCGGCACAACCTGTGCAACAGGCCAAATCGGAGCATAATTCCGAGCAGCTTCAAAAGGCGGGTTTCCACAAGCGCCGTCGCAATCGCCCTGGCTCAAAGGCCCGCCGCCGTATGCGGGAATCGGGCAATATTCCAAATTAGAATAACGTTTCACAGCCCCTGATATAGTGATAAAAGGCGTATTTTTATGCCTTTTATCTTTTTTTTGTGAATTTTTGTCATTTTTTTGATTATTTTCATTCCGTTAGGTATTGCAGCATCGCGTGTTGCAGTGTATGCTGGTACAAAAAAAGGAGAGGTGTATGAAAAGATCCTTTTGGTCGGTAACGGCGACTTTCGCCTTGTTTTTTCTCGTATTCGGAACAAGTTCCTCCCTTGCCGCCTGGGATGGCAATGCATCTAAAAAACCGGAAACGGAAAAGATAGGCGGCAAGGAATATTTCCTCATCAAGAACGAGGCGAACCTGGCCTGGTTCAGGGATTCCGTGAACCAGGTGAAGGGGAATTCTACAATAAATGCCAAGTTGATGGCTTCGCTGGACATGGGTGGCAAGCTGTTTATGCCCATTGCAGCCGGTTCCGGAGACATAACTTTTGGTGGAGTTTTCGACGGTAACGGGTTTACCATTTCCAACTTGTACATTAACTCTGAAGAACTGGGAAAAATTCCCAGCGAATTTTGTCCCCAGAACAAGCCGCAATGCAATGCGCAGAATGTAGGGCTTGTAGGTGTCCTTTCTGGGAACGGTGTTGTCAAGAATCTGAATCTTGAGAATGTGAATATCATGGCCTCGACCAACAGGGGTGAATCTGGTGGAGAAGAAAACCCGGTTTCGGTCGGTCCTTTTGTGGGCTTTCAAAGAGGAGGCACTGTTGAAAGTTGCTTTGCGTCTGGAAGTATCCTTACCAGCGGCAAGGGAAACAGCATTGGTGGACTTGTAGGCAATACTTGGTCCGGAAAAATTGAGAATGGCCTGAGTACAGTTGATATTCGAGTTAGCGGCGATGAATCCTATGTAGGCGGGTTGACTGGCCTTGTGCGCAAATCGGGAACTGTCACCTTTGAGTCCTGCGCATACGACGGAAGTATCATCATTAATAGCGGAAACGGGATTGCCGGTGGTATTGTTGGTTTTTACGAAGAGGGAAACCTGACGGTTTCTAGAGTCTATTATGATACAGATGTCATTGAAAAAGGACTAGGGAAAATAAATGACACCTTGACAGTAGATGGCAAGATTAACGGTGTAAAGAATATCAATACCGCCAAGGTTTCGTGTGACCTGAATAAGGGGCAATGGACAGACGCCTGCTCTGGGACAGGGGTTTGGAGTGTTGGCCAGGCTCACATTTCCCTCAATGGGGTAACTTTGGATGACAACGGGAATATCATCTACGAGGTGGTCTTTGATGCCAATGGAGGCGAATATGCAAAAGATGCCAAGTTTACCAAGTCCCTTAAGGCAGGAGAACTTATTACTGCCGATGAAATTTCAACACCGACCCGTGGAGACACTGTCTTTGGTGGCTGGGCTTTGACACCTGATGCCAAGAAACCGGATGCGGATTTGGGTAGTGTGGTGTCTGCCACAAAGGTTTACGCCTACTGGAAAACCATGTTCACGATAACATTCAATGCCAATGGCGGAACATTCCCTGGAGAGGGAGCCCCGACTACCGTAACCAAGACGGTAGCCGAAGGTGAAGCTATCGATGTTGCGGGGCTGGAGTTGCCGACTACATACGGTTCTGGTGACGAGACTTTCTACTTTGCCGGTTGGGCGAAAACTGACGATGCTACCGAGCAAGAAGACTTGGGTAAAGCGACGGCGACAACGACTTTCTATGCGGTCTGGACCAAGCAGGTAACATTCACCGTGGTATTCAACACGCAGAAGAGTTTCGGAACCACGGTCGCCTATGTGCAGGAAGGTGGCAAGGTTAGCAAACCGGCTAATCTGGAGGTTGAAGGTTACACATTCGGCGACTGGTACGGGGATAAGGATTGCTCCGAATCCAAGAAATTCAATTTTGACACAGAGATATCAGAAAATGTTACTCTCTATGCCAAGTGGACTCCCGAAACTTACAAGATTACCTATGAGCTGGGCGATGGAGCCAAGAACAACAAGGATAATCCGGAATCCTACACCATAGAGTCAGCGACTATTGTGCTGAAGAAACCCTCCCGTACGGGCTATACTTTTGAGGGTTGGTATTATGACAAAGAGTTCACCAAGCCTGCAGCCCAGATTACTAAGGGAACTACGGGGGATAAGGCGCTGTTTGCCAAATGGTCCGTGAAGACGTTTGCCATTGTCTATATGGCTGGTTCTTATGGGGCGGAAGTGGTGCCGTCAGATGTGAAACAGTACGATGTTCCTGTAAATTTGCGAGGCGCTTCTTACACTAGAGACGGATACCTTCAGGATGGTTGGTCAGATAAAAACGGAGGTCCCAAGATTTATGAGTTGGATGCCGTCTACAAGGAAAATCGTGCCCTGACTCTTTACCCCTACTGGATCGAAGATCCGACCAATAAAAAAGATCCTTCTTCTGTAAAGGAAATGGCGTTTGTAGAGGGCTTCGGTTTTGGTGTTGTGGTCCAAAACCATGGACTGGAAATTACCAATGTGAAATCTGGCGCCATCGTGTCCGTGATGGATATGCAGGGACGCTTGGTTCGGAAAGGTGTCGCCGGTTCTACCGGGTTTAGGGTGACCGGTCTTGTTCCTGGGAATTACGTGGTGCGGGTAAACGGAGTGGTCCGCCAGGCCCGCATCCGTTAAAGCTTCTTGCGGCTCATCCAGCTGAGCACCAGGTTTTGCCAGACCACGTAGCAGGTGGGGGCAAGGGCCACCACCGGGCCTGCGTACAGCGTAGATATCCAGATGACCAGGGTGGTGTTCTTTTGACCCATGCTCTGGGAACCTTCGATGGGTCTGCGGTTCCTTTCGCAGAACCAGCCGAGCCAGAACAGCAATAGACAAAGGACTAGTGAAATTCCCGCCATCCACGGGAGCTTTCCGCTGTTCCACAGATCCATAAATCCCATTTCGCGAATGTCGTAGCTGGCCTTTGCAAGAATCACGAATACGGAAAATGTCCACACGAACATGGTGTACTTCTGGAACTTGGCCGCCCTGTCGGCAAGCTCCGGATAAAAGGCCCGAAGCCCAAGCGCAAAAGCTAGCGGAATACTGATGATGGGCTGTATGGTATTGAAGATTTTCCAGGCGATTTCAGAAAGGCTTGCGTCTGCTCCGGTCAGATAGCCAAAAATTAGCGGGATGGAGAAGCAGGCGATCAGGTTTCCGCTCAGGAATATTTTCAGGGCCAGAGATGCCGAACCGCCCAGCATTTTTGCCATGGCGGGAGCTGCGTTTGCAGGCGGACACAGGGCGATAATTGCCCCTCCCAAGAGTACTTCCCGCGGGAGGTTGAACGCAGTAACGATGGCCCACAAGATTCCGATGAGAATCAGGCTTGCCACGAAGGCGCGAATCTCAATCTTGAAGGTGTATCCGTGGGTCTGGGGCGGGATTTTCGTCACGAAGGTGAGGAACATCATGGTCCCGATCAAAAAAGGCATCAGGGGCGACAGTACATGGGCCTGGGGAATCAAAATTCCGAGTAAAATGGCCACGGGCATCAGGATGGCACGCAAGTTTTTCATGACGGCGCCAAATTTAGCTTTTTAGTCGAGGGCTGGTTTCCATCAATAGAACAACTCTCAACTCATAACTGACAACTATTTGCTATATTCCCCCCCATGTTGCGTTCCAAGTACCAGGGCCTGCGTTTTGCCGACGGCCCCGTTGCCAAGAAGAAACAGACCAACCCCATCACGCTGGTGGTGCTGGGTTACCTGCTGTTGATTCTTGTCGGCGCTATTTTGCTTCGGCTTCCGGTGTCGCTCCGGACACCCATCTCCTTTTTGGAAGCTTTGTTTACCGCCACATCTGCCGTATGCGTCACGGGGCTCTCTGTGCTGGATATCAGCAGTACGTTTACCCACTTTGGCGACTGGGTCCTGCTGGTGCTGATGCAGCTGGGCGGTCTTGGAATCATGACGGTTTCTACCACCTTGATTCTTTTGGCGGGCATGCACCCTGGCTTTAACCACCAGTCCGTGCTGCTTTCGGCTTTTTCCCAAGAGGGAAACATCGACCCCTCTAAAATCCTGAAGGCGGTTCTGCCCTTTACCTTCATCCTCGAACTGATCGGGGCGGCGGTCTATTTTACCCAGTTCTCTGGCGCAACGCTCTACGACCGCATATTCGTTTCGATGTTCCAGGCGGTAAGTTCTTTCTGTAATGTGGGCTTTACCCTGTTCCCGGATTCCCTGGTGCAGTTCCAGCTGAACCCCCTGGTGAACATTTCCACTTGCGTGCTTGCCCTGGCTGGGGGATTTGGTTTCTTGGCCGTGACGGAACTCCAGTATGTGTTTGACTTTAAGCAGCGCAAGGTCCGGAAAATTTCGCTCCATACTCGCATCGCGACCTTCGGCACCCTGTTCGTGGTGGCGGCCAGCGTGCTGGTGTTCTCGCTTACGGAATGGAACAACACCCTTGGTGACCTGAGCGTTGGGCAGAAGTTTGAATCCACCCTGTTCATGGCCTTTACCAGCCGCACGGCGGGGCTCAACACGGTAGATGTTCCCGGCCTGTGTGCCAGCTCCCTGTTCTTCTTTATCGTCATCATGTTCATCGGTGCAAACCCCGGCAGCTGCGGTGGTGGCGTGAAGGTGACTACCGCTGCAGTGATTGGGCTTTTGGGGTTCAACCGCCTGCTGGGGCGCGAAAAGACCCAGGTTCTTGGTCGCACCATTCCCGAAACCACCGTAGATAAGGCGGTGCGGATTTTTGTGGTGGCCATCGTGGTCATTGTGCTTGCGACCTTGATTCTGCTCTGTACCGAAATCCCTGGAGGTGTGTCTGGTGCCGGACAGTCCTCTTTCCTCAAGGTGCTGTTCGAGGTGGTGAGCGCCTACAGTACTTGCGGTCTTTCTATGGGACTAACAGGTGAACTTTCTACCGTTGGCCGTGTGGTCATCTGCTGCGTGATGTTCATTGGCCGTATGGGCCCCCTCTTCTTGATTTCTGCCGTGGCGGGCCGTGTCCAGAACACCACCTGGTTCGCCGAAGAAGACATCATGGTGGGATAATAGGGGCTAGAGGCTAGGATTTAGAGGCTAGGGTCCGTCCTTTTTTCTACCTTGCAAAGCAAGAGGTAATCCATGGCTTCTAAACAATTTGTAATTATCGGGCTCGGGAACTCGGCCATCTTTTTGGCCAAGCACCTGACCTCCCTGGGTCACGACGTGATGGTCATCGACTGCCACCCCGACAAGGTGCAGGACATTTCCAGTTCTGTTTCTCAGGCGATTGTGGCGGACAGTACCCGCTTAAAGCAGCTTTCGTCTATCCCCCTGCAGAAGGCGGATTCCGTTATCGTCTGTATTGGCGAGAACCTGCAGGCCTCGCTCCTTACGGTGCTGAACCTGAAGGAGTTGGGCGTAAAGCATATCATTGCCAAGTCCAGCAGTGCGGCCCATACGAGCATTCTTGAGAAGCTGGGGGTGTCCGACATTTTCCACCCGGAAAGGGATTCCGCCATCAGCCTGGCCGAGCGGCTCAACCGCCCCAACATGCTGGACTTCTTGCCCTTCATGGAAGGCTTCTCCATTATCGAGATCGTGTGCCCTGAAAAGTTCCAGGGCAAGACCCTGAAGGATTTGTCCCTGACCCACAAGTACGGCATCCAGGTGATTGCCATCCGCGACCCGCTGGAGTCCAAGCCCAAGATCGGTAACATCGCCGACTACGTGCTCAAGGAAAACGACGTGCTGTTCTTGATCGGCCCCAACGAGGCCCTGGACAGCTTCAAGGCCTAGGGTTCGCATGAAAATTCACACATCAGCCCCGCCTAGGAGCGGAGAGGAGACACAACATGAAGGTATGGGTTTGTAAAGTTTGCGGCTACGTGCACATGGGACCGGAAGCCCCGGATGAATGCCCCCAGTGCAAGGCCCCCAAGAGCAAGTTCTTCGAAAAGGTAGAACAGAGCGCTGGCGGCAAGATTGTCTGGGCCGACGAACACAAGATTGGCGTTGCCCAGGGGCTGGATGCCGAGGTGGTTCAGGGTCTTAGGGAAAACTTTGCAGGGGAATGTACCGAGGTAGGCATGTACCTGGCCATGAGCCGCCAGGCCGACCGCGAAGGCTACCCCGAAGTGGCCGAGGCCTACAAGCGTATCGCTTTTGAAGAGGCCGAACACGCCGCCAAGTTCGCCGAACTGCTGGGCGAGGTGGTCTATCCCGACACCAAGAAGAACCTGGAACTCAGGGTTGCCGCCGAAGCCGGTGCCACCGAAGGCAAGCTCGCCCTGGCCAAGCGCGCCAAGGAACTGGGCTACGACGCCATCCACGACACTGTTCACGAGATGTGCAAGGACGAGGCCCGTCACGGCTCTGCCTTCCAGGGCTTGCTGGGCCGGTACTTCAAGTAGTAGAAATTCAAATAAAAAAATAGAACGCAGGACCGAAATCCTGCGTTCTTTATTTTGAGATAGAATACTCTAGAAACTTAGTCTTTGAGGGTTGCCCAGTCCAGCACACCCTTGCGGAACACGTAGAGGTAGCCTGCTTCCAGGATAACCAAGAAGCCCAGAAGCACAAGCAAAAGCTCCCAACCGCCGGCCAGGAACTGCACGGCCCAGGGGTACAGGAACGCTACTTCCAGGTCGAACACCAAGAACAGCATGGCCACCAGGTAGTATTTGACCGGATAGCGCTCGTTGGCCGTACCTGAAACGTGGGCGAGACCGCACTCGTAGGACGTGCCCTTGATGGCGGTATCCTTGATTTTGCCCGGGTGCAAGAACCAGTTGGCCAGCAAAAGGGCCGTGGGGATGCAAACCGCCATGATGACCAGGATGGTCACGGCGAAAGTAGTGTCAAAAACCTCTACATTGCTCATAGTGGCCAAAAGATAGTATAATTTTACGTGCTTTTTTAGCCCTCAGAGGTTATATTTAGGCTATGAGTGCATTGAAAACATGGATTCTGTTTTTTTGTGCAGCGTTTTTGCTTGCTGCCTGTTCCGATGGGGCGGGCACGTCGGTTCGTGCGGTTGAGGTGGGGCAGTCTGGCGCCGATAGTGTCATCGGGACTAGTGTTGTTGTAGATTCCAACGGAACGGTTTTCATTACGGATTCTGTCGTCGTGACCGATGCGGAATGGAGCCCTTATTACAGCAGCGGTGTTTTCTGTTGGTCAGACAGCTGCGAAAAGAGTTCCGCAACTAGCTCGGCCTCCGTTAAATCCTCGGCTTCTAAAACCAGTTCTTCTAGTGCCAAACCTAAGTCCAGTTCTTCGGTGAAATCGTCCAGCTCTTCGGCCAAGGTTTCCAGTTCTTCTGTCGAGTCTTCGTCTTCGGTTCTTCCGCCCACTGTGACGGACAAAGATATGACGGATAACCGTGATGGTGTCAAGTACAAGATCGAAAAAATTGACGGTGTTACCTGGATGGCTGAGAATCTGCGATTCAAACCGTCATCGGGAACATACTGCGATGCGACAGTGGAAGTGACCAAGCCCGGGCCTGGCGGCGAAACGGAAACGGTGAATGTCTGTGACCAGTATGGGATGTTCTATACTTCGCTTTCCGTGGCGACGGCCGCTTGCCCGTATGGATGGCGCCTCCCCACGAAGGATGAAGTACTTGCCGCTCTAGAAGCCAAACCTGGCACCTGGTGGACCTTGGGAGGCCGATTCAATTTGGAAAATTCGAAGTATGAAAAGGCGGGGAACGAAGGCCGTTTATGGATTCAGACCACCAGTGATGAAAAAAATTGCCTGCAGATTATGAAAAGCGGAGAAAAAGATGTTACTACCGATTACCTGTACGCGGGGGCCAACAAGAGAGCTTTCCATGTCCGTTGCGTGATGGATGGTAGCAACTAACATAGTTCTTGTGGATTTAAAAGCTTATGTGTCATGCCCGGCTTGGCCTGTCCTGAGTGACAGTTGAAGGAACCGGGCTTCTCTTTTTTGTTCGCCGGCGCACCGCAGTCTATGCAAATATTTGCATAAACGCATTGACGAGATAAACTCTTTTTCTATATTTGCCTGTTGAAAGCAGACCCCCGATCAAGTCGGGGGTGACAGATTCTAGTCTGAACGTTTTATATTTGGTTTTGAAATTAAACAAGAGGCAAAAATGTCCAAGATCGAAACTTTGTGCGTACAGGGCGGCTGGC
>CAMKMX010000021.1 GCA_946414025.1 uncultured Fibrobacter sp.
GCTTGAGAAAGTTTGCGAATTCTTCTCTTGTCATTTTTATTCCGTTAAATGCGGGGACGCGCCCGTATCGCGGACAGGGAAAAAGCCCCGTCTGTGTATAAGACGCTTTTTTGAGGCGAAATATGCCTGAAAATTTTGTTTACGTGCGGATTTTACAAATGAAAGGGAGATCCCCGCCTTCGCGGGGATGACAGTAGGAAGGGCGGGGATGACGAAGGTAGGGGTGGCTCAAGGGTGGAAAAAGAATGTTATATTACTGCACATGGATACATCTATTCTCGATAAGGCCATTGTTTTCGCTGTCAATGCTCACAAGGGCGGCGAGCGACGGGGCAAGGGATTCCCCTACATAGTGCACCCCATGGAGGCGGTGGCCATCGCGGCCACCATGACCGGCGATCAGGAGTTGCTTGCGGCGGCGGCGCTTCACGACACGGTGGAAGATACGGACGTGACCATGGAAGACATTCGTCGTGAATTCGGCGAGCGGGTGGCGTCCCTGGTGACGGCGGAAACGGAAATTCCCATAGAGAACGTGACCGAAGAGGAATCCTGGCATATCCGCAAGCAGGCTGCCATAGACCGTATTTCGGCAGCCAGTCACGAGGCCAAGATGGTGGCCCTTTCGGACAAGCTGAGCAACGCCCGCGCCATTTACCGCGACTACCTGCAGATGGGCGACAAGGTCTGGGACCTGTTCCGCGTAAAGAACGTGGCGGACCACGAGTGGCATTACCGGGGGCTTGTCCGTGCGCTCTCAAGCCTGAAGGGAACTTTCGCCTACAACGAGTTCGAAGAACTGATTTCTAAATTGTTTGACAAGTCCGGCTCTAGATAAGGAGACACTTGCTTTATGTCTGATAAACCCGTAGGAAGTTATGGTTTGGATGCCCACGGCAACACCATTCTGGAGGAGTTCCGGGAGAACCGTCCGGTGTTTGCGAAGATGCTCTCCATTGTCCGGGACACGCTCCGCAAGAGTATCCAGGACAACCACATTTACATCAATGCGGTAGAGGCGCGAATCAAGGAAGAAAGCAGTCTTGCGGGCAAGCTGGACCGCAAGGGCGAAAAGTACAAGAGCCTGGACGACATCACGGATATTCTGGGCGTGCGTGTCATTACCTTCTATAGCGACGAGGTGGACAAGATTGCGGCCCTTGCCGAACAGCTCTTTGAAGTGGACTGGGTGAACAGTATCGACAAGCGCAAGATGCACGAGCTCCACAGCTTCGGCTACAATTCCCTGCATTACATTTGCAGGCTACCCGAAAAGATTTACAAGGATCCGGAATGCCCCCAGCTGAACCAGTTCCGCTTCGAGCTCCAGATGCGTAGCGCCCTGCAGCACGTGTGGGCCACTCTGGACCACGACACGGGTTACAAGACCGGCGTAGAGGTGCCCCGTGAATACCTGCGGAACCTGAACCGATTGGCGGGAATGCTGGAGCTTGTAGATGAACAATTCTGCCAGATTCGCACGGACATCAACAACTACCGCCGTCGCGTGCAGGCCCTGGTGCATTCCGGCAATTTCGAAGAGGTTTCGCTGGATGGCGACTCCTTCAGCAATTACCTGCAGCTGAGACCTTTCGATGCGCTGAACAAGCGCATCGCCTCCATCAACCAGGCCGAAATCCACGAGTCTTCGCTGTTGCATTACCTGAAGGTTTTCAAGGCCCTGGGCTTTGAATCTTTGGGCGATATCCAGAAGCTCATTCGGGATTACGGAGAGGACGCCTACCAGCTGGCGGTTTCGCAGCTGGGCAATACGGATATCGACATCATCAGTTCGACGGTAGCGCCCCAGAACCTGGTGGTGGTTTACATCTTGAAACAGGGCGGCGGTGAAATAGGCCTCAAGAAGTTCTTTGAACTTTTGTATGGGGCGCAGCCCAAGAACGAGGCTCACGCCCACCGCCTGATGCAACGCGCCAAGCAGCTGCCGTTTATGCAAGAACTTTAAATCATCCCTTCGACTTTAGAGCAAAGAGCTTCTGCTTCTTCGGCGGTGGGGGCTTCGGCGATGACGCGGATGACAGGCTCGGTGTTGCTGGCACGCACGTGCACCCAGGATTTTCCCTTGCCGAGCCACAGGCCGTCCCGCTCGTCGCTTTTCCAGTCGGCGAAGGCCTGCTTGACCTTGGGCAGAATATCGGCCACCTTCTTGTCCCCCAGTTCGAACTTTTTCTTGGGCATCACGTAGGCCGGGTTTTCGGCAACGAACTTTTCGGGACCGCCCTGGTGGTGGGCCATCCAGCTGAGCACGAGAGCCGCCGCGACCAGGGAGTCGCGACCGTAGTGGAGGGCGGGGAGGATTACGCCGCCGTTTCCTTCGCCACCGATAATACAGCCCTTCTCGATCATCTGCAGGCTCACGTTGATTTCGCCTACCTTGGCCCGACTGCATTCACAGCCGTACTTTTCGGCAACGTCTTCGTTCATGCGGCTGGTGGAAAGGTTCACGCAGGTACTGCCTTTCTTTTGACTCAAAACCTCTTCGGTTGCGATAGCGAGGGTGTATTCTTCGCCGATACTTTGTCCTAAACCATCTACCAGGGCGCAACGGTCGGCATCGGGATCAACGGCAAAGCCCAAGGCGCAGCCGTTCTTTTTGACGGCGTCACGAAGGTCGCCCAGGTTTTCGGGAATGGGTTCGGCCCCGCGGGGGAAAGTGCCGTCGGGCTTGCAGTGAACACGGACAACTTCGCAGCCCAGCTCTTCTAGCAGGCGGGGCACGATGTAGCTGCCTGCGCCGTTTACGGCATCCACCGCCACCTTGAACTTGCATTTGCGAATAGCCTCAACATCCACGAAGGGGATGGCCAGCGTCCCCTGGATATGGATGCCGTCGGCATCGGGGGCGACTTCGTAGCTGCCCATGGTACGGTAGTCCGGATAATCGAACCGGTCCTGGTCTGCCAGTTCGAACAGTTTTTTCACGTCGTCCGGTCCGAGGAATAACCCTTTGTTGTTCAAGAACTTAAGGGCGTTCCACTCCAGGGGGTTGTGGCTTGCGGTAATGATGATGCCGGCGTCTGCCTTGAAGTGAGTGGTCAGGATTTCCACAGAAGGAGTGGTGGAGAGGCCTACATCTACCACGTCTACGCCCGAAAGCCTGCAGATGCCCGACACGAACTGCTGGATTGCCTCTCCGGTGGGGCGGCTGTCACGGCCGATGACCACCCGCTTGGCCTTGGTAATCTGGAGAAAGGCCTTCACATGGGAAGACAGTACCTGGGGGGTAAGAGTTTCACCCACGATACCGCGGATGCCCGAAATGGAACGCATGAGCTTGGACATAAAAACTCCTGAAAAATGAAAAAGCCCCGCGGTGGGCGAGGCTATCGAAAGAAACTTGTTAGAAAACAGGGGCGCTTGCGGCTTTTTCTTTGGCCTTGGCCTTTTTGCTCTGTTCCTTGGCCAGGCCTCTGTGTTCCACCACGCCCATCACGAAATAGCGGTTGTTGTTCTTGACCACGGAGGTGAAGGCGTTGAGGGCCTTGACGGAGAACCACTCCTGGTAGATGTTCCTGCCGTTCTTGATGTTGGTCTCGTCAACGGTGGCGGGCTCTACCGGCTTGCCGTACTTGAGAGTGAACTGCTCGGACATGTAGGTGGCGGCCTCGATGGCCTTGTTCTTGCGGGATTCCTCTACACGGCCGGTACGGATTTCGAAGGCGTAGAACTTGTCGTTCTGGTTGAAGATGAAGTCCACCTGCACCGGCAGTTCGCCGAACTTGAACACGGGGATAACCACGCGTTCGCCTTCGCCGCTCTGGCCATAGGGTTCGTAACCCATCTTCATGACCTCTTCGATGACGGTCTGACGGTCGGAGCCAAAGGGAATGCCTGCAAAATCTTCACTACGCTGGGCGAAAGCGCTCATGGAAAATGAGAACACAAAAAGCGTAATGATAAGCAACAATCTCGGCATCATAACTCCTAGAAGCATTGTAAAATATAGTAAACTCTTTCAAAAGGGGAGCGAAAAAAGGGGAAATTTCCGCCTTTTATCTATATTTTGGGCATGTCTAGCACTTTTGGTAAGATTTTTTCTGTTTCGACCTGGGGTGAATCCCATGGTCCTGCCGTCGGGGCCGTTTTGGACGGCTGCCCTGCCGGAATTCCCCTTTCCGAGGCCGATATCCAGGTTTTTCTGGACCGTAGGCGTCCGGGGCAGGGCAAGATGACCACCGCCAGGGACGAAAAGGACCAGGTGAAGATTTTGAGCGGCGTGTTCGAAGGCAAGACCACCGGCACTCCTATCTCCTTTGTGGTCTTTAACGAGGACCAGCGGAGCGGTGACTACTCCGACATCGAGAAATGGTTCAGGCCTGGCCATGCGGATCTGTGCTACGACATCAAGTATGGCTTTAGGGATTACCGTGGCGGCGGACGCAGTTCTGCCCGCGAGACCATCGGTCGCGTGGCTGCCGGAGCGGTGGCCCGGAAGTTCCTCGCTCAGGTGGCAGGTGTAGAGTTTGTGGCCTGGGTGGATAGTGTGGGTGCTGTGGATTGCCCCGCCCTGGATTTGGAAACTCTGTCGGCTGATGCGGTAGAGGCTTCTCCTGTGCGTTGCCCCGATGCGGCTGCCAGCGCCAAGATGGAGCAGGAAATTTTGGACGCCAAGAAGAACGGTGACAGCGTAGGCGGAACTGTTGGGCTTGTGGTGCGGAACGTGCCTGCAGGTCTCGGGGAGCCCGTGTTCGACCGTCTGGACGCTTTGCTTGCACAAGCCATGCTTTCGATTCCGGCCTGCAAGGGCTTTGAAATCGGGAGTGGTTTCAAGGCGGCCCGCATGCACGGCAGCGAACACAACGACGAGATTTTCTTTGACGGAAACCGCTACAGGACCCGGACCAACAACGCAGGCGGTTCTTTGGGCGGAATCAGCAACGGCGAGAACATCGTATGCCGCATGGCCTTCAAGCCCACGGCCACGATTTCGCAAGAACAGAAGACGGCAGGCCGAGGTGGCGAAAACGGCAGCCTCGCTGCCAAGGGTCGGCACGACCCTTGCGTGGCCGTGCGCGCGCCGGTCATCGTGGAGAGCATGGCGGCCCTGGTGCTTGCGGACTTGTTCCTGCTGCAGAAGAGGAACGGAGCCTAACGGCGATGTGTGATGTGAAGTGTGTAGTGTGTGATGAGGTGTGAAAAACAGGTCCATTTTCGTCATGTTCGCGAAGGCGAACATCCACTAGCTTCACTCAAGCGGATCCTCGTCTACACGAGGATGACGATATTGACAACTCATTGCTAACCTCACATTCCACATTTCACATATGTTTCTTGCGTTAATTTACAGGACGCTCTACAAGCTTCATCACTGGATTTTCCTTCGTCCGGGGAAGCCCTTGGCTCATGCCAAATTGATTGTGGTAGGGAGCTTTTTGGCTGGCGGTGCAGGCAAGACGCCTTTTGTAGCGTGGCTTGCGGAGAATCTTAAGAGGCATTCTGTTAATTTGTCTAAAACGACAGAAGGCGCGAAGATAGCAGTGCTTTGCCATGCGAAAGCCCTCGACGAGTTTGAACTTTTGAAAAAGAAACTCCCCTGGGCTACGGTGGTGGCGACACCTAACCGTTACAAGACGGCCCATGAGCTGGACCTAGACTTTGACTACATCATTTGCGACGACGGCTTTGAGGATAGCCGCCTGCGCCCTGCGTGGACGGTGCGGCTGGACTGGGGTGAGCCTCCCCGAAGGTGGCGGGACTTGTGGCCCGCTGGACCGAACCGTAGTCTTGTGCAGGACCATGCGCCTGCGGACACAGTCTTGAAGTGCTACGGAGAAAAGCCGGACGTGAAATTCTCCATTTCAGAAATCGTGAATGGTGCGGGTGAACGGCTAGAAACGAATGGTGGCAGCGAACGACTGGACATAAACGGCGGCGCGGGCAACGGAGAAGCTGCCGCAGGTTCGGGGATGTGGGCCCTGTGCGGCATCGGGAATCCGGAGCGCTTTTTTAGGGATTTAAAATGCTTTGGCGTGAAGGTAGCGCGGAAGGTCGTGCGTCGGGACCATGACCGCCATTTTGAAGGCGCCGTTCGGAAGGCGCTAAAGACGGCCCGCTGCGTGCTCATGACGGAAAAGGACTTTGTGCGGCTGGGCGAAGACTTGCAGAAGAGCCCGCAGGTGTACCGCTGCGTGCAGACGGTGGAAGCGGATTTTGGGCAGGCTTTTTCAAGTGGATCCTCGTGATTCTATCGCTGCGCTCCAGAATGACAACGAGGATGACGTTCCTCGTGCCCCAAAGCCTCTTGTCACCAGCGATCCTAGCCCCTAGATCCTAACCCCTAAATTCTATTTACTACTTTTATCGTCAGAAGAGGTGAAAATATGAACTTAACAAAGCGCATTTCTGAATTGATGGCGTCCCTGGTGACGGGAATTCCGGAGAGGGAATTCCAGGTTCAGCTGGGATTTTTGGCGTCTCTGCTGGGTGAACCCTTTTACCTGTATGGCCGCTCCGGCTCGGGAAAGGGCCTGATTCTGGAACGCCTTGTGGCGGCTTTCAAGAACGCGAAAGCTCTGAAAATCGGTTCCCGCGAGCAGGATATGCCTGATAATTTGGGAAGTTACGATTTTATCCAGTTCCTCGCCTACGACCCCAGGGACGAAAAGACCAAGGACAATGCCAAAATCGCCATGGAAGACCATGGCAAGGCTTCGGTCATTTTTTCTAGCGAGATGCGCCCCGAAGATGCCCTGTGCCGTGGCGAGATTATCGACGCCATAACTCTTTCGATTGTGCTGCCCGAAAATATTTCGGCCAGTTCCCTTTGCGAACTTTTGAAAACCCAGGGCGACGTGACCAGTACCCGTGTGTCTCCCGGCCTAAGCGTCACCGCCGAAGAAAAGGCCCAGTGGAATGAAGAAATCAAGAAGGTGGTTTTGTCCGATGATGCCCTGAAGGTCATTGCGGGTGTCGTGGAAATCTGCGACGAAAACCACATCTACATTTCTGTGCGGAAATGGATTGCTCTTGCAAACATCATGAAGGCCATGGCCTTCTTTAACGGGCGCACGGAAACCCGCCTGGAAGATACCTTCTTCTTGGGACACCCCATTTGGTCCAGGTCCGTGTCCAACAAGATTATTACGGGAAAGTACAGGCAGGTCGTGCTGAAACAGCTCCTCAAGGATGTGCCCGAAATTCTGGAAAAGCCCTATGATGCAGAAAACCTGATGAGCCGCATCCAGAAGTTGTTGAGAAGCAGCAACAACCAGTATGAAACCAAGATGTTCAACGAAGAGCCGTGCCTATTCTACCGCATTACCATCGCCGGTGAGACGGTGCCCTTGTATGCGCCTCTTCGCTACATCGAGACCGAAGGGGACTTTTTCCCGTACAACGAACTGAAGCATGTGGAAAAGCGGGTGCGCTGCAATTACCACGGCACCTCCAACTGCACCATCTCGGTGGCGTCTTCGGTGAAATCAACGGGAATCCGCACCATGGTGGCGAGGAACAATACTATTTCGCCTAACGAAAAGTACGAAGATTACGGCGTGCTGCCCACCCACATTCTCAAGGAAAACGACCCGGAGATTGCGGAAAGGAAAAAGACGGAATTGGCCGAAATCCGTCAGGAAATCCAGACGGAGGCGGAGAAGGAGACCAAGACTTTGCAAGCCCTCAAGACGGTCTTTGCAAATATCAAGAGTTCCAAGGAAGACCTGTTCTGCAACAAGGAATTCTTTACGGAATTGCAAGACCAGGTTACCGCCCTGTTCGATTCTACCAAGGTGGTTCTCGGAAAAATCAAGGAAGCCCACGACCTGCTGGCAAGCCAGGGCGCTTAGTTATTGCGCCCCTGCTTACAGGTTGTCCACGCTGTCGGGGATCTCGTTCCGCAGCACTAGCAAAATGGCGTTTTGACCCACGACGACATAGCGTTCGTCGTTGATTTCTATTTCGTAGCCGCCGGCATGGAGGTACAGGGCCTCGTCCCCTTCCTTGACCTGCAGGGGCACGTAGCTTATGGGGTCCTGGGATTCGTTCTTGAACAAATCGTCGGGATCCTTGGATGCGGGAATCGGATACCCCGGCCCCACCTTGACCACCAGCCCCGTATGCACGGCGTCGCGCTCCTTGACACTGGGTGGCAGGTAGAGCCCGCTGCCGGTCTTGTTGGATGCCTCAAGGGGCTTGATGAGGATTCTGTCCCCGATGATGACGATATTTTCAAGTGAATTCAGCATGCCCCCAAATTAGAAATTATATTGGATAATGTGGTACTGTTGGTGATAGCGATTATTTGGATTGCCATTTCGGCTTTCCTGGTCTTGTACCTGGGGCATACCCCCAAGGGCAGGGCGTGGGCGAAGTTGCTTTGGCACCACCGCAAGGTGCGTTTGGCTCTGTTTGCCTTCGCCGTTTTTTTGGCGTCGATTGTGGCGGCCTATGCGCTGTACCCTCACGACATAGCCGAAGGCGGGCAAGATTCCAGGCTGGTGTTCAGGGATTATTCCAGGACCATGGTAGAAAACCTGGGTAGTGAAAAGGCTATCGTCATAGATTCCGTTTGCGATTTGAAGAGTCCTTTGCCGGAGCTTGCCTACGGCCTGCCCGCCCTGCTGAAAATCTATAACGAAGAGGTGCAGCGGCCAACGACTCCGAGGCTTGTGCGGCTGGACGATACCCTGTGGATTTCTTTTGACGGTTACAAGCAGTTCAAGAACCGCGGAATCCGTATAGTGAAAAAAGTGCAGCAACGGCTTGGGGCCCGCTACTTGGTGAAGATTGATTCCAGAGGGGAAAATCACCGGCTGGAGCTGGTCTATAAGGGTGCGCCCTGGAGCACGGAACAGCTGTGCGGTCTTCCTGTGATGGAGGCATCCATCAGGGAAAACATGGACCCTGCATTGTTGATGGCGGTAATCCGCCACACGTCGAATTTCAATCTGGAATCGGAAGGGCTTTCGCTGGTCTATACTGTGGCGTCAGAACTTGCGGCGGCTCTGTCGCAAGAAAAGACGGTCGAAGATGCCGTGGCCCAGATGTACCCTAGGGAGCGGGGAAGCCTTCACGAGGAATGGCGGAACAACCCGCTGAAGCAGTCCTGGATCGAAGAGGTGCTGAAGGACGTGCCTTACTACAAGGCGAACGGACTGGTGAGAGACTGAGCGGTCGCTCGTGAGCCAAAAGCGACTCGTATTAACGAGTCGTGTTGGCGAGAGCGAGGTTGTTCCGGAGGGAATCGACCATAGAAGAAGACCGAGCGGTCGTTTAATGCCGTCCGAAGCGGCGGGTCTTGCGGAAGGGCTTGTCGCCGTGGAATTCCCGGAAGGGCTTTTCCTTGCCCTTCGGTTTCTTGCCGAAATCCTTTTTGCTCTTGAAGCTCTTGCGTTCTTTTGGCGGCGGGGCGTCGTCGGTCATGAGCCGGAACTTGGCGTCGTTACCCCGGATGGTCATTTCGGAGAGAATGTCCAGCACGCTCTGGTCGGTATTGTCCGGAAGTTCTACGGTGCTGAACTTGTCAAAGAGCTTGATACGCCCGATGATGGCGCTGCTGATGTCGGCCTCGCCGGCGATGGCGCCTACGATGTCCCGAGGGGACACATGGTCCCTGCGACCCACCGCCAGGTAGTAACGAAGGTAGCCTTCTTCTACACCGTTGGCGCCTTCCTTGCGTTCTTTGCGGGGCTTTTCCGGCATGTCGTCGCGGTCGCTGTTGTCCCGGACCTTCGGGGTAGAGAGCTGTTCCATCTTGGGGAACAACGGTTCCCGTTCTTGGGCCATGCACAGTGCTGCGGCGGCGATGTCTTCGACATTCGTTCCAAGCTCCACCGTCATCTTCATGAGGATTTCCCGGAACTTGTCGAGGCTTGCGTTTGCTAGTTTGTCTTGAATCTTTTTCTGGAAATTGGCGACGCGCTTTGCGCTGATCTGTTCGGCGCTGGGGAGGGCCATGGCCTCGATGGGCTGGCGGGTGGCCTTTTCGATGGTCTTGAGCAGGCGCCGTTCCCTGGGAGTGATGAACAATATGGCGTTTCCGCTACGGCCCGCGCGGCCGGTGCGGCCGATACGGTGCACATAGGATTCCGTGTCGTAGGGAATGTCGTAGTTTACTACGTGGGTAATGCGGTCCACGTCGATTCCGCGGGCCGCGACGTCTGTGGCCACCACGATATCCAGCTTTCCCATCTTGAGCCGGTTGATGGTCCGCTCCCTGAGAGTCTGGGCCAGGTCGCCGCTCAGAGGGGCTACATTGAAACCTCGGGCTTCTAACCGTTCCGAAACTTCGGAGGTGGCCTGCTTGGTCCGCACAAAAATGAGCATGCCGTCGAAATCTTCGCCTTCGATGACCCGAGCGAGGGCTTCCATCTTGTCGTGGCTCTTGACCAGCAAAAAGCGCTGGCGGATATTTTCCACCGTGGTGGTCTTGCCTTCGATACGGGCTTCGCTGTATTCGCCCAGGTGCTCGTCGATAATCTCGATAACTTCTTTGGGCATGGTGGCGCTGAAGAGCGCCCGCTGGGCGTTTTTGGGAATCTTGCTCAGGATGGTTTCTACATCTTCCATGAATCCCATGTCCAGCATTTCGTCGGCCTCGTCCAGAACAACCGCCTGGACCTTGTCCAGGACAATCGAACCCCGCTTGAGGTGATCGATGAGCCGGCCCGGCGTTGCCACGATGACGTTGGCGGCCCGCTTTAAAGCCTTGAACTGTACCGCAATGTCTTGCCCGCCATAGACGGGAACCACGTGGACCTTCGGAAGCTTCATGGCATATTGCTGGATTGCTTCGGCCACCTGGATAGAAAGTTCCCGCGTAGGCGTCAGCACCAGCAGGGAGGTGTCCTTGCCGTTGAACTCTATGCGGGAAAGCAGCGGGAGTGCAAACGCTGCGGTCTTGCCGGTGCCGGTCTGCGCCGTACCCAGCAGGTTCTTGCCCTGTAGCAAGGCGGGAATGGCCTTTGCCTGGATGGGGGAGGGAGTTTCGTAACCTGCGGCCTTGACGGCTTCTAGAATTTCGGGAGCAAGGCCCAAATCTTCAAAACCCACTTCTTGTGGAGTTTCGTCAAGGATTGTCTCCTGTTCGTTTTCGAGATTTTCTTGTTCCATAATGACGATCTCCATAAAGGGAGTTTTGAGTGATGAGTTGTGAGTTTTTATAATCGCACCTTTGGTGCCAAATTATATTCTGAAGACTGAAGACTGAAGACTCATAACTGAAAACTCATAACTCATAACTGATAACTGATAACTGCTCAAATATAGCTTTTCATTTTTATTATCATTTGGTAGATGAGCTACGAATGCAAATACTTGCGGAATACCTTTTGCGACAAGCGGAAAAAGGAATGCGACCCCGGTTCGCCCGGTTGTGTGCTGTTCGGCAAGTTCGCGTTTCCACTGAAAGAAAAGAAAATGCCCCCCGGAACAAGTTCGGGGCAGGCTATTCAAGCCGGGCATGACAACGGGACGCCAAAGAAGTGACCGCTAGATAGCCAGCGGCATCCAGGGTTTCACCACATCTATCGATTTGAGCATGCCCTGCTTTTGGCGGCGGATGGCCGCGGCGGCAATCATGGCGCCGTTGTCGGTACTGAGGCTGCGGTCCGGAATGCAGAAGCGCACCCCGTGCTTTTGGCAATAATCCAGGAGTCTCGTGCGGAGCCAGGCGTTGGCGCTTACGCCGCCTCCCATGACCAGGGTTTTCATCTTGGTCTTCTTGAGGGCGTTGATGGTCTTGGTAACAAGGCTATCCACGATGGCGTCTTCTAGGGAAGCACAGATGTCGCCCAGATTTTTCTGGATGTATTCGGGGTCGTGAGATTCGGTGTAGCGGAGTACTGCGGTCTTGAGCCCGCTGAAAGAAAACTCGCAGCTGTCGTGGGTGTGGAGCGCCCGCGGGAATTCCACGAACTTGCGGTTGCCGTTTTGTCCCAGCTTGCTGATGGTGGCACCTGCCGGGTACTTGAGCCCGATGAGTTTTCCGCACTTGTCGAAGGCTTCGCCTGCGGCGTCGTCCCGGGTGCGGCCGATGCTTGTGTACTTGAATCCCGGTTCTTCTAGCACCAGTTCCGTATGTCCGCCCGAAACGGTCAGCGTCAAGAAAGGCGGTTCGATGTCGGGGTTCGAAAGCCATGCGGCGGCCAGGTGGCCTTCCAGGTGGTTCATGCCGTAGGCAGGGATGTTCAAGTCCCGTGCAAGGCCTTTGGCAAAGCTTGCACCCACCAGCAAGGGACCCATGAGCCCCGGTCCCGTGGTGTAGGCGATGGCGTCGATATCGGTGAGTTTTATTCCAGCTTCCTTGACGGCGGCTTCGGCGATGGGTGCAATCTTTTGCAGGTGGGCCCGAGCGGCAATTTCTGGAACGACACCGCCGTAGAGGGCGTGTTCGTCAATCTGGCTGTAGAGCGGGTTAGAAAGGACCTTCAGGGGTTCGTCTTGCAGCACGGCGCAGGCGGTTTCGTCACAGCTGGATTCGATGCCGAGCCAGAGCATTATTCCTCTTCTCCTAGGGAATCCACAGGCGCTGCGGTGACTTCGGTCTTGACCAGTTTCACCTTGTCGGGCACGAGTTCGTAGCCCTTGATGGACATTTCCCGGTTCACGGAAGAAGGCAGGTTCATCTTGACCGTAGGTGCGAGGCTATCTACGTCTTCGATAGCAAAACGGTTGATTTCTACAAAGAGCTGAAGATTCTGGGACGTGATGGAATCCAGCACGTTCTGGCCGCCGGTAATCTTGATGGATACCGTGTCGGGAGAGAGTTTTGCTTCGTCTTTGTTGTAATGCCCGATAAGATGCACCGGGATTTTCTTGAAGGTCTTGCTTTCCAGCTTTTGGATGTCGATGTTCATGATGACGCTGGAATCGCTGGGCGTCACGTAGGCGGGGAATGTTTCCAGGTTCAGGGCTACCTTGAAATTGTCGTTGGCGGTGAGGCTGTCGAACCGCACGGAATCCGTGGGGATTTCGAAGATGCGGGTGAGCGCGTCTCTTGCGCCGGATACGCGAATCTGCTCGGGAGTGATTTTCGGAACGTCCGTCATGATGTAACCGGGCGCCGGGTCGAAGGTCACGTTGGACTTGACGGGAATGTTCCTCTCGATGCGGGTGTCAAGATCCAGGTCCAGAAACAGGAGCTGGTTCGAAGGCTCTACGAACTCCACGTTAGGAAAATTCGGCGCCGAAAAATTTTTGGACCCGATGTGCCTGCGGGTGGCGCCCAGTTCCGCCTCTTGCAGGTCGATGACAATGGAGACCGCGTTGGAATCCTTGTTCATGTAGTTCCAGCGCATGCGGATAAGGTCGAAGGCCGGACCCTTGACGGTAATGGGCAAGGTGTGGGGCGGCTTGGAGGCTACTGCCAGGAGTTCGGGCAACCGGACCAGCTTGACGGGAACCTCCATGGTAATTTGAAAGTCCTTGGTGGACATGACAAAAAACCAGAAGCCGATTCCGAACAGGAAGGCCATTATCTTCAATCCGATATTATTCATAGCAGTACCGTGATAAACACTAGCAAATTTAATTATATTCGGGCGGTGCTAGGACAATTAGGCTACTTAATATCTGAATCTTTTCGGGGGCTGAAACAGCACCGCACCGTGGTGCTGCCGTCCCTGGTGACCATCTTTCTGTGTTCTGTCTTGCTGGCGGGCTCCCTGACCTCCTTCGGGGGCGTGGTGAAGCTTCTTTCGGCGGAGAAGGCCCTCTATACGGTGGAGGCGTTCTTGTCCAAGACGGTGAGCGCCGACTCCATCAAGGCCATCTCGGAAAACCTGCTCCATACCAAGCGGGTGGAATCCGTCGAATACGTGAGCGCCGATTCGGCCTTGGCGGATTTCCGCAGGCATTTTTCGGGAGAGATGCTGGACCTGGTAGAAGGCAACCCCCTTCCGCCGTTTTTCCGGGTGAAACTGAAAGAGGAGGCCCACAACCCGGTGGACCTGATGGAAGCCCGTACGGAACTTTTCCGCAAGGGCTATTTCGAAGAAGTCCAGGCCCCCATCGAATGGGCGGAACGCATTGCCAAGTGGAAATTCAAGATGGTGTTCTGGCCCCTGTGCCTGAGCGTGCTGTTGCTTGCCACCCTTTCTTTGATTATCTGCAATTCGGTGCGGTTGTCCCTTTTCTCCAGGCAGCTTTTGGTAGAAAACATGAAATACACCGGCGGGAGCCCCTTCTTTATCGAGTTCCCCTTTGTGCTGGAAGGCCTGATTCTTGGACTTGTGGGTAGCGGTCTTGCGGTAATCCTCTTGGCGGTTCTTGTAAACGCTATCGGAAACGCGATTCCCGTGGTGGCAAACAACAGGAGCGGTCTTGGGCTCATGCTTGCAGGCGTGGTGGCGCTGGTGACGGTCCTTTCGGCCTACTTCAGCTACAGGACGGTGCGCAGGTTCTTGACGGTGAAGAATTTTGAGCAGGAATAAGATGCGGATTCTTTCCATCATCTTGTGTCTTTTGGTGGGGCTCTCTTTCGGAGCGCCTAAAAAGACCGATGCCCAAATCAAGGAACAGCGCACGGCCCTCAAGAAATTGGAGACGGACCTGGCCAAGAAACGCAAGGAACTGGCCTTGCTGGAAACCGAAGAAAAGGGCGTACTCAACACCATCTCCCTTTTGGACCAGAACCTGAACCAGACCAGGACTTACATCCAGGAACTTTCCAAGAGTGAAATCCTGGTGCAGGGGGCGGTGCGGCAACTTTCCCGAGACCTGGATTCTCTGGACCGGCAAATCCGGGAACGGAAGGAAGTCATGCGCAAACGCATCCGGACCCTGTACGAAAAGGGCCGGAGCAGCGAGGCCGAAGTTCTGTACGGCCTGCTGACGCAAAAGGGAAACCCGGAACGGCAGGTTTACTGGGTCCATCATCTGCTTTATCAGGACCAGGAACAGGTGAACACCCTGCTCAGGCTCATGCGGGAACGCGACGAAAAGAAAAAGCAGGAGATTAGCCACCTGCAAGAGCTTTCTCAGTTGCGCCACAAGAAGAACGCCGAAGAAAAGGGCCTGGTGACCCAGATGAGCGGGCAAGAGAAAATGCTCCTTTCGTTGAAGCACGACAAGGCCATGCAGCGCCGCGCCCTGGAAGAATTCGAACGGAACCAGAAGACCATGCTTGCGTTGATCAAGAAGTTGGAAGAAAAGCGCAAGAAGGAACTGGCCGCCGCCAAGAAGGCCGAGGCTGAACGCAAGAAAAAGGAAAAGGAAAGGAAAAAGAAAAAGGAGAAAGAGAAGGTGGTGGAAAAACCGAAGCCCACGGTGACCACCACCCTCAAGGGCCCCAAGTGCATGCCGCTGGAAGGCGAAGTCATCAGCCGTTACGGCCTGCAGGAACACCCCGTGCTCCATATCGCGACCCGTAACCTGGGTATCGAAATCCGGGGCAAGCGTGGCAAGATGGTAAAGGCCGCCGCTCCCGGTACGGTGGTGATGGTCTCCGAAATCGACGGCCGTGGCCCGTCGGTAATTATCGAACACGAAGGCGGAACCTACTCCGTTTACGGACACCTCCGTACGATTCGTGTCCAGGAGGGCAAAGAGGTGCAGAAATGCGAAGAAATCGGCGAAGTAGGCGATATTGCGTCCTTAAATGGAATTAAATTGTATTTCCAAGTTAGCGAAGGGACCCAGACCGTGGATCCCCTACAGTGGTTGAAGGAAAAATGATAGAGTACAGGCTAAATGGTCCAGCTTCTCAAGAGCGCCAGCGGATTCGGCTCATGTCGGCTCTGCGGGAGAACCGTTTTCCTCAGGCCATCTTGATTGACGGCCCTGCAGGAATCGGCAAGAAGGCCCTGGCTATGGAAATATCCAAGGCCCTGCAGTGCGAGAACAAGGAAATGCGCCCTTGCGGGAAATGTTTCGGCTGCAAGCTGGCCATGGACGCAGGCGTCACCGACGGTTGGGTGGTGCCCATGGAGTCCAAGGAGGCTCACGCCCGGAGTGCCGCCGACGTTTCTGCCGGTAGTACCGCCAAGACGGTGCAGGACTACAAGCTGGCCTACATTTCGGAGATTTTCAAGAATCCTTACCGCATAGACATTTTCAATGCCGCCGCCGAAATTTCGGTGGAGCTTATCCGTTCCATGACAGGCGCGTTCGCCCTGAAAGGGGACCGTGTCCGCGTGATTATCGTGGCCGAGGCAGACCGCATGAACGACTCTGCGGCAAATGCATTCTTGAAGACGTTGGAAGAGGTTCCGCCGGACACTTACTTTATTTTGACCACCAGTTCCCGCGAAAAACTTTTGCAGACTATTCGCTCCCGCTGCTTGGCACTCCACTTGTTGCCCCTCAGCGACAAGGAGGTTCGCGAAGAAACCCTCCGTATGTTGGGTGAGGACGCCGACGAAGATAGCGTCACCGACGACGTGGTGGGGCTTGCGGTAGGCTCTCCAGGCAAGGCCCTCTACTACGTGGAACACGGGGCCCGGTGGTGCGCCATGGCGGTGGATTTTCTGCTGATGAGCCTTCGTGGGGATTACGGCGATTTGTTTGTCGCCCTGAAAGAAGCGGATTTTGAAGACCCCCTGGAGGCGAACCGTTTTCTGGACGTGCTGGGCTACTTGATTTCGGACCTGCTGCGCGCCAAGTCCGGAGCGCCCCTGCGGATACCGGACACCACCGGCCGCGTCCATCTGGAAAATTTCCCGAGGGTGAACGTAGATGCCCTGGAAATGGCATTGAAAGACGTGCAGGAAACCATGTCACGTATTGCTACCCGCAGGTCCACGGAAACCATGTGCCTGCAGGCCCTGGCCATCAAGCTCTTTGAAGGATATAAATGACCGAAGACCTGGTGGCATCGACCCTTTCTATGGAATTGGGAATCCCCCATCTGGTGGCGAGATTCCTGGTGTCCCGCGGGTACAAGTCCGTGGGCGAGGTGCAGAAGCTCATGGCCGGAAGCGCAGACGACGTGCTTTCGCCTTGGCTGATGCTTGGAATGGATCGGGCCATCCAGTGGATTATGGATGTGCGGGAGCGCAAGGAAAAGGTTTTTATCTTCGGTGATTACGACTTGGACGGCATGACCTCGGTAACCCTGTTGACCAGGGGCCTGCAAGAGGCGGGCATCGAATCCGAGTGGAGGCTCCCCAGCCGTTTTGGTGACGGATATGGCCTGTCTATGTCGGCGGTAGATGAAATGTTCAAGTCCGGCGCACGGAACGTGATTACGGTAGATACGGGCATTACCGCCAACGGTGAAATCGCCTACGCCAAGGAACTGGGCATGGCGGTGATGGTGATAGACCATCACCAGCCTTCTGGAGATGGCCTGCCTCCTTGCGACGTGCTCTTGGACCCTCACCAGGTAGGGGATACTTACCCGAATCCTGAACTTTGTGGCGTGGGCGTTTCTTACAAGTTCATTTGCGCCCTGTTCGAAAAGCTGGGCAAGCCCGTTCCCGAAAAATACCTGGACTTGGTGGCCCTCGGAACACTTGCAGACCTGGTGGGTATGACTCCCGAAAACAGGGCTTTTACCAAGGCGGGCCTCAGACGGTTGCAGAACAGCGAATGGCCCGGACTCCAGGCGCTGTACAATTCCCTGCAGAAGCCGGGAAGCCTTGTGGGTGGCATCGACGTGATGTACAAGTTTGCGCCCCTGCTGAACGCCCCCGGCCGTATGGAAAGGCCCGACCCGGCGCTAAAACTGTTGCTGTGCGAAAACAAGGCTGACGCCCCGACGCTCCTTTCGGAGCTGAAGGACTGGAACGCACGCCGCAAGCAGAAAGAAGCGGAAATTACTGACATGGCCATGGAGCAGGTCCAGAACATTTACGGCGAAAACATTCCGCCGGTGCTGTTGGTGGCCGGCGAGAATTGGCATGTAGGCGTCATCGGGATCGTGTCCGCAAAACTCGCGCAGGAATTCAACCGCCCCACGGCGGTGCTTTCGGTAATGGAAGGAATGGCTCATGCCAGTGCCCGTGCCGTTCCCGGATTCAACTGGCACAAGGCCCTCTTTGAATCTCGGGACTTGTTCGACCGTTGGGGAGGCCACGCCAACGCCGCCGGATTCTCGCTCCCTGCAGGTAAGATTCAGGAACTGCAGGGCCGCATTCTCGTATCGGCGAAGGAACAGGGCTACACCGGCGAAGTCCCTCGTGAGACGGGCGGACAGAATTACGACATCCAGGTGGCCTTGGGCGAGCTCCTTGTGGACCCCACCAACAAGAACGGCGCAACGGTGCTGGACTATTTCGACAAGATGGAACCTTTCAGCGGGAACTTCCCGTATCCTGTGTTCCGGGCCGAAAACGTGAAGGTTCATCGGCTGCGGGAACTTCGTGGCGGCCACCTGCAGATGGAAGTCTCCCAGGCGGGGAGTCCGGCGTTTTCGGCTATTGCCTTCGGGCTCCGCAAGTGCAAGGCCCTCATCGGCAAGAGCCATCGGGTGACCATCGTGTTCGAACCCACCTGGAACTATTACAACGGTAGGCGTTCCTTGCAGCTCTGCATCAAGTCCATCGAGTAGGCGGTTATGATTAAACGGAACTTTCCACTGATCGTGCTGTTCCTGGTGTTCTTGGGCCTGCTGGACTTTATCTGGCAGGTGACGCCCTACAAGGCTCCCGTGGGTCAAGAGCCCGAGTCAGCGGTTGCAGGGCCAGAAAAGTCCAGGGCCTTTACGGGCCGCATGGACATGCCGAACCTGGACGACATCTACGTGCTGGACAATTCCGCAGGTCGTGATGTGGAAGCCCTGGAAAAATACATCCAGGGTCGTGCCGCGGGCCTGCACTGGCTCGGTCAGGAGCATTTCAAGAAGAAGGGCGCCGACGATATTCGCCTGGGGCTCCATCTGGTGGTGGATTCCCTCGGAATCTTTACCTGCAAGGAGATTCTCTTTTCCGATGCCGACGACGAAACCTTCGAGCGGAAACTCAAGGACCACATCGAATACTTTTGGCGCTACAAGAAAAGCGAAAACGGGGTGACCGATTTCTGGATACCCCTCCGCTGGAAAGCGAAATACTCCAAATAAAAAACGCAGGACTTTGCCTGCGTCACCATGTTGCGTTCGTCACCCCCGAGGGCCCTATCGGCCTTCGGCCTCCAGGATGACAGGGGGCCCGTTTTCAGTATCATCCCTTCAGAATAGCCAGCAACTGGTCGGCCTTCTTCTCGATAAGGATGAAGGCTTCGAACATGCGGGCTTCGCGCCATTTGGTAAGGTACTTGCCCCACCATTCGGTGGCAATTTCGTCCGGAGATTTTTTGTCTTTTTCGTTTTGGTACCAGATTTCCTTGGAGACTTCCCTGATGACGGCGGCCATGTCGGCGGCAGGCTGCAAAGAACCCTTGCAGAGAAGCAGGGCCCGCAGGTTGTCTAGCAGGATTTCGTCGGTGGGGGAGTCGGAATCGTCACGGGCGCAGTCCCAGATTTCTCCACGGTGACGCTCTGTCCAAGAAAGCAGATGGCTTTCGGTCTCTTTCAGTTCGCCTTTGGCGAGTTTTTCCTCTACCGCCTCGCGGGGGTAATAGATGCTGTTGGGGTAAAATTCAATCATAGGCGTCCTAAAAAGCCATTAGTGCCCGGGGCGGGACTTGAACCCGCACGAGGTTGCCCCCAAGGGATTTTAAGTCCCCAGTGTCTACCATTCCACCACCTGGGCCGTTGGCGTGGCTCAAATATATAAAAATCCCTGACTAGGATTGGCGCGAGGGGGTATAGTTCGCCAGGTATTCCTTCATTTCCTGGATGTAGGTCTGGCATATGGAGGAAATGTTGAAGTTCTTCTTGACGATGTATCCGATTTCCATGGTGCGGTCGTCCTTGCCCTTGCTGTCTTTGAAGGGAACGGCCACGTAGTCGGAACCGTTGATTTCTTCGCTGATAATTCCCGAACAGAGGGTGTATCCGTTGAGCCCCACCATCAGGTTCAACATGGTGGCTCGGTCATTGGCCTTGATGGTCCGGTGGTATTCGTTTGTGCTTAAAATCTCTTCGGCAAAGTAGTAGGTGCCGCTTTCGCTCTGTTCAAAGGAGAGGCAGGGGTAGTCCGAAAGGTCGTGCAGGTTTACAGACTTGCGGCTTGCCAGAGGGTGGTTTTTCCACATGTAGGCGTAGGCCTTGCAGTCAATCAGGTGGTGGAATTCCAGATCTTTTTCCTTGAACAGGTAGTTGATGTACTTGCGGTTGAAATCGCTCAAGTACAAGATGCCGATTTCGCTCTTGAGGGTGGCCACGTCGTCGATGACTTCTTTGGTCTTGGTTTCCCGGAGGGCGAACTCGTATTCGTCGGAGTCGGACTTTTTGACCATCTCCACAAAGGCCTTGACGGCAAAGGAATAGTGCTGTGTGGAGATGGCGAACTTTCTCTTTTGACGCACGCCGTCGCTGTAGTGCTCCAGAACCGTTTCGTAGTGGTGGTACAGCTGGCTTGCCTGGGCGATAAACTCTTCGCCTTCGACGGTGAGGGAGACCCCACGGCTGGTGCGGTTAAAGATGACGATGCCGATTTCGTCTTCCAGGTCGTGGATGGCCGCCGTGAGAGACGGTTGAGAAATAAACAGGTTCTCGGCTGCCTTGTTGAAGGAGCCGACCTTTGCGATGCCGATGGCGTAACGAATTTGCTGGAGAGTCATGGTTGTAGTTCGGATTTCGGAATACGGAGTTGGGAGTTGGTATTAGAAGGTTAGTATGGAAGATGTATTTCCTATGTGTTTGGTAGGAATAAATATAGGAAAAAGCTATAGCTTTTACAAGATTGTATGAACAAAATAAGCTGAAATTAGTCTTCGAAGGGGCGGACCCTCAGGGTGACACCCAGCTTTTCGCAGGTCTTGCGGCAGATTTCGATTTTTTCTTCGGACATGACCTTTTCTACGACGGTCAAGACCACATTCGGCACGAACTGCTTTGCCTTGACGGCGAAATCCTTCAGGGCATCGTAGGATTGGATGCCGAACTTGGACCGTGTAAGGGCCAAAAATTCTTCGGCGTCCGGTGCGTTCAATGAGATGGAGACGGTGTCGAAGCGGCCTTTCAGTTCGGGCGTTATGTCTTTCCCGTGGATCAGGTTTGCAAGTCCGTTGGTGTTCACTCGGACCTTCAGGTTCGGGTATTTCGCCTTCAGCTGGTCGATAATCTTGCACACGTCGCCCAGACGTTCCAGGGGTTCGCCGAAACCGCAGAAAATCAGCTCGTGAATGACGGAAAGGTCAAAGGCGTCGAATTCTTCCATCACGGTTTCTACGCTGGGCTCGCCGCCCTTGAGCCAGAGGGAGTTTCCTTCCATCATCTTCTTGGTCTGGCGCAGGCAAAAGACGCAGCTACAGGGGCAGCGGTTGGTGATGTTCACATAGACATTCTTTCCGGTCAAATCGCCGCTGTCCTTGAGGTTCAGGTAGCCCGCCTGTCCCACCTTTCCGGTAACCGTATATAAAATCATTTATCCTCCTCCGTCAGGTCGCGAAGGTACATCTCGACGCAAAGCCCCCAATGGGTGGGCACGTTGTTCTTTTCGCAATAGGTAATGCACTTGGAGGCGAATTCGGTGGCCCGCTTTACGGAGTCGTAGAAACTGTGCCCGTTCAGGTACATGCCCGCAATGACGGCGCTAATCACGTCGCCGGTTCCGCTCCGGTCTCCTCCGATGCGGTCCACCATGATAGTCTTGGGCGATTCGCCACGGCTGAAAACAAAATTCATGATTTGTTTGTCGTGGTGGATTCCCGTAACCACGATGTGCTTGGGCCCCTGGAAACTCAGTTGCTGGCACATGGCTTCCAGTTCGGCTAGCGAAAAGTCGCCATCCCGATAGTCCACGTCCATCAGAGAGCAAAGCTCCGTCAGGTTGGGCGTCAAGATGTCTGCGTGGCGGATCAGGTCCTTCATCTTGTTGCAGAGGGCCGGCGTGTAGGTCTTGTAAAGCCGTCCGTAGTCGCCCATCACCGGGTCCACCAGGGTGAATACGCCCTCTTTCTTGAAGGTCTTGATAAAATCGACGACGATGTCCACCTGCTCTTCGGAACCTAAAAATCCCGTGGCGATGGCGTCGAAGGACATGTCCAGTTTCTTGTAGGTGTCGATGTAGTCCCGCATGCGGGGGGTGTAATCGTCAAAGTAGTATTCCGGAAATTGCGTATGGGTCGAAAGGATTGCAGTAGGCACGGCAACGGCCTGGATTTTCATGGCCGAAACCACAGGCGCCATGACGGCGATGGAGCACCGTCCGAAACCTGTAATGTCATTGATTAACGCAATCTTTTTCTGAGGCATGTTTACGCCGATTTAACCTTGTTTTTCAAGACCCAAATATAGGAAATTGCGGCGGATACGATAACGGATATGAGTGTAGGTCCAAGGAACACGGACTCTAAATGGACCGTTACCTGGTAAACGACAAAGCCTGCAAGCCAGGCGAAGAGATTCCAGAGCCAGAACGCCTTGCCGGTCCGCCCTTGTTTGTCCAAAAAGAACGACACCAGAAGAACGGCGGCCATGGGCGCAAAGACCGAAGCGATGAGGTAGAGGAAACCGATGTAGTGGTCCATGATTCCGGAGATGGCAAGGACGGCGCTGATGGCGCTTACCACAACGCCTGTGATTTTCGGATTGAGTTTGTGGACGATAGCCTTTGCCGATTCACCTGCGGAATTTGCCGCAAGGAAGTTGGTGGTGACCGTCGAAAGCACCACGATGATGATTCCGGGGATTCCAAGGCCCGCCAGGAGAATGGCCTGGGCGATATCGTTTCCGACACCGGCGCTTGCAATTTCAAGCCCGATAAAGTACATCCAGAAACTGGCGACGGTGTAGGCGATGGCGGAAACAGCCGTGGCGCGCGCAGGCTTTTCTACATCTTTGGTGTAGTCCGAAATTACCGGAAGCCAAGAAAGAGGCAGGGCCATGGAGATTTCGAAGATGCTCCAGAAACCGAGGCTATGGCCTGCGGCACTGTTTACTCCGGAGGCAGAGACGTTTGCAAGAGAGCTGCCGACGCCGAACAATTTAACAGTCAGGGCCACCAGCAAAACGGTCAGCACCGCCATCACAACGGTAGTGACCTTCGCAAAACGGCGCAGGCCCACAAAAACCCAGAGAGCGATGAGAGCCGCCAGCACTACGCAGGTCAGAGGAAACGAAATGGGCAAGTGTAGCCCTGCTAGCACGGTAGCGCCCTGGGCGTTCAGCACGGCAATCCAGGCCACTAGCTGAAACAGGTTCAAGGAAGCAAAAAACTTGGAACCGTAGGACCCATAGACAGAAGCCGTAGTTTCCATGGCATTCAGGCGAATGCGGGCACCGATAAGGCCCACAAAGAAAAGGAAGATACCGCCGATGACATGCCCAAGAACCAGAGGCAGCCATAAGGAACCTGGAGCGGCCTCCGCACCGATTTCAATTCCTGCTTCAATTTCGGAAACGGAAACGGCCACGCCGAACCAGATGATGGCATTTGTAAAGAGACCAGTGCGTTTTTCCATAAATTTGTCCTCTCTTTTAACAAATTTGTGCGCAAATATAGAAGAGTCAAGGATGTTTGTCTAATACGCAATTTTTAGAGCAGGATATAGCTTTTTTCTATTACTTGTCCTGTATTTTATGAATTGTGGTGTACCAGGAAACGTTTTTTGGGGGATTACAGAAATCCGTGGGGCTTGAACCCGAGCCCTTTCACCAGCTCGAAATCCTTGCAACTGTTGACGCCGGCGGTAGTGAGCATGTCGTCGGTGATGGCCGCATTGGCCCCGCTCTTGAAAGCACGCTTGCCGTCGTCACCCAAGACGCCACGACCACCTGCCAGGCGGATAAATGCCTTCGGGTTGATAAAGCGGTAGATGGCCACGATGCGGCAGAACTCGTCGTTCGTGAGCTTCGGGAGATTCTCGTAGGGCGTGCCCGGGATAGCGTTCAACACGTTTACCGGAGTAGATTTTACACCGAGGGCGCGCAGGTCGAGGCACATGTCGATGCGGTCTTCCATGGTCTCGCCGAGACCCATGATGCCGCCGCTGCAGATTTCGAGCCCTGCGGCAAGGGCGTTCTGGAGGGTTGCAATCTTGTCGTCGTAGGTGTGGGTGGTGCACACGTCGGGAAAGTGCCTGCGGTAAGTTTCCAGGTTGTTGTGGAAGCGGGTAAGGCCCGCTTCTTTCAGCTTGTCGAACTGTTCCCTGTTCAGGAGGCCTGCCGAAAGGCATACGGAAAGTTTCGTCTCCTTTTTGAGCCTGCGGATGGCTTCGGAAATTTGCTCCACGTCCCGATTCGAAAGCGTTCGGCCTGAGGTGACGATGGAGTAGCGGGGAATGCCGGCGGCTTCTTTCTTCTTGGCGTCGGCTACGATTTCGTCGGCGCTGAGGAGTTTGTATTCGGGAGCTCCGGTGTGGTAGTAGCTGCTCTGGGCGCAGTACTTGCAGTTTTCGGAGCAGCGTCCGCTGCGGGCGTTCACGATGGAGCAAAAGTCGAAGTCGTTGCCGTGGAATTTTTCACGTATTTCGTTGGCGGCGTCGCAGAGTTCGTCCAGGTCTTCGTTTAAAAGCCGGATGGCGTCATCGCGGGTGGTTTCGTAACCGTCGTTAATAATCTTGCTCTTTAGGTCTTGAATGAAGGACATTTTTAATTCCTTTAAAAAGGAGATGCCCGCACAAGGCGGGCATGACAATTTTAACTTTTCCCGCTATTTATTAGGCGTTGAACGGAGGCATGACTTGCCACAGAACAGCTTTGTGGGCGTGAAGTCTGTTCTCGGCCTCTTCGAAGCTCATGTTCACGTCCAGGTTGTCCATGACGGAGTCCGTGATTTCTTCGCCGCGGTGGGCGGGCAGGCAGTGGCTCACCTTACAGTGTGCCGGAGCGAGCTTCAGGAGTTCGTCGTTGATCTGGAACGGCAAGAAGTGGCTCTGCTTGGAGGCCTTTTCGCCTTCTTGACCCATGGATACCCACACGTCGCTATAGAGGATGTCGGCGTCCTTGACGGCTTCCTTGGGGTCGTGGAATACGCGGTACTGGCAGCCGTGCTTCTTGAGGCCGGCCTCGGCTTCTTCTACCACCTTGGCGGGCTGTTCGAAACCCTTGGGGCAGGCCAGCGTGAAGTTCATGCCTACCTTGGAGGCAAGAGCCAGGAAGGAGTTGGCCACGTTGTTGCCGTCGCCGATGAAGGCGACAGTCTTGGGCTTGCCGTCTGCGTTCTTGAAACCGCCCAGGTTTTCGCAAATCATCTGGGCAAAGGCGATGGCCTGGCAGGGGTGGTAGTCGTCGGTGAGGGCGTTCACCACAGGGACGCTACCGTATTCGGCCAGTTCTTCTACCAGCTGCTGCTTGAAGCAACGGACCACGATGGCGTTTACCCAGCGGCTGAGGCAGCGGGCGACGTCCTTCACGCTTTCTCGCTTGCCAAGACCGATAGAATCCGGAGCCAGCAGCACGGCATGGCCGCCCAGCTGGTTCATGCCCACCTGGAAGGTGGTGATGGTGCGCAACGAGGGCTTTTCGAAGAACATGGCGATGTTCTGGCCGTGGAGGCGTTCGGACATTTTGCCCGCATGGACTTCTTTCTTGAGCCGGGAGGCAATTTCCACGGTTTCGAGAATCTTTTCCTCGCTCCAGTCGGCGAGGCGAAGGAAATGCTTGTTGCGATCGATCATCTTTTATCCTTCGGGCAGAACCCAATCAAAAAAAAGAAAACGGCTATCCGCTTTGACGAACGGCCGAATTGTTGAACGAAAGCCTAAATATATATAAAAAATCCGGTAAAATGTGTAATGTAACGAATATTTACGTTTTTATGTAAGGCTAGATTCCGTGTTCCCGGATCAAGTCCGGGGCAGGCTCTACCCGGAATGATGTGCCATCGAACGTCATGGCGGCCTTGAGCCGCCATCTAGATTCCGGCTCGGGGGCCGGAATGACGTTAGAATGTAACCCGGAATGACGTGCCTTCCTCTTAGAACTTGAGCTCTTCTGGGCCCTTGATGGGGTGGCTCGCCTGGTACTTTTCTTCCTTGACCGGGTCCCACACGTCGGGGTCGAAACCTTCCATCTGGGTGAGGGTCTTGCCCCTCGTGCACAGCAAAGCCCCAAGAATAACTGCGTTTTCAATGGCCAGCACCAAGGCGGTCTTGTAGTCGAGGCCAAAACCCAAAGGAGCGCCCTTTAGGTTTTCGGGGCTGACCCACAAGATGTAATGGCAGGTGATAAAGGTCATGAACATGCAGGGCACGAGGGCAATCCAGAAGTTCTTCTTTTTGCTCCGCAGGTAAACTACCGCCACGCACAGGCTGCACACCGCCATGAGCTGGTTGCTCCAGCTGAAGTAGTTCCACAGGATGTTGAAGCCTTCTTTGTCCATGTTGCTCCAGAAGATGATGATAGCACAAATGGCAAACATAGGAACGGTCAAAAGCAGACGATTCTTGGCGGATTTCTGGTCGATACCCGTAAGTTCGGAGATGGTGAGGCGGAGGCTTCGGAGGCTGGTGTCACCACTGGTAATGGCAAGTATAATCACGCCCACCACCACCAGTACAGAAATGGGGGCGAAGGGGATGACGGTAGAGACCAAGGTGCTGAGGACCTTCACGCCGGAGGCTCCGGTCAGGAGTTCGGGCATTTGGTGGTAGATGAACATGCCGCCTGCGGCCCAAATCATGCCGATGAGGCCTTCGATAATCATCATGCCGTAAAAAGTTTGACGTCCAAGCTTTTCGGTCATCTCGGTACGGGCCACGATGGGGCTTTGGGTGCTGTGGAAACCGCTGATGATGCCGCAGGCGATGGTCACGAACAGCATGGGAAGTATGGGCTGTCCCGCCGGATGCTGGTGGAAGTTGGACCCGAAGTCCGCAAGGTTGATTTCGTCAAGGATATTCAGGTGGGGAGCGATGCCGACCATGATTCCGAGAGAAGCGAGAATGAGCAAGCCGCCGAAGAGGGGGTAGATTCGCCCGATAATCTTGTCGATGGGGAAGAACGTGCTAGCGAAATAGTAGGCGAAAATACAGCCCACCGCAATCCAGAACAGGCTTGGAGACACGGCGGAACCTGCAATGATGGGGGTGTTGATAAGGGCTGCCGGGGTGTTGGTGAACACGGCCCCCACAAGAATCAGGGCCACGGAGATGAGGGCCATGACCACCTTGGATGGTCCCTTGCCCAGGAACTTGCGGGCGAGGGCCGGGACGTTGTAGCCGTTGTTCCGCATGCTGATCATGCCGCTGAAGTAGTCGTGGACGGCTCCGCCAAGCACGTTTCCGATGGGGAGCAGAATAAACACGATGGCGCCGAACTTGATGCCGAGAATCACGCCGATGACAGGGCCGATGCCTGCAATGTTCAACAGCTGGATAAGCATGTTTTTCCAGTGGGGAAGCACCATACGGTCCACGCCGTCGGGGTTCGCGAGGGCCGGGGTCTTGCGGTCGTCGGGGCCGAATACCCGCTCCACGAACTTTCCGTATGTAAAGTAGCCGCCAATCAAGATGGCAATGCCGATAAGGAATGTAATCATCTTTTGCCTACCTTTAGAATTCTGTTAAAACGTTACAAGAGTCCGCCTTGGATCATTCACCCTGTTGACATGCTCCATGGCTCATGATGACATTGATGTGCTTTTGTCATTCTGAGCACAAAGTGCGAAGAATCCAGTACTGCATTTACTCATCGTCAAATTCAGAAAACTCATCGTCCGCAGCGGTGGTGTCACCTGCGGCATCTTCCTCTTCGGGTTCCTCTTCTACAACTTTCTTTTTCTTCTTGGACTTCTTCTTTTTTGAGGCCTTCGGAGTTTCCTCAGTATCTTCTTCGTCGTTGGAAACGCTGCCGCCCCGCACATAGCCCTTTTCTTTGGCGATTTCGTCGGGAGTCTTGTCCTTGCCGAACTGCTGCTTGAAGTAGAGCACGTTGGTGGTAAAACTGGACTTGCCTGCGTAATCGTAGCCCAGCACCGGATGGAACGACGAACCGAACTGGAATGCTACCGCAAGGCCGAACTTGAAACCGTCGTTTCCGTCGACGGTAATGTTCGGGTCGATAGACTGCCCGTTCCAGCCTTCGGCGTGGCTCACCAGGTGACCGCTGGAGGCCATGCTCCCGCTTTGGTAACCTAGGGTCAGCATGACTTCGACAATTTCGATGGGCTTGTATCCGATAACAACGTCAAAGGTGAAAGCCGAGATGTCCAGGTCGAGAGTGCCCTCGTAATCTTCGGGCTGGTAGCTGATGCCGCTGGAGCTGTAGCCCAGCACCAGGCTCACGTCCAAGCCCTGGGCGGGCTTGGGCAGCATGTACTGGAAAAGGTGGCCAAAACTGTATTGCAGGCCGATCCCGATGAGGTTGAATTTCTGGAGTTCACTAACGGCGGGGAGCCACATGCCGCGAAGCACCAGACGGGCATGATAGTAACCTCCGGCCAGTTGCAGGTAGGGGTAGGTGAAAACGCCCAGGTTGTGGAGGGTCTCGTTACCGTAAACCGTGGGGTCGTAATTCAGAGGGTCGCCGTGGTCGCCAAAGATGGTAGGGACACTTGCACCGTTTTCCGAGAAGGAGCGGTCGTCACTCCCGATGGGGATAATGGCGAATGGAAGTCCCGCCTCGAAGGACATGCTCTGGGGAACTGTCGCGCTCACGTACCAGTTGCTGTTCAGCACGGGGGCGAGGTTCGTGATGATGGGCTTCACATAGCCCGGACGGTTGAATATCCTGGCATCTCCACCAGGGCGATTTTCGAAGGCGGCGATGGACTCGTAGATGGAGGCGTAGCCCTTGTCGTCCATGGCGTGCGCCACAGCCGCCAAGCACAGTCCTGCAACCAGAAGTAGCTTGAAAGGCGTTTTCATGGGCCCAAATTTAGATAATTCTGGCCCCGAGCTCTAGCCTAGAACTGGAATTGTAGCGATATGGAGGCCGAAACAAAGGTCTGCCAGAGGCAGGGATCTAGCTCGCGGTTCTCGCTATCTTTGGTATAGACGTTCTTGAACCAGTTCCGGTAAAACTTTACGGCCGGAATGATGGCGATTTCGTTGGTAAAATAATACTGCACGTTTGCCATGAGGCCAACGCCAGAGCCCATGAATTCGGTATCTTGAGGCTCTCCCCTATAGATAGCACTGTTTTCGGTCTTGACGCTGGTGTAAGAGAATCCGGCCCCCAGGCCTATCTGGAAATAGTCGGGCCAGAAAAAGTTGTAGTAAAATTCAAAACCCAGCCGCCAAAAGCGAGTGGACTCCTCTGCGGAGATTTTCACCAGTTCCTCTTGCTGTTTCCAGTACTGGAACGCCACGGCCAGGGTGAATTCCCTGATGTTTACGCCCAGGAGGAATTCCGGGTCGCCCATGAGGGCCATGTCGGGCGGGTAGGTCTTGAACTTGTTCCCGCTGGTATCCTTGATGCTGACGGGTCTTTCGTTCAGGTCACCGGTGGTTGCCGTGACACCCATACCGACGCGAACAAAATAGGAACGGGGCCAGTAGTTCTCTTCGTAGGCCCCGGCCGCAGTTATGACTGCGGCGATAAGTAGGATGATGATTTTCAGCTTCAAGATGTTTTACTGCGGGTCTTGTTTGCAGGAACCATAAGTTCCGATGGACTGAATGTTGAAGGAATATGTACCTTCATCTCCGGTGAACTTGAACTTCAACGAGTGAAGAACCCTTGCTGCAGTTGTACCCGTTATAGAAGGATACGGATCTCCATCTTCATCCAGCCATCCAGCTTGTGTAAAGGCGCTCCATGGAATGCCTGTAACTTTGTTGGTTCCTGCAATGAGCGTGTATTTTGGAAGATCGCTCCCGTAATAAGTTTCGTTTTCAAGGCCCATTTCAACAGTGATTGGGGCCTCCGAAGAATAGACAACGCATATCCCTCCCCAAGAGGAGGCATTAGCAATTTCATCAGAATCTTCTCCAGATACGTTAAAACCAATGCCGGCAAAGTTATATGTGAGTATGCCATTGTCCAAATGGACAATACCACATAATCCGTCGCATTCCTCAATGATGGGCTCGAAGGATTCATCACTAAATTCATTTCCTTTGGAAGTAGGCCAGCTAAAATAGGATCCGCCACCGTTACCTTGGTCGTTGTATTCCCACCACCAACCAGACAGGTTGGCACCGGCATCCAGTCCAGTTATGACCTGCTCCTCGCCCTTGGGTCCACACCACATATCGCCGCAAACGTAGTCTTTTGTGCTAGAACTTGCAGAAGACGTGGGAGGGTCTTCGATTTCAGCGCTCAAACTATGCCATTCGAGGTTGGCGCAGTAATAGTAGTCGCCTTCGGAGGTTACTTCGATTATCGCGCCTTCTATGCTTTTGGTACATATGGGCAAGTCTGCTAAGGTTACAACGGCGTTAGGGATACTTGCTGCGCTGGTCGGGGTAATGCTGTTGCTGGAGGAGGGTTTATCAGGCAGGGAGCTGCTGTTGCTGGAGGACGGCTTATCATTGTCCTCGGTTTTGACAGAAACCCAATCGCCTTCTTCGGCATCACACTTGACATACACATCATCTTCCTCTATATAGTAGATGTCGCCGTCTCTCTTGCTGGAACACTTGGGCAGGTCTTCGTCGGAGTCGACGGTCTCGTCTGCTACGGGCTTGCTGGTTTTCTTTTCCTTTTTGACCCATTCACCCTCTTTCAGGTCTTCATCGTATTTGCAGGTATAGGCGACTTCGTCTTCTTCAACGAAATAGACCTTGCCGTCTTTCCTGGCGGTGCAGTTGGGCAAATCGTCGAGGAATTCAACAGTTTCGTCGTAATCGCCGTTCTCCTCTTCGTCGGCATTCCCTTTTTTCTCGGTAGAGCTAGACGAACCTTTCTGGTCTGCAAAACCGTTAGTGACATTCGTTCCGTTCTCTCCACACCCGGTGAAGTACATCGAGGCGGCAGCGACGACCAATAGAGCTGTGAATTTTTTCATTTGGATTATTCTCCGTTTGTTAGTGCGGAATATACATTATTGACGACAAAAGTGGTTGCCCTTCGATCCTGGAACAAGCGAAAAAAGGCGATTTTTGCGCTGTTTTTTCATTTTCCCGCGTAGTAGAACATAGCGTCGATGCACTTCTTGGCGGCGACACGCACGGACTCGTCCAACTGCACGTGCTTCGCCTTTTCGGGGTGGCGAAGCGTTTCCAGGATGTTTTCCAGGGAATTGCTCTTCATGTACTTGCACATGCTGCAGCTCCCCACGAATTCCTTGTCGGGGAACTCGTATTGCATGCGGGCATTCAGGCCGCATTCCGTGAGCAGCAAGAACTTGGTGCCCTCGGGCTGGTTCTTGATGTAGTCCACCATCTGGCCGGTTGAGCCTACGTAGTCGCTCAAGAGGGCTACGCCGGGGTGGCATTCGGGGTGGCTTACCACCTTCAGGCCCGGGTTCTGCTCCCGGAAAAAGGCGATCAGTTCGGAGTCATAGGTCTCGTGAACGTAGCAGCTGCCGGAGTAGAGCACGATTTTTTTGTTGACGCCCCGTTTCTTGAGTTCTTCGGTAAGGTTTTTGCCCATGAGACCGTCGGGAACGAACACGATTTTGTCGTTTTCCAGGCTGGAGACAATTTTCATCACGTTTCCGCTGGTGACGCAAACGTCGCAGGCCGCTTTTACGTCGGCGGTGGTGTTAATGTAGCAGACGAAGGTGTGGTCCGGGTATTTCTTGCGGAGTTCACGGACCTCGGCACCGGTGATGGAATCGGCGAGGCTACAGCCCGTAAGGGGGCCAGGAATCAGCACATCTTTTTCGGGGTTCAAGATTTTTGCGGTTTCCCCCATGAACTGCACGGCGGAGAAAACGATGGTCTTTGCAGAGACTTGGGTGGCGTCCTGGCTCAGCTTGAAGCTGTCGCCGGTGTAGTCGGCCACGCCCAGCACGATTTCGGGAGCCACGTAGCTGTGGGCGAGAATCACCGCGTCACGTTCCTTTTTGAGCTGGTTGATTTCGTTAATCAGCGGGAGCATCTGCTCGCACTTTTCGCGGGTGTAGGTGCAGAGCACCACGCCGGGCTTGATGGTGCTTAGGCGGTTGTAGAGGTCATCGACAGTCATGGGTCGCTCCGAAAAAAGTTCTTTCCAAAGATAGAAAAAGCTGTCGGTTGGATAGGATCTAGGATCTAGGGGCTAGGATTTAGGGGTTGAATTTGCGGGTTTCAAGAAGCATCTTTCTGATACCGAAGGTGAAGGTAATCTGTATTCACTAGATCCTAGTCTCTAGCCCCTAACCCCTGTCTCGCTAATATCCAGCCCATTCGGCGCTGATGGAAGGGCTTGCTTTGCGGATGGACTTTTCCTCTTCGGAATCGTCGGCGGGCGCGATTTCCCCTTGAGCGATTTTCGCCTTGATTTCGTCGAAGGTCTTGGGCGGAACATAGTTCGGGCTGTTGTCGCCCAGCACCTTGCAAGGAGCCCCTTCGGACTCCTTCGCCTTGTCCTTGACGGGAGCGTATTCCCGGGCGGCAGGAACTTCGTAGAACTTGTCTTCTTCGGGGCACCAGGCGGTCAGTTTTTTGCCATAGACACAGCCGGAATCCAGCCCGATGAACCCTGGGCGGTTCACGAATCCCATCTTGGCCCAATGCCCGAATACTACGGTCTTTGGCCAGCTGACCTGCTCGAACCAGGGCCGATCATTCCACATGCGTATGGAGAGCAGCACCTTCGGGCTCATGTCTTCGAGGCGGGTCTTTCCGGGTTCCAGGCCCGCATGGACCAGCAGGGCGTGGGGCGTGTCCCGCCAAAGAGGCCAGTCCTTTACCGTGTCCCGGATAAATGTCCATTCTTCCAGGGAGAGCCTTGCAAAGCGGTTCTTCTGCTTTTCGGCCCACTCCGTCTGGGGCGTTTCCATCATGCGGATCAGGTGCTCTTCGTGGTTCCCGCGGACGGTCAAAATTCCGAGATCCAGCACGGTCTTTAGAGCCCGCATCATGTCGGGGCCCTTGTTGATGATGTCGCCGGTCTGGTACAGGGTGTCCTTGCCCCGCACAAAGCCGAAGGCGTCGATAATCCGTTCCAGTTCGTCGGCACAGCCGTGGATGTCACCTATATATAATGTACGTTTGGTCATGTTTAGGGGCTAAGATCTAGGGGCTAGGGGTTCTGAAACTCGTCATGTTCGCCCATTCGACAAACTCAGGGCGGGCTCCGGCGAACATCTGCTAGATGGTAGCAAGCGGATTCTCACCTGCGTGAGGATGACGAAGATAGACTTATCGATCATTCCATATTCCTCATTCCACATTGCACATTGCTCACAACTCACTACTCACTACTCACAACTCACTACTCACCACTCACTACTCACAACTCACTACTCACCACTCACCACTCACTACTCATAACTCACCACTCACAACTCAGGTCTACAGTCCTACCGCCTGTCTAAGTTTGTTCATCTCGTCGGGGGTGAGTTCCCGGTATTCGCCGGCGGGTAAATCGCCGAGCCTAATCTTGCAGTAGCTGATGCGCTTCAGGTCGCGAATCTCGTAGCCCAGAGCCCGCATCATCCGGCGAATTTCGCGGTTCTTGCCTTCGATGAGGGTGAGTTCGGCGTATCCCTTTTCCAGGTAAACGTCGGTGGCGAAGGCGATGTCTTCCTTGGCGTCCGGGTCTTCGGGGTCCCGAATGTCCACGCCGTCCACCAGCTTCTGGGCGGCACTTTCGCTCAGGGGCTTGGTAGTCCACACGTTGTAGGTCCGGGGAATCTCGTAGCTCGGGTGGGTGAGCCGGTGGAGCAGTTCCCCGTCGTCGGTGAACAGCAACAGCCCGCGGCTCTGCAGGTCCAGGCGGCCCACGTATTTCAGCTGCTGGTACCCTGGAGGCAGGTAGTCATAGACGGTCTCGCGCCCCTGGGGGTCGTCCTTGGTGCACACGCATCCGGGGGGCTTGTGGAAAAGGATGGTGGTGGTCCTGCGGGGGAGTTTCGCAGGCTTGCCGTCCACTAAGACGGTGTCGGCGGTCTCGTCCACCTGGTGGCCCAGGTCGCTGATGGTCACGCCGTTCACCTGCACGCGGCCTTCTTCGATCAGGGCCTCGGCGGCCCGACGGCTCGCGATTCCACACAGGGAAATGAACTTGTTAATTCTCATACAGTAGTCCGAAACGGAGTCCCGCGGTGCTTATTCTAAATGTTTCGACCCGGAGCTTTTCCAGCAGGGAGCGGAGCCAGAACAGGCCGCAGATGATGACGTCGCTCCGTCCGTTTTCAAGACCCGGGAGCATGGCCCGGAGTTCCTTGGACAGGTTGGATATGCGGGTGGTGACGGCTTCCAGGTCGGCAAGGCTCATTTCCAGACCTTCGATGGCCTTGTAGTCGAACTGGGAGAGGTTCTTGAACACCATGGCAAGGGCCGTTCCCGTTCCGCCGATAAGGTAGACCGGCTTCTTGGTCATGCCCTTGAACGAAACTTCCTTGAAGGTTTCCTTCACGAACTTCTTGTATTCCGGACCGGGGATGGGTCCCATGGCCTTGAACATCTTGAGGGCTCCCACCGGAATGGAAAAACCGGTGGCGCCGTTGGAAATTTCCGTCGATCCGCCGCCGATATCGATGGTCACGATGCCTTCGCCGTGCCATTCCTTCACGGAACGGTAGGTGAGGGCCGCCTCTTCTTCGCCGGAGATGATTCTCGGGCGCATCCAGAGGGCTTTCTCCACAGCGTCCAGGACTTCTTCCTGGTTTTCGGCACGGCGCATGGCCTCCGTCATGGCGGCGGCCTTCAGTTCCACGCCCAGGGCGTGGAGGTCCATGCGGAACTTGGTCATGATTCGGCACAGGTCCTGGATTTTTTCTTCGGAGATGCGGCCGGAGTCGTAAATGTCTTCGCCCAGGCGGCAGATTTCCACCTTCTGGAGTTTCGGGACCAGGACTTTGCGGGGCTCGACGCCTTCCGTTTCGGCGGTTGAAGTGTTTTCGTCAGCAGAAACTTGCGCCACGGCGAGCGGATCCTCGCCTTCGCGAGGATGACGAAGAGCGGTTGTGCTTTCGGCGGGTTCAAAAGCGGCGATAAGCAGAATGCAGCTGTGGCTCCCGATATCAACGGTGGCGAGCAGTCGTTTATCCATTTTCTGCCTCCGGATTCTCGGGGCGTTGCGGCCTTTGACCACTTAGCGCTTCAGCGCTTATGTGGGCATGGCCACCTTTAGGTGGTGTGTCCCCGCTGGAAGGGGTAGCGGATGCCGCATCGTCGGCAGAAGCGAGGGGAAGGCTTTCCCCTTTGTCATTCGCGCCTTGCGCCTCGGACCTTTCGTCTCCCTTGAGTCCCGCCTTGATCTTCTCGGCGATCTTTGCCGGGTGCAGCAGGAACTCCTTGGCAAAAGCGATGGCTTCTTCCACTACGGATTCGGGGTGCTTGCCGCTCCAGCTGGCCACCAGGTCGCCGGATTCGGAGCCCAGGGGTTTCTTTTCGCGGATTTCTTGACCCATCTTCAGGGCGAGCAGCAGGCCCAGCTCGAAGGGGCGGGGGCTTTCCTTGTCTTTCAGCAGGTTCTCGACGCGGGTGATCCGCTCATCCAGGGGGATTTTTTCCAGTTCCGACAGGTCTTTTTCTGAAATCATGACTATAAAATAGAAAATGTCCGCCGATTTTCCGGAGAGGATGGCGGACGGAATAAAAAAGAACGGAGTCCCGTAGGGAACTCCGCTCTGTAAAGGAGAGAAAAAGAATTACTTCTTCTTGGCAGGAGCCTTCTTAGCAGCCGGCTTCTTAGCAGCGACCTTCTTGGCAGCCGGCTTCTTGGCGGCAACCTTCTTGGCAGCGGGCTTCTTAGCGGCAACCTTCTTAGCAGGAGCAGCCTTCTTAGCAGCCGGCTTCTTGGCAGCGGGCTTCTTGGCGGCAGCCTTCTTAGCAGGAGCGGCCTTCTTGGCAGCGGGCTTCTTAGCGGCAACCTTCTTGGCAGCGGGTTTCTTAGCGGCGGGTTTCTTTGTTGTAGCCATTGTTTTTTTTCCTTTTTTTAGGGTTTAACGATTTGATAGCTATAAAATAACTCTTTTTTCACAAATAATCAACACTTTTTTGAAATTTTTTTCTTTTTTTTTCAAAAAGGTATTGACAAGGAAAAAAACTGTCATTATACGCGTGCGACCCCTGCTTGTTACTTTGTCTGTGAAAATAGGACGTTTTTTGATTTCATAACTTAATGATAATCAAAGTTTTGATAAAAGTTTTTGATAAGAACGTTTTTGTTTTGTTGTCTGAAAAATTTTTCATTTTGAGACATCGCGAAGAGTTTTTTGTCGCGAAAATTTTTTGAATTTTTTTTGAAAAATTTTTTTCGGGACGTGGAAATTTGTCTGTCGAAAAACAAAAAACGTCCGTCGAGAGTCTCGCCGGACGCAAAAAAAGTTTATCTACAAGAGAAAAATTTCTTGCAGCTGGAATTATAGCGCGGGATTTTTCACGCTGTCGATGTATTTCTTGAATCCTTCAACGCCAAGGTCGAACATGTTCACGAACTTGGTGGCGAAGGGTGGAATCTTTTTCTGGTGCATGCCCAGGGCGTCGTGCATCACCAGCACCTGGCCGTCGGTATAGCGCCCGCCGCCGATGCCGATAGTCACGGCCTTCACCTCCTGGGTGATTTTTGTACCCAGTTCTTCGGGAATGTGCTCCAGCACCATCTCGAAACAGCCCAGGTTGTCGACAAAGCGGGCCGCCTGTTCGATGGCCCGGGCCTCTTCTTCCGTCTTTCCCTTCTGCTTGAAGTTTTCCGCCGTCTGGGGGAGCAGTCCCAGGTGGGCGCACACGGGAATGTCGTGACCGCAGAGGAATTCCAGCACACCCTGGGGAGTTCCTTCCAGCTTGACGCTGGCAGCACCCAGGTCCAGAAACCGGCGGGCGTTATCGTAGGCCGTCTGCGGATCCTTGTCGCTCAGGTAGGGCATGTCGGCTACCACGTGGGTGTTGGGGGCGCCCCGGCACACCGCTCCCACGAAGATGAGCATTTCGGTCATGCCCACGTCGCGGGTGGTCTTGTAGCCCAGCATGGTGTTGGCGAGGCTGTCGCCTACCAGAATCTGGTCGATGCCTGCAGCCTCCGCCATCTGGGCGAAGGCGTAGTCGTAGGCGGTGACCATGGAAATTTTTTCACCCTTGGCTTTCTTTTCGGTTATGTCTTTGGGGTTGAGCATAGTTTTCGAATCTCCTGTAGCCATTGGAGGGAATGAATCTCCTTCAAGAAGTCGATGTGGTTCCTAAGATAGGAAATTAAGGCGTTCTCGGTATATTGGAAATCTTGAAAGGGCAAGTTCCTGTGGAGTGCCCAGAAACCGTTCAGGGTTTCTTTCTTGGCGCGGGGGGAGGTGATACCCAGGCAATCCTTGCACAGGAACGTCCCCGATTCCGGAGAAAAATCCGCCGCCGGTTCCGTAAGGGGCTTCTCGCAGCGCCCGCAGGTGCCAAGTTCCAGATGGTAGCCCCACATTTCGCAGGTGGCAAGGAGCCAGCGGGCGAAGGCGCCGTCGGCAAGGTCCATGCTGTCCAGTTCCGCAAGCGATGCTTCCAGATGCTGGAATTCCTCGTCCAGGGGCACGCCCTGGGGGGCGTAACGCAGGATCATTTCCGCCATCACCTGGGCCTGTGCCAGGTGCAGCAGGTCGCCCCGCATGGATTCGTGCCAGCGGAGAAGCGTGGCCTCCTTGACGAACTGCAGTTCGGCATTCGGGTTGTGCTTGAACACCACCTCGGCAAGAGCGAGCGGGTCCAGGGCGCCCCTGAAAGGGGACTCCTTCCGCTTTCCGCCCTTCACGATGAAGGACACGATCCCGCATTCCTCCGTCAGGGCCTTCACGATCCAGCTGGAATCGCTGTAGGGGTAACGGTGGAGGACTATGGACTTGGATTTGATCATGTCAGGTATTAGGGGTTAGGTCTTAGGTTTTAGGGATATAATCGCGGCCATGCCGCCCTACAAAGATGCGTGGAACGCATGATACTTCGCCTAAAACCTATAACCTACAACCTGTGACCTATTCCACCGGGAACGGAGGCCAGCCGAACTTCTGTCCGCCTACCACGTGCAGGTGGATGTGGAAAACGGTCTGGCCCGCATCTTCCTTGCAGTTGAACACGAAACGGGCGCCGGACTCTTCGAGGCCCAGGTCCTTGGCGATTTGCTGGCCGCGGTAGAGCAGCTTGCCCACCAGCTCGGCGTCTTCGGGTTTCATGTCCATGAGGGAGGCGATATGGCGCTTGGGGACCACCAGAAAGTGGACGGGGGCCTGGGGTGCCACGTCGTAGAAGGCGAACACGTCGTCGTCTTCGTAGATTTTCTTGGAAGGGATTTCTCCCTTGATGATTTTACAGAAAAGGCAGTTTTCGCTCATAGTGATTATTAATATAGTAAAGGGGTTAGGGGCTAGGATCTAGGATTTAGGGGTTCGAGGTATGAGGAATGTCATTGCGAGGATACGAAGTATCCGTGGCAATCTCGGCCCAGATTCTTGTGCGCCTTTGAGGTATGAGGTGTGGAATGCGAGATGTGAAATATGAGATGAAAGGGGAATGCCTTCCCCTCGCTCCAGCGGCTCGCCATCCCCGCGACCTTTTTTCGTCATCCTCGCCCATTCGACAGGCTCAAGGGCAGGCTCCGGCGAGGATCCACTATCGTCTTGGCGGGGATTTCCTTGCTGCTTCCGCTACCCCTTCGCCTAGGGGCTTCGCCCCTAAGACCCCGTCGTCATCCTGAGTGCGAAGCCGATAAACGAAACTTGGAAACTTGTTTCCTTAGTTGAGTTATGCCCTTTGGGTAAGAATCCAGGGCGGTTCGTTCCTGGATGCCTCGCAGGCTCGGCATGATGAAGGAGGGGCAGTTCCAGATGATGACGCCGAACGGTCGTCGTGAGCAACAAGCCCCCAGTATTAACTGGGGGCGGTTGCGAAAGTGAGGCGTGTCCGGAGGGACAGTACCAAATGAGGACGCCGAACGGTTGTTCCGTGAGCAACAAGCCCCCAGTATTAACTGGGGGCGGTTGCGAGAGTGAGGCGTGTCCGGAGGGACAGTACCAAATGAGGACGCCGAACGGTTGTTCCGTGAGCAACAAGCCCCCAGTATTAACTGGGGGCGGTTGCGAGAGTGAGGCGTGTCCGGAGGGACAATACCAAATGATGACGCCGAACGGTCATTAAAAGAGGGGTGGGATCACTCAGTCATTTCATTCCTTCGTCTCCACCCTCTCGAAAAACGGACAAATCATTCAGGAATCGAGAGGGGTGGGATTGCGGGGTCACTTTGTTTCCCCGCAACCCTCCGGGTTTTGGCTTCGCCAAAATCCTTGACTGCGCAAGTTCACTTCGTTCACGCGCAGTCAATCGAACCCTCTACGAGGGTTCGTGGACCCACCCTATTGAAACAAAAAATGGAGCCTTTGGGCTCCACTTTTTGTTTCAGGAGAGAGAGGGGTTCGAACCCTCGGTCCTGTGACAGACTCCGGTTTTCGAGACCGGCCCAATCGACCACTCTGGCATCTCTCCGAGGTTTGGGCCAATATAGCAAAAACCCGAGGTATTTTCAACCCAAAGAAAAATCCCAGCAACTTTGGTTGCAGGGATTCCCTTTGAAAAAATTCAGGCCTTACTTGATGACAATCCGCTTCGTTGCAGAAAGTCCGGCACCCTTGGCCCGCACCAGGTACGACCCGCGGGCCATACCCGAAAGGCTGAACTGATGAGTCCCGGCGGAGAGGGCTCCCTTGTAGAGGTTGGCCACGCGGTTCCCCTGCAGGTCGAACACATCCAGCGAAACGTTTCCGGAACGTGCCGTCGTGAAGGAGAGACTGTTGCCCTGGAGCGTCAGGGACGTCCCGTGAGGCAGGGTTGTTCCGATAGCCTCGGTATTAGACGAACCGTCGTTTGTATTTGTCGGGTTGTTGTTCGAGTTGCTATTCGAATTGGCATTTGAACTTGTCGGGTTGACATTCGTGCTGGTCGAGCTGCCGGCATTAGTTGAATTGCTGCTAGAACTCGTAGTAATGTTAGAAGCCGAAGATATTGGACTGCTAGAGCTGGAGAACATCGTGTTTTTAGAACTGGAAGAACCGGCGATGTTGGAATTCGACGAGAGTTCTATTGCATTTGCCCAGCCGGGCATTTCGTCAAGGGTAATAATCCGTTCATCTTCCATGTTTTTCTTCCAGACATCATTGGAAGTCTGTGCTATATAGTTTTTTTCCCCCCATGAACCGTACCAGGGCATCCACCAGCTCCAAACGGCTTGGTCCATATGCATATTGTCCACATCGGGAATGGGGCCGTTTTCGGACAGTGCGTAAATTTTGGAGGTTCCCCATGTTTTCTTGAATCCGTCAAAGGCAAAAGAGATACTTGAATGATCATTGGCGCTGTTATACACATCAACGGCAATGACATCGTAGTAATCTGCTCCAGGATTCCAGGAATTGTCAAGGGATGCTTCAGGATTGAAAACCCACACCAGATTTTTGACGCCCTTCACTTTGACCATACGGTCGTAAATTAGACGGTATAGGGCCGCAAACTGGGCACCCGAAGTGTTGCTGCTCCACCAGAACCAGTCTCCACCGGCTTCGTGGAGTGGCCTGAAAATTGCAGCCACGTTGGCATTTTGAAGTTCAAGGAAGTAGTCGGCGACAACATCTATGTCGGCTATGATTCCCTTGTAAGCGGCAGAGTTTTCATCCCAATTGGTAGTTCCGGAGACAAAAGCTTGCGATACACGGAACGACGTCCAGGGGTTACCCTTTTCCTGCGATGCGTAAAAGCCATCATCCTGATTAAGAGGATCCTTCCAATGCCAAGTGAAAGCAGGAATTCCTCCCTGATTCCACAAGTCCTTGGCCAAGAAAATAGCCTTGTCTGTATATGTTTTTCTCCAGTCCGTGTTTCCATCGGGGCCTGTGACAAATATGAAATCAAAACCTACCAAAACAGGATACTTTCCGCTGCGAGTGTAAACGCTTGCCACGTCCTCGTGGTTCTTGATACCGTTTCCGCTATTGATAGTGAAGTGATCCATGTTTCCTGTCATGACACCGGAAATGGTCTTTGTACCGAAATTGTTCACTAGAAAGTTGTAAAGCTTGACCGCTTCTGCCGTGGCGTTTTCCGTAACCAGCGTCGAGGATATGCTGAAAGGCGCTGATTCGTATGGGGTAATCTCGATATAGTCCACCTTGATCCAACCCCAACTGGCGGTGATGGCCACCGTGTTTGCTCCGGCATTCAGGGTAACGCTGGTGGAGATGTCCACATAATCGTTCCCTTCGTTTACGTGGAATGTCCCTGCCGAAGCCCCGTTGACTTCGATATTGTTGTCCTTAGCGCCATAGGAACCCGCACAGTGGACGACCAAGGTGTATTTCCCTGCTGCATCCACGGAGACGTTGCTAAACGTGATGGAACCTTGGTTCAGGTCCACATAGGTTCCCCTTGCGGTGGCGTCGCCCCCTATGGTTGCCGATTCGGCTTCGTACTTGGCCGCACCCGCGGCTGTTACAAGGGCAAGTCCGAAGGTCATTAATGTCTTGATGTTCATAAAAGGGTCCTTTCCTTGGGAAACCGTTACTTTCAATAAAGTTATTTCTTATAGTCGGGGTTGTTGAACACCACCTTGATTTCGGGAATCATTTCCTCGGTATTTCCAAAACTACGGCTGAAAGCGTCGTACTTGTCGGCGTTGAAATCGAACAGTATCTGGTCGCCAGCCTTGAAGTTGTCGTAAAGGATGGTCCCCGTATAGCCCTTGGCGTAGTTGGCGACGATGATGCTCTTGGTGACATTACGGTCCGCAAAACTGGATATGTCAAAGGAACAGGTCTCCTTTTTTCCTGCTGCTACTTTGCAGGAACCGGTCGTTTCGGTCCAGGTCCATGCATCGGTAAATTTGAAGATGAGATAAAGGTCGGCTTCATTCGCAGCATTGTTCTTGGCTTCGAAAGTCAGGGTGCTTGCACCGCTCAGGTCAAAGTCCTTCTGGTATTCAATCTGGGCGTTGTCTGCACCATAGGTCACGGCCATCATGCCGTCGCCGCTGGAGGCATCGATGGAAATATCCTTGATTTTGATGGATGCTTCTTCCTTTGCCGCAAGGGCTTTCATGGCTTCGAGGGCGGGTTCGATGGTGTAGGTGTAGCCACCAAACTGGGATTCCGTCTTGTCGCCGATGTACTGCCAGGCAAGTGCTCCGGCGTAGCCACCGTCAAAGGCCTTGCGGTAGCATTCCTCGGTAGAAATCTCTGTCTTTGCGGCCATGCTGGAAGTATAGGTGTCGCCCTTCCAGCCACTGGCCGGGAATTCGCCGATAATCATGGGCTTGTTGTCGTAGCCGTAGGTGGTGGCCATCTGGGCGGCCGTGTTCACGAAGGGGGAAACGGCGTCATCCTGGTAGTAGGGGTAGTAGTGGGTCTGGAAAAAGTCCAAAGTTCCGTTGGCCTCGCCACCGGCTTTTACCAGTTCTGCGTCGTTCCACCAACTCTGGTACTTGATGTTTACGCTACCGGTAGAGACCAGGAACCCCTTGTCGATGTTGTGGATGGCTGCGGCTACCTTGTTGGTGAACTTCTGAAGCTTTTCCTTGGTCATGCTTTCTGCGGTCCAGCCGATGGGCTTCGCGGTCATGCCCTCGGGTTCGTTGAACACTTCCCAAGTCATGAGGGCCTTGTGGAATCCGATGGCCTTGACTACGGGTTCCAACACGTTGGTGATAAAGGCGGCCGTTCCGTCGTCTTCAAAGAGTTTCTTGTTGGCGTCGATATCTACCTTTTCGTTGTAGATGCCCCATTGGTTCGGTTCCATCAGGTTGTGGCTGAACAGGCACATGGAAACCATCACGCCGTATTCCTCGGCGATATCCAAGGCTTTTTTCATGTTGGCGATGGTGTTTTCCTTGGGTCCGGTGACCAGGTGGGTGGTGGGGTCGATTGTGGGACTCTGACTCATGTTGTTGAAGAGCCACCAGCGGATGGCGTTGCCTCCAGCGGCACGGGTTCCTTCTACCGCCTTGCGCCAGGCGTTTTCGTTAAGCGGGGCGTCGCCCACGTCAGAGTTGTAGTCGCTCCAGGCCAGGTTGGTGCCCGAGAAGAAAATTTTCTTGCCGTTGTACAGAATGTCGGTGCCGCTGACGGTCAGCATGGGTGCTGCCGATGTGCTAGAATTGTTGCTAGAAGAACTGGTGCTGTTTTCGTCATCAGTAGCGTCCGTTCCGCTAGAGGAATCGTCACCGCAGGCCGCGAGAAGGCTACAGGCGAATACGACTGAAGTACAGAAAGTAAACGCTTTCTTGAAATTCATAAAAAACTCCTTTTTCCCCAAAATAAGAAATTATGGGCGGAAACGAAGAAAATTAAGATATAAGTATCTTATTTCTTTTGGAACTTGGCCCCGAATGTAAATTTTCGTGAATCTTCGGGAGGGATTTCTATCAGCCCGCGGTGGTGGTTCAGGGCGTCGGGCTCCGATGTCATGGGCTCGATGGCGATGCTTGCCCGGGTAGGGGGTGTGTAAACCTGGATGGCGTTGTACTGCTCTTGACCGGCCTGTTGCCAAATGTCCAATTTGCCTGCGCTCCCTTCCAAAAACACGTGGGCCTGGGTTTGGGATTGTGCCGTCGCACTTGAAAAATCGCTCCCCAGGCAGAAACAGTCGTTGATGAACTCGTCACCGATGGCACGGCCGCCCACGAAGCGGGTGTCGTCCTTGAAGTTCCCGGTGGGAAGGTCCGCCTGGTCTAAGAGGGCAAGCTTGCTTTCGGGTAGGGTCATCTTCAGGCTATCTACCTTTTCGCCCAGGCTGTAGTAGGGGTGCCAGCCTTCGGAATAGGGCATGAGGGCCTTTCCGGTGTTTTGCACAGTGGCTTCTACGGTGTAGGATTCTCCTGTAAAAGCTACTTTGTTTGTAGCTTTGAAAGGGAAAGGGAATCCGGCGAAGGCGCCCGGCCAGTCGCAAGTGAAAACGGCGGTGCAACTTTCGGAGTCGCTCTCGAAGCTTTTGAATTTCCATTCCTTGTTCTGCAAGAAACCGTGGAGGGCGTGGGGCGCCCAACTCACGTTGTTTATAAGGGCGTAGGTGTTGCCATTCCAGGTGAACTTGGCGTAGGCGGTTCTTCCCGGGAAGGGGGCGAGCCTGCAGCCTGCATTGGTGTCGGGTCCTATCTTGTAGATGTCGTCGCCGACCCGGTAACCGAAAAGCAGGTCCAGTTTGTCGGAATCGTTGATGGATGCATCATTTTGTGCAGCGGGGACGCGCCAGGCGTTAAGGCCTCCGCCGTAACCGCTCAGAATTTCCAGTTCGGCACCGTCATCGCGCTGTAAAACGTAACATTGGATTGTGCCGAGAGGGCGAGAAATCAGTTTGAAGTTGCTCATGGTAAAAAAGTAGTAAAACCTTTTTATCTACATTCTGTTTATGCTTCTAAAACATTTTGTAGTGAATTCTTTTGGTGTGAACTGCTTTGTGCTGGGTGGCGATACCGGTGAAGCTATTCTCATAGACCCTAGCGTGAGTAACTCCCGGGAACGGGCTGCCCTGGCGGACTACATCGAAACGAAGGGTCTGAAGGTGCTGCATCTCTTGAATACCCACCTGCATCTGGACCATGTGCTGGGAAATGCCTTTGTGGCCCGGACTTACGGTGTGCAACCCGAAGCCCACGAAGAGGATGCCTTCTTGCTGGATTTGCAAGAGGAACAGAGTCAGATGTTCGGCTTGCCTATGAAAGAGGCGTCTCCTGCGTTGGGGAAATACCTGGCCGAAGGTGACATCGTGGAAGTGCCGGGCATTCGCCTGCAGGTGATTCACGTGGCGGGACACTCTCCCGGCGGAATCGCTTTTTACTGCGAGAATCCGGGCGAAGTGAACGGTCAGAAGGATGTTCCCCCGCTCCTGTTCCCGGGAGATATCCTGTTTGCCGGAAGCCGTGGACGGAGCGATTTGTTTGGCGGTGACGAGGACGCCTTGGTTAAAGGGATAAAGGAAAAATTGTTGGTGCTGCCCGAAGACACCATTGTGTTCCCTGGACACGGACCAAGTACAACTATAGGCGATGAGCGCCGCTGGTATTAAGGAACGCCGCAACTGCCGCCAGCTTGCAGAAACGCTTGTGGCAGGCATTCAATGACATCGCTGGGGAGCATGGAGAACGCTCCCAGTTTTTGACGGGCGATGAGGCCTGCTTTCTGGTGTAGAAGCGCTCCCAGAACAGCGGCATCTGTAGGCGTGCAACCCTGGGCCAATAGTGCCACGATGATTCCGGTAAGTACATCTCCGGAGCCGCCTTTGGCCATGCCGGAATTCGCGGCAGGCACCGCGAAAATTTCTCCCTCGGGTGTGGCGACCAGAATAGGACTGTTTTTCAGCAGGATTATCTTTCCAAATACTTTCGCTTTTCCTGCCAGGAATTCGGGAAACGCAGCGGCCTCTTGCGGAAGCTCTCCGAAGAGTCTTGCGAATTCCCGCCGGTGGGGCGTCAAGATGGCGGGTGCGTCTATCTGCTTCAGGTCGCTTGCCGTGAGGGAATTCAGACCGTCGGCGTCGATGACCATGGGCACGCTGCAGCGTGTGACGAAGTTCCGGACGGCGGTCCGGGTCTCTTGCCTTTGGCCGAGCCCCGGCCCGATGGCTACCGCCTGCTGGTATTTTGTGCTTTTTAAAAGCACTGGGACATGTCGGTCTTTCAGAAAGTCGCATTCGTCGATACCGCCGATTTCGTCGGGTGAGCGCTTCGTAAAATTCGTGCCGCCGGCACGGCTGTCTTCAAGACTTACAAAAACGGGTTCGGAAAGTTTCGCCTGGAGGATGGGGATAATCCTTCTCGGGGAGGCGAGGGTTACAAGCCCCGCCCCGCTCCGGAGGGCGGCCTTGGTGCACAGGGCGGCTGCCCCCGGCATGTCCTTGGAACCGGCAATTACCAGGGCACAACCTTGCGCCCGCTTGTCGCCTTTTTCGTTTCGCGTCGGGAGCAGTTCCGAAATGGTCTTTTCCATATCCTCGATTTCGTGAATCATTCTTCTGCCTGCAGGTTGTAGGTGTTGCGTTTTACAGGATTTTCTGGAAAAACTCGGGCCGGTGAAAATCTGGCTTTTCGGTATCGATGGGGAAGGCGCTCAGGTAGTGGGGAGTCTTGGCCTTGTCGGCGCACTTGTACAGGTTTCCTTCTAGGGAGATGCCTTCGAAAGTTTCCAGGCCGAAAATTTCCGGTGGAATGGTAACCGTCATTCCCCAGCAGATCAGGTTTCCGGCGACGCTGGCTAGCTGCTTGGTCCTCTTGATTTTGGTGAGGGCATCTGCGGATAGTTTTTCCCGATTTTGCCTGTCCGTGCCCCGTGCCGCCAGAACAAAGCCCCGGCTGGTCACTTCAAAGTTGAAATACTCCGCAGGGTTCTTGGGGTTCCTGAGGAAAATCTCCACGCAGGAATCTTCCCAGCTGGTGGAGTTGTCTTCTTGGACTTCGGCGCGAAAACAGTCCAGGGGCTCTTCTATCAGGAATTCTATCTGGAGAGAACCCTCTACGCAGGCGATGTTGGCCTGGACGGCGGGCAGGGTGATTCCCTGGTTTGCTTTCCAGTCAAGATTCGGTTTTAGCAGCATGATTAATCACCTTTTTAGTGACTAAAATATATGATTAATCACTTGGTCAAATCTAGGCATTGTCGAAATTTTGTCAAAAAAGCCGAAAATCTCCTTTGGCACGATTCTTGCATTTAGCGGGCTACCGAACAACAAACAAAAGGAGGCCTTATGGCTAATACAAACGAAACGAAAAAGACAACAGAAGAAAAGGAATGTTCCTTTGATTGCCTGGCGGTAACCAAGGTGGAAGTGTTTCCTTTTAAGGAAGGTGCTGGCATGGGCCACATGAAGGGCCTTGCCCAGGTGGTGCTCAACGACCAGATGGTCATGCGTGGGCTCCGCGTGATGGACGGCGAATACGGCCTGTTCGTGAGCTACCCCAACGACCCGTTCTACAAGGGCGACGATTACCGCAACATTTACAACCCGATTACCCGCAAGCTTCGTGAACATATCGAGAATTGCGTGCTGGAAAAATACCAGGCCGCGGTGGCATAGTTATGTTCCGAAGGATCCGTTCTTATTGCTTGTTGGGCATCAAGGCTATTCCGGTAAGCGTGGAGGTTGATGCTGCGCTTGGATTGCCCGGTTTTACCCTGGTGGGGCTCCCGGACAATGCGGTAAGAGAGTCTAGGGAGCGTGTCGTTTCGGCGATACGTTCCGTGGACAAGGTGGTGACAGGTTTCCGGACAACCGTAAACCTGTCACCCGCGGATTTGCGTAAAGAAGGTAGCGCTCTGGATTTGCCTTTGGCCATTGGGCTCTTGACCGCTACCGACGAGTTGTCCGTTCCTAATTTGGAAAAGTGTGTTTTTGTTGGGGAGCTCTCCCTGGATGGCCTCTTGAAGGGCGTCCGGGGAGTCCTTTCCATCGCTATGGACCTGGTTCACGACAAGGATTCCATTCTGGTAATCCCTAGGGAAAACGAACAGGAGGCTTCTCTTGTGGAGGGCCTGCGTTATATCTGTGCGGACACGCTTAAGGAATGTATAGAGATTTTAGAACAAAATAATGAAGAACTTGTTTGCCGGGCGAGGGGGCTAGACCGGCAGAAGTTTTCGTCGGGACTGGATGTTCCCGACTTCAAGAACGTGGTGGGCATGGAAGGGGTCAAGCGGGCCCTGGAAGTGGCCGCCGCAGGCGGGCACAATTTCCTTCTGGTGGGTTCGCCTGGCGCAGGGAAGACTCTTTGCGCCAGGTGTCTCCCGGGAATCTTGCCGGAAATGTGCGACGAAGAAATTCTGGAGACCACCCGCATTCATTCTTGCGCCAGGCGCTCCGGCGACATGGAGTCGTTTCGTCCGGTGCTTTTACGCCCCTTCCGCACACCGCACCATAGCGCCTCCATGGTGGCGCTGGTGGGCGGCGGTGCGCGGCTCTTGCCCGGCGAGGCAAGCCTTGCCCACAACGGCGTGCTGTTTCTGGACGAACTTCCGGAGTTCAACCGCAGCGTGCTGGAGGCTCTGCGGGAGCCTATGGAAGACGGGGAGATTTCGGTGAGCCGAGCCAGCGGGACGGTGGTGTGGCCTGCACGTTTTATGATGGGGGCTGCCATGAACCCTTGCCCCTGCGGGTATTCTATGGACCCGAAGAAGGTCTGTACCTGCCTGCCCGACGCCCGCAAGCGCTACCAGGAAAAAATATCTGGCCCGCTGCTGGACCGTATCGACCTCCAGGTGAGCGTCCCGCCGGTAGAAACGTCCCAGTTTGCCTGCGGGTCAGGTGCCGAAACGTCGGCGGAAATACGCCAGCGGGTGTGTGCCGCCCGGGAAATTCAACGCAGGCGTTTTGCCGGACTTTCGTTCCGTTGCAATGCCGCCATGAATTCCGAAGCGGCAAGACGTTTTGCCCAGATGGAGGGGGCGACCGAAAAGTTCGCCGTCGCCTCTGCGGACAAGATGAACCTGAGCGCTCGGGGGTATTACCGCCTGCTGAAGGTGGCCCGCACCATTGCGGACCTGCGCCATTCGGAGCCCGTAGAAATTCCGGACTTGGCCGAAGCGTTACGGTACCGAGCATTTAGGGGATGAGAGGATCTAGGGATTAGGGGCTTGAGGTTGGGCCTGTGCTCTTTGGGGTGTGAGATTATTCATTACACATCTCACATTACACATTGTTTGGATTCCCCGATGAAACTCAGGGTAAAACTCCGGCTTGTTAGCGAGTCACCTTGATGCTGGCCATGGCCCCCTTGCTCTGGGGGATGGCGTTAGGCTTGCACACGGATACCTGTGCAGCCTGGGTCTTGGGGTAGTGGTCCAAAATGAATTTGGCAGTCTCTAGCACCAGCGTTTCTACCAGCTGGAACTTGCTGTCCTTGATGAACTTTTGCAGGTGTTCTGCCAGTTGGGCGTAGTCGATGGAGTGAATCAGGTCGTCGTTTCTGGCGGCAAGCGAAAAGTCCAACCACAGGTCCACGTTTAGCACCACGGGCTGAACCGCCTCCCTTTCGTAGGGAAGCGTCCCGATAATGCAGTCGAACTGCAAGTCCTTGATTGAAATACAGCCGCTACTGATTACCATACGTAGAGTACGATGGCGGCAGTCAGGCTGAGCCCTGCCACGCCGAACCAGATGTTGCGGGCCGTGGAGTAAGAATCCTGGGTCTTCTTGTTGGTCTTTTTACGTTCCCGGAGCTTGGCAATAGTGTAGTCGTTTGCCAGAGGTGCCATTTGTATAACGGCTTCCTTACATTTTCCATCGACTTTGCCATCTGCGCCAGTACAGGCGTTATCTACCTCGGCAATAAGCTGCTTTTCGAGGTCGTTGAGGTCGTCGTAGGCTTCCTTTGCCTCGTTCGCCTTGGAGTGCTGGATGACGCCCATGACGGCTGAACCCACGAACACGGCGGCAAGACCGATGGCAGACCAGAAACGAACTTCGTCGGCGATACCGAAACGGTCGGTCACATCGCTAGAGGCGTTGTATGCGGCAAGATCCCTCTGGTCTGCGGCTTCGTTGGTGGCGTCTGTATCGCTAGCGGTGTCGTAACCTTCGTCTTCGTCTTCTTCCTCGCATTCCGGATCGTCTTCTTCGCATTCTTCTTCATCTTCTCCGCCTGCGGAGTCTGCAGCGGCAAACTCTGCTGCTTCAGCGTCTGCATCTGCTGTTGCCGATTTTAGCTGGATGGGGTCGCCGTTGATAAAGGCAATGGCTGTAGTTGCGCCTGGAACAAACACGGACTTGCCGTCGAAATAGACCTTTTCTACATCGTCGGTAGCGGGCATTCCCCTACGGGGGTAAAGCTTTGCCTTGACCAGAGCGGAATAGTCCGTTCCTTCGGGGGCGGTCAGGGCGGTCATGGAACTGAGGTCGCCTGCCGATCCCTGGTAAATCTGGTAACTAGTGGGCTGTTGACCGAAGGGGTCGCTGAATTTCTGACGAACTACCAGTCGCCCCTCTTGAAGGGCGGAAACTTCCTCGACGGGAATGGCTTTCAGTTCGCCGCCGAATTCGGCAGTGATGACTTCGTCCGGGGTTCCTGGATCCTGGGCGGTAAATTCTTCAATATCATAGGGGCCTGCAAAAGCGGCTGCCACAAAAAGACAAATCGTCGCTAAAAACGAACGCTTCATTTTTCACTCCAATATATGTATCCCACAGAAATATATAAAAAAAAAGGGAAAATGTTAATTTTTTGCCATAAAACCCAAATTTGGACACTTCTTTTTTGGGAAAAGCCATATTTTGGGGGATATATTGCCTTTTTTAGGGGAAAATTCTACTTTTTAGCCCGTAAATTTTAACCCTAAAAGAGGAATCCATAATGG
>CAMKMX010000022.1 GCA_946414025.1 uncultured Fibrobacter sp.
AGGACATCGACCGCCTCTCCCGCAACACGCCGTGCATCTGCAAGGTCGCCCCGACGGTCCACAACATCCACGTGGAAAACGTGAACCGCGCCGGTGGCATTATGGGCATTCTCGGTGAACTCGACCGCATGGGACTCCTCCACAAGGACGCGAAGACCGTCCACGCGAAGACCATGGGCGAAGCGCTCGAAGTAAACGACCTGAAGCGCAACCCCAGCGAAGAAGCCAAGCAGCGCTACCTCGCAGGCCCCGGCCGCAAGTACAACCTGGTCGCCTTCTCGCAGAACTTCATGTACCCGGACCACGACCTCGACCGCGCTAACGGCGCTATCCGCGACGGCGAACACGCCTACACCAAGGACGGCGGCCTCGCTGTTCTGTACGGTAACCTCGCTGTCGATGGCTGCATCGTGAAGACCGCAGGCGTCGATGAATCCATCTTCAAGTTCACCGGCCCCGCTGTAGTGTTCGAAAGCCAGGAAGATGCCGTGAAGGGCATTCTCGACCCGAACGTGGTGAAGGCAGGCGACGTGGTTGTGATTCGCTACGAAGGCCCGAAGGGTGGCCCCGGCATGCAGGAAATGCTCTACCCGACCAGCTACCTCAAGAGCCGTCACCTGGGCAAGTCCTGCGCCCTCCTTACCGACGGACGCTTCTCCGGCGGTACGAGCGGTCTCTCCATCGGCCACGCCTCTCCGGAAGCCGCCAACAAGGGTAACATCGGCCTCGTGCACACGGGCGATGTGATTGAAATCGACATCCCGAACCGCAGCATCAACGTGCAGCTCACCGACGAAGAGCTGGCCGCCCGCCGCAAGGAAATGGAAGCCCGCGGTAATAAAGCATGGCGTCCTGAGCACAGAGATAGGCAAGTTTCCAAAGCACTTCAAGCATATGCGGCAATGGCCTCAAGCGCAGATAAGGGTGCTGTCAGAGACCTATCTCTGATTGGCATTAAATAAGCCATGCGTTGAAGCTCTTACTGTGAGCCGTAGGCGACTCGTATTAACGAGTCGTCGAAGGCGAGAGCGAGCGCCAACCGGAGAAATCTAACACGAATCTAGCGCGAGCGGTCGCTACAGGCAGCCGGAACACCGCGACCGCGTTGTGTCCAAGGCCCTACAGGCATACGCCGCGATGGCATCATCTGCCGACAAGGGTGCAGTCCGCGATTTGAGTCTCATCGGTGTGAAGTAATTCAAATCTAGATCCTTCGACTCCCCCTATCGCACTTCGTGCTCCAGGGTCCGCTCAGGATGACACGCCGGAGTTTACCCCGCACTTGATGCGGGGCGGGGATGACAACGCTGGACACGACTCCGCAAGACAGCGCCCGTCCATCGCAAGCCGGGGCGGCGCCGAAGCATCCAGGGTTGTTTAAACCAGAGAAAAAACAGGGCTATTAACCGCAAAGGCCACCCCATCGGAGTGGCTTTTGTTATAATTCCCGTAGTCGGAGGTCCATCTCATGGATAGTAAAAAACTGGCTAGTGTAATGCGCGTAGCCATCATCGGTACCTTTCTTGCGGCAATCATCCTGGTTGCAGGCACCTTCTGGAATGGCTGGAGTGCCAGCGCCGATACCGAAAAGGCCGTCCGGAGCGTAAGCCTTTTGTACCTGAACGAACTGGCCGAACGCCGCGAGCAGGTAGTAGCCGCAAGGCTTGCCAACTACATAAGCGACATGGGCATCGCCGTAGGCCTAATCGAGAAAGAAGACCTCAATAGCATCGAAAGGCTCCAGAAGTACCAGGCCCGCATGAAACAGCTCTATGGCCTCGAAAAGTTTGCCTTCGTCGATACCACGGGACTAATCTACACCTCCCGCGGAACCCGGACCGACATCGAACTTTACAATATTGACTACAACCACCTGACCAAGCCCGAAATATCAATCAAGAACGTGGATGCGGAGAACAAGACCGTCATTATAGCCATCCCCGTGGACAGGCTTCCTCTCGAAAACCGGATTCTCGTGGTATGCTTTATGGAAATAAGCGTTCCCAGCCTGATCGACGGGCTTTCCTTGCAGGGCGAAAAGAACAACGCCACATTCTGCAACATCTATACCCAGGACGGCAATTCCCTCACCAACATGGTGCTGGGAGGCCTTGCCAGCGAAGACAACCTGCTGAACGCCGTCCAGCGGGCAAATTACGATACCGGATACTCCTTTGAAAAAGTGAAAGAAGATTTCGCCCAGCATAAGGAGGGCGTAGTGTCATTCACCTATAACAATATCCGAGAAACGCTGTACTATGTACCCGTGCACAACACGGACTGGATGCTCACCTACCTTATCCGTGAAAGTATCATCAGCGAACAAATCGAGTCCATATCTTCGGGAATCATCTTCCGTGGCCAGTGCCTCTCAGGGCTTACCGCACTTGTGCTGGTCGGCATGTTCGCCTTTGTCATCGTCCAGATCCGGCGCAACACGAGAATCCGGTTGGAACACGAAATCCAGGAAGCCAAGGACCGCATCAAGCAGGAATCCCTATCCGAAGCACTGAAGGTGGCAGAAGAATCCAACAAGGCGAAGACCATATTCCTTTCCAACATGAGCCACGAAATCCGCACTCCCATGAACGCCATCATCGGTCTCGACAACCTGGCCCTTCACGAGCCGGACATTTCGGACAAAGTGCGGGACTACCTCACGAAAATTGGGGGTTCGGCAGAACACCTGTTAAAACTCATCAACGAAATACTGGACATGTCCCGCATCGAGGCGGGAAAATTCACCCTGAAAAAGGAGGAGTTCTCCTTCTCAAAACTCATGGAGCAGGTGAACACCATGTTCAGCGTCCAGTGCGAAGAAAAAGGACTCAGGTACAACTGCCATCTTGCGGGCCAGATAGACGAATACTTTATTGGCGACGACATGAAACTCCGCCAGGTGCTCATCAACATCCTTGGCAATTCGGTCAAATTCACCAACAAGGGCGGGCGCATCGACCTGAGCGTAGAAAAGATTGCCTCGTTCGAAAGAAATTCAACGCTCCGCTTTGTCATTTCCGACACGGGCATCGGCATGAGCAAGGAATTCTTGCCAAAGATTTTCGACTCCTTCGCCCAGGAAAACACAGAAAATTCCAGCAATTACGGCGGTTCGGGCCTTGGCCTTGCCATTTCCAAGAGCATCGTGGAACTGATGAACGGAAACATCGAGGTGGAAAGCGAAAAGGGCCGGGGCACCACCTTTACCATCACAGTTACCCTGCAAGATTCCCACAGGAGCCATTCATCCGATGGGGATATCAATGTTCGGCTAAATGAACTGCACGTACTTGTAGTCGATGACGACCCCGTGGCCCTGGAGCATGCCCGGCTTGTGCTTGAACTGGCGGGCATCACTACCGAGACGGCAAAGTCCGGCAAGGAAGCCGTTGAAATGGTCAAGCTGCGCCACGGACGAAGGGAGCCCTTCAACCTGATTATCATAGACTGGAAAATGCCCGAAATGGACGGAGTGGAAACGACAAGGCAAATCCGCGCCACCACCGGCGACGAGTCGGCAATCATCATCCTTACCGCCTACAACTGGGACGATGTCCTGGACGAAGCCATTCGGGCAGGCGTCGACAGCTTTGTCGCAAAGCCGATCTTCACAGGGGCGCTGCTGGATGAATTCAAGAAAGTCCTCAAGAAAAAACAGAACGCCCTCCTGGGCAGCCCCAAGAAGGCCGAGCTGCGGGGCAAGCGCATATTGCTTGCCGAAGACGTCGACGTGAATGCGCAAATCATGGAAAACGTGCTCGCCATGCGGGAAATACAAACCGACATAGCCACCAACGGGAAAATCGCCCTGGAAAAATTCAGCGAACGCCCCGCGGGCTATTACGACGCCATCCTCATGGACATCCGCATGCCCGAAATGGACGGCCTGGAGGCAACCGCTGCCATCCGCAAACTGGACCGCGAAGACGCCCAGAAAATTCCTATAATAGCACTTACGGCAAACGCCTTCGACGAAGACGTGCAGCGAAGTTTGCAGGCGGGCATGAACGCCCACCTTTCAAAACCGATCCAACCAGAAGCCCTTTTCGAGACCCTGGAAACGATACTTTCATAACGGAGAATCCCGATGAAGAAATTTCGACAAAACAGGACCATCAAGAGAAACGTTCTCATTGTAGACGACGAGATAGTCAACCGGGAAATCCTCGGAAACATCCTCTCTACGGAATACTCGGTAAGTTACGCCGACAATGCGGAGCATGCCCTGGAAATCCTTGCAGGGGCCGACTCGGACTTCTCGCTGGTGCTTCTGGACTTGCTCATGCCCGTCATGGACGGTTTCGCTTTCCTGCAAAGGCGCTCCGAAAATGAAACGCTCAAGCGCATTCCCGTCATCGTGATGACCTCGGAAAAGGAATCCGAGGTACGGAGCCTGAAACTGGGAGCCGCCGACTTTATCAAGAAACCCTTCGACCTGCCCGAGGTGGTACTTGCCCGCTGTGAACGAATCATCGAACTGTTCGAGGACAAGAACCTCATCAAGCAGACCGAAAGGGATGCCGTGACAGGGCTATACACCCAGGACTACTTCTTCGAATATATCCGCCAGATCGAGCACTGGGACAGCGACACCTGCCGGGACGCCCTGGTCATCGACATCGAGCGGTTCCACCTGGTCAACGAATTCTGCGGAAGGCCCTTTGGAGACCTGTTGCTTTCCAAGATTGCTGAAGCACTGGAAAAGGAACTTCCGTCCATGAGAGCCATTGCCTGCCGGTCAAACGCAGACACGTTCTACATTTACGCCGCCCACCAGGAGGGCTACAGGAACGTTTACGACGCTATCCAGAGCGTGCTCGCCGACTTCAAGATGAACAACATACGCGTACGCTGCGGGCTCTGGGAAAATGTGGCCAAGGACGTAGAGGCGGAAGCGTGGTTCGACCGGGCAAAGATTGCCTGCGACCAGATTCGCGGGGACTACACCCGTTCCATTGCTCGCTACGACAGCGAAATCCACGCAAGGCAGGTTTTCGAGGAAACACTCATCCACGACTTGCCCGAAGCTATTGCCAACAAGGACCTGAAGGTCTATTATCAGCCCAAGTACAATATCGAAGGGGCCTCCCCAAGGCTTTCCAGTGCCGAAGCGCTCATCCGCTGGATTCACCCGAAGCTCGGGTTTATCAACCCTGGCGATTTCATTCCGCTTTTCGAATCCAACGGGCTTATCCAGAAAGTGGACAACTTTGTCTGGAACGAGGCTGCCATCCAGATTCGCAAATGGAAAGAACAGTATGGAATCACCGTGCCCGTTTCGGTGAACGTATCCCGCATCGACATCCTGGACCCGGCTCTCGAAGCCAAGCTGGACGGCATTCTCAAGGAAAACGGGCTTTCTTCCGAGGAATACCTGCTGGAAATCACCGAAAGTGCCTATTCCGAAAACGCCAAGAGGCTAATCGAAATGGTGGAGAGCCTGCGCAGGAAGGGCTTCCGCATCGAGATGGACGATTTCGGTTCCGGGTATTCCTCGCTCAACATGATAACGAGCCTCCCCATCGACATATTAAAAATCGACATGTCGTTTATCCGCAATATGGAAAAGGACGAACGGAACATGAAGCTTGTAGAACTGGTCACCGACATCGCCAGGTTCCTGAACGTGCCCACCGTGGCCGAAGGCGTAGAAACGGAATCCCAGCTGAACACACTGAAAAAGATGGGCTGCCAGATTATCCAGGGGTACTACTTCTCAAAGCCCGTGGCTCCACAAGAATTCGCGCAGTTCATCGAGAAGGAACTTGAACGCAGGAAGGGCGCATGATTACCATAGAATCCCTGAAAGCCTTTGGGGCAAATACCGAAGAAGGGCTTGCCCGCTGCATGGGAAACGAGGCCCTTTACCTGAAACTCGTGGGCGTCATGCTTGCTGACAAGAACTTCGACAAACTCAAGAGCGCCATCGAAAGCGGGAACCTGGACGAAGCCTTCGAAGCGGCCCACGCCCTGAAAGGTGCCCTCGGGAACCTCGCCCTCACGCCACTGTACGAAAAGGCAGCCTCCTTGACGGAATTCCTAAGGAACCGAGCCGAAGCGGACTACGGGGGGCTGGTTTCGGACCTGCTCGCTTCGAAAGACCTGCTTTTATAGGGGTTTATAGGACCAAGGCGGAAAAGTATACGGGCAAGGCATTTTGTTTTGCTATTTTTACAGAATACATAACGGAAAAGAACTTTATCGAAGGGGTAATGCTGGCCTTGGATGCTAGATGACATATTCAACACAACGAAAAAGTCCCGCAGAATGCGGGACTTTTCCTTTTAAACATCAACAGGAATTACTTTCCGAATTCCTTGGTGTAGGCGGCAGTGTTCTTGGCGCCGGCCTTCTTCAGTTCCTTGATGAGTCGGGTGTAGCCTTCGTTCTTGGCCCAGTCCATCACGGAGTAGCCCTGGCCGCACTTTACGTTTACATCTACGCCCTTCTTGATAAGGAACATCATGGCGTCGTAGTGACCGCCCTTCACCGTCAAGTGAATCGGGTAATAACCATCGGGACTCTTGACTTCGAGAGGGGCGCCAGCGTCGGCCAGCAGTTCCAGCATGTCCACCTTGCCAGTCTTGGCGGCAATGGTCACGGCCGTGCCCAGGTTCTGCACATCTACGCCTTCTTTCTTGAGCTGGGCAAGGAGCAGGCTCACCACTTCCTTGTTGCCCATCATCACGGCGTTGTCAATCACCTGTTCACCGTTGCCGTTACGAACATTGGCCTTTGCACCGTGGTCGAACAAGTAGTTCAGCACCATCAGGTTTCCCTTGTTGGCGGCAATGGCCACGGCGTTGTTGCCGTTGTCGGCGGCAGCGTCAATTTCCATAGAAGCCTGCAAGAACAAGGTCATCTTGGCGGTATCGCTGTTCACCGCATAAGACACGAACTGGTTCGGCGTAAAGGCGATTTTCTGCTTCGTCAGGTACTTACGCACGGACTGGGGATCGTTGGGGTCCATCGTATCGTTACAGGCGGTAAGGCCGGCAGCAAGCAGGCCCATAGCGCACAATCCAAGGATTTTTTTGTTCATTTTCGGGGCTCCGTAATAGTTTTTTCGTTTTCTGTCACTAAAATTACACTTTTTTTCGAGAAAATACACATTTTTTTCAAAAAAAAGCGATTTTTTGCATTATTTTCGGATGATGAGCTTGTCTCCAATCCGGATTTTGGTGTCCTTGAGGTCGTTCCAGCGGACAATGTCCTCGATGGTCACGCCGTACTGGCGGGAAATGTCCCACAGGCCCTCCCCCTTCTTGACCACATGGACCCGTTCCTTGGCGGGCTTTTCCGACTTTGCGCCGGATGAACCTGCTGACTTATCGACAGCCTTTGCCGGCTTGGCCGATGGCTTTTCGCTAGAAGACTTGTCCGCCTTGGCCTGCTTTTCAGAAGATTTCGGGGCGTTCTTCACCACGGTCTGGGTAAACTCCGGAATCACCAGGGAATCCCCTACCGAAAGGCGATGGCTGTAGCCGCCGTTGGCCTCCAGAAGCATCACCACGGGCACGCCGAACTTCTTCGCGATTTCGGCGTAGGTGTCGCCCTCGCCCACCACGTAGCGTTCGCCCTTAGCAAGCTTCGGAGCCGAACTCGCCTGGGGCACCACGGGTTTCAGTTCCGGCTTGGACACAAACAGGGTATCCCCCGGATTCACCACGTGGTCATCCTTCATGGAATTCCACACTCGTATGCTTTCTTGAGACACGCCAAAGAGCCGAGCCACGGTGGCCACGTTGTCGCCCAGCTTGGCCACGTAGGTCTTGACCTTCGCAGGCTTCTTGCCCGTAGATTTCTTGGGGGTGACCTTGATGGGAATCAGCAGGGTCTGCCCCGCACGAATACGGGTGCCCTTCATGTCGTTGGCCTGCTGGAGTTCCTTCACCGAAATGCCGTACTGGCGCGAAATCACGCCCAGGTTTTCGCCCCGCTTGACCTTGTGGTGGTGCCAGCTAGAAAAGTTGTTCTTTTCCATCTTATCGTAGCCATCTACAAAGGCGCTGCGGGTTCCCACCGGCAGGCGAAGCAGGTAAGAATCCCTGTTGGGCGGCGTGCACCACTTGACCAATTCCATATTCAGGCTCCGCAGGGTGTCTTCGGGGACCTTCAAAACCTTGGCCACCTCTTCCAGCGGGAAAGAGTCAAAAACCGTCACCGTGTCAAAGTCGGGCCTGTACTGCCGATTGATTTTCATGTCGTACTGTTCAGGATAATGGCCTATCACCATGGCGGCAAGGATTCTCGGCACATAGCGCATGGTTTCCTTGGGCAGTTCCAGATCCCAGTAGGTCACCACCTGGGTGGTGTCCCAGGTAGAATCGGCCATTTTCTCCTTGACCAGGCGGCGCACGCGTCCCTCGCCGCAGTTGTAGGCGGCCATGGCCAACAGCCAGTCGTTGAATTCGTTGTACAGGCGAGACAGGTACTTGAGGGCGGCCGTGGTGGCCATTTCTGGATTGCGGCGCATGTCCACCCAATAGTCCACCGCAAGGCCGTAACGCTTGCCCGTCTCCGGAATGAACTGCCACATGCCGCTGGCCTTGGCACGGCTATAGGCCTTCAGCTTGAAACCGGATTCCACCAGGGCGAGGTAAATCAGGTCGCGGGGCATGCCCATCTCGTCGAGTTTAGAATAAACTAACGAGTCGTAGGCGGTCTTGCGGTTAAGGGAGCCTTCGGTAAAGGACCGGGCCCCGCCGCTCATGTAGAAAATTTCTTGCATCACCCGTTCGTTGAACACCACGGGCAGCGTAAACTGAGCCACGTCTATGGTATCCAAGAAGTTTTCGATAACCTGCAAGGCAGCGCTATCCGCAGCGCTTTCGTCCAGGGCATCCACACCCTCGATAGACACTTCGTTCTGCTCGAACACCCCTGCATCTACGCCGATTTCTGAAATGTTGGGGTAAACTTCATCCAGGGCATCCACAATGCGGAGCGGCATCTTCGCCCGGTATATGGAATCAACGGATTCAGGAACATTTTGATAAAGTGTATCGTGCTTTTCGGCAATAAACTGCCGCAGGGATTCGTCCAGGTAATGCCTGGCCAAAAGCCATTCCTGGTTGTCCATGGCTTCCAGGGCGTACTGGTAATAAGTCCAAGAAGGCCGGACCGCCAGGGAATCGTGGACCTTTTCCCGGAGGGCCACCTGGGCAAAGGATTCCGAACCGTCTTCGGAATACACCAAAGAATCGGGCTTGCCCACAGGGCCGCCCGAAGGAACATCATTTGCAACTGGAGCCTGTGCCGGGGCACAGGCGGCTAGCAGGATAGCCGAAAGAAAAGTTCCCAGGACTACGATATGCCTAGAAAGGCATATCACTGGTCGTAATCCAGGTCTTCGGCGTAGTCGGACCAGATCTGGTCGCGCTTGAAGGACGGCTGGTCGAAATCCACCTCTTCGTCCAGTTCTTCTTCCTCCTCCTCGATTTCCTCTTCGATTTCCTCGTTGGGGAAAGGAAGGGAATTATCGAAAGAATCACTCTTCGGCCTACGGCCGCAATGGTACGCATAGTTCAACATAGAATTCTCCTCAGTGCAGGACACGACTGATTCCAACCAGGATTACCCCGCTCATCACCAAAGACGCCACTATCTGGAGCACGATGATGACCCTATTGACCCGATAGGCTTTTTGGGCCTTTCTGTGCCAAGGGGGGAGTCCTGATTTAGTCTCTCGATTCGGTTCCACGAGTGGAAATGTATACATAAACTTCAAAAAGTCAATACCTTTGCGAAAAAAAATTAAATTTTTTGTGATGAATGCTAAAAAATTGTTCATAACTCTTTGTCTAGCAACGACTTACGCATTTTCGCATACCGGTGCCATTCGCAACGGTGACGGCTTCAGGGTACCCTCGTCCACCACCCTAGGTCAGGGTTTTTTCTTCTTTTCCGGGAATTTCGAGAACCTGAGCGACGGCTCCCCTATGGCCATTGGCGGCTTTGAAAATACCAGAACAGGGAACATGCACGATGTCCCAAGCAACATTCCGTCTGTCGGCGGAGCGTTTCAGGCCACATACGCCCCCCTGGATTTCTTTGAATTTGGCATTTACCAGCCCCTCTATTACGACGGGCAAGTAAAAGGAACCGATTTCGAGACCTCCGGAATCGGGGATATGCAAATATACGGCAAGGCATCTCTCCCAACGGATTTTCCGATAAGGCCTGCGGTATCGCTGGAACTGTTTGCTCCCACAGGCGCCAAGGACGCCGGGTTCCGTCCCAGGCGCATCTGGAACATCAAGGACGGCAAGACTCACGCCTACACCTACGGCGAATGGTCCTTCGCCACCACACTTTTCTTAACGCTAGAACTGTTCAATATTGTACAATGGAACAACTACATCGGAAACTTCAGCACAGAATACGTGATGTGGGGAACGGGCCTCAATCTTTTTCCACACAAACTAATTTCTGTCATTCTTGAAGTTTCCGGGGAGACCAAAATTACCAAGACAAGAATCAGCGATCACCTAATCAACGATTCTTTCCGTTTCTCGCCGGCAATTAAACTGCACCTACCCCAAGAATTCAATCTCCTGTTCGGTGTAGATATAGGCCTGGATTATTTCAGAGGCGCAAAGACAAGCAATGGGCACCTGGTAAGGCGCGACAACGCTGGTGAAGAAATATCGTACTATGTTTCCGGAAGCCCCAAGATTTCTATGACGCTTGGCATAAGCAAGGCAATTGACTTCAGCTGGAAAGATGCCGACCGCGACGGAGTGCCCGACCGTCTGGACATGTGTCCAGGATCAGCCCGTGACATGGTGGTAAACAACCGCGGATGCCCCGTAGATGAAGACCAAGACGGAGTGCTGAACATCGTAGATGATTGCCCAGGAACACCGCTAGGTGTTAAAGTAGACTATTCAGGATGTCCCCTGGACCAAGACATGGACGGCGTGCCTGATTACAAGGACACCTGCGAGAACACTCCGGTCGGTATGGCCGTAGATGCAAGCGGCTGCAAACTGGACACTGATGCCGACGGAATCGACGACAACGCAGACCAGTGTCCAAACACCCGTAAAGACGACCCCGTAGATGCAAAAGGCTGCCCTCTGGACGAAGACCACGACGGGGTGCAGAACGAAAACGACGCCTGCCCAGGTACACCCGAAGGCTGGAAGGTCAACCCCTTCGGCTGCCCCATGGACGAAGACCGGGACGGTATTCCCGACGAAGTAGATAGCTGCCCGGGAACAGAGCTTGGAGAAACGGTCAACAAGGATGGCTGTCCCGTAGATTCCGACGGCGATGGCGTTTCTGACCTGCACGACAACTGCACGGAAACCCCAAAGGACTATCCCGTAGATAAAAACGGCTGTCCGTTGGACACCGACAAAGACGGAGTCCCAGACGCTATAGACCAATGCCCAAAAACTCCTATCGGAGCCGTAGTAGATTCTTCGGGCTGCATCATGGATTCCGATTTTGACGGAGTTCCAGACCATCTGGACAAATGCCCCGCTACGCTCCCAAAAGTCAAAGTTGACGAAAATGGTTGCGCCCGAAATACCAAGCAGAACCTAAGCTCTATCGCCAAGGAAATCAAGTTCTTCAAAAACTCCAACCGCCTTATAGCATCGAGCTATACCGCCCTGAACGATGCCATCATGCTCATGCGCAAGCATAACTTTACGCTGGAGGTAAGCGGGCCAGAAGGTAAAATCAATGCCATCGGCGAATACCTAGAAGGCAAAGGTTTTGACTCCAAGGTCGTGACGCTTACGCCAACGGTTGGCGAAATAAAGCTAATTGCCGTTGACGTCAAATACGAAGAATAAAACCTAATGCAAAAAGCTCGGACAACGCCGAGCTTTTTTCTTTAGCAAAAACAAATAAGGTTAGTCCCAGTCGCTATCGCTCTTTGCAGGAGCAGGGGCGGCTGGAGCCTTAGAAGCGGCGGGCTTATCGGCCTGTTTTGCAGGAGCGGGCTTCTGTTCCACCTTCTTTGCTTCGGGAGCTGCTGCAGCACCGGGCTTTTCCGTAGAAGGTTCAGAGGTCTGGATGCTGCCAATGTAGTTGCGGATAATACGCGGCGTCACGAAAATTACAAGATCCTTCTTGACCACGGACTTGCGGGAATACTTGAACAGGTTGCCAAACAGCGGGATATCCTTGAGGAACGGAATACCGCTTTCAGATTCCTGAGTTTCGTTACGGGTAAGACCACCGATAACCACAGTTTCACCATCGGCCACGACCACCTTGGTCTTTGCTTCCTGGGTACTGATAACAATTTCACCCTTAGAGTCGTAATCGTAGGAGTTGTTTTCAGGATGCAGATCCAGCAAGATGCGGTTATCTCCGGAAACATGGGGAGTTACAGTCAGCTTGATACCCGTTTCCACCAGCTGGGTCGAAGATTCACCGCTGTCGTCAATCACACGGATAGAAACCTTGTCACCCATGAACACCTGAGCTTCGGTATTGTCCAAGGTAGATACCTGGGGGCTGGCAAGCACTTCGGTAGAAGCGTCACCCATCAGGTTAGAAATGGCAAGCTGCAAGTGGTTATCCAAAACGCTGGTAGTAATGGCCGTAGAAGCACCGCTCACAGCGGGAGACACGCCATTGTTGGGGAAAGAACGGATGGCAGCACTGGTACGGGTATCGCCAGCGCCACTCCCGTTAGGAGTTCCTGCCGCACCGGGAGTAAGAGAAGTGCTACCCATAGTAGCAGTCCAGTCCACACCAAGTTCGCGAGCCAGTTCGCTGTTCACCACCACGAGTTTGGCAGTAATCATAATCTGCAGGGTTTCCACATCCAATTCATTCAGGGCATTTTCCATCTGTTCAATGCGCCCATCGGTATCATAGACGATGATAGAGTTGGTACGTTCCACAATGGTGATGCGACCACGATTGGACTTCATGCTTTCAAGGACCTTTACCAGTTCTTCGGCCTTGGCATGGTGCACCTGGAAATTCCTACGGACCAAGGGGGCATTCTGTTCTGCCTGAGCCTCTTCATCCGCAATTTTCTTCAGTTTCGCCTGGTAGGTACTGGAACGCTGAATCACAATGTACTTGTCCTGAATAAGCCAGGTCAGGTCATTGATTTCGCAGATAATGTCCAGGGATTCCTGCCATGTCTTCTTGGTAATCTTGAGGCTCATCTTGCCCTTCACATCGGGAGCAAGCAAGATATCCACGCCCGCAGTAACGGAGAGGGAGCGGAATACGGCATCAAAATCCATATCCACGAAGGTGAAGTTATACAACTTCTTGTTGGGCTCCGAGGGGCCACTCTCTGCAGGCTGCTGGGCAAACGATGCCGCAAAGCCTACCGCAAGAAGCATGATGAGAACGATCTTGGCTACTTTTTTCACTTTTTACCCCCAAACTTATCGGGAAGACCCATGGAGTAGCGACGGCTCACACCGAATTCTTGAATCAGGAAGAGCACGTCTGTTTCTGTAATTTTCAATACCTTTCCATTCAAGATCTTATCCCCTTCCTTGAGGGTATAAGAAACGGCCGGATTCTTTGCTTCCACCAGGATTGCCATAGGCACATCGGATTCCCAAATGATACCCACAAGCTCCACCTGGTCAATGTTAATGCCTTCTTCAACCAATCCCTTGACATCTACAAAGGGATCACGACGTCCAAAAGAGCTGTAGGTAACGCGATCTTCGTACATGCCATCCAGCTGGCTTGCAATACTTATAGCCCCTTCAGTAAGAGCTCCCCGCTCCTTATCCACCTGTTTCAGGCGTTCCATCTGAACTGCAGAAAGCTCGTCCATATAACTTACGGAACGGCGATTCACAAAACCAACGCGGGCACCACTTTGAACCTTATAGTACAATCCCACCAGGTCCATATTCACCAAACGGTCGCCAAAAGAAAGACGATTGATAATCTGGGAATTGTCATTAGGACCTGCGTACATGTCAATTTCGTCTTCTACCACAATGAGTTCACGAACAACGGGCTTCAGGTGGAACGTCTGTGCCCCGGACACGATCTTCTTGCTGTCTTTTTCCAGTTTGCTCACAAAGGAATCAAAGCTCTGGCTTGCATCGACGGCCTTCATCCAGTCGCGAACGAAAATTCCGTCGGGCCTTGCAGACCAGAAAACAAAACCATCACGCTTGATTACATTCTCTGTTTTCTGCAATACCAAAGCACCATCCTGAACCAAAATTACAGGTTTCGAGCCCACTGGCAGCTGGATTTTCAAACCATTAGCACCCCAGGACACCGTTTTCACCAATGTACCACTGCCAATCTTGAACAGGGGGGATTTCTGCGGTCCTGCAATACCGACGGTAATGATGGAAGCGTTGTCCGGTCCAGACACATTTTTAAGATTGATGGGATCATCAGCCACAATGCGGAACTGTTCCATGCCAGAACCCATCAGCACCGTAAATTCCTTGATGCTCGGCAGCAGCGCGGAGACAGCGGCACTGCTATCCTTGGTCGCCTTGTCCAGAATCTTCTGTTCTTCGGCCAGGCGCTTTGCCTCTTCGGCGGCAGCCTTCTTGGCGGCCTTTTCTTCTTCGGCAAGGCGTTTCTTTTCTTCGAGAGCGGCCTTCTCGGCAGCCTTCTTTTCTTCGGCCAAGCGTTTCTTCTCTTCGGCAGCAGCCTTAGCCGCGGCCTTCTTGTCTTCGAGGGCCTGCTTTTCGGCAGCCTTCTTCTCTTCGGCTAAACGTTTCTTTTCTTCGGCGGCAGCCTTGGCAGCAGCCTTCTTGTCTTCAATAGCCTGTTTTTCGGCAGCCTTCTTCTCTTCGGCTAAACGTTTTTTCTCTTCGAGAGCGGCCTTCTCGGCGGCCTTCTTCTCTTCGAGAGCCTGCTTTTCAGCAGCTTTCTTTTCTTCCAGAGCACGCTTGTCCGCTTCCTTTTTCTTTTGGGCAAAAACCTTAGAAAGTGTCCAGGCCTTACCCTTATTCCCTTTGAGTTTCAAAAGGAAATTGGAACCATCCAAGGAAATTTCGTTCTTGTCACCACTCAGGGACGGGCCCACATTCATCTCGATTTTCAAGAACTGCATACCGCGGTAATTGTCCTTGAACACCCTCATGGATTTCACCCATTCGGAAGCTTCATCGATATCGTAGTTTCCTTCGCCCATGGCGAAATCCGTATTGGAAAAACCAACCGTCAGTTTCTTTGCCGCTGCGTCATATTTCTGGAAGAACGTGGGCAAATCTTCCTCGGATGCAAACAGGAATCCCATTTCGCATCTCTTGGCATCGCAGACAAATTTTACATCCTTAATCTGAGCCGCAGTTGCAGAGGCGACAAAGGCAAGGAACAAAAGGACAAATATCTTTTTCATCATTTTGCTACCTTCTTGGATGTGTAAGTGGTCAGGTTAAAGGTAACCGACATGGTAATGGGAGTCCACCCATGGGTTTCCGCCTTCTGAAGCTCGGCGGCAATGCCGGAGTAGCGGTTAAGGCGCAGGTTAGAAATCGCCGTCGGGTAGTTGAAGTTTGCAATTTCGGCAAACAGGTAACCCAACATGTGATAGCCAGAATTTACCGCAATGGAATAACGGTTCTCTATGTAGTGTTCCTTTTCGCTACCGCCTTCGGGATTGAATCGCTGGATTTGCACACCGGAGCTACGCAGCACAGAGTACAGGTCCTGCAAGCGCAGAGGTACTTTTTCCTCTTCGGGGAACATCTCTTTCAGTTTTTCAAAATCTTTTTCCGCTTGAACAAGTTGCATTTCAAGTTCAGCAACACGTTTTTTCTGGGCGTTAATCTTGTCCAGTTCCGCCTGAGCGGACTGCAGCTGATTTTCAAGACTTGTCCTTTCCTGGACAAAGGGATCCCACATATAGGTATAGACGCAATACGCCGCCGCCAAAATCAAGACGATAATGGAGATGGCATATATGTTCTTTTTGTCTTTCCAATCTATATTACCCATACTACCCCTCCATTCCCAGATCCTGTTTCAGGAGCACCTTGATGGTGAAGGTGTAAGCTTCTTCCCCATCGACCTTCGAAGTAGAGATATTCACCAGCGAAACTTTTTCGACACTCACCTGTTTTTCCAACTTGACCATATATTCGGCAACTTCGGCAAAATCAAAGGTCGTTCCGCGCATTTCCAAATCGTTGTCGCTTATCTGGTTCAGGCTGGTAAGCCACATATTAGGCGGCAGTACCGACGAAACATTTTCGAACAAAATAACCCAGCGTTTCTTACTGACCTGAATGGACTTGAGGGCGTTTATCTTTGTATTGATTACGCCTTGTTTCTGTTCCAGGTCGCTTATCTTGGTAAGCAACGGACGTTCCCGTTCCACTTCGGCCTTAACTCGATCCAGTTCCTGATTAAGTCCAGAAAGTGTCTCTTCGATAAAAGAGAACAACATCACCACACTAATCACTGTCGCAATAAGGGCAATGGTAGGCCACACCACGCGGCGGTCCGTAATCCAAGAAAAATCCTTAACAGGCTTACGGTATTCCCTGGGAAGCAGGTTGATGGAAATGCAAAGAGATTTCCTTGTAGCCACGGAGGATTTTGCTTCTTCCTTTTTCTTTTTCGTAGCCATTAGAATTTCCTCATCGCAAGGCCCAGTGCAGGGGCATAGATATTAGAAAGGCTCAACGAGATACCGTTTGCGCCAAACACCTTGGCATCGCACTCCACATAGCGGAAGGGGTTCACCGTATCGGTCTCGAGTCCGGTGCGTTCTGCAATGTAAGCCTTCATTCCAGGGATAGAGGCACCGCCTCCACCCAAGAAGATTTTTCCAAGGGTCTTCGAATCTTCCGAAGATTCAAAATAGCGGATACCGAACTCGATCTGGGCCATCAGGTCTTCGAATGCAAGCTTCATGGCCTCTTCCACTTCGGCTTCGGAGAATCCATCCACCACCCCCAGATCGCCCTTCTCAAAGATCTCGTGGCACTTGGCGGCGTCGATTCCCAAGTGGGTTCCCAGCTTGGCAATCACCAAATCCAGAGAGCCTCCGGTCATGGCACGCATGGAGTGGAACGCTCCGTCTTGCACAAAGGCAATACTCATTTTCTTTTCGCCAATGTTTACAATGGCGCAAGTGGCATTCAAGTCTTCTTCGCTGGCAGTCGCCATGTAGGCGTTGAGAAGACCGAATATATCTACATCAATGGCAGAGAGCTTAAGCCCCTTTACCGTAAAGAACTGAGCCCAAGAGTCCACCAGGGCGTTCTTGGCGGCCACTACGTTTACCTTTACCTCGTCGTTTTCACGAGACGCCACTTCGTAGTCGATAACGTTATCCTGGTCATCGAAGGGCGGACGGGACTGGGCGGTCTGGAGAATAATGGCCGCTTCATCGCCATTTTTGGGGAGTTTTACGTTCAACCGGTCCACCAGGACGCCACCGGCGCCAGCACCGCAGTTCACAGACGCCACCAAGTCCGTAGATTCATCTAGCGGGTGGCGCAGCATAAGCTTTGTCATGGCCTCGCTTAAAAGGTCATAGCCATCCTTTTCCTTCTTGGCATTCGGGTCCTGGGACTCATCACCGCCTTCACGGCGCTGGATTTCGCCATTGACAATGGCGCCCTCGGGTACCGGTTCAAGGTCGGCATCAACCACTACCTTGCCACCACGGCTATTGTGATAGACTTTCACATACTTGATGCTGTAATGACCAACATCAATGCCTACGGTCACGCGTTCACCGCGAATCTTAGCTATCAGACTTAAAGCCAAAATAAACTCCAATCGGAAACTATACTACCCTAATTCTACCTTTATAAAAGCCAAATGTCAAGCAAAAAATTCATCTAAGTCATTGAAAATGAACTACTTAGGACATTTTTAGGCCTCTTCGGGGGTCTTTTTTTGCTTATGTACCTCGAAAATGTACTGCAAGACCCTTTCCTGGGTCCATCCAAAGGCCCCCACAAAGGAGGCCGTCAAAAAGAAATAATCCGCAAATTGTGGACTTTTATGGCCTAAATTGCGCAAAATCTCAATTTCTACGTTTTCTTCGCCAAAACTGGGCAGTTCGAACCTGATCTTCATGTGCTGCCCCGAAGAGCAATCCATAGGGAGTCCCAAAAGGATACCGCCCGCAGAAAGGTCCAAAAGGACTCCGTTGCAACTGGTGCCGTCTTCGAGGGTCGCCACCACCGGAAAATCAACCGGTTCGCGAACCCAACGACGCAACTGCTTCTTTTCGAGATTCGTTGCGTGGGAAAGAAACAGACGATTTCCATCGAAAGACTTAACCAGCACCCGAGCTGTATAGACGGCATCCTCCGGACGGGTCCAGCGAAGGCGGACGTTTCTGCCCACAAGGGAGCGACCCGAACCCACGGATTCGTCGTATTCCACAATTATGCTTCGTTCGTCTGTGCCAACAATTGTCGAATGAAACATACGCGTACCGCCGTCCAAAAGGATATCGACGCGGTTGGTCACATTGTACTGCCTTGTAGAACTTACCGTGGCAAGGGGGTTCGCCGCCGTAAAATTCAGTTTTTTCCGAAGCCTTGCGATTACCTCGAGCACATTATCCTTGACATTTTCCTCCCCTTTAAAATCGTAGTAGTTGGACACCGCCGATTCAAAAAGGGTAGCCGTATTCAAGATGGCATCTTTGTTTTCGTAGCGAGAAGAGCGGACCAGCTTTTCTAGAACCTTAATTTCATCGCGCAAGAGTCCAAGCTCCTTAATCTGCGCATCGAAAAGAGGTGTCCCAAACATGACCTCGTGTTCCCTGCGATAATAACTGCGCTGAATTTCCCACAGGGCCACCAGTATAAGTACCAGGACCACAATGCTGAAAATCCAGAACAGCTGCAGGGGTTCAATCATTTAGCCTAGACCTCGGTCCAAAGACCGCCCAAATAGGAGCCCTTGATTTTGCCAGAAAGTGTTTGACCCAGAAGCGGGCAATTGCGGACCTGACCGGCAAACAAGGACGGAGCTACCACCGTTTCTTCTTTGTCATTGAACAGCACAAGATTCGCCTTGGAACCCAAAGACAGGTCGGAAGAATCAGCACCTGCAATCTTTGCAGGGGCAAAGGACAACAGCTCAAGAGCACGAGCCTCGCCCAGCTTTTCTACCAGTGGCTTCCACAAAGCAGGAAGCGCTATTTCCAAGGAGATGGCGCCAGGGATAGCGTCTTCAAAGTTCACTTCCTTGTCCTGACGGAGCACCGGGTCGTGGTTCACGCTGATGGCATTCACCGTCCCAGACTTGAGACCCTGCCACAATGCCTCCTTGTCGCTTGCCGAGCGGAACGGCATCACCACATTGCAGTGGGAATCCAAATTGAACAGGCAGCTGTCGTCTAGCAGCAGGTGATAGATATCCACATCGCAGGTAACATCTACACCCTGTTCCCGAGCGTTTTCGATTAACTTCAAGGTTTCGCCACAGCTGACCTGCTTGAAATGCACAGGAACTTTTAAGAACCGAGCCATTTCAAGAATGCGGAAGGCGGCGATGGTTTCTGCCACACGAGGAATTCCCTTCATGCCAAGTGTATCGGCGTAATGGCCCTCGTGGACAAGTCCGTGATGGCGGAGGGATTCGTCCAGCGGCATAAAGAAGAAACGCTTGCCCGTCATGGAACCGTATTCCATGGCAAGACGCAAGAACCTGGTCCGGGTGGCGTCCTGGTTACCGTCGCCAAAACCAACAGCCCCCTCTTCGGCAAGCTCGATCATCTCCGTCAGTTCCTTGCACTTGTAGCCCACGCTGAAGGCGCCCAAGAAGCTGAACGCAAATCCGGCAAAGCTGCTGATCTGCTTGATGGCCGAAAGCTTGCGGGAATCGTCGATGGCATTGTCAGAACTTTCGTAAAGACCACCGTAGAATCCACCACGGCGCATAGCATCTACGCCATCCTTAAAGTCGTAGATGTCGTCACGAAGAGGTTCCTTAAAGTCCAGTCCAAGGCCGAAAAGAGCCGGAAGCGCAAGAGCCCCACCGGCATCAAAGACGGTCGCGTCGGTCAAATCTTCCTTGACCCACTTGCCATCGGCAAGGTTCATTGTGGTAGGAGCTTCAAACTTCCCGTTTACAAAAGGACGAACATTCTTGAGTACAATCTTATTCATTGCCACGGCCTCCGGCCAAAAGGTAAAGTACCGCCATGCGGACGGCAACACCGTTTGTCACCTGGTTCAAGATGACAGAATTATCTCCATCGGCGATTTCGCTATCCAGCTCTACGCCGCGATTGATAGGGCCCGGGTGCATAATCAGCACCTTGTCCTTGGCGCATTCCAAAAGTTCGTGGGTGATACCAAAGGTGTTGCGGTATTCACGCATGCTGGGAAGCAAGGCGTCGTCCATGCGTTCTTTTTGCAGGCGAAGTGCGATAATGGCGTCGGCATTCTTTACCGCCTTTTTCACATCGCTTTCCCAAGTGACACTAGACATGAGTTCCGTGTTGCGGGGAACCAGGGTGCTAGGTCCGCAAAGCGTCACATGGGCACCCATGGTGGTCATGCCCCAGAGGTTACTGCGGGCGACCCTGCTGTGGCGGATGTCGCCTACGATGGTCACGTTCTTACCTTCAAGAGTCCCAAGCTTTTCTTCTACGGTAAGCATGTCTAGAAGCGCCTGGGTCGGATGCTCATGGGCTCCGTCTCCGGCGTTCACGATAATGGCCTTGCTGTTGTCGGCCAGAAACTTCGGAACACCCGTCCCCTTATGGCGGACCACCACGATATCGATTTTCATGGCCTCGATGTTGCGGAGGGTATCGACCAGAGTCTCTCCCTTCTTGACGCTGGAGTTACTGCTGGTGAAGTTCACCGTGTCTGCCGAAAGCCTTTTCTCAGCGAGTTCAAAGCTGGTGCGGGTGCGGGTACTGTTTTCAAAGAACAGGTTCACCACCGTCATGCCCCGAAGGCTCGGCACCTTTTTCACGGGGCGTTCAAGGACTTCTCTAAACTGTTTTGCGTGGTCGAGAATCAGGCGAATATCTTGTTTCGATACGCCGCGCAGTCCAAACAGGTGCTTAATTTCAAGTGCGCTCAAGCTAAGCCTCCACTTCTACGAGATAGACGGAATTTTCATTGTCAATGGGTTCGATGTTCACCCGGACTTCCTGGTTCTGTGCGGTTTCAACGGTGAGTCCCACGCAGTCGGGTGCGATGGGCAGTTCCCTATGGCCCCGGTCCACCAAGACGCAAAGCCGAACCACCGATGGGCGTCCAAAGTCCAAAATGGCCTGCAATGCCGCCCGAACGGAGCGACCTGTGTACAGGACGTCATCTACCAGAATCACCACCTTGCCTTCTACGCTGGCGGGCATCTCGGTAAAACGCATTTCCGTAGAGCCCAGTTTTTTGCGGTAGTGGAAATCATCACGGTAGAACGTGGCGTCCAGGCTGCCTGTCTCGATGGGTTTCCCGAACTTTTCGCTCAAGCGCTTGCTGAGCTTTTGTGCCAGGGGAATCCCGCGGCTTGCCATGCCGAGGACAATCATGTTGTCGGCACTTGGGTGCATCTTTGCAATCTTTGCGGCCATCTCGTCCAGGGCGAATTCCATAGCCTGGGCCGAGAGGAGTTCTTGAAGTCTTTTGCAGTTGTCTTTCATATAGGCGTCAGCGCGGTCGCAAGCGCCCTCTGAGGTGTGAGGTCATTCGCTCCGCTCATTTTGAGGTATTTTCTTGCTAGAAGTTAGATTTTTTCAAGGACTTTTTTCTTTTGCGCTCTATAAAATACGCCTTGTTTTTATATATATAAGCAGAACCTTGCGTTACGCCGGAATGCAGCAAAAATTGCCCATACCTCAAAGCGTAGCGACTCATACCCCATTCCTAAAGGAGTACCCAATGGCATTCAACCAGCTCGACAAACCCCAGGCAGGCGAAACCATCGCCATCATGAAAACCAACCACGGCACCATGAAGCTCCGCCTCTTCGAAGAACGGGTGGGCGAATGCGCCACCAACTTCATTGAGCTTGCCAAGCAGGGCAAGTACGACGGCGCTCCCTTCCACCGTATCATCAAGGATTTCATGATCCAGGGCGGCGACTTCACCAACAGAAACGGTACCGGCGGGCACTCCGCCAAGGGCCCGGGCACCACCATCGGCGACAAGTACGACCCCTGCCTATCCCACATGCGAGGCGCCCTCAGCTGGGCAAAGACTTCCCTCCCTAACTCCATCGGCAGCCAGTTCTTTATCGTCCACGGCGACAACGTGCACTTTTTGGATCACGACCAGGTGGGCCCCGGCCCCGCCGACGGCTACTCCGTGTTCGGCCAGCTCTATGAGGGCTTCGAGGTCCTGGACGAAATTGCAAGCGTCAAGACCGACCGCCGCGACGCCCCTTACGATGACGTAATCATCGAATCCGTGACCATCGAAAAGGCTTAGAAGAGGGAACAGGATCTAGAGACTAGGATCTAGGGGGCGGCTCTGCCGCGATTATCTAGTCTAGCCCCTAACCCCTAGCCTCTAGCCCCTTAATTGAAAAATTTTCATTTTTTCAAAAATCCCCCCTTGACAAGAGCCAGATAAATTTCTCTATTTGGCTCACCTTTCGGGGTTATAGCTCAGTTGGTAGAGCGCCTGCATGGCATGCAGGAGGTCAGGAGTTCGACTCTCCTTAGCTCCACTCAAAAGACCTGCCTATTCGGCGGGTCTTTTTGTTTTCCCGGTATTGTCTTTTACTTGCTGGACTTGTCCTGCTTTGTATCCGTGCTGCCCGCATTCAGCTTGATATCGGGCAGGTCACGCACATAGATGGCAAAGCTCCAGCCGGCGGCAGGACCTGTGGGCGTCCAGGTGAAGTCCAACTGCCAGCAGTGGAGCGTCCGGTTAAAGGTAAACCGGTGGGTCACGAACTTGCCTTCGTTGTAATCGTACTGGGTGCTGTAGCTCATCTCCCAGTTCACCGTGGGCTGGAAGGTAGCGGTAATGCTTGTGGAGTGAGAAATCTGGTCCCGGAACAGGTCCTTGGCCACTCGGGTACTGGAGAAAGTATAGCGGTAATCGAAACCGAAGGACCATTTGAGCATCTCGTACTTGCCCATCTGAGACGGCAGGCCGCCATTAAAGTTACCGCTCCAGCGGAAAGCACGGGACAGCTCGTAACCCCAATACGTCAGTTCCGGCACCTGGACCTTGTTGGGGTCATCGCTAAACTTATGGTAGACGCTATGACGGGTATTGACCGTAAACATGTAATCGGGCAGTATCTGCAAGCCAAAGCTAGAGGTAATGTCAGAAAAGTTCAGGGAGTCTGCCGCAAAGTTATAGGAGACATTATGTCTAGTTGTCAAGAAACGGCGGTTTCCGTACTGGTCTTCTACCGCATCCGAACCGCCTTCCCTGGTCGTATCGACCGCACGGCCAACCACTTTCAGGTACTTGATATCGAAGTCGTTGTTCAATCCAAAGCCCACCGTTTTCTGTTCAATCTGGTAGGGAGTCTGCCCTAGCAAGGGGTGCGGTGCAAAGGTCTTGACTGTATCCATTTCGGGAGCGTAGGTATAAGAAACGCTTGGAGACAGCACATGCCGAATTCCCGTAAAGCGGCCTATTTCTGGAACCCAAATTCCATACAATTTGGTGTCCGCCGTAATGCTGTAATCATGATTATACGCCGCATCGCCATAGCTATCATGTTCCGGATCAAGACTCGTGTATCGACGGCGGTACTGCAGAGAATCCTCTGGGTTAATCCAGGACGTTCCGGTCCAAAAACCCGTAAAGTTCGCCCGTGGCGTCAGGTTTATTACCCGAAGGACACGCATCGAGTAATCCAAGGAATAATTTCCCGTGTAACCTACGTACTTGGCGGTAGTATCCACCTCGTTGACGGTATCCTGCGCCCGAACTGTATAGAAGTTGAACCTGTTGTTAAAACTGTAGTTGAACTTTTCCAGATAACTTGCGATGGAATGGTCGTCGTAGGCTTCTTCGTCTTCATCTACCTCAAAATTGAACAGAGGACCGCTCATGCGGTACTGGATGTCGGGGATTTCCCTCTGCATCATGTCCGTCACCAGGTTGTGGTCCTGCCTGACCTTCACCGTCAGGCTCTTGTTGGTACCGAACTTGCCGGAATAGGTCATCTGGGCGTTGGCCTGCTGGTTCAGGATGGTCTCTGCATCCAGGGCGTTATCCTTACGAACTTTTTGACTGGAAACGAAAGAGCCCGAGCCGCTCAAGGTGTGTTTTCCATCGGGTGTCAAGTTCTGGTTATGAGAAAAACGAATATCGTAGCCGCTGTTTGCCAAATCAAATTCTTCTAAGTAGCTCGTGTAAGAAACATTCCCCTCTAACACATAGCGCAATTTATACCGCACCTCTCCCGTCAAGGTGGAGCGCTCAAACCGAGCCTCCTCGCCTTCGATAATGTCGCCTTTAACCGTTGCATCCCAGTAATCATTTGGAGCGTAGTAAAAGCCTAGGTTGCTCATGTAGTACCCTTGCACCTGGTCACCACCGAACTTGGGCGTCAATATACCGGACCTACGACCACTCTTGAGGGGAGCCACAATCATGGGCAGCACCGCCACCGGCACATCGGCAATATTCAGCACCACCGGCCTAGCTGTAATGGTTTCCTTTGGTTTTACCACCATACGCCGTCCATAGAAGTAAAAGTGCTGGTGAGTGGAATCGTTACAGGTACTAAAGTCTCCACGGGCTATCTGGATTCGCTGGTCGGGAAGCCTGCGAACCTCCATGCCATTCAGCTGCTGGTTATCTTGGTAAGTGGTCGCATAATAGATTTCGCCAATCCGGCTGTTCATATTGTATTTGAGTCGCATTCCCGAAAGGGAGGGGTTCTTGGTCTCCCTGAGAATAGGATCGCCGCTAGCCGCCAAAACGCTGTTTTCTTGATCAAACCAAATGGTATCGGCATCCAAGGTAGCGGTGCGGTATTTCAACTGAGCGCTGTTGTTCAAGTTGAAGGTGGATTTTTCCACATCGTAAACCAAATCCACTGCCCGATACTCAATGGTGTCCACCCCAGAAGTATCGTTCATCCAGTTTACTTCGGTGGTGTCCTTTTCCTCTTCCTGTTCCCGCTCTTCCAATTCAAAACGGGTCATCTCCTGGCCAAGGGCAGGGAGAGACAAGACCGTCACGGCAAACACCAAAACGGCCCACAGGAGTCTATGGGTTCTCATCAAAAACACGTTGCGCACAATTTAGAAAAACACGCTTTCAGAATAGCAGAAGCAAACAGAGTTAGTCTCTGAAAAACTATATTCTCGCCCATGATTTGCGACCATGTTCTAGGAACGACTCACCACGGAACCTACAAGAAAGTCATCGACGTTCTTTTCGAACGGCACGAGCTCAAAGAGCACTCCATCAGAAGAATTGCCCGAGATGGAGTGGAACTGGAGATCGAGGTAAGCGAAGACTTGCAAGAGGGCGATATTATAGCCGAAACCGAGAGCTACGTGTATGCCGTGAAAATACACGTGCCAAAACCGCCAAAAGAAAATGCCGACCCCGAGATGCGGGTCAAGCACTATTTGTAGGTTTTAGGGGTTAGGTTGTAGGTATTAGGGGTCAGAGCCAAAAAAAAGCCCCACCGTTGAGGCAGGACTTCTTGACTTCTTAAATGGTCTTTATTTCAGCACGGCGTTCTTGCCGCTGACCGAGCCGTTGTGTTCAATAGTCACCATGTAGCGGCCGCTAGGAACATTCTTTGCATTCCAGGATACGGAATTGAAACCAGGCTTAACGCTTTCGGACGTCATTGTCGCCACGACCGCACCATCCGTATTCATCACCGTAATAGTAGCGACGCCTGCAGACTTTGCCTCAAAACTAATGGCATTACGAGTAAAGCCCTTCAGCTTAGCAGAACCGGGCTTGGCAACATTGGGGTTCGTGGGTCTAGGAGCAATCCCCTCCGCCTTGTCCACATAAATCCCGTTAACGCCCTGTGCATTGACAGTTCCTTCCTTCATCAAGGAGCCGTGTTTCAGCACAGCCACAAACTGCTTATTGCCGCTATTGGCACTAGCGAAGGTTTCCAGTTCGGCCGCGTCAAATTCTTTCTTGTCGCCATACCAGGATTCCACCTGGGAGCTTTCAAATTCCTTCACGGTAATCTGAGTACGGCGAAGCGTTGTCTTGAGGGTATCGCCAGAATTCACGAAGGTAATTTCAACCGGCTTGTTTACTTGGCCACGAAGCATCGCCTTGGATTCGTCGATGCTCAATCCCTTGAGGCTCACTCCATCTACAGCGATAATGTCATCACCAGCCTGGAGGTTTGTTTCTGCTGCGGGAGTGCCCGGAATCACTTCTACCACATGGACGCCCTGAGGCATCTGGTAGATTGTAACGCCAACGCCGCCGAACTGTTCATCGGCCATAGACGGCACGGCCAGCATGGCTGCAACCAAGGACATTTTTGCTAAACGATTCATGAAATTCTCCTTGTCAATTTTCTTCTCTAAATATACAATAAAACACGAAAAAAAGAAAAACTGACGAAAAAACAAGTCCAAATTCTAGTCAAAAGGCTGAATTTCCTCTGTTTCTTCGGCATTTGAGGGCTCTTCATCCTCTTCTTCCTCTTCGTCGTCCTCGTAATCGTCGATAGTCTTGTCTCCTGGAACGATAATCAACCCAAGAGTTACCGGTTCACCCTTCAAGTTCAAATAAGCTTCCAAATAGAGATTCGTCGAAAGGCGAAGCAAACGCAAGTCCAGCATCGTCCCTCCCTTGTGGATACTTTTAGGATTCAAATTGAAAAAGAGGAATTTCTTGTTAATGTATTCAAACCGGTCATGCTCATAGTCAATCTTCCAGTCCGAGTCCCCGTCATTTTCCTGACGATAAAGGCACCTATCGTTATCGATATCGCACTCGAAACTGGCACTCTCCTGATAGCGCTTGTTCCATTCCCGACTAAAGGCGCAGCTTTGCACACGACCAGCCCCGTTCCGCTGCTTGTTCAGCTGGTCATTGATGGTTACAAAATCCATCTTTTGATTCTTTACCTGTTCATAGACTTTCATGAGGATGATATAGGCTTCAATATCATGAGGACATTTTCCGGTCAAGTTTACATCCTCGTGAGCCTTTAAAAGCGTCTGCTGCAAATCCACATCTATGGCATCGGGAATTTCACTTTCTTTTATTTTGTCCAAAACCTTTTTGGGAGGCACGACAACCACCTTATCGCCCTTCTTGATGGCGTAGCCCAACTGGTCACGGACATAATCCAAGCATTGCTGTACGTGGATATGTACCGTATTGGATCCGCCAGAAACAAAGTCCACGCCAATCCGCACGTTCCATTCCCCTGCGTTGCTCCCGGTATTCTTGTCGATTTCACAAAAAGGGTCTTCTCGAATACCGTCAATGAAAACAATCTTTGCATTGAGCTTGGTCACTAGGGATTCTTCCTTGTCCAAAGCTCCACCTAGACTCCAAAAATTGGGATTCTGCCGCAACACCTCGGCAAAAGCCTTGTCTCCGTCCAATGCAGGTAACAACGAATCGTTCCGAGCATTCTTTTCTTGCAACAAGGCAGAATACTCTGTGGTAACAGTCATGTTGTTAAAACCATTTCGGTTATCCGCAAAAGACAGTGTTACCGCAAGAAACAAGGAAAAGAGGACAAGAATTTTTAAAAACGAAAAGCGCATGAGAATAAAATACAAAAAAAGGACCTATTTTTCAGCCGTTTCTAGAATGCTAGGCAAATCTAACAGATGCGGGATACAGTAATCAACCCAATCGGGAGCGGAGACCGTCGGATTCACAAGCACCGTAGTCCATCCTCGACGATGGGCCGGTTCAAGATTTCGAAGGGAATCTTCAAGTAAAATAACACCATGGAAACCAGGCGACATTCCCACCCCTTTTTGCGAAAGTCTCTGTTGAATCCAAACTTCCGCCTTTTCGTAGGCACTGTCGTGAGGTTTTCCCACCCAATCAAGCTGTTTCAAGTCCAACACAGCATCAATTGCCGAGTCAATCCCCATGTGGGCCATACCCGCTTCGCTCCAGTCATGGCGACCATTGGTAAAAACAAATCGCAAACCATTCAGACCTTGAAGCAACGCCAATTTATCTGGAGATTTTTTGGGATAAATCAAATACTCCGGTTCATGTATAAAATCAAAAAAATCGTCGGGATTCGTACCATGCATCGCCATAAGGCCAGCAAGGGTTGTCCCGAAACGTTCTAGATATTCAGTACGAATCTTGTGCGCCGATTCAAAATCGCCACCGACTGTCTTTTGCACAAAAAGAGATATTCGGTGATCCAAAGAATTGATGACATACCGTTCCTCTGCGCCATACAGGGTTAGGTCATAGTCAAACAGCCAGATTTTTTCAGGACTATTTTTTATCATCAATAGTTACTTTAAGCCGCGACCGTAAGCGCAGTAGCTGTCTTCTTGCATATAGTCACCGTCGTGGTAATAGGCAGCGCGAGCCCTGCAACCTCCGCAACGATCATTGAACTTGCACTTGCCGCAAGCCCCAGAATAAGCCTTGGTGCGAAGTTTCTTGAACACATCCGCATTAGCCCAGATTTCATCGAAGGGCGTATCGTGAACATCACCCGCCTCTTCCATCATGTAGGCGCAGGGGCGCACCTTGCCTATAGGGCTTATGATGCAATAATCAATGCCCGCAAGGCAGCCTCGGCTATAGCGGGTCTTGATATCCAGCTGATCGGCGATACGCAAAAACTGCGGAGCGCAAGTAGGTTTCACGGGAATGCCGAGCGTGCGGCTCTTTTCCATAATGCGACGGAGCAGGCTTTCGTATTCGGCTACACGGAGGGCGTGGTCTTCAATTTCTTTTCCGCGACCCACGGGAATGAGGAAGAATATCTGGTGGTTTACCGCCCCTATTTCCTTCACCCAGTCCATAATGTCAAATATTTCGTTCTGGTTCCAGTCCATGATGGTGGTGTGAATCTGGAACGGAAGCCCTGCCGCCTTGCAGTTTTCGATACCTGCCATAGTGAGTTCGAAAGCGTTAGGCAGTCCTCGAAAATTGTTGTGGCGTTTCGGGTCGATGCTGTCGATACTGATACCCATGGCCATGGCACCGGCGGCCTTAAGCTTAAAGGCCAAATCGTGCGTGATGAGGGTACCGTTGGTACCGAACACCGGGCGGAGTCCCTTACTTGAAGCATGAGTCACCAACTCAACGATATCCGGACGGGTCATGGGTTCGCCACCGCTGAAAATCATAATCTTGAATCCCGCCTTGGCAATTTCGTCAATTAGTTTCAAAGCCTCTGCCGTCGTGAGTTCGGCAGACTTGTTTTCACCGGCATCCTGATAGCAGTGTTTGCAGGTCAGGTTACACTTGTTGGTGGTCATCCAAGATACAATCATCGAACAAATCCTCTAAAAAGTACACAAAAGATAGAAAACCTGTGCTTGAATAAAATAATACCACTTTTTTTTCCGTTTATCTTTTAAAAAAGATATATTAAATTCATGTCCTTGAAAAAACTTATTATCCTGGCAATTCTTTTTTTGGCGGCCTATTACGCCGTGCACGTAAAAGGATTCAACCCTTTCTCCAAAAAAATCGATGGAAATGTCACGCTCTACAATCTAGAAGACAAAACCTTCAGCCTAAGTGAGGTCGCGGGCGAAAATGGAACGTTCGTCTTCTTTATGGGTACATGGTGCCCTGTCTGCGTCAGCGAAATCAACACCCTAAAAGGCCTAACGGAATTCTTCAGGAAAAATAAAATCAACGTATTACTCTTCGTCCATGGTGAATCCAAAGACGAAATCCGCCAATGGTTATACCAACGAGACATTCCCTGGGACTGGAAGACCTTCTATTGGTACAATACCTATGAACCTGCGTTCCACATCGACGTGAAAGGCGTTCCCCACATGGTCGCAAGGAATAAGAATGGGAAAATGACATTCAATAAAGCAGGCGGGTTCTACTCCGACTACTTATCCAAAATCGCCCTGGACATGCTCAAAAGCAACAAATAACGGAGCGGAAAAACTGCACCAATCCAGCCCTAGAACAGTGTCTTGAGGCCAAATCCGATAATTCCGTCTAAGTAATTCTCGCCGTTTCTTAAGGCGTAATACAGGTTGATACTCCAGTTGCCGCGATACTGGGTAAAGGCGATGCCGTAATTCTGCTCCCGTTTCCAGCCGTACTCCGGCGCAAAGCCGCGGTATAGCCCAGGCTGGTAAAAAACTTCGATGCTCAGGTTATACCCGTCTTGCCACAACAGGGCCAGTTCCGAAAAACCGTAGGCACGGCTCCGCATAAAGCGGTAGCCCATGCCCTTGAAGCGGTCCATGCCACCCAAGGCGAAATAGTCGGAACGCTTCAGAGAGGCATCTGTGGGAAAAATCCCGCCGGCAGCCCCCGTAAAGCGGGTGATGACATTGCCGAACAGCGGGTAATAAGAAAGAATCTTGCCGTGGCTTTCCAGATAATTGTCCAGGGAATCGGGACGATCCATTTTCCAGGTGGCAGAGCCCTGCATCTTGAGTCCGCGTCTCGGGAGCACGAAACGGTCCAGAGAAACATAATTCACCTCGAAGGTGGTGTGCTTGTCGTCTTCGCTCATGCCAAAGAAAATCCCGATGTTCCAGTCAAAACCGATATCCCGGGTCACACCGACTTCGCCCATGGCGATACGCTCTGTCACATCCTTCATCTTTCCGTCCAGGGAATCCGATTCTACGGAATAAATTTCTTCGTCAAACTGTCCCCGCAAAACTATGTTCCAGGGAGAGCCGAAAATCCAGGGCTCCTTGTACATAAAATCCAGATGACGGGAATTTTCCCCCGTAAATCCTTGTAGGGTCAAATCCCTGGCCGTTCCCAGGATGTTGTAGAGTTTCACGTTCACCTGGCCTTCCCACAGGTTGTCTTCGCTAGAATAGCTCAAGAGGCCTTCGGCCTCGGAATTCCGGGCAGCTTTCATGCTGAAGGCGGGCACGAGCCTGTTTCTTGCAGGGTCCCGGAACAACCTTGCGGGAGCCGTCTGTTCAAAATACCCGAGGCGGGCAAGCTTGCGCTCGGACCGTTCCAGGTCCGTCAAGGACACAGGAGCGCCTTCTTCGATGCCGCTGAGCCTCCGGAACACTTCAGGGTCCGTGCCCGAAGAGTCCAGGTTCTCGGGGGCGGCCCAAACATACCCTGCCCCACGTTTCAGCTCCACCATCAAGATCCCCAGAGTATCCTTACCCGAAGCGCCACCCATGCCGTAATGCATTTTCCCTTCGACCTGAACGGCCGCAAAGCCCCGGTCTTCGTAGTCCCGCGCCAAACGGGAAGCCGCATTGTGCCAAGATTCGCAGGGTGAACCTTCTACCAGATTCAAGTGGGCTTCGTCATAGGCGGAATGTTCCCCGACCCATACCACCTTGTGGATACGGCACAAAGACGCCTCTCCCGCAAAAGCAGAAGATGCCAAAGCAAGAACAAGCAGGATTTTACACTTCACATTCCACATTTCACATTCTCAATCGGATTCTCGTGATTCTATCGCCACCGCGTGGCTCCAGAATGACAGCGAGGATGACAACTCTTGAAACCATCTATCCTAACCACCAATCACTACCTACAACCTAAAACCTAACCCCTAGATCCTATCCCCTAACTTAAAAATACGCCCTCGCTTCCGTTGTCAACTTCTGAAAAATATTCTCTTCAGCGTCACCGAACCTGAGCACATAACGCAGCCCGCAAGAAATAAAATCGTTTATATCTACAGAAACGTAAGATTCCAGCCGGTAGGTGCGGCCATCGCTATAGCCGTCCATCATCTGGTAGGGAATCAGGTCGTCGCCGCTTTCCATCTGGACAACCGAGAACTGCACGAACCCATCTACCATATCTCTGCGGTTATAGCCCAGGCGTAGGGAACCTTCCCACAGGTAGGCGTCAAAAGCGTAATCTTGGTCGTCTTCGCCCTCGCCCGTGCGGTAACGGCCACCGGGCTGCACAAAGAACCCGTTCCAGAAATCAAAGCGGTACCGGCCCGAAATGTCGCGGGTATCCCAGTCCAGAACCTGCAGGGCCTTCAGTTCCACATCTTCCAATAGCAAGGTCGCTCCCACAAAGTGGGCGTCGTTTATCTGGAATCCTGCATCCAGCAGATGATGGAACCGCGTCTCGAAATAACTGATGGAACTGAGTTTCTTGTCGTAATCGGCACCGGGCTTGTACGCAAAAGTAATCCCGCGGGGGTGAGCCCAGGTGCCCCGCAACTCGTAGCTGACCGTTCCCGAAGAAATCTCCCGCAGCTGCGAAGGCGTGGCCGGCGGAAAGTAGATTTTCTTGCCGGTAGTGTCCTCCCCCACTCCGTCGAATGTTCCGCCCAGGGAGATGTCCCGCAGAATCCCACGCCGGATACCGAGGGAAATTCCAGGGCTCCAGTCAATATCCATCCGGAACGCCGCATTGGAAGCAAGAATGGCTCCCAAGGAATCGTTACGGCCCATACCCTCGTAAACAAAATCTCCGTTGTCCACCCCTTCGATAAAACTGCCGGTCAGGCTGTCGTACCGCACATCGCCCGTGCCCTTGGCCACCGCCTTGTAGATTGGCGTGTAGGTCTGTTCTTCGGTGAGTCCCAGCTTGTAATCTACGCTAGATACCAGCCCCAGTTCTTCGTGACCGAAGGTCCCGCGGAAATCCCCGACCCAGCTATTCTCGGAACGGCCTCCGTTTTCGCTACGGCGTTCGTACTGCAAGAAATGGTCCAGTTGTGCGTAACGGCTCTGCCAGGCAGCGCTCTGGATCCAGGCCACGGACTGCAAGGTATCACGCCAATCCTTGCCGAAAGTATCACCCTTGCGTTTAGCCGTCTTGGTTTCTGCCCCTTCGCTGATGTTCCAGGAGTCTCCCACCATCTGGATTCCGGTGCCGGTCTTGCCGTAAGCCACCTGGTTTTCACGGCCCAAGGAATCGCTTTCCGTATAGCGCAGGTCAAAATTTCCGAAGGGCCGCAAAAGTCCTTTCAAGAACTCCACATTTCCCAAGGACTGGTAACGGACCCGTTCCTGCTCCTGGAAACTTTCCACCCGAAACGCCCCCACATCGCTTTTTACCAAGTTGGACTTATGAATTAAAGAAACTCCTCCCCTAGAAGAATTCCAGCTTTCCTTTTCGCCCTGCCGGTAGCCCCAGATTCCATGAAGGAACCAACCCGTAGCAAGTCTCAGACGCATGCCGAATTCGTCGTGACGCAGGTCGCCATCTACAAGGGCGGCGCTGTCCAAGTCCCATTCGTCTAGAAGACTGAAACTGTCCCAGTCCTTGTCGCTGCCTTGAAATTCACCAATCCCGAATTCTTCCTGAATGTAGTTTCCGTAAACGGAAAAAGCCAGCGGAAATTTTTTCATATTTTCCGACGAATCGGAGGTGACATACCAGCGGTAGCCGTAACCTTCGGGCCCGTCCACCTGACGGGAGACCGTATTGGAATCCGTGCGGTTTATGGCCATTTCCAAGTCCGCATAGAAACGCTTATCTCCCTGAAGCCGAAGCCGTGCGCCAGCGCGGTCCGTCCGTTCGGGCCTGCGCAGCGCCCCCAGAGAATCGTCACGAACAAATTCACTTCCGTCGTCGTGCTTGAGCATCCGGTAATCTTCGTCGGTCCAGAGGCCACGTTTCATGCGATGGCGGTCATTCTCTAAACGGAATCCCGAAACGTCCAAATACAGGTTCGGGTGCCTGTAGGCACCATGGGCGGCGTACATATTGTAGATGTTCCCGTCGTCATAGGAATCATACTCTACACGGATTTCGTCATCAGGACCGGGATTTCGGCGACCCTTGAAATTCAAAAGGCCTCCTGCGTAGTTCACCTCGTAATCTACGCCAGATGTCAGCAAGTTCCCGTTCAAATAGACCCGCTCGGAGCCGGGCACCACCGAAAGGTAACTGCCGTCGTCACTGATGGAGTAGCCTTCCCGCTGGCCGCTCACGCCGTTCATCACACGGACAATGCGGTTGGTCTCGTCTGTGCCCGCCACGCCACGGACTTCGGTATAGCCTCCCCTGAGCCCCACCATGGCGCCAAGGCTTACCCTTTCCAACCCGAACAGGCCCATGTTCCTGTCCCGCCAAATCAAGTCGCCCAGGTGCACCATCCAGTGTCTGGATTCCGCACGAAAATATATCTGGTCCACTTCCTGCAAGGTAGCGGTGGTCTGGTCACCGGCACGGCGATCCACATCCGAAAGCAAAGCGTCGATATAGACGCTGTCGCCTACAAAGCCCTGTATAGAAAGCCGCAACTCCTGGTCCACCTGGGTGCCGCCATCGCCCACCGTCACCTGCATGGTCTTGTAACCGTGAGTGGAAAGTCCCGAAATTGCTGACCCGTCGCGGTCCTGCGCACCGCCGTCCAGTTCACGCAAATCGTTATTTCGGACAAGGTAGTCCGGATTCCACACGGGTATAGAATCCATGTTCAAGGCGAAAGCCCGACTCCACAACAGTACCCCCAAAAACACCTTTATCCAAGGGCCTTTGCGCATGGAAGCTACCTGCTTGTAGAGTCAATCGCGAACTGTTGGCTATAAAGGAGCTTGCGTCCCGAAACCAAATCCACGCTCCATTCGCCGGGTTTCAGCAAGGCAGGCAGAATTTCCGTAATGCAGGCTTCGGAATCTTTCTTCAAATTGCAGGGCAGCACCTGCACCGTATCCATGCCATGGTACCACACGTGCCAGAGGGTGTCCTCCCTATTCTTGAGGGCCGAAGAAATGGTGGTGTAAAAGTAAAGCCTAGAACCTTCCTCGAAAACAGAATCCGCACCGAAAGGCGTCTCCTTGACGATATGCCTGCAAACCGTCCCCTGGGCCAGGGAAAGTTCCGTGTTCCCCGCATCCTTGATGGAGTCGTCTGTAGAAAGGTAGGCCACCGTGCGGTGCACCAAGAACGCAAGCAACACCGCGACCAGTATGACCGTCGTCTTTCGGATATTGCGCAGTGGCGGAATTCCTGCCACAAAAGCCTCGACTAGATAAGCTTACTGGTGTTCTGGGTAAAGGCCGGGACGGCATCCACCAGTTTTTCTACCAACAGGCGATTGAAGTCGTCGATGCGGTTCGGAAGCCTAGAGCCCGGGAACACCTGCACCAGGAGCAAGGCCTGGTCCACAGGGGAGATGTAAATGGAGCGGTTTTCGCCGGAATAGGACACCGACTGGAAGTTCTCGCCGCCCAGCATGTTGCCCACCTGACGGGCAGAGTCGAAAGAAGCGGTGCTCAGCACGGCAAGAGGAGTGGGGTCGATACCCAGGGAGCCCACCTCGGCGATAATGGAACCGTCGCGGTGGCAAAGCACAATGTATTCGGCCTTGACGCTTGCCTGATAAGCAACCATCAGACGGCGGACCTTGCCCACGTCATCGGAATAAATCGTAAAATCGCTCATAACACTCTCCTTCTACTTCTTCTTAGGAACATAAGGACGCAATTCGATTTCGTCGTCTCCGGATTCCTGAGGCTTTTCCATGACGCGGCCAAAGGTTGGCATACGGGGAACCGTAGCAGCGGCACGCGGACGACCAAACGGCGAAGAGGTGGCACCCTTCTGGAACAAGCCCGAACCGGCATTACCGGACGAAACCGCCCCTGCAGGAGGGCGAGCCGCAAAAGAGGGCATCTTGAAAGGCGAAGAAGGAGCAGCCGCTTCGGATTGAACCTGGGGCTTCGGTGCGGCCTGCTTCACAGACACGCCTTCCTTGGTCAGGGACACGTCATGAACGCCGGTGTTGTTCACACTTTCGGCGGCCTTGCGCAAAAAACCCTGCTTCACGTTGAACTTTTCAATCACCAGCATGGCGATGGTCTTGAGGGTCGTCACCACACCCTTTCCGTTATGGGCCGTAGCCGGGAAGAAGGGCACATTGCGCGGGTTCAGTTCTGCGTTCAGTTCTTCCAAGGAGAACACATTCTCCATATCGCGCTTGTTGTACTGAAGCACAAAGGGCATGTCATCCAGGTCCATGCCGTAATCCTGGAGGTTCTGCCTCAGGTTCTGTAAGCTTTCCAGGTTTTCGGCCTGACGGGAACGCTGGGAGTCCGCCACGAACACAATGCCATCGACACCGCGAAGCACCAGCTTACGGGTGCTGTTGTAATAAACCTGACCGGGAACGGTATAAAGCTGGAAACGGGTCTTGAAGCCCTTGATATCGCCAAGATTCAGAGGAAGGAAGTCAAAGAACAGGGTACGGTCGCCTTCGGTAGCCAAGGACACCATGTCCGTGCGCTTGTCCTGGGGCATTTTCTGGTGAATCACCTGGAGGTTCGTGGTCTTGCCACTCAAACCAGGTCCGTAGTACACCACCTTACAACTAATCTCTCTTGTAGCAAAATTTATTGATGACATTTCAAATCCCTGACACCCTTCATTTTACAAACATTTCCAATACATATTACAAGTCTATAATCTAGCAAAAAACATTTAACATATTTCAGGAAAAAACAAAAAATAAGGGCAATTACGGTCCCAAGCATATTCCAAATTGAGTGATATTAACGAATGTTTACATGCCGGTCGCAGATGTGAGGCGCGAGGCTCGGGGCTCGGGGTGCGATGAGCGAAACGACCCCTATTCCCTAAATGCGGAAAAGACCGGCACGGGAAACCGTACCGGTTCAAAATTTCTGATAAAGGATCAATTAGGCGAGGCCGTTGATGACCTTGGCAGCCTTGGCCTTGTAGTTAGCGGCGCGATTGGCGCAGAAACCGGCACGACCCTTGGCAGCAGCCTTGTCCAGCATGCTGAACAGGTTGGGCATTTCCTTGAGAGCAGCTTCCTTGGAAGTTGCAGTGCGAATCACCTTGAGGCTGGAACGAATCGCGGAACGGACGGAACGGTTCATGGCGTTGGCCTTTTCGGCCTGACGCAGACGCTTTTTGCAAGATTTGTGTTGAGGCACCTTTTATTCTCCGGGTAAAACCTACTTAAAATTTGTTGGCTCAAAGATAGTAAAGTTGAAGATAATGTCAACCCCTCAAAAAGCCGTAAAATGCTAAATTTGCCCATTATGATGCCCTTTGTGAACCTCTCGGCCCAGCGAGACGCCTACCGGCAGGAGCTGGAAAAAGCCGAAAAAGCAGTACTTGACAGCGGTTGCTACATCGGCGGACCGGAGGTCCAGGCCCTGGAGCGGGAGCTGTCCGCCTACTGCGGAGGGGTGCAGACGGTCACCTGCGGGAGCGGCACCCAGGCCATCGAGATTGCCCTCATGGTCTTGGGCCTTGAACCAGGGGACCAGGTCATCGTCCCGGACTTTACCTTTATCGCTCCGGCGGAATGCGTGGCAAAACTGGGGGGCATCCCCGTTTTTGCCGACATCGACCCGAACACGCTCCAGATCGACCCCGAAAGCGTCAAGAATCTCGTGGGCCCCAAGACCAAGGGCATTATCGCGGTGAACCTGTTCGGGCAGTGCGCCCCCTACGCCCCCCTGCGGAAAATCGCCGACGAACACGGCCTCTGGATTCTGGAAGACAGCGCTCAGGCCTTCGGGGCGACTTATACCGCCGGTGGTGCCGGACGCGAGACCGCCGCCGGGGGGAACGCTCGTCGGGCCTGCACCTTTGGGGACATTTCCATTACCAGCTTCTACCCCAGCAAGCCCCTGGGCTGCTACGGCGACGGCGGGGCCATCTTTACCGCCAACGCGGAATATGCGGAAAAAGCAAGGCTTATCGCAAACCACGGCAGCTGCGAACGCTACCGCCACGTAGAAATCGGCGTGAACGGAAGGCTAGACGCCCTGCAGGCGGCAGTGCTGCGGGTCAAGTTGCGCCACCTGGACCGGGAACTGGAACAGCGGGCGGAAAACGCCAAGGTTTACGACGAGCTTTTCAAGGACATGCCGGGAGTTATGCCACAGGCCATAGCCGAGGGCAACACCAGCACCTACGCCCAATACACGGTGCTGGCAGAGAACCGAGATGAATTTATCGCAAAGTTGAACGCCGCAGGAATTCCCTACTGCATCCACTACCCCATGCCGCTTCATGAGCAGGCTTGTTTTGAAGTGGCTGCCGCCGGTGCGAACTCTGCAAACTGCCCTGTGACAGAAAAAGTCTGCAGGCAAGTCATTAGTTTGCCCTTCTGTGCCTTCACCGACGTGAAAGGTGTCGTAGAAAAACTGCGATAGAAGCGGACACCCGCGGGTAAAGTCTCCCCAGCCTAGGGTTGGTGGGCTTGGTTGGTGAGCTTTGCCGAACCATGCCGAAATTAACTTCTTGATTCCATCAACTCGAGCCTCATACCTCGAGCCTCGTACCTAGATCCTAGATCCTAACCCCTAGCCCCTATATAATTCAAGTTCTCCGCCATCCATATTTGGGAGCCGATTTTCACGGTCCTGTAGGTCTGACCGTCGCGTAGGTCCATCAATGTATTCTCGTCGGCATTGTAAACGCAGCCGTTGTCGTTTTTGTCTCCTTCCGAACTGGATGAATCGCCTTCGGAATCACTGGACTTGCCATCGTTATTACTTTCGCCATCTGAAAAGCTTTTTTCCGCCTGAGACCCGCCATTGGTTCCCGATTCACTACTACAGGCAGACAGCAGCGCAGTGCACAGGGCCGCAAATGAAAGTTCAAGAAAAAGCTTTTTCATATCCAATCCTTTTTCGAAGAGACTGTTTGCTTGTAATCTATATAGAATTTTCGGGAATATCAAATGAAGAAAGTGTGAAATGCGGGGAAAGAGGGGAGATCCCCGACCAAGTCGGGGATGACAAGGATGGATGCGGGGATGACATCTCGGGGGAAACTCGCAGGGACTAACAGTCACAAGAGTTTCCGCCTGCGATAACGGGCCTTACCTGTAGTAAATGTTCGTACCAACAAAAGAACTTGTAATCCGGAGCACCCGCTTGTTTGTTGACCGAGATGTGTGCTTTCCGAGAGAGCAGTCGAACAAAGTGAATCTGTTCTCAAGGGAAGATACACATCGAGGGAAAGATTTGTTAAAAGATTTGTACGGACAAGATGATGGCGGATCCTCGCCGGAGCCTGCCCTGAGCAAGGTCGAATGGGCGAGGATGACGAAGAAGGAGGCGCGGGGATGACAAAGATAGAGGCGAGGATGAGGAAAAGGGAGTGATGATGCCAGGTGGCGGCTTGATGGCCGCCATGACGTAGGAGCGAGGATGCCCCCGGGGGCTACTGCATGTCCATATCGGACAGGTTCTTGTAGATAGAATCGGATTTGGCCTTGACGGAATCCAAAGTCTGCTGAAGATTCTTGATTTCGGACTGAAGGGTCACATTCTCTTGCTTGAGGCGAGCGATTTCTGCCTCGGCTTCGGCGTTGGTGCAGGCGGTAAAGGCAAGAGCAAGGACGATGGCAGCAAGAATCTTGTACATGAAAAAACCTCGGGTTAAAGATAGTAAGATTTTGGGCTAGAACCGTTCCACCTTCAGGCCACGGCGGCGGAGCAGCTCGATGACATTGTCCTGGTCCAGAACCAGGTGGGCAGCCCCTACCACCACGAACACCTTGCGGTTTTCAGAGAGAAACTGTGCGATACCGACCGCCATCTTTTCGTTCCGCTCCTTGTAAACCCTCCGGTCCGATTCCGCCTCCATCAGGGAGTCCCGTGCCGACGAATCTTCCTTTTTTCCGGAATTCAGTACCTGAACCATCAGGGAATCGTCTCCCGTTTTCCAAGCGCGAGACATCTGGGCCACCATGGAATCCAGTTCCGTAATTTCTTTCAGGGTATTTTCCAGATAGTAAATGCCCAAAGTATCCCCTTCCGAAGTGTCCGCCAGGGCGCCCACCTGTTCTTCGGCAGTTTCAAGCCCAACGATGGGCATGCCCCGCAGGGCCGCACTGTCCAAAAGAACCGCATCTATACCGTAGGCAGGGTCGATTCCCGAGCGCTGGATGGCGATGGAGCTCAGCGTCATGGCGGCAAGCCAGGGCCGCAAATTCATGAGGGCCATGTTCGGAAAGTTCCACACGGTGCAAAGACTGTCCAAGGAATTCCAGAGGGCGATGGGCAGCACCTCTTTCAGGCGCCTCCCCTGGGGGAGCATTCCCTTTTCTAGACCGTTTTTTGTAACGGTTGCCGCCACGGAATCGTCGGCGATGTTGATTTCTACCGCCAGTTCTTCGGACTCGTCAAAAGCGTTCGAAATTTCTGGCGAAAGAGGATAAAAGGAACTGTCCGCAAAATGGATGCTCCCGAGAATCCACACGTGGGAATCCCCATCCGAAACTTTCCACAAAAAATGCCGTTGCTTTGCAACAGGACCCTGAGAAGCTCCTTCACCTGTTGAAGCACAGGCCGCAAGCAACAGCGCGCACAGTAAAACAAGAAGGTATTTCACCTAAACCTCCGCCCAGGAGAGAAGGCCAAGTTCGCGAGCGCGGGACGCAGGTGCAAATTTCAGCTTCCCCTTCGAGGTAAAAGCCAGAATGGAGTCCGCATATTTTTCGGCATAGTCCACCCAGTGGGTAGAAAGCACAACCGCCATGTCTTTTTCCCGAGACAATTTCTGCAGGGTTACAAACAAATTCTTACGGCGTGGAATATCCATGAAGGCGTCGGGTTCGTCCAGCAGCAAGAGCCTTACCTGCTGGGCAAGGGCACGGGCCAAATAAACACGGCTCCGCTCCCCGTCGGAAAGTTCCGCCACCTTGCGTTCTGCAAACAAAGTAACATCCATATCATCCATGGCGGAATCGATAATTCCCTCGTCTTCGCGACTGCGTCCGTCCAAAAATCCCGCGTAGGGCGAACGGCCTAAAGACACAAACTCCCGGACCGTCATCTCGGCAGGAGGCACAAGCCCCATACGGACCAGCGCCACCTTCTTGGACAGTTCCCGCAGGCCATATTCCGCAAGGGGGCGGCCCTCCAGTTCCAGAGAACCATCCAAAGGTAGTAGCATTCCCCCGAGGGTCTTGAGAAGCGTGCTCTTGCCAGAGCCGTTCTCCCCTACCAGGGCCACCACCTGACCCGCCGGAAGTTCCATGTCCAGAGGACTCGCCAACGGAGACCCATACCCGAAGGTCACCTGCCGCAAGTTCAAGAGCATTACAGGCCTCCCCTTCTAGAAGACCGGACCAGCACCCAAAGAATCACAGGCACGCCCACCAGGCTCAGGACTGCATTCAGGGGATACTCCGGCAAGAGTCCCGCCAAAAGCGCCAAGGTCGCACCACACAGGGCAGAACCCGGCAACAGGACGCGATGGTTGGAACTGCAAAACAGCAGGTAAGCCAAATGGGGCACCGCAATTCCGAGAAAAGCCACAGGACCACAGAAAGCGGTAACCGCCGCCGCCAGAACGGAGGCGCCCAAAAGCACCAGCTTCTTGTACAGCGAAACCCGGATGCCGAGCCCACGGGCAAAGTCATCGCCCAAACGGGCCCCGTTCAAGTAACGAACCGAAGCACCAATCAAGGTCAAGCCCGCAACCACGGCCACCGCGAAAATCCAGATACCGTCAGAAGTGAGCCTGCCAAAACTCCCCATGCCCCAGGACACATAGACCCGCAGGGATTCGGCATCGCTCCAGGTAATCAAGAGGCTTATGCAGGCGTCGATAAAGTAGCCAATCAGGAGCCCCGCCACCAGCAGGACTGTGTTGTTCCGGAACCTGGCCGAAATTCCAAGCACCAGGGCAGTTACCGCAAGAGAACCGACGGCAGCAGCACCTAGGGTGCCGAACCGCCCAAAGCCAAGGCCCGCCAGCATGGACAAAGCCACCGCAAAGCTCGCCCCGCTGCTGATGCCCAACACAAAAGGACCGGCCAGAGGGTTCTGGAAAACCGTCTGGAGCGAAAGACCAGACACCGAAAGGGCGACACCTGCAAGTAGCGCCGCCGCCACACGAGGGAGACGCAAGTCCCAAAAAATCGGGGAATCAAGAAGACCACCCATGGAAACATCCACGGGGCCGCTTACGAGAGTAATGAACGAAAGGGCTACGACACAAAGGGACAGGACGACAAAGCAGAAAACCGTCCGCCGCATGGAGCCCTACTTTTTCTTCTTTTCCAGTTCCTTCTGCATGGCCGACGTAGCCGCAGCGTCCTTGAAATAGAACTCGGGAGGAACATTCTCGAAACCCTGGAGGGCATTGAGCCAGTTGTCGTTCAGGTCGCGGAACTCCAGTTTGTTCAAGTTGTAGCGGAGGGTATCCCCCATAATCTTGAAGGTGGTAAAGTCCCAACGGATGACCTGACGGTCCTTGAACACTTCACGGGTTATGAGAGAAGTATCGCTATCGAACTGGTAACGGGCCTTGTAGGCGTATTCGCCGGTCATCTGGTAACGGCCGGAATCGGAATAGGTGCGGGTCACGCCGTAAATGGTGTCGTTCATGCCAAAGCGGATTTCGGCATCGCGGAAAGCGTGTCCGTGAGCCATGATGGCAGTACGCCACACGCCGAACACCAGTTCTTTCATGGCCTTCTGGAACACGGTGTCCTTTTTCCAATGGTCAAAGTTGCTCTTGTCGTAACGGGCGCGCTTCACGTACTTGCCTTCGAGGATGAGCTTGCGGACGCTATCGGCACGGGCCTTGGCGAGGCTGTCGGTATTCTGCTTCAGGGGCACTGCCGCCGCCTGGGCATCAATGGAATCCAGCTTGGCCTGGATCATTTCGTCCAGTACCTCGGTCGCACCACGGGGCGTCACCAGTTCTTCCACGGGTGTTTCAGCCACTACGGCTGTAGAGTCGGCCTGCTTGGGAGGAGTCGGCAGAGTTTCGGTCGCCACGGCATCCTGGGCAAAGGAAAAACCGACAAGGGACAGGGTCAAAATAGAAGCAACGAAGTACTTTGAAATAGAGCGTGTCATCGCCCTAAATTTAGTTAAAGAGCTAAAAAAAGTTCCACTTTTTGAAAAAAAAGCCAAAAAATGCCCCAAAATGGTTCCTAAAATCCACCGTTCCACCCATGGCAGTCAAAAATGTGCCCAAGAGACCCAGTAATTCTATATTTGGGCTATGCTAGACTATTCCCAGGTAACAAGCCCCTGTTTCGTGCTGGACGAAACCCGCCTCCGCCGCAATATGGAAATTCTGGACCAGATCCAAAAGCAGACCGGAGTCCATATCATCTGCGCCCTGAAGGGCTACAGTTTCTGGCGCTCCTTCCCCATTATCGCCGAATACCTGCCAGGAGCCACCGCCTCCAGCCTGAACGAGGCGAGACTTGCCCGCGAAGAGATGAACAAGCAGGTCCACGTGTTTGCGCCGGTCTATGCCGACGACGAAATCGACCAGATATTGAGCCTTGCAGACCACATCACCTTCAACAGCTTTAGCCAATGGATGCGGTTCAAGGACAAGACCCTGAAAGCGGGCGTCAGCGCCGGCATCCGTGTGAATCCGGAATTTTCTACCGTAGAAACCGACATCTACAACCCCTGCGGAAAGTTTTCCAGGCTGGGCGTTACCGAAGGTGAATTCAAGCCGGAACTGTTGGACGGTATCGAGGGCCTGCATTTTCACGCCCTGTGCGAACAGGACGCCGACGCCCTGGAAGGGGTGCTGAAGGCTTTTGAAGCGAAGTTCGGGAAATACCTGGCCCAGATGAAATGGGTGAACTTCGGCGGCGGCCACCACATTACCCGCAAGGACTACCACCGGGAACAGCTGGTGCAGATTCTGAAAGATTTCCGAAGCCGCTACCCCCACCTGCAGGTCATCCTAGAACCGGGAGAGGCCGTAGGTTGGCAAACCGGCGAACTGGTGGCCACGGTAGAAGACATTGTCCACAACGAGATGGACATCGCCATACTGAACGTGTCTATCAGCGCCCACATGCCCGACTGCCTGGAAATGCCCTACCGGCCCACCATTACCGGAGCGGGAATGCCCGGCGAAAAGCAGTTTACATACAAGATAACAGGCGGTACCTGCCTTGCCGGCGACCAGCTTGGGGATTTCTCCTTTGACAAGCCCCTAAAAGTCGGCGACCGGATTATCTTCGAGGACATGATCCACTACACCATGGTGAAGACCACCTTCTTCAACGGTGTGCGCCACCCCGACATCGGCATGTTCGACAAGGAAGGAAAGTTCCACCTGTTGCACAGGTTCACCTACCAGCAGTTCAAGGAAAAGCTGTAAATCAGAGACTGGAGGCTAGGATCTAGGGGCTAGGGTTAGACAGTAAATAAGCTGCAGTTGGCAGAACTTAGACTGCTTTGCTCTTAGAACTTAGACATTTCTTATAGAATATATTCTAAGTTCTAAGCTCTAAATTCTAACTCACACGACACATCACACATTGCTCATGCCTCGTACCTCTGCCCCTAACACCTACAACCTACAGCCTAAAACCTAACCATGACATTCAACAGCGAACAAGAGACATACAACTGGGCAGTTAGTTTCGGGCAAACTCTGAAACCGGGCGACATGGTGGCGCTGTACGGCAACCTGGGAGCGGGCAAGACCGTTATTAGTCGGGGCGTGTGCAAGGGGCTGGGTTTCGACGGGAACGTGTGCTCCCCCACCTACACCCTGCTCCACGAATACCCCAACGACCCGCCCATTTTCCACTACGACCTTTACCGCCTGGAACCGGGTACGGATATCTGCGAAGTGGGCCTGGAACCCGACTACCTGGGAAAGGGAATCACCCTTATCGAATGGCCCGAACGCCTGGAAGAGAACACAGCGGGCATTACCCACATCATCAAGATTGAAATTCTCTCCGAAACAAGCCGCGAAGTCACGCTAGAAAAAATTGGAGCCGAACCATGAAAGCCATTACCCTGAAGGCCGGACGCGAAAAGTCCGCTCTCCGTTACCATCCCTGGATTTTTAGCGGAGCGATTGACGAAGTTATCGGAGACCCTGAACTTGGCGAGACCGTAGAGGTTTATAGTTTCAAAAGCGACTTCTTGGGGCTTGCAGCGTACTCGCCCAAGTCACAAATCCGTGGGCGTTTCTGGACGTTTGGCGAGAAAGCGAACATCGACCGGGAATTCTTCAGCGATATTCTGGACCGGGCCATCGCCGCCCGCAAGAGTCGCGGTTTTGACATTGAAGACAAGGAAAGCGCCTTCCGCCTGATCAACGCCGAAAACGACGGCATTCCGGGCTGCATCATCGACAAGTACGCCGACATCTATTCTGTCGAAATCTTGGCCGCCGGCGCCGAAGTCCACCGAGAAAAGATTTACGAACTGCTGGCCGAAAAGACCCATTGCAAGGGCATCTACGAACGCTGCGATTCCGACGTGCGCAAAAAGGAAGGCTTGCAGTTGCGTACCGGATGCGTCTACGGCGAAGTGAGCGACGAACCCGTAATCATCAACGAGAACGGAATACTCTTCCCCATCGACGTCAAAAACGGACACAAGACCGGTTACTATCTAGACCAGCGGGATGCCCGCCGCCGCATCGGCGAACTTTCCAAGGGCAAGAAGGTTTTGAACTGCTTCTGCTATACCGGCGGTTTCGGACTTTACGCTCTCCGCGGCGGTTGCGAAAAAGTTTATCAGGTAGATGTTTCCAAGGATGCGCTCAAGCTCGCCAAGGAAGGCATCATGCGTAACAAGCTCAGCACCGCCCACGCAACACACGTAGAAGCGGACGTGTTCCAGTACCTGCGCAAGTGCCGCGACAAGGCGGAGACGTTCGACCTCATCGTTTTGGATCCGCCCAAGTTCGTGGAAAGCAAGGACAACCTGCAGAAGGGCGCCCGGGGCTACAAGGACATCAATCTACTTGCAATGAAGTTGTTGGCCGAGGGCGGCATGCTGGCGACATTTAGCTGTTCGGGCCTAATGGAGATGGACTTGTTCCAGAAGATTATCGCCGATGCCGCCGCCGATGCACATCGGCGCGTTCAAATCATTGAACGCTTCGGCCAACCCGCCGACCATCCCGTAAATACGGCATTTCCCGAAGGTCAGTACCTGAAAGGTCTGCTGGTACAGGCCGTGTAAAAAATTAACGTCTGCGACGCGGGAGTTCGCTCTTGTGGTTTTCAAGCCACACGGCATCTTCCAGGGCGCGCTCGGCCTCTGTCGCCCAGTCGGAGTCGGGATATTGCTGCACCACTTCACGATAACGGGAGGCGGCACTGTGGAAATCGCGAAGTTCGCGGTAGATGTTGCCCATCTGGAGCAGGGCAAAATAGCGGTCTTCGGGAGAAAGTTCCGTTTCCAGCATTACCTTGTAAACCTGCAGGGCTTCTTCGAAACTGCCCGACTTGAAAAGGTCGTTGGCTCGGGCGATGGAATAGGCCTTGGCCGGAGCCGGAGCGATTTTCTGGGCCGTAGCCGCAGGAGCCGCTTCCGCAGAAGCGGCGGCGTCCTGAGCAGGCGTTGCAGTAACAGCTGCGTTTGCGGAATCAGCAGGAGCATTTTTCATTTCGGCCAAGCGGGCTTCTACGGCCTTGCGGAACTCACCGTTAGGGCCAGCCTTCTTGATGTAGGCCGCCAAGGACTTCTTTTCCAAATCCGTCTTGTTCTGGGCCTTGTAAATAAGGGACATATAGTAGTGGACATCGGCAGCGCCGTCCTTGTACTCCTTGCCCTTGTTCAAGTTGAATTCCGCCTTGTCGTATTCTCCCATCTTTAGGCGGGTAACGCCGGCGTAGTAGTAGGCACCCACGTGCCCCGGAGTTTTCTTCAGGACTTCGCGCCACATCTTGGCGGCATCTTCGTACTTACCCTGAGCAAGAAAAGCCTTGCCTTTTTCGAAAGGGTCGTCGGGATTTGCGGCAGGAGTCTCGGCAGCAGGAGCCGATGCGGCAGGCTGTGCAGACGCTGGCTGTGCGGCTTCGGGAGCGGCAGTTTGCGTTGCCGGAGCGGCTTGTACAGGAGCCTGCTGGGCGGGCTCAGCGGCAGCGGTCTGTGCGAGAGCAGGTTGAGGTGCGGGGGCTGCCTGTGCGGGCTGTTCAGCAGCAGGAGCTGCCTGGGGAGCAGCCTCCTGTACCGGTGCAGGGGCTTGTTCAGATGTCTGTGCCGTTGTGGCAGGAGCGGGCTGTTCCGGCGCGGTCGCGGCAGGAGCAGCAGGTGCGGCAGCCTGTTCAGCAACCGGTTCCGTTACGGCGGGCTCAGGAGGCCTGTTCTTCGGGTCCTTTGCAAGCTCGGCTTCGGCCTTGGCCTTTTGGCCCAGCTTTTCATAAACTTTCGCCGCACCTTCGTAGGCGGCACTCATAGTCGGCGTGAACTTGTAGGCCAGGCGGTAATTGGCCAAAGCCCTGCTGTAGTCGGGCTTGGGCATCTTGATATAGACTTCGGCGGCGGCAAAGTAGGCGTCGGAATTCTGGGGCTGTTCGGCAAGGACCGCACGGTATTCACCGAGGGCCTTTTCGTATTCACCCTGAGCGAGGAATCGGGCACCCTGTTCAAAACGAGGATCGTCAGCAAAAGACGCACCAATCAGGAGCGCCAACGCAATAAAAGGAACGCGAATATTCATACGCAAAAAAGATACAAAAAATCCTCGGCGATGGCCGAGGACTAAAAAATCAAGCCTGGATCCTTCGGGGCTTCGACCCTCTGGATGACGATGAGGCGAGCCATTCAGGATGACAATCCGACTACTTCTTCGGGAGCACCACCGGCTTGCCGAAGTCCACGTTGGTCTTCTTGCCGAGCAAGAGAGCGCGGGTCTTGAGAGGCAGACCGAAGCAGCGGATGAAGCCCGTTGCGTCCTTCTGGTCGTACATGTCGACGTCGGTGAATCCACCGAGGCCCATGTCGTAGAGGCTGTAGGGGCTCTTGATGCCGGCCGGGATAATGTTGCCCTTGTAGAGCTTGAGGGTCACGTCACCGGTAACAACCTTGTTGACTTCAGCGAAGAAGGCGTCCATAGCCTGGCGGAGCGGAGTGAACCACTGGCCATTGTACACGAGGTTGGCATAGGTCATGGACATCTTCTGGGCTTCGAACAAAGTTTCCTTGTCGAGCACGAGCTGTTCAAGGCATTCGTGAGCCTTGTACAGGAGCGTGCCACCCGGAGTTTCGTACACGCCGCGGCTCTTGAGGCCAACGAGGCGGTTTTCAACGATGTCCAACAGACCGCAAGCGTTCTTGCCACCGATCTTGTTCAGGAATTCGAGAAGTTCCACGGCTCCCATCTTCTTGCCGTTGATAGCAACCGGATTACCCTTTTCGAAGGTGATCGTCACGTGGTCGGCCTTGTTCGGGGCCTTCTCGTAGGTAGCGGTGTGCTTGAGGAATTCGTACTTGTGTTCCTGTTCCGGGAATTCCAGGACACCACCTTCGTGAGAGAGGTGCCACAGGTTGCCGTCTTCGGAGTAAATCTTCTTCTTGCTGATGCCGTTCAGCGGAATCTTGTGAGCGGCAGCGTAGTCGATAGCGTCTTCGCGGCTATGGAACGTCCACTTCGGGTCCTTCCACGGAGCGATGATTTTGAGCTTCGGGTTGAGGGCGGCGTAGGTCAGTTCGAAACGGACCTGGTCGTTACCCTTACCGGTAGCACCGTGAGCAACAGCGTAGGCGCCTTCCTTTTCAGCAATCTTCACCTGATACTTGGCGATGAGCGGACGGGCGAAAGAAGTACCCAGGAGGTAGGTACCTTCGTACTTAGCACCGGCGCGAACGGTCGGCCAAACGTAGTCTTCGAGGAATTCCTTCTTGAGGTCGAGAACGTAGCACTTGGATGCGCCAGTCTTCAAAGCCTTGTCTTCGAGGGCCTTAGCGTCCGGGAAGTCGTTCTGACCGAGGTCGGCGGCGAAAGCGATCACTTCGCAGTCGTAGTTTTCCTTGAGCCAGGG
>CAMKMX010000023.1 GCA_946414025.1 uncultured Fibrobacter sp.
TCAATTCCGCATCGTCGATGGCGTGTCCCACATCCAAGAATTCCACCTTGAAAGGAAATCCGATGTCGTGGTAATATTCGGGATAGTTCGGAAACCGCGTTTCGCTGAGCGGATCCCAGCCATCCTCTCCGTTATAGACGATGAACGCCACCACGGGCACGTCCTTTCCGCGCTCCAGGAACAGGTGGTGATAATACTCCGAAATCTGGAGAAATACATTGTCCCTGTTGGTGGACTTGTGCTCGGCGATGATTCCCACATAGAGCCCGGTGACGCCGCCGTCCTTGAGATTCGCCTCGAAAACGAGGTCCGCGGAGCCTGCATGCTTGTCACTGGAAAGGTTTTCGCTCGATCCGCGCAAGCTTGCAAGGTCGATGGTGTCTAGGAACGCCTTGAGCGAGGGATTGTGACGCGAAAACAGCGTCAGGAGTTCCACCATGCGGGAGGGTTTTGCAAAGGCGAACCTGAAATATCTGTCGTGAACGAAATTGCTCTTGTCATCTTTCACGGAGTCCACAATCACGTTGAATTCGTGAGCGATATCGCGAATATCCGACTCTACAAAGTTTTCTTTTTCTGTCATTTTAATCCATTAACTGCGGGAACGCGCCCGTGTCGCGGACAGGGAAGGGACCCGTCTGCTATATAGACGTTTTTTTGAGGCGAAATATGCCTGAAAAATTTGTTTACAGTGCGGATTTTACAAGTGGTAGCGGATCCTCGCCGGAGCCTGCCCTGAGCAAGGCCGAATGGGCGAGGATGACAAGGAAGGCTTTCGTCATGTTCGCGTAGGCGAACATCCGCTGGAGGAATGTACACGGATCCTCGCCTCCGCGAGGATGACGAGGGGAGATCCTCGCCGGAGCCTGCCCTGAGCCTGTCGAATGGGCGAGGATGACAGCGGGAGGGGCGGCGGACAAAAAAGCCCGCTCATTATGAACGGGCTGCTTTGAGAAATATTTGACCTACGAGTTACGTCTCTGGCGATTCGATTTCCTTCTTGAGTTCGAGGATGGTTGACTGGGGAAGTTCCGTAAGATCAGCGATTTCTTCAATAGGCTTACTCATCGCGAGCATTTTCCTCGCGATTTCCTTCTTCGCTTTCCGGGCCGCACCGTATTCCCAGTACGACTTGTCGATGTCTTTCATGATGTTGCTGAGCATATATCCTGCACTAAAATTACACAATTTCACCTCGTTTTGCAATACCCTGAACACGGGATCGCCCGCGAATTCGCTGAAATCGGCTTCTTTATTGAGGGTGTCGATGGCGCGGAGCCACTGGGCGATGCGGCTGCGGTCGCCCGCGAACTGTTCGGCGTGCCTCAGGAACTTGTTCACCTCGACGAGCGTCACCGTCTGCCGTTCGAAATAGACGCGCTGCTCCTGGTTGCGCAGCTGCACCGTGTGGAGGTAGTTCGGCGAACCCTTGAAGGCATCGAAGAACTGGAAACTCACCACGTGGAGGTTCTCGAGCGGGGTGAAGTCGCCCGGCTTTTCCATACTGCCCGTAAGGCGCGCCACGTAGAGGACCAGGCGGTCGCTGTACAGCGAATCGTTGTTCTCGTGCTGGACCTCGATGGAAATGCGGTCGCGGGGCACGCCGTTTCCGCGGTCGTTGGTCAAGAGCAGGTCGGGTTCGACGCTGCGGTATCCCAGTTCGCCTGGTACATACGGATTCACAAGTTGCGGGTTCTCGATGCGGTCTGAGCCCACGAGGTTTAGCGCCGCGTTGATGAGGTCGGTGGTGAGCGTCAGGTTCTTCTCGCTAGCGAGAATCTTCTTGATGCATCCGTCGTTGTAGAAATAGACGTTCCGGTGCTCGTGTTCCTTGACGATTGCATCGACGTCCTGCCCGTTGTCGTTTGCGGTCTTGAGTTGCTTGAGAAAGTTTGCGAATTCTTCTCTTGTCATTTTTATTCCGTTAAATGCGGGAATGCGCCCGTATCGCAGATAGGAAGGGCCCCATCTATGTATAAGACGCTTTTTTGAGGCGAAATATGCCTGAAAATTTTGTTTACAGTGAGGATTTTACAGATGAAAGGGGATGCCCGACCAAGTCGGGGATGACGAAGAAGGCTTTCGTCATGTTCGCGTAGGCGAACATCCGCTGGAGGGATGTACACGGATCTCGCCGGAGCCTACCCTGAGCCTGTCGAATGGGCGAGGATGACAAGGAAGGAGCGCGGGGATGACAAAGGAGAAGCGAGGATGACGAAAAAAAAGGAGAAGCAAAAATGACGACGAAAAAATGTAAAAGGCACCTCACGGGGCTTTTTTTTTGCATATTTTGTTCAAAAAAGACTTATTTGCGGGCATCCCGAAAGAAATAAAACGGCATGACGAATTATATATTTAATCCTGTAAGAAGAATGTAAAATGGCTGTTTTGCAACAAAAGACAATCTTGATTGTTGATGACGATTCGATGTCCAGAAAACTGGCCGAAATGGGCGGCATCGAGACCCTTGAAAAAATCAGGGCCGACAAGTCCATCGCCGAAACAAAGGTCATCTTTTTAACAGCAAACGACTTCAGCAGGTACGAAGACGTATCCAAACGGCTGGGCGTTCTGGACTTTATATCAAAGCCAATGTACGGTCCAGAAACCCTGGAGCGTATTAGAAAGACCTTCGCCAAAGAAGATGCCAACACCAAGGACACCGTACAGCAAGGAAATCGCCCTCCGTGCCGGAAAATCCATAGAGTATCAAGACGAAATCTATTTTGAAAAGTAATCATAAACAGTTTATGGATGAATATGCCGCACTGATGGCTGCGCTAAAGACGAGGTAAACCGATGGAACAAAAACTTGTACATACCGTCTGCACCGACGGATTCGAAATGGAATACGCCCAGTTCGGAACTGGCCCTCGCCCACTGGTGGTCATTCCGGGTCTTGCCATCAGGAGCGTCATGAAATCTGCAGACGCCCTGCAAGTGCCCTTCAAGATGTTCACCGAAGGCTACACGCTTTACTTTTTCGACCGGCGCAAGGACGTCGCCCCCGGCTACTCCGTAGAGGACATGGCCCGGGACCAGGCTCTTGCCCTCCGAGCCCTCGGCCTGAAGGACGTGGCCCTTTACGGAGTGTCCCAGGGAGGCATGGTGGCCCAGCATTTGGCGGCAAATTACCCGGAACTGGTCTGGAAACTCGTACTCGGCTGTTCCACCTCCAAGGCAGAACCCCAGCAGCTCAAGGTAATCGGCGAATGGACTAGGCTTGCCAGGGCCCACGATGGCGACGGTCTCGTGAAAGCCTTTATCCGGGACTGCTTCTCGGAACCTTTCGCCAAACGTTACGGCAAGGCTCTCCAGGTCATGTACAAGGACGTCTCTGCCGAAGAGATGGAGCGCTTTGCCGTTTTCTCCGACGCCTGCGATTTTGTGGACACCCGTAACGGACTGGAAAACATCAAGTGCCCCACCCTCGTTCTAGCCGCAAGCAAGGACCAGGTGGTCACCCCCGAAGCTTCCCAAAAAATCTACGACAGGCTAAAGGCCACAGGAACCCCCTGCGAATTGCAGATGTACGATGGTTACGGCCACGCCGTATTCGACGAACTGCCCGAATTCAAGACAAAAATCCTCGAATTCTTGTCCGCTCCCTAAAAAAATCAAATGCCCTCCGCCCTACCTACCGAAAAGCCCCGCTATGCTTTTGTGGACCTTGCCAAAGGTCTCTGCATTATGCTGGTGGTATGGCACCATGTGGCAAGCACCTGGGGGCTGGACACCTACCCGCTGAAGCTTCCCCTTTCCACCTTCCGCATGCCCCTGTACTTTTTTCTTTCGGGGCTGTTCTTCAAGAGCTACGCCGGATTCTTCGACTTTTGCCTGCGGAAAGTCAACAAGCTGCTGATCCCCTTCACTTTCTTTTTCATTACCACCTCCTGCATTTTGCCATTCATCCTCGCCCACTTCCACCTGCGGCCAAGCCCCGGCTGTAGCGTGTGGTATTCCTTCATTTGGCAGGAATATTTCCCCAACTTTCCCATCTGGTTCTTGCTGGGGCTTTTCTGGACCAACCTGATTTTCTACGGAATTTACCTCGCGGCAAAGAAGCTCCCGCAACGCTTTTCCAATGCAGCGCTTGTGGCCCTGTCTCTGGGCGTTGGCGGCCTGGGATTTTTCCTCGGGCGGAAAAGCATCAACCTGCCCATGTTCATGGACACCGCCATGACGGCCATTCCCTATTTCTGTGCCGGACATTTCGCCTTCCGCTATACGGCACTACTGAAACCGAACAAGTTGGACAAGCTGAACATTCCCTTGGCCCTCCTGGGCTTTGGCCTGGTGTACCTCCTGTCGGACTCCACGGTAAGCTATGTGCAAAACCATTTCCAGCTGCCCTTCTGGAGCACCTACCTTTGCGGGCTATCCGGAGCAACCGGCATACTCCTTTTGTCCAAGACCATCAAGAAGATTCCCCTGGTGTCTTACTTTGGGCGATACTCCATCATGATTCTTGTGACCCACGGCTGGGTGCAGTGGGCCATCATCAGGATTCTGCGGGAATTTCACATCCACTGGTCAAAGAACGCAAGCCTCGCCTTTGTCTTCGTGGTCACCATGCTTTTATACTTGGGAATTATCCCCTTCATGAAGCGATTCATGCCCCATGTGACCGCCCAGAAGGACGCGATTAAGCGGGAATAAAAAAACGAAAAGCCCTTTTTACTTTATTGTGCAAGGGAATAGATAGCCACACATATTCCCGCGAAATCCAAGGTGAAACCACCCCTGGCTTCGTAGGCCGCGCCACCCCATAAGAAAGGCAACTTGGTTTCCAAAAGCTTATCCTTGGTTATCTGAAACCAGTCTTCTGATTCCGTATAGCAGTAATACAGATACTTGTCTAGTTGTAAATCATCAACACCGAGAGCCAGTTGACCGACTTCATCGAATCCTTCTGGCTCAGCATTGTCCTCCAATTGAACTTTCAAGTCTTCTAATTCTGAAACAACGGATGCCGAAACATCTACAAGGTAATCTTCTGTTATAACGGCAAAGCCTCGTTCATCCACTTGAATTTTTGATTCAGAGAAATCAACTTCTATCATCGAGGAACTTGACGACACTTCAGAAGCACTACTTGCAGTAGCTGAACTGCTACTACCACCTGACGGTGTTTTCTCGGAAGATGTCGGTCCGTTATAGCTTTTTCCGGGATGGTACCCAAGAACGGCATCAAGGCCACCATTGTCACTGGCGTCGGTAGAGGAAACCGTTTCGCCACAAGCAACAAAGCCTACGGTCAAAAAGGCGCTTAGCAAAAATCCGCAAATTTTAGACACCCGCATAATAAACCTCTCCCTTTAAAAATACAATAATGTTTGCAATTGTAAGCCGGGCAAAAGCCATTCCCGCACCTTTTTAATGCGCTTCAAGCCAATTTTTCCCATAGCCGACGCTGGCAACCAGCGGCACTTTCAGCTCCATCGCCCCTTCCATTTCGGCCTTGACCATGGCAGAAAGCTCTTCTAACCGGTCCTTGGGGCACTCGAAAACCAGTTCGTCGTGGACCTGAAGCATCATCTTGAGGGGCAGATCTTCCCGGTTGATACGCTCCTGAATGCGGATCATGGCAATCTTGATGAGGTCGGCGGCACTACCCTGCACCGGGGTGTTTACCGCCATGCGTTCCGCCATCTGGGATTCCATGCGGTCAGAACTGTCGATACCTGCAATGTAACGGCGGCGACCAGAAAGGGTTTCTACGTAGCCGTTCTTGTGGGCGTAGGCCTTGGTGTCGTCGATAAACTTTTGCACTCCCTGATACATGCCGAAATACCCGGTGATAAAATCCCTGGCCTGGGCCATGGGGATTTTCAAGTCCCGAGACAGGCGGAAGGCCGTCATGCCGTAGAGGATGCCAAAATTCACCACCTTGGCGTCACGACGCATGTCTGCGGTGACGGCATCCAATTCCACCCCGTAAATTGCGGCGGCCGTGCGGGCGTGAATATCGATTCCTTCCTTGTAACTTTCGATAAGGGCGGGGTCGCCGCTCAGGTGGGCCAACATGCGGAGCTCAATCTGGGAGTAGTCCACCGCCAAGATGACATTGTCCGGGTTCTCGGGAACGAATGCGGCACGAATCTTTTTGCCCAAGTCGCTACGGACCGGGATGTTCTGCAAGTTGGGGTCTCGGCTGGAAAGGCGACCCGTAGCCGTACCCCACTGGATAAAGCTGGTGTGAATCCGTTTTGTTTTCGGGTTCACCAGAGTCGGGAGCACCGACACGTAGGTGCTCTGCATCTTCTTGAGTTCGCGGTACTCTATGATGGCAAAAACGATGGGGTGCGGCGCACTGACGGAAAGTTCCTCCAGCACGGCGGCGTCGGTACTGCGCTTCTTGATTTCGGGAAGCCCCAGCGTATCGAACAGCACCTCGCCCAACTGCTTGGGGCTGCCGATGTTGAATTCCAGCCCCGCCATGTCGCAGATTTCTTTTTCCAGTTTTTCAATGCGACCGGCAAGCTCCACTTCCAGGTTCTTGAGGACAGCCGTATCCACGTAGGCACCAACGCCTTCCATCTGGTACAGCACCTTGAGCAAGGGCATTTCCTGGCTGTAGAAAAACTTCTCGTAGTCCATCTTCTGGAGCTCTTGCAGCAGAGGCCTCCAGAGGCGGAGCGTATAGACCGCATCTTCGGCGCCGTATTCGGCAGCATCCTTCACGGGAACACGGTTGAAGGTAATCTGATTCTTGCCCCGCCCGATGAGATTTTCTATGGGAATCATCTCGTGGTTCAGGCGCTGCATCACCTGGTTGTCCAGCCCGAGGCCCGTCTGACCCGGCGAAAGCATCCAGGCGGCAATGAGGGTATCTACGATTCTTGCCTTTTCAATCTGCGGAATGGAAAGCCCGAAGGCACGGGAAAGCACATGCAAGTCGAACTTGGCGTTGTGAAAAACGAAAGTGCGGCGATGCTTGCCGTCAACGACCTCGCAAGATTCATCCCAAAAGGTCAGGAACCATTCCTTTACGGCAGTACTATCGAAATTGCCTACGGGGAACCCGATGTCGTCGGTATGGGCAAGAGGAACGTAGTAGCCCTTGGGAACGGAGCCGTCTTCGCTTGCGGCGGCAAGGCACAGTCCCACCAGATTGCAAGCCATAGAATCCAGGCCGTCGGTTTCCGTATCCACGCCAATTTCTGTAGCCGCCGCAAATTCAGCCTTCATCTGTTGGAATTTTTCCGCAGAATCAACGCAGATGTAAGTTGGGAGAACGTCTTCGGCAGCGGCGGCGCGGCCACTCTCCGGAAACTCGCCCTGCTGATTGTCGCCATCGTGCACGAACCCCGCCTTGCCGGGAACTTTTTCCAGCAGGCGCAGCAGGCTGTTGATTTCGTGTTCCTTGAAAATCTCCGCCAGAGTATCCACATGGATTCCGTTGTACTCCAGGGCAGAAAGGCTCCCGCTAAAGGCACGCTTGGTCTGGAGCGTCACCAGCTCGCGACTCAGGAAAGCCTTTTCCCGATTCTGCTCCAAGTTGTCGTGAAGCCCCTTCTTGGTGACTTTGTCCAGATTGGCGTACAGGTTGTCCATATCGCCGAAATCGTTCAGCAGCTGTATGGCAGTCTTGGGGCCAACCTTCGGGACGCCGGGAACGTTATCACTAGCGTCGCCCATAAGCGCCAGGTAATCCCGAATCTTTTCTGGCGGGAGTCCGTATTTTTCTACCACCTGGTCAGGGCCAAAATCAATGCCGTCGGCACCCTTGGTCAGGTGGAACAGGTGAATCTTGTCGGACACAATCTGGGACATGTCCTTGTCCTTGGAAAGAATCACCACATGGTCAAAGCCTGCCTCTACCGCAGCGGTGGCCACGCTGGCCATCACGTCGTCGGCCTCATAACCCGGCTCCGAAAGTAGCGGAATTCCGCTGGCCTCCATGCTCTCTCCCAGAAGAGGCATCTGGGCGGCCATTTCTTCGGGCATGGGCCCGCGATTGGCCTTGTAGTCCGGGTAAAGATCGTGGCGGAAAGTCTTGGTGTGAGCCACGTCCCGCGCGATGGCAAAATGGGTTGGCTTGTGCTTTGCCAGAATACGGAGTACCGCTCCCCAGTAGCCGTGCATCATGGAGACGTCTTCGCCCTTGCTGTTCACCAGCGGGTTCTGGCTATAGGCGTAAAACATGCGGAACGCAAGCGCGTAAGAATCAAGGAGCAGTAAAGTTTTTTCGGACATGAAAAAAATGTGAAATGTGGAGTGTGGAATGTGAAATTAAAAAAGTTCGGACACTTTCGTCTGGGCGAGGATGCGGTTGTAGATGATTCGCTTGCCCTTGACGCCGTCGGTGGCGCAGATATGGTCCGTAGGCGGTTTCAAGAGGGATGCTACCAGATGGGCAGCTACGGTTTCGGCGTGTACGGGCCGCACGTAGGCCGGAATCCATTCCGGATGGGCCCCGATGGTCTTTTGCAACAGTTCCTCGCCAAAGCGCTTGTCCTTGTGTTTGCCCAAAAGCAGGGAGGGACGCACCAGGGTAAGCGACTCAAAGTTCATCATGGTGAGCCCTTCTTCCAGCATGCCCTTGAGACGGTTGTAGAAAAAAGGCGAATGACTGTCCGCTCCCTGGGCACTGACACACAGAAAATTCTTGACCCCTGCGCTCTTGGCGATGGCCGCCAAGGAAAGCGGAAGCCGAACATCCACTTTTTCTTGTGCAACTTTGCTGCCGGCCTGCTTTTTAGTCGTGCCGAGGCAGCATATAACAGCATCGCAACCAAGAAATCCAGCCATAAGGACCTGACGGTAGGTTCCGCTCACTTGTTCGAAATCTACCGGTTCAAAGTGTATCTTGGAAACACCTTGAAGAATGCCGAGGTCACCAAGATTAGGTACGGTTCGCACCGGGCAATAGACATGCACCACCTGCGAAAGCCTTGCAAGCAGGCTCAGGACGTTTTTCCCCACAAGACCGGTAGAACCAAGAAGTGCTACTTTCATTACGTGCCTTCGATCACTTCGTCCCTGGGAACCATCCATCCGACATCGTCACCGCGGACAGGCAACACCGTCACAACACCTTTCTCATCGACAATCACGGCAATCCCTGACAGGTAGTTTACCCAACGGAAATTGCCCGTATAAATTTTCAAATCAATGGTCCTATTTGAAACAAAAACAATCAGGGGTTCAACCAAAAGGTCGTGGCTTACAAGAACGCTCACCCGCTTCCAGGAGGGCATATTGGCAACAATAACTTCGTTGACAAATTGGTTCCCACGCTCGAACAAGTCGTAGAAGTAGCCGGGAATTCTCTCGGCCACATAGGAATTCGAAATAGGCTCTCCATAGGCATACTGTGCGACATATCGCGGGTTTCCTCCCCTATTTGATACAAGGGCATCCAGAGTGTCGCTGGGCACAGTCAAGAAATACCCTCCGTCGATGCCGTCCCATGTTACAACTTCGACATTGGACTCCCCCCGACCTATGGCGATATTCTTGCACGTTTCGCGGGTGCGTATAAAATCGGTGGATGCGTAATAGAAGGGCTCATCGCTCTTCAGTTTCGCTCCCAGATCCTGGGCCATCTGCACTCCAATTGGCGTCAGCTGGGATTCTGCACCCGTACTCTTTTGGCGTTTGGAATGGCGTATTACAAAAGCAATCCTGCTGGTCTTCGGAACGGCCTTATAGACATCTCCCATGTCGTAGAATCCGTCGGCATCGGGCGCAAGAGCCAAAGCTCCAGGAGTCGTCTCAAAGGTGAACAGAGAATCGTTTGTCGAAAGACCTTGCGGTTCAGAACCTGCCGAAGACATGCCTTCGGCAGAAGATTCCGGAGAGGCGTCGGAACCAGTCGACGTACCGTCAGATGAGTCGTCTCCACAAGCGGTGGCCGAAATTAAAAATCCGGCGATGCAGGCTGCACCCAAAAGCTTGACCGTCTTTTTGCTCCAGTCCATATTTCCTCACGTCATTTCTCCCTAATTTAATTTTTTTTGCTTTTGCGGGAGGGCGTGAAGTGGCGCAGCCATTCGAAAGGGGCATGTGCCCCTTTTGAACGCAAAAAAGGCCGGTGAGCAGGGCGAACATTAGGCCTTTTTATAGCGCAAGGGCCCGACCCGCGAAGCGGGGCCCGCCCATATCCAGGCAAAGATTTCTAAATTTTCCCTCGTGAATTTTCAACCCTAAAACCATAGGCTTATTTTTATGGCAAAAGCATCTAAGAAGGCTGTAGAAGCCCCGGTTCTCGGAACCGACGCGGAATCCTTCCGCAAGGCGTTCACCGACCATATCAACCACACGCTGGCCCGCAGCATGGACACCGTCACCGACCACGAGAAGTTCCTGGCCGTGGCCTACGCCGTGCGCGACCGTCTGGTGGACCGATGGATCAAGACCCAGGAGACTTATTACGAGAAAGACGTGAAGCGCGTCTATTACCTGTCCCTGGAATTCTTGATTGGCCGTACCCTCGGCAACTCCGTGCTGAACCTGGATGTGGAACAGGCCGTGACCGAAGCCCTGGACGAACTGGGCATGACCCTGGAAGAACTCCGCGAGCAGGAAGTGGACGCAGGTCTGGGTAACGGCGGCCTCGGCCGCTTGGCTGCCTGCTTCCTGGATTCCATGGCCACTCTGGAACTGCCCGCCACCGGTATGGGCATCCGCTACGAATACGGTATGTTCAGCCAGAAGATCGTGAACGGCGAACAGGAAGAACAGCCGGATAACTGGCTGCGCCTCACCAACCCGTGGGAAATTGCCCGTCCGTCGAACGAAGTCAAGGTGCCGATGTACGGCTACGTCGTGAGCTGGATGGACGAAAAGGGCAAGCTCCGCAACCGTTGGGAAACCAAGGACTACGTGCTCGCCCTCCCCTACGACACTCCGATTCCGGGTTACAAGAACAACACCGTGAACAACCTGCGCCTCTGGAGCGCGAAGTCCACCGACGACTTCGGCCTCAGCTACTTCAACAACGGCGACTACATCGCCGCCGTGCAGGACATGGAACTTTCCGAGACCATCTCCAAGGTGCTGTACCCCAACGATTCCTCCATGAACGGCAAGGAACTGCGCCTGAAGCAGCAGTACTTCCTGTGCTCCGCCTCCCTGCAGGATATTATCAAGCGTTTCAAGAAGCTCCACAAGAATGACTGGAAGAAGTTCCCCGAGAAGGTGGCGATCCAGCTGAACGACACCCACCCGGCAATTTCCATTGCCGAAATGATGCGTATCCTCCTGGACATCGAAGGTCTGGAATGGGACGAGGCCTGGGACATTGTGACCCACACCTTCGCCTACACGAACCACACCCTGATGCCGGAAGCTCTGGAAAAGTGGCCCGTCAGCCTGTTCGAGAACCTGCTGCCCCGCCACCTGCAGATCATCTACGAAATCAACGCCCGGTTCCTCCGCATGGTCAGCATGAAGTGGCCCGGCGACAACGACCGCCTTGCCCGCATGAGTCTTATCGAAGAAGGCGGCTGCAAGATGGTCCGCATGGCCTACCTCTCCATCGTGGGTTCCTTCGCCGTGAACGGCGTGGCCGCCCTCCACAGCGACCTGCTGAAGACAACCCTCTTCAAGGACTTCTACGAACTGTGGCCCGAAAAGTTCAACAACAAGACCAACGGCGTGACGCCCCGCCGCTGGGTCCGCAAGGCCAACCCCGCCATGTCCGAAATCATCACCAAGAAGATTGGTGACAGCTGGGTCAAGGATTTGGACGACCTACGCAAGCTGGAAAAGTTCGCCAAGGACGCCGCCTTCCAGAAGGAATTCATGGCCGTCAAGAAGCAGAACAAGGAACGCCTGGCCAAGTACCTGAAGGAAACCCAGGGCGTGGATGTAGATACCAACACGTTCTTCGACGTGCAGGTGAAGCGCATTCACGAATACAAGCGCCAGCTCCTGAACATCTTGCATGCCATCCACCTGTACATCCAGCTGAAGGACGGCAAGGAAATCATGCCCCGCACCATCATGATCGGCGGTAAGTCCGCTCCCGGTTACTGGATGGCCAAGCAGATTATCCGCCTTGCCAACGCCGTGGCCGCCATCATCGACGCCGACCCGGTCTGCAAGGGCAAGTTGAAGATGGTGTTCCTGGAGAACTACCGCGTGTCCTTCGCCGAGAAGATTATTCCGGCGGCTGACCTTTCCGAACAGATTTCTACCGCGGGCACAGAAGCCTCGGGTACCGGCAACATGAAGTTCGCCTTGAACGGCGCACTCACCATCGGTACGCTGGACGGCGCCAACGTGGAAATGAAGGAGGAAGTGGGCGACGAGAACATCTTCATCTTCGGCCTCACCGTGGAAGAAGTGACCGACCTGCTGGCCAAGGGCTACCGCCCCCGCGACTTCTACGAGAAGGACGACGACCTGCGTCGCGTTATCGACCTGATTGGTTCCGGCTTCTTCAGCCCCGACCGTCCGGAACTGTTCAAGCACATTGCAGACAAACTCCTGACTCACGACCCCTACATGCTCTGCGCCGACTTCCGCAGCTACGTGGACATGCAGGCCAAGGTGGCGAAGGAATACCAGAACAAGAAGGCTTGGGCCGAAAAGGCTATCCTCAACGTGGCCCGCATGGGCAAGTTCAGCTCCGACCGTACCATCAAGCAGTACGCCGAAGAAATCTGGCACGCCAAGCCCTGCAGCATCAAGCTGTAAGAGGTTCGAGGCTCGAGGTCGGCGCTCTGCGCCTTTGAGGTGTGAGTGGCGCTGGTCGGACCGGCAAAAAAATGCAGGTCTAACGTCATCCTGGGGTGCGAAGTGCCCGAAGGATCCAAATCCGAATATCAAAAGTCCCGCGATGGTTCGCGGGATTTTTTTGTTTATTTTATTGTAGCTAACCTCACGCAATCCGCGGCGTTCTGGGCGGCACGCCTGCCCCACTCCCCGCAGGCGCCAGCCAGCAGTTTCAGAAAGAATCGGTGTTCGTTGTCCAGGGAATCGGGCACGTGGGCAATTTCGCCTTCTGGCGTGTACCGGGCAAGGCTTACCGTATAGTTCGATGACGGCAATTCGCCATTCCGGGCAAAATTCACCGTAATGTTTCGAAGATCCGTAGCACTTTCACGGTCAACGACAAAATCCGCAGAGGCTCCGGCGAAAGGCCCGCTCACCACCTTCAGTTTCGCCTGGGCGTAATTCCCGTCGGGCGATTCATTCCTACTTTCGACACGGACATCGCCATAGGGAAACATGGTAAGGAACATGCTCAGGTCGTGAACAAGTAAGTCCAGCATCACGCTTACATCGCGACAGCGGCTGGAGTACCGGTGTTCGCGCCTAAATTCCAGATGCACACCCCGGCACGGTTCATTACCAGCCGTACCGCAGCCGTGCCCGTCCGTCGCGGCGATTCCTCCCGCCGCAAAGCCGGCCCCGCCATCAGCACGCCTCTCGTTCAGTTCCGCCAAAAAGTGCTTGCGGAAATTGAGGAAGATGGGATTGAAACATTCCGACTGAGCTACAAAAAGAACCGTCCCCGACGCCGTAGCCATGTCCACCAGTTCTTGGGCCTGTTCGGCGGTAGTGGCCAGGGGTTTTTCCACAAAGACGGGGATATGCCTTTCCAGAAAGAATTTTGCGTAGCGGTAGTGGGTCGTGGCCGGGGACGCAATGACCGCAAAATCCACAGTCTTCGCGTCACCAACAGTATTTAGTTTATCTGCAATCTTTTCAAAATCGGAATCGTTGTCCGCAACACCTACGAAAGAGACACCGCAAGCCTCAAAACGGCCACGATGGCGGCCGCCCATGGTTCCGTTGCCTACAAGGATTGCCTTCATGGACTACTCGTCCTTCTTGCCTGCGCGGGCGGGGTCGTAGGGGTCCACGTGCACCAAGGCGTCCACCACGTTCTCGTCAGCCTGAATCAGCAGTTGTTCCACCTCTTCGGCCACGTCGTGAGCCTCCAGCAGGCTCATCTGGGCATCCACCACGATATGCAGGTCCACATGCAGGTCGCTCCCTACATAGCGGGTGCGGAACCCGTGAACGCTCATCACCTTCGAATGCCCGAGGGCGATTTCCAGAAGTTTCTTGGCCACCTGCTCGCTTGCCCCCTGGTCCACCAACTGCCTAGCCCCCGGAGAGGCTATCTCGTAGGCCGAACGCAGCACAAAGAAGGCCACGATCAAGGCGCCCACCGCATCGGCAAACCAGAGTTGCGGAAACACCAGCGAAATGACCACCGCGATAAGCACCGGTATAGAACTGAAGGCATCGCTACGGTGGTGCCAGGCGTTTGCTTCCAGGGCCTGGCTTCGAATCTTGCGACCTTCGGCGCGGGTATAGCGGAATAGAATTTCCTTGATAACAATGGAAGCCAGTGCCATCACCGCCACCACGGTTTCGGGGTGTGCACCCTCTCCCTGCAAAAGAGTCTGGACCGCCTTGTAGCCGAGACCCACGCCCACGGCGGCCACCGAAAGCCCGATACCCAAGGTCACGAGAGTCTCGAAACGCCTGTGCCCGTAGGGGTGTTCCGCATCGGGAGGCAAATTCCAGAAATGGCTCCCCACGATGACCGCGATGTCCGTCACAAAGTCAGAGGCACTGTGGATGGCGTCTGCCACCAGGGCCTGGGACCCGCCGAAAAAACCGGCCATGAACTTGAGCACCGTCAAGGCGGCGTTCCAGCCAAGCCCCACCCACGTCACGCGACGGACTTCGGAGCTGTCATCTTTTTTTACGATACGGGTCATGGTTAGGGGCTAGGATCTAGGGGTTAGAAGTTGTAGGTTGTAGGCTTTAGGGTTGCTGGAGACAAGACGCTTCAATGGTAGGTGGTAATATAAAAAATGCAACCGAATGCGGTTCCGGGGCATCAAAGTTTGTGTTAGTCACGAGAATACTTTTTATTTTTGCAACCGACCCATGAAGAAACTTCTGAAGATACTCGTCGTTCTCCTTGTGCTTGCGGCCATTGCCGTAGGCGTGAAGTTCTTTTTCTTCAGGGATTCTGCGGCAAGCGAAGTGGGCGTCCCTGTCAGCGCCCCCGTGACCAAGCTGACCCTTTCCACCGTCATTTCCGCCACCGGCACCCTGGAGCCCGTGGACCAGGTGGAGGTGGGCACCCAGGTTTCCGGCGACATCGCCGAAATCTTCGTGGACTTCAATTCCAAGGTCAAAAAGGGCCAGGTCATCGCGGAACTAGACAAGTCCAAATTGCAGTCCACCTTGAACCAGGCGGAAATCGCCCTCCATTCCGCCGAAATCGACTACCAGTACAAGGCCAACACCTACCAGAGAATTTTGGCACTGTCACAGTCCAACAGCGCCAGCGCCGTTGACCTAGAGCAGGCCGAATACAACATGAACGCCGCCAAGTACGCCCTGGAGCGCAGCCAGAACGACGTGGCCCAGGCCAAGTTGAACCTGAGCTACGCCACAATCAAGAGCCCCATCGACGGCGTAGTGCTGAAACGGGCCGTAGATGTAGGCCAGACCGTAGCCGCCTCCATGAGCACGCCCACCCTGTTCGTCATCGCCAAGGACCTAAAGCAGATGAAGGTCATGGCCGACGTAGATGAAGCGGACATCGGCTCGGTGAAAAAAGGCCAGAAGGTCACCTTCACCGTAGATGCCTTCCAGAATGAAACCTTTACGGGCAAGGTGCAAGAAGTCCGCCTGAGCCCCACCACCACAAGCAACGTGGTCACCTACACGGTGGTCATCAACGCCAAGAACCCGAAACTCAAGCTTCTACCCGGCATGACCGCCACCTGCACTATCGTCACCAAAGAAGTGAAGAACGCCCTCACCATCCCGGTAAAGGCCCTGAAGTTCAACCCTGCTGGCGGCACCGCCTTTGCAAAGCCCGAAGGACTGCCGCCACCGCCAGACGCGGCCGCAGGCGGATTCCCAGGAGCCTCGCAAAAAGGCACAAAGAAAGGGACAAACCGCCCGGCTAAACAGGACGGCGACAAAGTCTGGATAAACCTGAACGGCAAACTGGTCCCCCACCCCGTCACCACCGGCCTTAACGACGGCGTAAACGTGCAAATCCTTGCGGGCCTAGAGCTGGGCGATTCCGTGGTGGTGGGTCAAGAAGTCCTGTCCCGCACAGAAGCCGGCAAAACCAGCGGCGGCAGCCCCTTCATGCCGAGCCCGCCGGGCAAGAAGAAAAAGTAGTCAGGACAGAGATTGCTTCAGGGCCAAGGCCCTTCGCAATGACAAGTTGCCACATTCTCATGAACTTGCGCAAAAGCAAAAAAAAAGGTCGCGGACAACCCGCGACCTAAATTTCTCTCTAGATCCTAGTCTCTAAATCCTAGCCTCTAACTAATTCTTAGCCTTAAAATCCGCCACGTTCTGGGCGAATTCTGCCAGGTATTCCTTGGCGGCCTTGACCACGGCCTCGGGCACGTAGCCGAATTCCTTCTCCAGCACGCCGGCCGGAGCGGAAGCGCCAAAGCGTTCCAGACCGCAGGCCTTGCCGAAGCCGCCCACCACACGGTCGAACAGCACCGGAAGACCGCTGCTCAAAGCGAACACCGGGGTCCAGGGCACCAGAATCTTGTCGCGGAAATCCTTGGGCTGAGAGAGGAACAGGGCCGGGCTGATCATAGAAACCACGCGGACCTTCTTGCCTTCGCCGCGGAGGACTTCGGCGGCTTCATGTTCCAGCAGCACGTCGGAACCGTTGGCCACGAAGGTCAAGTCGGGACGCTCCCCTGCGGCAGTGTTGTCGCTTACGATGTAGGCACCCTTACGGCAAGCCTTGGCGGCTTCGTAGCGGTTCTCGCCGGGGAGGCTCTTCACCACCTGGCGGGTCAGAATGAGAGCCGTAGGACTGTCGTTGTTCTCGAAAGCCATTTCCCAGGCGGCAAGAGTTTCGAAGGCGTCCGCCGGACGGAGCACCAGCATCTCGGACTTGCCGTTTTCCTTCTTGAGGTCTTCCAGCAGGCGAATCTGAGTTTCGTGCTCGATAGGCTGGTGTGTGGGGCCGTCTTCGCCCACGCGGAAACTGTCGTGAGTGAACACGTACTTCACGGGGAGTCCCATGAGAGCCGCCATACGGATGGCGGGCTTCATGAAGTCGCTGAACACGAAGAAGGTGGCACAAATTGGGTAGAGCCCGCCATGCAGGGCGATACCGTTACAGATGGCGCCCATGGTCAGTTCCGCCACGCCCACCTGCACGAAGGCGCCCTTGAAATCATTCGGACGAAAAATGCCCGTCTTGTTGAGGAAGGCCTGGGTGTTGTCGGAGTTGGAAAGGTCAGCAGAACTGCAGATGATGTTGTGGTAATTTTCGGCCAGGTAGCCCAGCACCGTACCGCTGGTAACGCGGGTGGCCACGCCTTCCTTGACGGGGAGTTTCGACAGGTCCAGCTTGGGAGCCTTGCCGGAGAGCCATTCGTTCAGGGTGGCGGACTTTTCGGCGTTCTTCTTGTCCCATTCGGCCTTCTGCTTTTTCCATTCGGCGGCGATACCGCGAAGTTCCTGCTTGCGGGCCTCGAAACCGGCCTTCACGTCGTCGAAAATCTGGAACGGGTCTTCGGGATTGCCGCCCAGGTTCTTGACGGTAGCTTCGGTAGAAGCGCCGGCAGCATTCAGGGGCTGACCGTGAGTGCTGACCTCGCCTTCGTAGCTGCGTCCGTCTTCGGCGACGGCGCCCTTGGCCATAGTGGTATGGCCATAGACGAGCACCGGGCGTTCCGTTTCGGTCCAGGCCGCCTTGAAGGCCTTGCGGAGTTCGGCGATGTTGCTACCGTCGCATTCAATCACGCGGAATCCCCAGGCTTCATACTGGGCCACGAAGTCATGGCTCATGACCTCTTCGGTCTTGCAGCTCAGCTGCACCTGGTTCGCGTCGTAGAAGAAAATCAGGTTGGAAAGCTTGAGGTGGCCGGCGATACGGCCCACGCCGTAGGCGATTTCCTCTTCGAGGCCGCCATCAGAAACTAGGCACACCGTCTTGTGTTCCAGAATCTTGCCAAAACGTTCCACCATGAAGCGTTCCGCAATGGCTGCACCCAGGGCGATGCCGTGACCGATGCCTAGAGGGCCCGAAGAGTTCTCGATACCGAGAGCCACGTCCACTTCGGGGTGGCCCGGCGTGCGGGAACCCAGCTGGCGGAAATTCTTGATGTCGTCCATGGTGAGCCGACCCACCAGGGCCAGTTCGGAATAGAGAAGCGGGCTCATGTGGCCAGGGTCCATAAAGAACCGGTCGCGGGCCATCCAGTTCGGATCGTCGGGGTCGAAGCGCAAGAACTCGGAATAGAGAAGCGTTATGGCGTCGGCAGCTCCCATGGCGCCACCCGGATGACCGGACTTGGCCTTTTGGACCATGGCGGCGGAAAGGATACGGACATTGTCTGCGGCTTTGGTAACTAATGAGTCTTGCACGACGGGCCTCTTTGGGTATAATTTTTGCGCCCCAAATCTAGTTTTTTTGGGCCATTTTCTCAAGGTATTCTAGGGCCGCAGAGCCCCTATATGAGAAAAATTTATATTTGCGTAAATTCAAAAAAAGAACCCCGAATTTTTTCGAACAACATGAAAAACTTTATTTCGTTGCTACTCAAGAACTTACTACATCCCGCAGGAATTATCGGGCTCGTTATAGCCCTGGCTATTCCCTTCCTTATCTACCTGGGTCCTAACGTGGGCCACAAGGACACCATCCGCATTTTGGACCTGAACCTGCCCCTCCCCCTCTTTATGGTGCAGTTGGTGGCGGGAATCGCCCTGTTCGTCTCCCTGAACAAGGACTTTCGGGAATGGCTGAGGGGAATCCTCCCCGAAAAGCCCATCGCCCTTGCCGCACTGATTTCGGCCATCGCCATCGCCGTCTTCGCGGGCACCCAGATAGAGGCCCGACACAGGGTCCAGAGCGACGAGAGCGTGTTCATGTCGGTGGCCCAAAACATGTACCTCAATCACCAATCCGGTACCTGCAATCAGGGCGAATTCGAGAACGGCATGCTGAACTGCACCAACAAGAGCAACAGCTTCAAGACCAAGGGACTTGCGTTCCTCTACACGTTGGGCATGCCCCTGCTGGGAAACGACCTGCACTGGATTTTCAAGGGCGAACTGTTGATGCTTCCCCTCACCTTCCTCTTGATGTTCCTCGCCGTCGTGGCCTGGACAAGGCAACCCCTGCTTGCATTCTTCGCGGCACTCCTCATGGCGCTACAGCCTACGGTGCTTTTCCAGTTCCGCGCCATGTCGGTAGAACCCCTGTACATTTTCCTTTCGGCCCTTTCCCTGCTGGTGTTCCGCTGGGCCTTTGACCGAAACACTGTCCGGCACTGGGCGCTCCTCGCCCTCACCCTCGCCTTCTTTGCCCAGACCCGCCAAGAGACGGTTTTCTGCCTACTGCCCTTTATCCTGTTTGCCCTGCCGAAAATGCTGGACAAGAAGGATTTCAAGGCCCCCGTCTTTTTCGTGTTGCTTTCCCTGTTCTCCGTACCTGCATTGCTTACCATCAGTTATTTCCAGGGATTCGGATTCCAGGGCGGCGAATTCTCTGCCCACGGTCACTTTATCGAAGACCTGGTGAACAACTGGAAAGTCATGACCAAGCCCCTGAACGACAAGGGCGAACTTGTAAACCCCTTCCTCACCTATTTCAACTGGCTGTTCCTTGCCGGGCTCCTATACCTGATCTACCGCGCCGTCATGGATTTCCGCAAGGGCAACAAGTTCTATCTGGAAGTTCTCGTATTCCTCGCCCTGTACCATATCCAGACCTACATGATCCTGGAAAACGTGTCCGGCGACTTCGGTATCGAAATCAACCAGCGCTATAGCCTGGTGATGATTCCCAGCATGGCTTTTTTGGCGGCCCTGCCGGTAGCCCACCTGATTGAATATTTCGGTACGGACTCCAAGACCAAGAAGCAGACCTCGGCGGTGCTGGTACTGGGACTTCTCTTTACACTCCTCTTTGCGGGCTGGACCTTCCACTACAAGCCGGACTTCAACAAGAACATCATGTACAACCGGAACCACCTGACCACCGAGGAGCAGGAAATCTGGAAATGGCTGAACGAACAACAGCCCACGAACAAGCTGTTTATCTACGGCAGGCCCTGGCACTTTATCGCCTACGGCGTATCCTCCTACCACTACGACAAGGTCCGCCAAATGAACGACGGCAAGATCAAGGAACTGCTGGACAAGTACAACGGCGAAGTCTATTACATCCGCGGCCTGGACTGCTGGGACAGCCAGACCTACCACAAGAAGGCGGTGGAACACAGAATTGCCACCACCTGCGATGTGTTCGAACGGGAAATGGACCTGGAAGGGGTCAAGAACGTCTTGATTACCAACAACTACTGGGTGCAGATTGCAAAGTTCAACGGACGCAAGAACTACGACCCCACAAACATCATCCAGGTTTCCGAACCCACGAGAGGCGTGGTCGCTCCGGCAAATGACAGTGCCGCTGTAACTACAGGCGACAGCGCTACGGTAAATCCAAGCGAATCCCCGCTACTCCTGAATTTCAGACTGAAGGAACAGAGGGGCGCTCCCAAGAACTGGACGCTCCGGATTGTGCACGACAGGGTCCTGCTGAAGGATACCGCCTTCGTTCCCGGAGAATACAACATCTTGATAAGTTACGACAAGTTGCAGCCCGGCTACAACACCTTCCGCTACATCGTCCTGGACGGAAACAAGGTCCTGGCCCAGGTGAATAAGACCTTCTTCAACGAAGGGAACGGCGTCAAGAAACTGACGGACATGCGTTACGAATCCCACAAACAGGAATGGGGCAACATAGGCGTGAACAAGAGCATCGAGGGCAAGCCCCTGACTATCAACGGGCAGGTCTTTGAAAACGGGATTGCCACCCACGCCGCCTCCGAAACCGTCTATGGTATTGCGGGCGCTTTCAAGACATTCCGCGCGGGAGTTGGTCTGGACGATGAATCCCTCTGCAGCGAAGGCGTGTCCGTGCAGGTGCTGGGCGACGGCAACGTGCTTGCCGAAACGCCGGTGTTCAAGGCCGGAAGCCTCCACACTCTGACCGCAAACATCGAAGGGGTGCAGAAACTCACCCTCAAGACAACGGCCAAGGGAAGCATCGACTGCAGCCACGTGGACTTTGTGAATCCGGTGCTGATACCGTAAGCGGCTTCGCCGCAATTCCAAGTTATTAATCGCTAGAATGTTTTTTCAGCATCTCTAGTAACTAGTAACTAGAAACTAGCCCACAGGGCGTAACTCTTATTACTATATTACTCGTATGCTCCTGTCCGTCATCATCCCCGTCTATAACGAAGAAGAAATCGTTGCCGAAACCTACCGGGTTCTGGAAGAAGAACTCAAGGAAATCGAGCACGAACTGATTTTCGTGAACGACGGTTCCAAGGACCGCACACGGGAAATCCTGGAAGGGCTGATTCCTGCAGGTTCTGCCAACAAGCTGGTGAACTTCAGTAGGAATTTCGGGCACCAGGCCGCTTTTAGCGCCGGGCTGGACCATGCCCAAGGTGATGCAGTAGTGATTATCGACGGAGACCTGCAGGATCCTCCCGCCCTCATCCACGAGATGCTCGAGAAATGGCGTGAAGGATACCAGGTGGTTTACGCACAACGTAACAAACGTAAGGGTGAAACCATCTTCAAGCGCTTTACCGCCTACTGCTTCTACAGGCTCATCGGTAAGCTTACCAACATCGAGATTCCTCCCGACACCGGCGATTTCCGCCTGATGGACCGCTGCGTGGTAGACCAGTTGAAAAACCTTCCGGAACGGAGCCGTTTCTTGCGCGGGCTCGTATGCTGGGTAGGCTTCAAGAAAATCGGCGTCAAGTACGACCGGGCCGAACGCACTGCAGGTTCGTCCAAATACCCTCTGCGCAAGATGCTTCACCTGGCAGGGGACGGCATCACCGGATTCAGTTCCGCCCCGCTAAAAGTCAGTTTCTACATCGGACTGTTCGCCACCCTCGTTGCCTTCGGCGTTTTCGTCTGGTCCATCCTGGAAAAAATCCTCTCCCCCGCCACCACGGTGCCGGGCTGGGCATCCCTCATGACGGCCATCGTGTTCTTTGCCGGAGTGCAGCTCATTTCCATTGGAATCTTGGGCGAATACATCGGCCGCATCTATGACGAAGTCAAGCAGAGACCGTTGTATATCGAGGATAAGAAATAGGGTTAGGTATTAGGTCGTAGGCTGTAGGTATTAGGATCTAGGGGCTAGGATCTAGGATTTAGTAAAGCTGGTCTCAAGAGGAGTCATCCTCGCTGCCATTCTGGAGCGCAGCGATAGAATCACGAGGATCCGCTAGAAAGTTTAGAGCAGATTGAAGCTAGATTTTTTTTCTAATAAAAAATACCTTCTAGCAAATATTTTTTTGTATATTACTCCTCGGTTTCCCGAATGGGATTCTTCGTGGTTCAAGCGGTTTTGGACCAGTTGCCAGATGGGCCGGCGTTCCGGCCCGAATTCCCATATTATCAAATGAACAAGGCCATCGCGGTCGTTCTCCGCGTGTGGCCAGGAGAAACTATGATGAACGAAAATACAGGCGCTGCAAAGCGCAACCACGACCCGTTTTTTAGGTGGCTGTTTTCAGACACCGGGCATGCAAGAAACCTGCTGGAGCTGTCGGCGAAGGTGAACCGGGAACTGAACGAGTTTCTTTCGGTGGTGAACCTGGATACCTTGATTCGGATTCCCGACTCCTACTCGGAAGTGGACGAGACCGGCGAGGCGGATATCGCTTTCCGCGTGAACGTTGCCACGGGCGCACCCGTGCTGGTGGGCATTTTGCTGGAGCACAAGTCCGGGCGTGATGTCGGCATCCTTGAACAGATTGACCGGTATGTCCATTCCGTCATGAGGCTACACGAGGAGAACCGCATATTTAGCGGGTTCCCCACCATGGCAATTATCTTCTACAACGGCCGCGATAACTGGGATCCTCTAAAACTACTGGAAAACGGATACCCCAAATATTTTCACGGGGCCGTGCTTCCCTTCAAGTGCACCTTCATAAATATGGCGGACATTCCCGACAGCGACTGCCTCGCCTGCGAGGACGTAGAAACCGGAATGGGAATCGTGGCGATGAAATATGCTTTTGACAAGGATAAACTGCTTACAGCTTTGCCGCAGTTCAAAAGCTCTCTGCAGAAGATGGACGGGAATAAAGCCTCTTGTCTTTTGCAGAAAATAAGTTTATATTTAAAGGAGTACGTTGACCAAGATGTTCTAAAGGAGTTGAACATGGCTTTCAAGAGCATAGGACAAAAATACGGCTTTGTGAGCGCCGGTGATGTTTTTCGCCAACAGATTGCCGACGCTCGTGTCGAAGAACAGCAAAAAGCCAAGGCCGAAGCCGAAGCAAAAGCCAACGAAGACAAGTTGAACACGGCAAAAAGAATGGTTCGCGATGGAGTGCTGTCCGTCGAAAACGCCATGTCGTATTTCGGCTTTACTAGGGAACAGATTCTCGAGAACTAGCCGTAGTTCGATATTAACAAAACATCAATACGGCTCCCGATGGGAGCCGTTTGTAGTTACGGATACTACAAATTTTTCTATATTTGTCTCCCATGAAATCCAAGCTGTTCGTGATGAGCGCCGCCAGCGGCGCAGGCAAGACCACCCTGAAGGACAAGGTCATCGGGGAGTTCCCAGACATCGTGTATTCCATTTCCGCCACCACCCGCGCCCCCCGCGAGGGCGAGGTGAACGGGGTCCACTACTTTTTCAAGACCAAGGAAGAGTTCGAGCAGATGATCAAGGACGACGCCCTGGTGGAATACAACCTGGTCCACGGGAACTACTACGGCACGCCCAAGAGTTTCGTAGAGGACATGCTCAAGCAGGGCAAGCGGGTTCTCTTTGACCTAGACGTTTTTGGCAAGGTGAACTTCGACAAGGTCTATCCCGACGCCACGGGCATCTTGATTTTGCCGCCCAGCGAAGAAGAACTGGAACGCAGGCTCCGTGGTCGCGGAACCGATTCCGAAGAGGTCATCCAGACCCGACTCCACAACGCCAAGAAAGAGATGGAGTTCGCGAAGACCAAGGGCAAGTACGAATACACCATCGTGAACGACGACCTGGAACGTGCGGCGGACGAACTTCGGAAAATATTGACGCCTTGACGCCAGATTCCGGGTCAAGCCCGGAATGACGTTGGAGTCGTGGCGTTTTCGCTAAAAAGGAGATGCCCGCACGGTGGCGGGCATGACAATTACACTGAATGAACCGTTTCGGAACTACAGAGAAGCCAGGAACTTCTGAGCCTTGTCGGCGTAGTTCTGGTTGTCGCCGTAAACTTCCAGCAGGCGTTCGGCGGTGTTCTTGGCCTTGGCGTCAAGACCCTGCTGCTGATAGACCAGCGTGAGTTTCCACATGGCGTCGGCCACCATAGGGGCCTCGTCCACAGGTTCTTCTTTCTGGAAGCGGTCTTCCTTGTCACCGGTGCGCTTGCCGAACTCGCTCACATACTTTTCCAGCAGGTTGGCGGCAGCGGCGTAGTCTTCTTTTTCCATCTTCACGGAGGCAAGACCGTGGAGGGCGGCAGAGCGGACCAGCACCACAGAACCGGCGTTGTCCAAAGACTTCTGGAACAAGGCTGCGGCACCGTCCAGGTCACCCTTTTCGTACTTGATGTTGCCCGCATAGAGGCATGCCTTGGCAAGGGCGAGGCCTTCCAGGGAACGGCTGTTGATCTTGGATTCGAATTCGGCCAGGGCGTTGTCCTTATCGTTGGCGTAGAGCATGGTCATGCCCGCACCCAGAAGTTCGGTCTGTGCGGCGGAGGCGGCCTTGCGGGAATCCCTCAGCTGGACCACGCCCGCCACTACGACGAGGATGACCACCAGGGCCACTACGACCTTGGTGCCGTGATGGACAAAAAATTCCTTGATTTCAGAGTTGTTCGCATTTGCTTCGTTAGCCATAATATGCATCCATTTTGAAATTTTGTGAGCAATCATAGAAAAATTCGGGATTCTTGCCAACCGAAACGGCCCCGATATTGACAAAAAAAGGGCCTGTTGCTATCTTTGAGCCCGCAACGCCACTCTAGCTCAGCTGGTAGAGCAGCTGATTCGTAATCAGCAGGTCGGCAGTTCAAATCTGCTGGGTGGCTCGAAGGTCCCGCTTTCTGAAAGAAAGCGGGATTTTTTTATACCCGAGGCTGCCTGCGGGGCGATTCCGGCAAGAGGGGGTGGTGAGCAACAAGCGCAAGCGCGTGCGAGCCAGGGGGAGACTTCCCCCCCCCCAAAAAAAAACTCTTGAGACCAGCCTTACTAAACCCTAGATCCTAGCCCCTAGATCCTAACCACTAACGACCAACATCCACATCCAGCGGATCCTCGTGATTCTATCGCTGCGCTCCAGAATGACAGCGAGGATGACACCTCTTGAGACCAGCCCTACTAAACCCTAGATCCTAGCCCCTAGATCCTAATCCCTAACGGCCTTCGTCCACATCCAGCGGATCCTCGTGATTCTATCGCTGCGCTCCAGAATGACAGCGAGGATGACACTTCTTGAGACCAGCCTTACTAAATCCTAGATCCTAGCCCCTAAATCCTAACCCCTCCCCCCTATTTTTCTATATTTGCCGCCCTATGAATCCGAATGGCGCCATCATTGTACAGAGCAACCTCGAAATCATGGTCGAGGTGGACAATCCCAACTACGAACCTGCACGGGATGCGATCGCTCCCTTCACCGAACTGGTCAAGAGCCCCGAGCACCTGCACACCTACAAGATTTCCCACCTGAGCCTCTGGAACGCGGCTTCCACGGGCCTCCGCGCAACCGAAGTGCTGGAACGGCTGGAAAGCCAGAGCCGCTACCCCATTCCCCAGACAGTGATTACCGAGGTGGAAGACTACATGGCCCGGTACGGGCTGCTGCGGCTCCGCAAAGAGGTTGACCGCCTGCTGCTGGAATCCGACGACACCTACATGTTCACCGAGATTTGCCACCTGAAAGAAGTGGAACCGTTTATCCTGAAGTTCCTGGACGATTCCCACGCCGAAGTGGACCCGGAACGCCGCGGCCACCTGAAGATGGCACTTACCAACGCCGGATTCCCGGTGGAAGACCTGGCAGGATATGTTCAGGGCGACCCGCTCCCCATCAAGCTCCGGGAAACCACCCTAGAAGGCAAGGAGTTCAAGCTCCGCGACTACCAGAAGGAAGCCGCCCAGGTGTTCTACGCCAGCGGTTCGGAAAAGGGCGGTTCCGGCGTCATCGTGCTGCCCTGCGGTTCGGGCAAGACGGTCATCGGCCTTGCCACCATGGCCCTTGTGCAGACCAAGACCCTTATCCTTACCCCCAACATTTCCGCCTCCCGCCAGTGGATCCGCGAAATCTGTGACAAGACGGACCTGACCCTGGACCAGGTGAAGGAATACTCCGGCGAAGTGAAGGAAATCGGCCCCGTGACCGTGGCCACCTACCAGATTCTCACCCAGCGCAAGAAGGTGAAAGACCCGAACAAGCAGGGCGAACCCGAACCGGATGACCTGACCGACGAAGAAGTCAAGAAGGAACTCTCGAACTTCCCACTGTTCAGCCAGGAAAAATGGGGCCTCATGATTTATGACGAGGTGCACCTGTTGCCGGCCCCGGTGTTCCGCCTAAGTACCGAGATGCAGGCCACCCGCCGTCTGGGGCTTACCGCCACGCTGGTCCGCGAAGACCACAAGGAGACGGAAGTGTTCAGCCTTATCGGACCCAAGAAATACGACATCCCCTGGCGTGTGCTGGAAGCCCAGGGCTGGATTGCCACTGCCGACTGTAACGAGATCCGCATCCCTATGGAAGCGGAACTCAAGATGAAATACGCCCTGGCGCCGGTCCGTGAAAAGATTACTCTCGCAAGCACCAATCCCGAAAAGACGGATATCGTAAAGCGCCTCCTCGCCCACTTTGACAAGCCCGACGACCGGGTGCTTATCATCGGGCAGTACATCGACCAGCTGGAAAAGCTGGCCCAGGAGCTGGAAATCCCGCTGATTACCGGCAAGACCCCCAACAAGGAACGCGAACGGCTCTACGCCGCCTTCCGCAAGGGCGAGCAAAAAAACCTGATGGTCTCCAAGGTAGGCAACTTCGCCATCGACCTTCCCGACGCCAACATCCTGATACAGATTTCCGGGACCTTCGGCAGCCGGCAAGAAGAAGCCCAGCGACTGGGCCGCATCTTGCGCCCCAAGAGCGACGGCGGCACCGCCCACTTCTACAGTATCGTGACCCAAGATTCCAAGGAGCAGGAGTTCTCCATGAACCGCCAGCTGTTCCTTACCGAACAGGGCTACGCCTACAAAATTATCAAGCGGGGCGACTGGGATATTTTGAGCCGCACGCCCGAAGAACTGGCCACGCGGTAACGGGGACGCGTTACTTCTTCAGCAAGAATCCCGAAACGGATTTTTCCCGAACAAAGGTCTTCTGGGCAATTTCCTGAACGTCGGCGGCGGTAACCTTCGAAAGTTCGTCGGCCCAGTTCAAGAAGATATTGTAGTCCCCGTACATTTCGTACCAGGCGAGCATTGTGGCCACGTTCTCCATGTCCGTCAGGCTACGGACCAGGGCCGCATAGGAATGGTTCTTGACCTTTTCAAAATCGCGGGCACTCAGAGGCTCGGTCTTCAGTTTTTCCAGTTCTTCCCAGACAATCTGCTCCACCTTGGCTTCGTCTGCATCGGGGCGCAGGTTCACATGAACCCCGAATTCGGAGACGTACTTGTTGGGGCTGTTGCTGGAGCGGATACCGACGGCCAGCTTTTCCTGCTCCACCAGGCGCCTGTAGAGCCTGCCGGAACGACCGTTCAGTACACCTTCGATAATGTCGAGAGCGTAAAGGCTCTTGTCGCCCACTTCTGCCGTCTTGAAAACCAGGTCGTACATGTTGGGAGCGTCGGGGCGCTTGACCACCAAACGCTTTTCTCCGGCCTGTTCCGGATCACGGATGGTGAGAGGCGGGAACGCCTCCCCTGCAGGGATATTCGAGAAATACTTTTTCACCATTTCCATGGTAGCCGTCGTGTCCAAATCCCCCGCCAGCACGAGGATGGCGTTACGGGGCTTGTAGTACTTGCGGTAGTGTTCCGCCGCCATTTCCCGAGTCAGGTTGTCTATATCGCTGGGCCAGCCGATGGTGGGCACGCGGTAAGGAAACGCCTCGTAAATCATGGAGTTCAAAGTCTCGATGTAACGGCCCGCAGGCTTGTCGTCGTAACGCATGCGACGTTCTTCGCGGACCACGGAACGCTCCGAATAGAACTCCCGCAGCACGGCGTTCTGCATACGGTCCGCTTCCAGCCACATGAACAGTTCGATCTTATCCTTGGGAAGCGTCACGATATAGGCCGTCATCAGGTCAGAGGTGAATGCGTTGAGGCCTGTGCCACCTGCCGCCTGGTAGGCGCTCCACAGTTCATCTTTCACGAAAATCTTGCGGTGTTCGTTCACCACGGAATCGTGTTCCGCAGTAAGCCGATTGACCGTAGCGGTATCCCCGGCCAGTTTCGCCGGGCGAATCAAGGCCTGCAGAGAATCCTGTACCGCCATGAACCGGGCGTCGGCAACGCTGTCGGTAATGCCCACCTTGTTCGTGCCCTTGAAAAGCTCGTGCTCCAACATGTGGGCAAGTCCGGACTTGCCCGGAACTTCGTGGACGGACCCCGTCACATAGAAAAGCCGGCAGCTCACCGTAGGAGCTTGGGAGTTCGGGTGCAACAGGACCGTAAGGCCGTTGTCCAGCACTTCCTTGTGGACCGGCATGTTCACTGCGGCATGAGCGGTCCCTGCCACAAAGGCCAAGGCGCATGCCCCACGCAAAAAATTCTTGAAACAATTTTTCATGGGATGAATTATAGAATTTTTAGAGGAACTGCTAAACCTTGCCGAGGGGGTGCTGGAAGACCACGCAGTGGGCTGCAAGCAGGGGGAGGCTTCCCCCGCCACCTAATACAAAAAGAAAGCACCCCGCTCCGTTAAGAGCAGGGCGCAATTTCTCGCGTTTGTTCAGCTATTAGGCAGCCTTCACGGTTTCCACGACCTTGGCGAATGCTTCAGGATCGGCGACGGCAGTATGATGACCGCATGCTCATTACATTGGGCATCAAGACCTCCGGTTATTCGCATGCTCTCGCCTTCGCGGCTTGTCAATACAAGCCGCTCATGCTCACCATGGCCTTGCCGACCGTTGCGCATTCAAAAAAAGTCCCCCGCCGTTTTACCGGCAGGGGACAATTTCTCGCGTTTGTTCAGCTATTAGGCAGCCTTCACGGTTTCCACGACCTTGGCGAATGCTTCGGGATCGGCGACGGCCATGTCAGCAAGAACCTTGCGGTTCAGCTGGATGCCCGACTTGGAAAGCTTGAAGATGAACTGGCTGTAGCTGATGCCGTGTTCGCGGACAGCAGCGTTCAAGCGGGTGATCCACAGAGTGCGGAAATCGCCCTTCTTGTCGCGGCGGTGAGCGTAGGCATACTGACCGGCGTGGGCTACGGCGTCAATGGCAAGGCGGAGGTTGCTCTTGCGACGGCCATAGAAACCCTTAGCGGCCTTGAGGATTTTTTTGCGGCGTTCGCGGGAAGGAACTCTGGTTTTAGCGCGTGGCATTCTTACACTCCTTATGCAACGACAAGCAGACGCTTGACATGGTAAACATCGACTTTCTTAACGAGAGCGCCCTTACGCAGGTTACGCTTACGCTTGGTGGTCATCTTGGCAAGAATGTGGCGCATACCAGCACGCTTGAACTTGACGTGGCCGGAGCCAGTCACGCGGAAGCGCTTTTTTGCACCGCTGTGTGTTTTCATTTTAGGCATTTTTACCTCTTGGGTTTAAGTTGAAGCCTCACCTGCTGCCTTTGGCTCGGTTACGGGCTTTGGTGCCTGGTCCTGCTTTTTGGCAGAGCCTGCACCGCGTTTTGGACCATAGATAGAAAGCATGGTGTTGCCTTCCACCCGTGAATCCATTTCCAAATCGCCAAACTGGAGCAACTCTTCTTTAGCGCGCTCCATCAGGCGCTTGCCGTAGTCCATGTGCGCCATCTCGCGCCCACGGAACTGCATAATAAGCTTGACCTTCATACCGTCCTGCAAGAACTCGGCCGCCTGCTTGATCCTGTACTGGTAGTCGTTCTCGGCAGTCTTCGGGTGCATCTTGATTTCTTTCAGCTTCACCACGTGCTGCTTCGCCTTGGCGGCCTTGGCCTTCTTGATTTGCTCGAACTTGAACTTGCCGTAGTTGATGATACGGCATACCGGCGGCTTGGCGTTGGGAGACACCTCCACCAGGTCCAGTCCGGCGTCCTTTGCCATCTGCAGCGCCTTGCTCGTCTCGATGATGACGGCCTCGCCGTCCTCCTTCACCAGTCGAATGGGCGAAATGTGGATGTCCTCGTTGATACGAGTTCCGTCACTCTGACGGTTGGGCATGCGGCGGTCGCGCGGATTGGGATACAAGTAAGCTCCTCGGTATAAGGTTAATGTGGGGCAAAATTTAGTAAGATTCAGAAAAATTTCCAACAAGTTTTGGGCCAACCCCTTTAAAAAACGCCCGATTTTTGTATAATTGTGCTTGCTCGCGGCGGTAGCTCAATGGTAGAGCCTTAGCCTTCCAAGCTAATGGTTGCCGGTTCGATCCCGGTCCGCCGCTCTTGGACCCCTCTTCGGAGGGGTTCTTTTTTTCCCCAAGGGGGGAAGCCTCCCCCAGGCTTCCATTGTCAGTCTCTGTGACAAAGGTCCCTGTGGCTCGACAGGCTCGCCAACCGGAGTAAGGTCCCCGAGTTTGTCGAGGGGCCGAAGGGCCGCTACCCCACCACCTAAAGGTGGCCATGTACACTAAGGCCTTACCCAAAGGGCATAACTCCACTAAGTGCTAAAGCACTAAGAGTCGTATAAAAGGCCAAGTGTCCAAAGGTCTCCTAGGGGGACACCCCCTAACACCCCCGCAAGCTTCTGGAATCATTTGTTAAATTATACTGCAAAAAAGGAGAACCCCATGAATTCATTTTGCAAAATCGCTCTTGTTGCGTTTTCCATAGTTCTTTTCGGTTGTGCACCCCGTGTTCCCAATTTTTTTGTGGAACCCACATGGACAGAAAAACCCACAAACGTTTTCGTTGTTTACACCGAACCGGTAATAGAGAATCAAGATGACCTGGAGGACGACCTAAAGGATTATGCGGAAAATTTTGACGAATGGTTCAACCCCGAACTAAAAAAATATTTGGACCTGTTTGCGAGGAATACGGTCCAATTCACATTAACAAAGGCCGACTCAAGTCAAATTGTTCCCGACACCGCTGAAATTCAGGACACAAGTATGATTGTCCCGGCATTTAAAGGTATGGAGGGCGACGGTGTCTATCTAGTTCTATCGAATATCGTTTTCTCACGGCGCGAAGACTCCTATATGCACCACGGTTTCCAAACCACCATGCCTAATACCAACCAAATCATGAATGGAGACAATATCAACAACTACTATACCGAAAATGCATTATGGGTTTCGTCAGATTACGCCTTTTATGATGCCAAAACAGGAGACAGGCTTGCTTTCGGCCGCCAGTCGCAAAGAAGCAGGTTCACCTACGCCATGACAACCGGGGATTGGGAGAAGTGCGTCAAGGGACTTGCCAAAAAAATCCTCTTGAGGACGCCGCTCCTTAACCGATAATTCTAGAACAGGTCGTCACCCTTGACTTCGGCCTGGGCGATGCCGCTATACATGTTGCGTTTTACCCCGTAGGTGGTGATAAAGACCAGGTGCAGGGCTTTCTTGGTCTTGGTCTCCGTCCTGAAAGTCTCCATCTTGTTTCGCAAGGCCAAGTCGTATTCTTTATCAATTGTAAATTCAGACTGCGAAAACTTCATTTCGCACAGGTCGATAATCCTGTCGCGGCGTTCGATGACCAGGTCAATTTGCGCGCCGGGTTCCCCCTTGCTGGACCACGACGATCTTTCGGTAAGGACACCCGCGATGCCAAGCTTGTCCTTGATTTTGTCGATATGGTCCTTGCAGACCTGTTCGAAGGAATACCCGCACCACGCCCGCTTCGCCGGATTGTCCAGCGTGTTTTGCCAATAGTTTTCGTCCTTGACGTTCTGGTCTTTCAAAAAACGGAAGTAAAAAAGCGTGTAGTAGTCGGCGAGCTGGTAAGTCGTCAGTTTCTTCTTGTTGCCGTAGTAGTTGTAGGGGCGAATGAATCCTGAATTGGAAAGATTTTCGAGAATCTTTGTAAGTGTCCCGTTTTCGGGCAACTTTGTCGCTTCAGAAATTTCTTTCTTGGTGAGCCCCTTGTTCTTTTGAGAGAGCGCTTCCACGACCTTGATGTGCGCATCCGCGTTTTTGAACAACGTCGCATAAAGGTTGTTGAACTCGTTCCAAAGTTTTCCGTGCGGCTTGAAAAAAAGTTCGTCGATGTTCTGTGCCAGGGATAGTTCCTTTTGCAGGTGGCTCAAGTAGAACGGGATTCCTCCCATGACCATGTAAAGCTGGATGATGTCGTAACGGCTCCAAACGATACTCTTGTCTTTCAAGAATTCCTCGGTTTCTTCCAAAGTAAACGGTTCAAGAAAAATGCGGCCAGTAGCGCGGTTGTAAAGCCCGCCGACATTGTTTAAAATGTTGTCCGTAAGCCATGTGGTTGCCGAACCACATACAATCAGCAAAATGTTGTTGTCCCAGGCGGCGTAACCGTTCCAAAAGACTTCGAACGCTCTCAAGAAATCAGATTTCTGGGAATCCATCCACGGCATTTCGTCAAAGAACACGACCAGCTTTTCGCCGGTATTCTTTTTTTCTAGCCCCGCCTGCAAAAGTGAAAACGCATCGAGCCAAGTCTTGGGGACTCGCGACTCTCCAAAGTATTTTTGCAGGGCGAGGCCGAAGTTGGCAAGCTGCATCTCCTTGCTGCCGTCACAAATGCCCGTCACCTGAAAGTCGAAAGTATTGTCGAAATATTCCCGAATCAGGTATGTCTTGCCCACGCGGCGGCGACCATAGACCACGACAAAATCGGAGCGTTTGGATTCGACGAACCGGTCAAGCCTGCGGATTTCCTTTTTCCTGCCGATAATGCGCATTTACACCCCTGCTTTACGATTTCTTGTCTAAATATATAAAATTATTTGACTTTTAGACCAAATTTACAATATTTTTAGTCTAAATCTTTAATTTTATCAAAGATTTAGACAATAAATAAGTCTATTCCATATCTAAAACTATAATTTTCAGCAAAAAAGATTATTTTCCGCCAAGTATATTCTATTTTTATAAAAATTTTTATTGAAATTTATAAAAATTGGCAATTTTTATAAGAATTTTAAATTTTTTATATTCCAGCTATTGCAAAATATTTTTTTAGAGTATATATTTGGAGGCATGAGACCCATTATCGAATACATCGACTACCGAGAATGCATCCGGGATTATTACGAAGAGCGAAAGGCCCGCAAGGGTTTTTCGTGGGCCTCATTTGCGGAGAGCGCCGGGCTTTCTTCCCCCGTCTTTTTGCAATACGTTTGCGAAGGCAAGAAAAACCTGGGGGAGCGTTCCGCCCCACAAGTGGCAAGCGCCATGGGTCTTGCCGGGTTCGAGTCCACCTTCTTCTGCAAGCTGGTGGCCCTGGACAACGCAAAGAAGGAAAGCGACAAGAAGGGCATCCTGGAAGAAATCGCCGAGCTGGCCCGCATCCACAAGGTGAAGCTGGTCACCGCCGAGGAATACCAATTTTTCAAATCCTGGAAAAATTCCCTTATCCGCGAACTCGCGCCCGCCATGGATGGCGCGACCCCGAAAGAGATTTCCAGGGCCACCCGCTACCGCGTAAAGACCGGCGAAGTCCGGGAGATTCTGGACTTTTTACAAGAAGCTGGCTACTTGACCCAAGACGAACAGGGCCATTACCAGCAGGCCGACCGCTCGCTCCGCATGAGCCACCCCTCCCGCAGCACCAAGACCGTCCAGAAAGCCGTGGCCCACGACCTGCAGGTGCAAATGGCGGAACTCGCCGTCGATACCCTGAAAAACGACCCCGCCCAAGACCGTAACATTACCGGTTTGACTCTAGGTATAACCCGCGAAGCCTACGCCAAAATTGTAGAGGAACTGGCCGAGTGCCGTCGCCGTATCGTGGCCATTGCCACCGAAAGCGCCAAGACCGAAGAAGTTTACCGCCTGAACATGCAGCTGTTCCCGCTGACCAACATGGCGACACCTTTAAAACAACCCCTTTAACCAAAGGAGGAGAAAATGAACAAGCTCCTAAAATTATCCCTTTCCACCGCCTGCATTTTTGCGGCCTGCGGAGATGACAGCAGCTCTGGCGGCATGGCTGGGGGCTCTGTCGAGGACGGTGAAATCATTGCCGAAGAAATCATCCCCATCGAAAACAAGACGATTTCCGGCGTGTCCCAGAAGGGGCCCTTCGTAGAAGGGGCCAGCGTGACCGTGCAGGAACTGGAGGGCAAGACCCTCGCCCAGACCGGCCGCAGTTACGAGGGCAAGATCAAGGGCGACCGCGGGGAATTCTCCGTCGATGTGATCAACCTGGAATCCCAATTCGCCCTGCTGAAGGCCAACGGTTTCTACCTCAACGAAGTGACCGGCAAGGAATCCGAATCCCAGGTGACGCTTTACGCCTTTACAGACCTGAGCAACCGAAGCCAGGTGAACGTGAACCTGCTCACCCACCTTGAGCACGAACGTTCCCTCTACCTGCTAAAGAACAACGACCTCACCGTCAAGAAGGCGAAGGAACAGGCCGAAAATGAAATTCTCGCCTCCTTCGGAATCCAGGGCGATTTCGGAAGTTCCGAAGACATGAACATCTTCGGCACGAGCGACGGAAGCGCAGCTCTGCTTGCCATAAGCACCTTGATGCAAAGCGACCTGAAGGAAGGGGCCTTCAGCAAGAGATTGGCGGACTACGCCAGCGATATCGAGGCCGACGGCGTGTGGGACAACGAAAAGGTTCAGACCGCCATCGCCGACTGGGCCGCAAAAACCAGCCTGAAGGGAGGCCTTGCTAGCATCCGCAAGAACATCGAGGATTGGAAACTCTCCGACAAGGTTCCCGCATTCGAGAAGTACGTGAACAACTTCTGGTGGAAAAACTTCAAGCTGGGCACCTGCAACAGCAAGCGTGAAGGCGAAGTCAAGAAGAACGGCAATTCTTCTAGCGCCCTGAAGGACATGGAGTTCATCTGCCTCGATGGCGCCTGGATGGAGGCCACCGACTTCTCGAAGGACACCCACAGCTGGAAAGCCGGCAAGGAAGGGGACATCAAGGAAGGTGACACGACGGGCACTGTCTATGTGTTCGAGAACGGTGGCTGGCGAGTCGCCAATGAAATCGAATCCGTGCTGGGCGGTTGCGCGAAGGCTACGGCAGATTCTGTAGGTAAGGTTAAAAACACCTGGTATATCTGCAAGGACGGCGAATGGACCGAAGCCAAGCAAATCGAATACGACACCTACGGCTGGGAAGCGGGCAAAGACGGAGACGCCAAACAAGGCGATGTTTACAGCAGCACCTGCTATGTATATGACGGTGACGCCTGGCGACAAGGCGACTACAATGATTGCAATCTGGGCATGGGCGGCTGCACGAAGGCCCGTCTGAATGAAGAGAGCGAAGCCAATAACGGCGAAAAGTACGTCTGCACCGACATTTCCGGGGCTGGCACCTACAGCTGGAAAATCAAGCGCACCCCCGACGGAACTTGCTCCCCCAGCAAGACCAGCATCTACAAGGGAGAGACGGTAAACTGGGTGTTCACGCCGGCATCGCTTAGTGGTAGCTATGTAACCGAAATGATGGAATATCAGTATTTTGTTAAAAATTCCACTTGCGACTGGACATTGAATGGCGCCACCCCGGCATCTTCTAGCGGCAAGTGTGGCGCAAGTGTGACCGCTGGTTATTCTGCTGTCGGCACCTTCTCCGCTTCTGTCAAGATTGGCGAAAAGACCATCAGTTGCGGGTCCGTACAGGTGACTGGCGCTCCGCTGACAGGTTGCACCTGCGAAGCCAGCGAACCCACCCCAGATGTTGGCAATGGTGATGTAACCGTCACCTGGACCGTAAGCGGATGCCACGCCCTTGCAGACATTTCATCTTACGAATGGACAGGAGTCACAAGCACCACCAGCAGTGCAGCTATGACGTTTACCGAAAAGGGACAGACTGCAAGCCCCACAGTCAAGGTTACCACCGCAGAAAACACTTCGGTAACCTTGACCTGCCCCACGGTCAAGGCGATTGATTCCAAGGCTCCTGACTATACGAGCCCTTAAGATAACGACCAAGTAACTCAATGGGGCGGACGCAAGTCCGCCTTTTTTTCATTCATTTAATTTTCTAGATTTGCGTTCCGAAGTCCTAGCTCCTAACCCCTAAATCCTAGCCCCTACCCCATGCTATTCGAACAAGCCATTGCCCACCAGATTCCGAACTACACCCGCGAAGCCGATTCCCTCCGCGGGGAATCCCTTGCCATGCTGGATTACAAGGACGAGCTCCGCGTCAAGGATGCCGCCATCCGAGAATTCTGGGACGTGAACCGCCTGGCCGGCAACCCCCAGAAGGTGATGGCCAGCCCCATGCCCCGCGGTTACCGCACCACCAGCAAGAGGCGCGTGCACATGGAACCGGGCAACCTGCAGTTCGACCGTCAGGATTCCCTGCTGGAGCCCGACGAACACAACCGTATTTACGATTTTCTGTTTGAAAAGTTGATTACGCCGGCCTACAAGCCCCTGGCCTACGCCCTGAACTGGATTATCATTCGCGGCACCTACCAGTACCGGGTGGTGATTTTCAACATCAAGAAGGTTGACGCCAGCATCGTGCGCAAGCTGAAACTGATTGCCGACGTCCTGCAAAAATCACCTTTCCACGTAACGGCGGCACACGCCTACGTAGATACCACCGAATCGGATTACTACCTGGAATCCAAACGCCCTACCGAAGGCCTGAACTTCAAGCAGCTTTATGGCCCGCGGGAACTTTCGCTCCCTCTCGGCAAGTTCAGCCTCCGCTACCCCGTGACCGGTTTCAGCCAGATTAACGAGAGCCAGATACACAACCTGATCAAGGCGGCGAGCCGCCTGCTCAGCCTCGGTAAAGAAGACCACTTTCTGGACCTGTACTGCGGTTACGGCCTGTTCAGTTTCGCCCTGGGCGAAGCCGCCAAGGACGTTTTGGGAGTGGAATGGGAAGGCCCTTCCATCGACTGCGCGAAGGCCTCGGCCAGACACCTCAAAAAACCGTACCGCTTTATCGCCGGAAAGATTGACGAAGAATTCGTGCAGACAAGGCTTCCGCGACCCGTGCCGAACGAGCCCGAAAAAATCCTGCTGGACCCGCCCCGAAAGGGCTGCGAACCCGGCGTGATTCACGCCCTTGCCATGCGAAAGCCAATACGCATCGCCCACGTGTTCTGCGGCACCGACGAGATTCCCGCCTCCCTGAAGGAATGGGAACGTTACGGCTACCGCGTGCGCGAGGTGCAGCCCCTGGACCTGTTCCCCGGAACGCCGCACCTGGAAACCATCGTAATGCTGGAGAGGAAATGACGCGAAGCGTCATCCTGAGGTGTGCAACACCGAAGGATCCAGGCCCGAAGGCTTTGCCACGACGCTAGCAAAAAAAATCCTGGATTCTTCGCGACCTTGCGGCCGCTCAGAATGACGACAAAACAAAGGAGTAATGAAAAATGTAGGGTGGGAAATTAAACACTACACATTTCACATCACACATTGAGGAAGAATGATGCCCGCAGAAATATCAACAGCACAAAAGCCCGCACTTTGGACCCGGAACTTCGTGACGGTGGCCGCCGCGAACTTTCTGCTGTTTTTCAGTTTTTACCAGCTGTTGCCGATTCTGCCCCTCTACATTATCGAGAAATTCCAGACCGACAACGCCACCGCAGGTTTTATCATCTCCCTTTACACCATCGGGGCGCTGGCCTGCAGGCCCTTCGCGGGCTTTCTCGTAGATACGCTCTCCCGCAAGCCGCTGTACTTCTGGACATTCTTCGCCTTTACCACGTGCTTTCTGGGCTACAAGACGGTGGCCTTCTTGCCCATCCTTGCCGCTGTGCGTTTTGCCCACGGGCTTTTCTTCGGGATTTCCAGCACGGCGAGCAACACCGTGGCCATCGACGCCCTGCCCGCGAGCCGTCGCGGCGAAGGTATCGGCTACTTCGGCATCAGCGTGAACCTGGCTTTTGCCACAGGCCCCATGACCGGCATGTTCCTGTACGAAGCATTCGGCGACACCATCGTGTTTATCATTTCCATCGCATTGTGCATCATCGGCCTTGTCCTGGTGCAGACTTTAAACGTTCCCCGCAAAGAAAAGAAGCCCCACGCGCCCCTTTCGCTGGACCGGTTTTTCTTGACCCGCGCCGTCCCGCAGTTTGCAAACTTTATCTTCGTGGGCTTTGCCTACGGGCCCGTGACCAACTACATCGCACTCTACGCCCAGGAACTGGGCATCGGCGGCTCCGGCTGGTTCTACGCCCTGATTGCAGCGGGCCTTATTTTGAACCGGGTAATGACGGGGCGGCTCATCGACAAGGGTTACTTGATTCACCTGGTGGGTACGGGCATGACCCTGAACGTGGTGGCCTACTTTATCTTGGCCTTCAGCCACTCCCCCATCACCTTCTTTGTGGCGGCATTCCTGATTGGCACGAGCCTCGGGCTTATATTCCCGGGGTATCAGACTATGTGCGTGAACCTGGCCCGCCACGACCAGCGGGGTACCGCCAACAGCACCTACCTCTCCGGCTGGGATATCGGCATTGGGGCTGGCATTTTGGCTGGCGGCTCCATGGCGGGACATTTCGGCAACCACCAGCCCGTATTCTTGGCCTGCGCCGTGGCGCTGGTGATTGCGGATATCCTCTACTTCGCCTGGACTTCAAGGCACTACTTGAAGAACAAGCTGGAAGGGTAAACTATCTTTTCTCCCATGAAACCTTGGAAGTTGCTCAAGACGGAATACCTGGTAGATGCCCCCTGGCTGAAAGTGGCCAAGGAGACCTGCGAACTGCCGAACGGAAAGGTCATTGACGATTTCTACACGCTTTGGCAGCCGGACTGGGTGCTGATTCTTGCCCGTACCGCCCAGGGCAAGTGGGTCATGACGGAACAATACCGCCACGGCACCGGAAAAATCGCCCTGGAGTTCCCTGCAGGAATCATCGACAAGGGCGAAACGCCGGAGCAGGCCGCCCTCCGGGAGCTGCAGGAAGAATGCGGGTATGTGTTAGATGAGAGCAGATCCACGGTCAAGCCGGGGATGACAAAGTTCATCGGCACTTTCCCGGTGAACCCGGACAGGCATCGCGGTGTATTTCACGTAGTATTCATCGACGGGGTGGTCAAGGGCGGGAACACCCACTTTGACAGCACCGAAGAAATCGAATCCCTGGAACTTTCCGACGAGGAACTGCAGGCGAAAATGGCCGACGGCACCTTCTGCCACCCGCTACAGATGGCGGGTTATCTGAAATGGAGCCTCACTCACGAGTAAGAAGAATTGGGCTGTTCCGCTTGTAAACACTTTTTACAGATTTGCTTTATTCATCACCCCCTAGTTTTTTTACTTTTTTCCCTCGTAAAATCAAACCCTCATCACGGACATAAAATATGAGCATCAAAGATTACCTCGCCGGCGCCAAACAGGCCGGTTCCGTCCAGAAGCTGATGACCCCGGGCCTCGCCGTGGAATTTATCCAGCCCTGGTACACCCCGCTTTCTACGACCCCCTCTACCACGGGTATTGCTGTCGGCGGTATCGGCTCCACATTCACCGCAACGCCTGCAGGCACCACACCCGTGATGAACGTGATGCCGGGCGTGCAGGTCCGCACCGAAAAGCCCGCTGACCTCCGCTTCAACAACTTCTTCTTCAAGGAAGCGGTCTTGAGCGCAAAGGCTCCCCTTGTGATTGGCAACTTCGCCGCATTCGGCATCTACAACAACAACTTCCCGCTCCTCGATGCAAACGGAGCACGCGTTTTCGGCGACGCCGACATGAAGGACCAGAAGAAGGCAGAAGCCAAGCTCAACAAGGTACTTGCCGACAAGACTCTTTTGGCAACGAACAAGGCCGCCTTTGAACGCTGGCACATCCAGTTCAGCGACCGCACCCAGGCTTTGATCGCTGCAGGCAAGGACACCGCCGCCATCAACCGCGCCGTTCTCATTGATTTCTTCGATGGCATGATTGGCGAAAAGGCTGCCCGCGAAGGCGCCCTCACCGCCGCCTGGGCAAACGACTCCGAATTCCTGGGCCAACCGGGTTATGACGCTGCCAAGATGAAGTACACCGCTCTCTATCCGGTGAGCGAAACTGTTTACGAAGGCAAGGGTGTCGCTATCACCAAGACCCAGTCCAGCTACGTGACCCCGGGTGACGAACGCCTCTCCAGCCTCCCCGTGAGCGCCACCGTGTTCACTCTCGAAAACAACACCAAGGAAACCCGCGAAGTGACGATTGTCCAGATTCAGGACAGCATCACGGGCTACATGGCCAAGAAGGACCGCCAGGGCGTTCAGGACTCTAGCTTTGTGCTGGTGCCGTCCGCTCGTTTCCCGAAGGGCGTGCAGTTCGACAAGGAACTCAAAGATGGCCGTTCCGTTCGCGGTATCGAATTCTACAACGAAAAGCCGCTGGCCGAAAGCGACTTCAACGGTTGCATGGGCGTGTCTGTTGCCTGGAACAAGAAGGATAACCTGAACGTTTCCGTGAAGCCCATGTTCTACCAGGACGATGCCGCCTCTGTGCTGAAGGGCGCTCTCCAGAGCGGTCGCGTTGCAGGCTCTTGGGTCAAGAACGTTTACAGCGGTCGTGAAACGATTGCAGGTGCCGTCGCCGTGACTGCCGTTCTCAAGCCGAAGCAGAAGGTCAGCTTCCAGTTCAACCTGGTGCTGGATTTCCCCGAAATCAAGCTGAACAAGCTTACCTCCGCCAAGAAGTACACCGCATTCTTCCCCGAAGCTTATGGCCGTGTGGGCGCCATCCTAGAAGAAGCCCTCGCCGCCGACAAGAACTTTGACGCTCGCCTCAAGGCATTCGAAGCACTCGTGCCGAAGAAGGCCGTGGCCAAGCTCTACAAGACCGCTGCCAAGCAGGCCGAATTCAAGAGTCTCGCCATCAACACCCTCAGCTTCCTCGCCGAAGCCACCGTGTGGGACAAGGACGACCGTTTCTTGGTTCGCGAATGCGCAGACTATCCGTTCTTCAACTCCCTGGACGTTTACTTCTACGGAAGCTTCAGCCTGATGGCCCTGATGCCGCGCCTCGACGGCGTGGTAATGAAGCGCTTCGGCGACGCCATTCTCGCCGTAAACAACAACCGCCGCCGCCACCACGAATATGTGAACCTCCCCTACGCAGACCTCCCCGACCCGAAACTGGAAGGTCCCCGCGCCGTGCGTGGTGCCGTGATTCACGACCTGGGAAGTCCCTTCGATGCCGAACCCGATGCCTACGACTGGCACAACGTGAAGGAATGGAAGGATCTCGCTCCGAAGTATGTGCTGATGGTTCTCCGTCATTACGTGAAGACGCAGGACAAGCAGAACTTGCAGGATTGCAAGGAAGCCGTCTATGCCGCCATGCAGTACCTCGAAAAGATGGTGAACGAAGGCGAAAACTTCCCGCTCACCCACGGTACCGACGACACGTTCGACAACCTCTCCAGCCACGGCATTTCCGTGTACTGCGGTAGCCTCTGGATTGCAGGCCTCCGCGCAGCCGCCAAGATTGCAGAAATCCTTGGCGATAAGGCTCAGGCCGACACGTGGAATGCGAAGGCCGACGCCGCCAACAAGGAATTCGACGAAGCATTGTGGGACGAAGCCGAAGGCTACTACCACTTCTTCGTGACTCCGATGGAAGCGAAGGACGTTGTGGCAGACAAGCTCCCGCAACTCGCCGACGCCATCAAGGACACGCTCGTTATCGACGGCACCAACGTGAAGGCCGCCCTCAAGGCCATCAACGAATGGCTGAACTCTGGCGAAATCCCGAGCGACGTGGAACTTTCCAAGAACGAACTCCGCGGCCTCAAGAAGGCATGGCTCACCGCCCAGTGCAAGGACGCCTTTACCGCCAGCTGGAACGCAAAGATTGCAAACGACTGCGACGATGTATTCGCCGACACGATGCTCGCCGACACTTACCTCCGCCTGCTGGGTCTCAAGCCCATCAGCGACGAGAAGAAGGCAAAGGCGAACCTGTTGCGCGTTTTCAACACGAACTACAAGGCCAACAGCCCGCTCATCGGTGCCGCAAACCTTGTGCATAAGGACGGCTCTCCGCTGGATGAATTCAACTTCCAGGCTCACGACGTGTGGATTGGCATCCAGTACAGCATCATGTGCGCCATGATGCACCACGGCCTCGAAAAGCAGGCTGCCGACATGGGCGATTCCATGATCCGCAACCTCTACGAAGAAGCCCGCATCCCGTTCGCCGCACCGGAAGGATTCAACGGTTCTTGCCGCCTGCACCCGGAAGCTCTCGTGAAGGCCTTCGGCCTCAGCGCTACCGCCGCCGACAAGATGCACAAGGAACTCCTGAAGAAGGGCGCCCTGCTTGCAGACTCCCGCATCAGCCCGAAGCTCCCGCGCAACCTGCCCGCCTTTACGAAGGCATTCGGCAGCATTGCGAAGGCCAACAAGGTTGAAGCAAGCGCGCTGTTCATGCTGCTCCACAGCACGGCACTCAAGTACACCGCCGGTAAGTACTTTAGGCCGGGTATGGTGTTCTCCCTGATGTGGTAGCCGTCGCCCTCGACGCATAATTGTCATCCCCGCTGTCATTCTGGAGCCACGCAGTGGCGATAGAATCACGGGGATCCCCATAAACATTAAACAGGTGTCCCAAGCAGGGCACCTATTTTTGTTCATAAAAAAAAAGAAACCCCGCTTGCGCGAGGTCTCAAATCCGTTAATCAGGAACGACTAGAAATCGTCATCGTCAGAGTGTCTTTTCTTCTTTTTCTTTTTCTTCTTGGGCATGGCGTCTTCGGCAACCTTGTCGCCCTGCTTCTTGTTCACCACCACTTCGGCAGCCTTCTCACCGGGCTTGGTGAAGCCGAACTGGCGCGGATCGAACCCGCTGGGGAACTTGGTCTTGTTGTCGTAGATGACGCGCTTGGCCGTGAACTTTTCAATCTTCGCGTTGCTCAGGTCAGCACCGGAAAAATCCACATCTTCCATCTTGGTGTCGGCGTCAATCTTGATACCCTGAAGGTTCGCGTTCAAGAAACTCACCTTGATGAGCTTTGCTCCGGCGAAACTCGTACCGGACATCTGGGCCAGCTGGAAATCAGAGCGTTCGATGGTTGCGTTTGCGAAGTTACTCTTGGTAAGGTCGGCCTTGTCGAAGATGGTCTTGAAGATGTAAGCACCGTCGAAGACGCTCTTCATGAGTTCGGCTTCCTTGAAGACATCCTTTTCCACAGAAGCATCATAGAAGGAGGCCTTGTCGAGCTTAGCCTTTTCGAAGTTGCTCTTGGACACGTTGCCCTTGTCGAACACCACGCCAGAAAGATCCTGCTTGGCAAATTCCATGTTCTTTACCGTAGATTGGGCGAACTTGGCACGCTGGAGCTGGGTCTTGGACAGGTCCACGTCGTTGAAGGTGGTCAGAGAAAGGTCTGCATCCTGCAGGTTCACGTTCTTGAATTCAGCGCCGCCGAATTCCGCCTGAGAAAGACCGGCCTTGGCAAAGTTCACATCCACCAGGTCCGTGCCCTTGAAGTTTGCGGCAATCAGGTTACAACCCGCAAAGTCCGTGTGGTTCAGGGTAGCCTTGCGGAAATCGCTGTTAGCCATCAAGGAACGGGCGAAGTTGGTGTTGGTGAGGTTCGCCTTGGAGAAATCGGCGCGAGTAAGGTCCACTTCGTTGACGGACGCCATGGTCAGGTCCGACTTGCTGAAGTCCGTTTCTTCAGAAACCTTCATCATGTCCAGACGGGCATTCTTCAGGTTGGTCTGGGGGAACTGGCTGTCCAGGAGCGTTGCACGGTAGAGGTTGGCTTCTTCCATGTCGGCGCCCTTAAAATCGGAGCTACGGATGTCAGCACCGCTGATGACCACGCCCTTGAGGACGGCATTGTTGAAATTCGCTTCGCTAATCACGGCGTTCTGGAAGGACACACCGGAGAGGTTCGCACCCTTGAAATTCGGCTTTTCGCCTGCTGCACGCTGGAAGTCCGTAACGTTCTTGACCGCCTTGGCATTGCTGAAGTTAAAGCCGTCGATACGCTTATCGCGGAAAGAAATGTTGAGGTCCTTGCCAGACCACTCGTTCTGAGCAAAACCGCTCATGGCGAGAGCGCCCACCAGGCAAAGGCCAAACTTCGAAATTTTCATCATATTCATATACACGTTCCCTTTATGGAAAATCCAAAATAACGGATACCCCTAAAATAAATAAAAAAATTCAGATAAAGGCAAGAAAAATGTAAAACAATGCTATTTTTTGCCTTGAAATGTCAAATTTCGCTCAAAAAGAGTACGATGTCATAGTCTGCGGGGCCGGTCCTGCCGGGCTGATGGCGGCCTGCACCCTAGGGTACTTGACCGGCACTGCCAGACGGATTCTTCTTTTGGACAAGAAAGCCCCCTGGAAGGAACCCATCTTTTGTGCAGAGGCTGTTTCAGCAGACAGGCTTGCCGCCCTGTGGCCCATTGACCCGGCCTTTGTGCGGGGCAAACTTTCGGGCATTTACTTTACCTCGCCCAAGCGTTACCGCGCCGAGTTCTACAGCAAGGACTGCGGCCTGATTCTCAACAGGGCCCTGTTCCACAAGAGCATCGCCGATTCTGCAAAGAACCACGGGGTAGAATGCCATTTTGACACCCTTATCCACAAGCTGGAACGCACCGAGACTGGCTGGAACGTCCAGGTATCCCAGGGAGACGAATCCGTCACCCTGTCGGCAAAGACCATCATTGACGCCTCGGGCCCCGGGTGCAGGCTCACCCGGAATATCCCCTGCCTCGAAGGAATCGAGTCCGGCGATACGGACCTGGAAACAGGGATTTTCGCCGTAGCAGACGGAATCAAGCACAGCCCCGAGCACATCGAGCTGTTCTTCGGTAGCGAATTCCAGGACGGTTACGGCTGGATTTTCCCCCGAGACGGCAAAGAAGTGAACATCGGTTTCGTGCTGGGCAAGACCGTAAAGAACGGAGAACCCTTGCGCCAAAAACTCATGAATTTTATCGCAAAGAACTACCCGGAAGCGACAGTGAAGGCCGTCTATGGCGGCATGATCGCCTGCGGGCAGTCCGACAAGCCTCTCGCCAAGTGTGGGCTTTTCAAGGCGGGCGATGCCGCCAGCTGCGTGAACCCCATCAGCCGGTCGGGCATCGTGGAATCCCTAATCAGCGGAAAGATTGCCGCCGAAGCGGTGGACCAGTGGCTCAAGGACAGCGGAGAAAATCGGGAAGCCATCGAGGCCTCTACCCTCACCCGCTGGATGGAAGCCCTGGGCAAGAGCCACAAGCAAATCGCCAACGCCAAGGCGGGTTTCAACAGCATTACCGATGACCAGCTGGACAAGGCCGCCAAGCGGCTCTCCAGGCTGCCTCGAGAAAAACAGACCCTGGTCCGCATTTTCTGGAACGTGCTCTGGTCCTGCCCCTCAGTCATCTGGAAGATGCGCTCGTTCTTGCGTTAAGGTCGAACCATGCCAGAATCTATCCAGGAACGACAAGACGCACTCCGGGCGAAATTCGCAAGCTTTACAGACGCCGACGGCAAGTGGGAATACCTGCTGAGTCTCGCCCGCAACCACAAAGGGATGGACCCCGCCCTCAAGGCGGAAAAGTTTATCATCCAGGGCTGTGCCTCTACCATGTACTTGGTGCCGAACTTTAACGGCGAGGTCATCCATTTCGAAATGGACGTAGAAGGCGGTACCACCAACCCGCTGATTAGCCGTGGACTTGGAGCGCTGGCATTACAGATTTACAACGACCAGACGCCGTCTGCTATTTTGTCTGTAAACCCGGAATTCTTTAGGGACATCGGCTTGAACGTAGGGCTCTCCCCCACCCGGAGCAACGGCTTTGCAAGCCTCGTGAAACAGATTTATTTATATGCCCGCGTCTTTGACGCACTATCCAAAAGGTAAGGTAGAATCATGTTCAGTTTCTTAAACGGAAAAAGCCCTTTTGACGAAGCAGAAGAAAAACTAGAAGCCGGGGAAACCGTCAACGGAAGGCCCAAGATGCCTAGCGGTCCCGTCATGGGCTGGCAGGACGGGCTCTTCTTGCTGGTGGTTATCGGCCTGATCGTGGGCGGTTACCAGTATTACCAGCATTCCAAGACCGAAAGCGCCGAGACCTTCGCACGCTGCAATGCCCTTTTTGACGAGGCGGCCACGAACCCCGAAAAATACCTGGACGCAGAAGCCTGCTTCGACAGTACCTGGGATTTGGGATTTGTAAGCGACACCATGGAAGTGCTCCGCCAGAACCGCATGGGCGAAATCCTGGACAAGCGGAACGCCCAGAAGGATGTGCTGGAAGACGCCAAGGACGCCCTTAGCCAGAAGGATACTGCCAAGGCGGTGGAAATTGTCCGCGGTTACCAGGGGGCCATGTTCCTGAGGAACTACGACAAGGAAGACTGGGAAAAGATTGCCAAGCTCGAAGTTGCGGCCCCGGCCGATTCGAATGCCACGGCGGCTGATTCGAACGCTACGACAGCAAACAACGGTGCAGCCGAAGCAAAGGCCCAGTAACCGAGTTTAATCATTTTTGACAACATATATTATATATGAAAAGAGCGTCTAATGGCGCCTTTTTTATTACACACAATGTAAAAAATTGCATTTATTTGCATTTTTTTGATTTTTTTTTGGAGAAACCCCTTGCCGAGGTTAACTTGTATTGATATCTTTGTGCCCATGATGAACTTTGTGACATGTGCAACCCTTAACCGTCGTTGGTGGCGCGGACTCTAACATAGAGCCCGGTATTTGTCGCAATTCACCCAAGATTTTAAGCAAAGGCTTCCGGACTCACGGAGGCCTTTCTCTTTTACCAAAATCATTGAAATCCTCCGGGACCTAAGCCTTTGCGAAACCCTAAACCAGGAACGCAAAAGTTTAAACAGAATGGATATAGCCCTCGTTGCTCCAGAGAAGTCAATTTCCTATGCCTCAAAGCGAGCTTGCGAGCGACCTCATACCCCAAACCTTTTTAAAACCAGAGGATCAAAATGACCAACAAGATCAAGCACATTACAGAACAACCGGGTTACGAGCCGCGTACCGACAGCATCTACGTGGCACTGCCCGGTGAACGTTACACCCCGTTTTCGCTGGGCAAGAAGCTGGGCGCGAAGGCGATTTTCGAGTCGGCGAGTTTTTCGCATGGCCGTAGCCGCTATTCTACCTTGATGATAGATGAAGGCTTCCGTCTGCGCCAGAACGACAACGACGTAAGCATCGTCATCGACGGCAAGGAAAGCATCTTTTTGAAGGAAGGCGAGGGCGATATTCTCGATGCCCTCACGCTTGTTTCTGCCGAAAATACGGTGCCGCCTAACCAGATTCCCATTCCTTCTTCGGGCGTGGGCTACCTGGGCTACGAATTCTGCGCCCGTTGCGATACCATCCGCCTTGCCCCGCAGGTGGACGAGCTCAACATTCCCGAAGCGGAATTCCTGGTGG
>CAMKMX010000024.1 GCA_946414025.1 uncultured Fibrobacter sp.
AGGCCGACGCCGAACTGAACCACGACAGCTCCACCAACGGGCTCATCAAGTGGTTTAAGAAGCACCAGAAGTAACACCCATCGACAGGCTCAGGGCAGGCTCCGTGTCATCCTGAGCGGAGCAACGTAGTTGCGCAGTCGAAGGATCTAGAAAAATTAAAAGACCGCGATTTTTTATCGCGGCCTTTTCGTTTGAAAAAATGGCGAACCTTGCTCGGTTTGGTTTCCTTATGCGATGTTCAGGCTCTGTTCCCTAATGCACTCGATCTCGTTCTTGAGTTCGATGGCTAGGGCCGCAATCTCTGCGCTTTGGCATTTTGTTCCAAGGGTATTTGCTTCGCGGCCCATCTCCTGAAGGATGAACCCCAGGTTCTTGCCTTGGGCGCCGCCTTTCTTGAGGGCGTCCAGGAACAGCTTGTTGTGGCTGTGGAAGCGGGTAATCTCTTCGTGGATGTCCAGCTTGTCGGCCATGATGCAGGCTTCTTGCAGCAGTCGCACGTCGTCGATTTCGCTGTCCTTCATCAGGGCGTCCACCCGCTCCTTGAACTTGACTTTCCAGGTTTCGATGCGCTGGGGGTCCAGCACCTCGATTTTGGCGAGCACGTCTTCCAAGTGGGCGACCCGCTTGGTGAGGTCGGCGGCCAGGTTGGCTCCTTCCTTTTCCCGCATGGCGATGACGCCGTCCAGCGCTTTCGAAAGTTCATTTTTCAGGTGTGCAGCCCAGGCTTCGTTGTCGGCTCCCGCGTCGGTGAACTGCAGCACTTCGGGAATGGCGAGAATGTGTTCCAGCTTGATTTCGTGCTCAATGAGATTGCCATACTTGGCTTGCATCTCGTTTAGCATGTCCTTGGTGATTTCCACGAATTTGCTCACCGCAGTCTTGTTGTAGCACACGGGAATGTTCCCGACGGCCCCTTCGCCAAGAGTGATGGAGAGGTTCACCGAACCGCGGACAAGCTTGTCCTTGATAATGGCCTTCAGGTCGTTTTCCAGGTAGGCGAAGTTCTTGGGGATCTTGCTGGAAATTTCAAGGAAACGGCTGTTCACGCTGCGGACTTCGATAACGCAGGTGGTTCCGTTCAGGGTGGATTCGCTCTTGCCGAACCCGGTCATGGAAATGATGGACATAAGCTTTTTAGGTTATAGGTAGTAGGGGGTAGGATCTAGGGGTTAGGATTTAGGGAGATGTGGAATGTGGGATGAGTTGTCAGTCATGAGTAGTCAGTTGTGAGTTCTTATAATCGCGCCTTCGGCGCCTAATTTTATACGGAGAACTGAAAACTGACAACCTGTTACTAATTTCTCACTACGCATTTCACACTACACCTACCGCCGGTCTCCTTATAATTTACTAATTGTCGCGATCACGTGTTCGGTGCCGAAGTTCTTGAGCCCAAGAGCAGAGAGAACCTTGCTCGCCAGGTGTTCGCTCTGGAAGTTGATGTTCTCTATCTTGAACCCTTCCTTCTTGCAGAGGGTGTAGAAGTCCTTCACTGTGAGTAGGCGGATATTGGGCGTGTCGTACCACTCGTAGGGCAGTTCCTTGGACTTGGGCATGCGTCCGTGGAGCATCAGGCTTCCGCGGGTGGCCCAGTGCCCGAAGTTGGGGAAGGTAACAATGGCCTTCTTTGCGACGCGCAACAGTTCGTTCAGGAGTGCCACCGGGTCGCGGATTTCTTGAATCGTGCGGTTGATGATGGCGTAGTCGAAGCTTCCGTCCTTCAGATCCGAGATGCCCTTGTCGTCCAGGTCCCGCTGGATAACCTGCACGTCTTTCTCCAGGCAGTCCAGGATTCCCGTGATGTTCTTTTCGATGCCGAAACCGGAGACGTTCTTCTTTTGGATAAGGTAGTCCAGCAAGTCGCCGCTTCCGCAGCCCAGGTCCAGCACGTGGCTGCCTTCTTTCACCAGCTTGCCCAGCAGCTGGAAGTCGCTCTCTTCGTGGAACACGGGCACGGCCTGGGTTCCCTGCTGGGGGATAATCTTGGAATCCAGGAACCGGCCCACGGCCTTTCCCAGTTCGCCCACTTCAATCAGGAACCCGTCGTGTCCGAACTGGGTGTCCAGTTCAAGGCTCGTCACCTTCTTGCCCACGTTCAACAGGGCGCTGGTGATGCGGCGGCTCTCGTGGGGCGGGAACAGCCAGTCGGTGGAGAGGTTCACGTTCAGCACCTCGGCGCCGATATCCTTGAAGGCGTTCTCGATGCTGCCGTATTCCGTTTCCAGGTCAAAGGCGTCGGTGGCGTGGGCGATGTGCAGATAGCTGTTGGCATCAAAGCGGTCCACGAACTTTTTGCCCTGGTAGCGCAGGTAGCTTTCGATGGGCAGGTCCAGATCGAAGGGCGTGCTGTAGGTGACGGCGTGGTTACGGTTCTCCTGTTCCTGGGAGCGCTTGAACTTTTGTTCCATGCCGATGGCGCTCAGGTAGGTGATGTGGGCTAGCTTGCGGGCGTTGGCAAGACCGATGTCTGGCTTGTTCGCCTTGTCGTAGTAATCCCCGCCGTTAAAGTTCGGGTCCTGGGTAATCACGTCACGGGCCACCACCTCGAACCCCAGCGCCTGGCTGGAGAACCGGGGCGAGCTGGCGATAATCACCACCCGCTTCACCTGTTCAGGGTAGTAGATGGCCCATTTCATGGCCTGGAAACCGCCCATGGAGCCGCCCAACACGCAGTAGAATTCCTTGATGTGGAGCCCGTCGGCCAGTTCCTTCTGGGCATGCACCATGTCGCCGATGGTGATGATGGGGAAGGTGCTCCCGTAGGGCTTGCCCGTGCGGGGGTTGATGGTCGCGGGGCCCGTTGTGCCCTTGCACCCGCCCAGAATGTTGCTGCAGACCACAAAAAAGCGGTCCGTGTCGATAGCCTTGCCCGGTCCGATAAGTTCGTCCCACCAGCCGGGTTTGCGGTCGGTTTCGGTGTACCAGCCGGCGGCGTGTGCGTCGGCGGTCAGGGGCGAGCAGACCCACACCGCATTGTCGGCGGCGGCATTCAGCTTGCCGTAAGTCTCGTAACGGATATTCAGCGCAGGCAGCGTCTGTCCGTTTTCCAGCGCAAAACCCGTCTCGCCATAGTCCTTGACGAAATCCTGGGGGACCACCGGTCCGATGCTGGATTTATGCGTATATTCACTCATATGCATAAATATAGATAAATGGTGGGAAATCGGCAACAAAGGGAGAAGTCTCCCCCTCGCTACACAGACCGCTCGGCTCAAAAGCATAGAAGAACCTACGAGATTGCCTCGCTTTCGCCAACACGACTCGTTAAGACGAGTCGCTTTTGGCTCACTGACCCGGCTCGTCAACCCCGCAATTCTCTCGTCATCCTCGCCCATTCGACAGGCTCAGGGCAGGCTCCGGCGAGGATCCCCTATCATCTTGGCGGGGATTTCCTTGCCGTTTCTGCTACCCCCTCTCCTAGGGGCTCTGCCCCTAAAACCCCGTTTCCGCTACTTAAACTCTTTCGCCCACTTGGGCACTACCTCGGTGGCCTTGCCCTGGACAAACACGTCGGTGTAGGGGTCGTGATCGGGAATTTCCAGGTTCAGGCAGGTGACCTTCGCCCCGAAACTCTTGGCAAAACTCTTGAAGCCTGCGGCGGGGTACACCACGCTGCTGGTCCCGATATAGACGAACTCCTCGCATTCCCGAAGGGCGTCCTGGATCTGGTCCATGTACAGCGGGACTTCGCCGAAGAACACGATGTCGGGGCGGGTCTTCGCTCCGCAAATGGGGCACTTGGTCTCCAGGGTCTCTTCGCCGGTAAAGGAAAATTCGTGGTCTTCGTCCCGCACGCAGCGGAGTTTCATCAGGTCGCCGTGCATGTGGAGCACACGCTTGCTTCCCGCACGCTCGTGCAGGTCATCTACGTTCTGGGTCACCAGCAAGAACTCGTCGCCAAGACGCTCTTCCAGTTCGGCTAACGCCAGGTGGGCGGCATTTGGCTGGTGGTTCGGCAGGCCCTTCCGCAAAAAGTTGTAAAAGTCCTTGACCCTTTTCGGGTCACGCCGGAGGGCGTCGGGAGTGCACACGTCCTCGATGTTCTCGTGTTCCCACATGCCGTCGTTTCCGCGGAAGGTGCGGAGTCCCGACTCGGCGCTGATGCCAGCACCCGTCAATACTACAAGTCTCTTTTTCATATAGCCTCCACAATTAATAAGCCATATTTTAAGTTGTCATGCCCGGCTTGACCGGGCATCTCCATTACGAACATATTCCTGCAAAGAACAGTGTTTCCGCTACGATGCCGTGCTCAAAATCAGGAACGTAAAGGCTCTCGTTTTCGCCGTGGGCGGCACATTCCGGGTCCTCTAGGCCCGTCAGCAGAATCGGTATGTTTCCGAAGGTCTTGCGGAACAGCTCTGCGCCTGGGATGCTGGCCCCGCAGCCTATAAACTTGGTCTCGCTCTTGTAGGCCCGCGTCATGGCGCTTGCCATCTCCTTGAAGAAGGGGTGGCTGGTGTCCGTCACAAACGGGTTCGCTCCGTCTTCTTCTCGGATGGTGCATTCCAGGCTGTCGGGAACGTTACTTTGTATAAATTCTACCAGCAGGCGTGTGCAACGGTCTGCGTTCATGCCGGGGGCAAGCCGTATGCCTATGCGGGCGTATGCTGAGTCCTGCAGAACGTTTCCGGCGTTGGTGCGGCTCCCTACCTGCATGGCGGTCACCACGATGGAGGGGCGGCGCCATAGGGAAAGGAGAATTTCCTCTTCGCTCACCTTCAGCTTGACCGAGTCCAGCACGCCGCCGTCGTTGCGGAAAATCTTTTCGGTCATGCCCAGGCTCTTGTAGGATTCCAGTTCCTCCGGGGTAGGGGGGACAAGTCCGTCGCAAAATCCGGGTATGGTAATGCTTCCGTCGGCCTTGGTCATGGCGGCGATGATCTTGCAGAGTTCCTGCCCTGGGTCTGGAATGGGGCCCGACCAGCTTCCGGAATGGAGGGGTGCCTTGGTGGCGCGAAGTTCCACGTTGATGGCGCTCATGCCCCGGAGGGTGGTGGTGATGGAGGGAGTTCCCTTGGCGAAGTTCCCCAGGTCCGCCACGATGACGGCGTCGCACTTGAGGAGTTCCGCATTTTCCCGAAGGATTTGGGCGAAGCCTTCGCTGCCCGATTCCTCTTCGCCTTCGATGATGAACTTCAGGTTCGGGCCCTTGTCGCCCAGCAGCTTGCGGACCTGTTCGGCCGCCGCCAGGTGGGTGACGATTCCCGCCTTGTCGTCGGCAGTACCGCGACCGTAGAGCCGGTCCCCCTTCAGCACGGGTTCAAAGGGCTTGGAATTCCAGAGGGCCTCCCGCATAGGGGGCTGCACGTCGTGGTGGGCGTACAGGAGCACCGTAGGTTTGTCTTTGCTGGTGAGGCTTTCGGCATAGACCGTGTGCCTTCCGCTCTTGGGCGTCAAAAACTGGATGTTGGTGTATCTCGCCTTTTCGAAAAGGGCCTTTACCGCCTCTGCGGACTGGATCACGAACTTCTGGTCAAAATTGTCGAAACTGATGGAGGGAATGCGCACCAGGTCCATCAGGGTTTCCAGATAGCGGGGCATGTTCCCGTGAATTTTTTTTTCTATGGTCTGTTCCACCTTTAGTACCTCTTTTTTTTATAATTTAACTAATATGACTTTTCAATGCACGAATCACGAGTATTATTTGCAGTTCAGTGACAAGGTCTTGGCGCTGATTCGTCGGATTTTCCACAAGTCCCCGGAGTTCAGGCACGACTCCTTCAAGTATGCGGCGCGGTTTGCACCGTTTATTCCCTTTATGGGAGGCCGTCCTGACCTGCGCAAGCCCCTGAAGCGGGTCATTACTTTTGCGGACCACAGCAATTCTCTGTATTTCGGGTGTCCCATCATCTTGGCCGCCGGTGCCAACAAGACGGCGCTTCGTATCAAGGACTTTGCCAACGTAGGTTTTGGCGGCATTACCGTAGGCACCGCCACCCGCCACTTTAGGGAAGGAAACACCCACCGCCCCCGTATCGGATTTTTGGAAGATGACCGGGCCATCTACAACAGCATGGGTCTTAACAACGAGGGTGTAGAAGTCATCGCCAAGCGTGTGGACGAACAGCTGGTGAAAGCCCACAAGGCGGGCCTTTGCGTAGGCATATCCGTGGCGGAGACTCCGGGCCTTACCGATCCCGAAGAGAAAATCAAGGATATCATCGAGAGCTTTACCATCGCCTACAAGGCCGCCGACTACATCGAGATTAACGTGAGCTGTCCCAATACGGGGGAGTCCCGCGTAGATCTGGATATGAGCTTTTCGGAGCGGATTTTCGAGGAAATCATGAAAATCCGCAACGGCCTGGGTATCCGCAAGGCGGTGTATGCAAAACTCAGCCCCGACCTGATGGAACGGCACTTGATTTCCATTATGGACATGCTGGTGCGTACCGGCGTGAACGGTGTGGTGGTGGGGAACACTTACCCCACGGCAAAGATCAGCGAACTTCCGGTGTCCGTGACCCGCGATGACCTGACGCCTCTCCGTGCCGACGGCGACTGCGGTGGGCTTTCGGGCAGGCCTCTCTACGAAAACATGGTCTGGAACGTGAAGTACATCCGGGAACATTACCCGCAAATGAGCGTCATTGCCTGTGGCGGTATCGACCACGGCTACAAGATTTACGACCTCATCAAGATGGGGGTGGACGCCGTGCAGTGCTACTCCGTGGTGGCCTTCCGCTGGATGGCGGCCCATGCCATGCGGGCCGAACTGATGGACGCCATGCTAAACGACGGTTACAAGTCCCTGGGCGAATACGACGACCGGAATCCGAAGAAGTAGGGTAGGATTTTAGGGATTAGGATTTAGGGGTTAGGATTTAGGATCTAGGGGTTCGGGTCTCAAGAAGTGTCAGGTAAGACACAAGAAGTGTCATCCAGAGCGACGAAGTCGCGAAGGATCCAGTTCAAAGGGATAGGTAGGCATTAGGCGAAAGCCGTTAGGGGTGTGAGTTCGCTTCGTTTGAGGAATGTCATCCTCGCGAAGGTGAGGATCCGATTGAAGAACGTCATCCTCGCGACCTGTGGTGAGCGTTGCCGAACCAAGGCGAGGATCCGATTGAGGAACGTCATCCTCGCGCAGGCGAGGATCCGATTGAGGAAAAAAATGAAACTAAAATTTTCTATTCGATTTTTTGCTCTGTCTTTACTTCTGGTATGTTCAGCCTCTCTTGCCGCCCCCTGGCTGGGGCTTTCTTTCAAGAAGACCTCTTTTGAAAATCATCTGGCCTTGGACATCAAGGGCGTGCACCCTGAATCGGGATGCTTTGCGGTGGGCGTGACCTCTGGCGATTTGCTGGTGGGCGTAAACGGCAAGCCCTTGACGGACATGTCCCAGATTCAGTCCGCCATTTCAGGCCACAAGGCGGGGGACAAGATCAAGCTGGAAATTTCCCGCGACGGCAAGAAACGGATCGTGATGGCCGCCCTTACGGAACGCCCCGACGACATCAGTAGCCTGACAGGTTCTGCCATCGGGAGCAAGATTGCCGAGTTCGGAAAGAACTTCTACAAGAACGGCGAAAAGCGCAAAGAAAAGCCCAAGGCCACCCTGCTGGATTTCTGGGCCACCTGGTGCGGGCCTTGCCGCAAGACGCTCCCGGTGCTTGCCAACATCTACAAGAAGTACGGCGACAAGGGACTGGAAGTTATCGGGATCTCCGAAGAACCGCTGGAAACGTTGAACGCTTTTTATGAGAAGCAGCACGCTTCGCCTTATCCGCTGTACCGGGACGCGACACAGGATCTGTGGCGTCGCTACGGAATTCACGCTGTCCCGACTTTGATGTTGCTGGACAAGGACGGTTACATCAAGGGCGTGTGGAGCGGTGCTCCCGGCGAGTACGCCCTGGACCAGCTAGTTAGAGAAACGCTGGAAGGAAAGTAATCAAGCGGATGCTCGCTGGAGTTTATCCCGGACAAAGTTCCGGGACGAGCATGACGAATTGAAGTTACATTCCGGCGGCTTTCTGCAGGGTGGCTACGACGCGGTCGTATTCTTCTTTCGAAATCCTCTTGTAGCCCGTGACGATTCCGCCGAATTCATAATAGGCGGAATCCCCTTTCACGTTCATCTTGTATTCCATGTCAAGAGTATTCTTGCCACGGAGAGCCCCGTCTTGGACAGTGGCCTTCAGGTCACCGTTGATGTTGCGGATGGTGTAGTCCGTGCCGTTTTCGGTAAGAACTTCGAAGGCCATGTTTTCTTCACCCAGCCAGCAGCCGGTGTAGTTGACGTTGTCCTGTCCGCAACCGAAAAGGAACAGGGAAGAAAGAGCAAGTGTTGCAAAAGGAATTAACTTTTTCATGTTCCATAAAATAGTATTTTTTTGCGGAAAATGAAGCACCTGTATTTAATTGCCCCGATCCTTGCCGTATTGGCGCTTGTTGGCGTCTATCTGCTGATTCGGGCCAATACACGGCCCATTCCCAAGTACGATTCTCCTGAGGTAGATGTAGATTGGAGTGCCGAGGATTATTACAGGCACTTGAACGTGAAGCCTTTTAGTGGGCGAGAAGTTCATAAGCTCCTTATCAAGCGGACCAAGCAGAAGCCGGGTGTTTACCTGGAAAGCCTTGAACCCGCCATGGACACGGCCGGGCTGGAGGTGATTAACGCATTTCATCAGGTCCTGGGCGACGACTACGTTCCCGTGATCACCAGCGGGAACGACTGGCCCTACCATGCCCGCAAGTCCAAGCATTACGAAAACAAGGCTATCGATTTCCGCATAAAGTACATCCCGCTGGAACAGCGCCGCGAAATCGTGAACCTGGTGACAGAACGCCTAAGCCCCCGGTTCAGAATCATCTGGGAGCGGGGCGATGCCGAACACCTGCACGTGGAATTGTCAGAGTAATTAGGAATTCGGAGTTCGGAGTTCAGAATTGAAATAATCGCGGCGAAGCCGCCAAATTAAGTAATTCCTAATTCCTAATTCTGAAATCCGAATTAATTATTTACAGCACCTGAACCCTACGCTGGGGTACTGGTTCTGGGGGTAGAAGCTGAACTTCTTCTCGGTGCACTGGCTTCCGTTGTTGGTGTTCCAGGCACCACCGGCCACGTAGAACATGTTGGAATGTTCCTTGCTGGGGGTAGATGTCCATTCCCACAGGTTTCCGTTCATGTCGTACATGCCCCACCAGCTGCGGCACTGTTCCTTGCGCCCGCTGCGCTTGGCGGCCTTGGTGTTGGTGTTGCACTTGTTCTGCTTGTAGGAGTTGCCGTAGGTGTACTTGGTGTTGTCCTTGCCACGGCAGGCGGCCTGCCATTCGTCGATGGTGCAAAGGTGCTTGCCCGCCTGCTCGCAGAGGCTTGCGGCCTGTTCCTGGCTCACCATGTCCCTGGGGTTTTCGTCGGGGGTGTTGGGGTATTCGTAGGCATCGACGCATACGGTCTTGCCGCCAACGGGAACGGGGTAGGCGTTCTTTCCGCAGATGTTGTCGCTGGCCATGTCGTACTTGGCATCTTCCCAGGGGCTCTTGTTGCCGACGGAATCTTCGGCGTAATAGTACACGGAGCCTGTCTTGTTGTAATCGATGGCCTTGCCTGCCTCAACCGGGTTCAGGGTGTCACCGATAGAAACGAAGGTCTTGCACTTGATTTCGTCGCACTTTACTTTTAGCTTGATGGGGTCGTAGTAACGACCCGCAGGAGGCGTGATTTCTGCGTTGGGCGGAATCTGGTCTGCGGCACGGATGCTGTCTTGAATGCGTTTCTTTTCCAGGGAATCGGCTCGTGCCTTATCCAGGGCGGCAAGGCTGTCGGCAATACGCTTGAGGCTGTCGTTACGGGCTTTTTCAAGAGCGGCAAGGCTGTCCCGTACGTGGCGGATGCTGTCCCGCACATGGCGTAGGCTGTCCTGGTTCAGCTTGGGGTTTAGCGCCGCCAAAGAATCGGCTATGCGCAGGCTGTCCGCTAGGCGAAGGCTGTCCGCAATCCTTAAGCTGTCGGCAAGGCGAGCCTGTTCCAGGGCGGCCAGGCTGTCGGCGCGCATCTGTTCGGCCCGACGTAAACTATCCAGAATGTAGCGCTGGCGGGCTTCCAGCTCGGTCTCTTGCTGACGGCGCAGGGCCTCTTGTTTGATGCGGTCCAGGTGGCACTGTACAATAAAAAGGCACAAAAGCAAAAGGAACATCAGCACCAGAATGGCGATGTTCTTTTTCTTGCGTTTTTTCTTTTCTTCAATCTCATTATTCTTGTTTTCGCTCATCTTCTACAACCTAACAATTCTGCAATCCTGGATCCTTCGTGCCCTTACAGGACACTCAGGATGACACTTCTTGTAACCATCAACCAATTCCGAAATCTGAAATCCGAATTATACCTCAAAGGGAGCTATGGCGACCGCACTCATAACTCAAAGCGAAGCGACCTCAGACCCCACTACCTTCCTTCTCCTCGACCCGTTCGTCCTTGAACAGCTCGCCCCAGTGTCGCTTGATTTCGGTTTCCAGTTCCTTGATGCTCAGGTTGCGCCGCAGGCTGGAACGGTAGGCGATGGAGATGTAGCCCGTTTCTTCGGAGACCACGATGACCAGGGCGTCGCATTCGGAGGCCAGGGCGTGGGCAGCACGGTGACGCATGCCGTAGCCGGTGTCGCCGCCTGCGTTTGCGGTGGGCATGGGCAAGATACAGCCCGCGGCCACAATGCACTTGCTGTTCAAGAGCACGGCACCGTCGTGGAGGGCGGAATTGGGGAAAAACAGGGAGCGGAGCAGTCGGGAGCTGATGCGGGCGTTCAGGATCTCGCCGGTCTCTTCGTAGTTACGCAGGCCCACGCGCTTTTCGAGGACGATCAGGGCACCGAAATGGTTCTTGGCCAGGTCCTGTACGGCGGTGGTGATGGACTTGGTCACATCGTCAAGTCCGCTGGCGTGAAAAAAGATGGATTGCCAGCTGGCCCGGCTGACGGTCTGGCCGATTCGGGTCAGGGCGCTGCGGATTTCGGGCTGGAAAAGAATCACGATGGCGATAATGCCCAGGGTGGCAAGGTTGGTCAAAAGCCAAAGAAGGGTGTGGAGTTCCCACCACTGGGCAAGGAACCAGGCCACCACCAGGAACATGCCGCCGATGATCATCTGGACGGCACGTGTCCCGCGGAACAGCTGGAACACATAGTACAGGATAATGGACATGATGAGGATGTCCAGAATATCCGCCATGCGGACATCGATGATGTCAAAAAGCTTAAACAGGACCATCGGACTTTAGAGCCTCCAGGTAGAGCAGGGATTCCTTCGTTTCTTTCACGTCGTGTACACGGATACAGCTTACTCCACCCAAGGTAGCAATAATGCCTGCGGTGATGGTGGGGATCAGCCGGTCGCTATGCTCGAGACCGGGCATTTTGCCGATATAGGACTTGCGGGATGTGCCGATAAGCACCGGGAAACCGTCATCCAGAAAGCATTCCAGGGATTTCATCAGGTCGATATTGTCCTGGACGGTCTTTCCAAAGCCAATTCCTGGGTCCAGGCAAATCTTTTCGCGCCTGACGCCCAGGTCCAAAAGTTTTTTCGCCTGGGCAAGCAGTTCTTGCCGGACTTCTTGCACCACGTTTTCGTAGGGCTTGAAGTCCGCCTGCATGGTGCCGAAATTCCCCCGCATGTGGTTCAGCACCACAGAGGCTCCGGTCTTTGCGACTACCGATGGCATATCGGGATCCATGGTGCAGGCGCTGATGTCGTTTATAATGTGGGCGCCCAGGCGCATGCATTGCTCGGCGACCTTCGCCTTGGTGGTATCTACAGAAATAAGGAACTCCCGGTGTCCGGGGTTTCCCAGGTCTTCGGAAATATCCTGCAGTTGCGCAAGGCTTTCTACCACAGGGCATACCCGGTCCATTTCTTCTTGCTCGCTTACAGGAGTACTTCCCGGTCGGCTGCTTTCGCCGCCGATGTCCAGAATGTCTGCCCCTTGCTGCAGCAGGCCAACGGCATGCTCGTAGGCAGCGTCCGGAGTAGCGTGGGTCCCGCCGTCAAAAAAGCTGTCCGGCGTCACGTTCACGATTCCCATGACCAGAGGGCTGGCGCAGGGGAAAACCCTGTTCCCGATGGTCCAGGGCAGTGCACGGTTTTTTTCCAGGACGGATTTCTGCATCTTAGGAATGTTCCTGGGGCGGCTCCACTGCGGTCGATTGGCTCGTGCCATCGCTGGCCGTTGCCGGACCATCGGCGGGCTTGGGCTTGATTTCTGCGACGGTGGCGTTTGCGTCTGCTGCAGGGGCTACCGGAGGCTGTTTTCCCGGGTCCGGCGGGGGAGTGTTTTCCCGTTTTTTCTTTTCGGCCAGTTCTTCCATGGCCTGGTACTGGCGGCTCTTCTTGGTGCCGGTAAGCTTTTCGCCTGCCATGACCTTGTCGATTTCTTCACGGTCCAGGACTTCGAATTCAAACAGCGCTTCCGCAAGGTCAATGAGCTTGTCCTTGTTTTCTTCCAGCAGCTTGCGTGCCGCAGCATCCATGCGCTTGATAAGCCCGTTGACGGCGTTGTCGATTTTTTCCGCCATCATTTCGGACATTTCTTTGGGCTTACTGATTTCGCGGCCCAGGAACACCTCGCCGTCGGTGCGGCTGTAGCATACCGGTCCGATTTCTTCGTCGAACCCCCATTCGGTCACCATCTTCCGGGCTAGTTCTGTCGCCCGCTGGATATCGTTGCTGGCGCCGGTGCTCTGGTGGTTGAAGAAGATAAGTTCGGCAAGGCGGCCAGACATCATGATCATGATGCGCTCTTCGGCGTATTCCCGGCTGTAGCTCACCTGGTCCCGTTCCGGCAGGCTCATGGTGACACCCAGGGCGCGGCCACGGGGGATAATGGTAATCTTGTGGAGCGGGTCAGAATGCTTGCACAGGAGCGTCATCAGGGCGTGTCCCGCTTCGTGGTAGGCGGTGTGCCGCTTTTCTTCGTCGGTCATCAACAGCGTGCGGCGTTCGGCACCCATGCTCAACTTGTCCCGGGCTTCCTCGAAGTCCAGCATGGTGACCTTCTTGTTGTTGAACCGCGCGGCGAGCAGGGCGGCTTCGTTCACCAGGTTTTCCAGGTCGGCACCGGCAAGTCCCGGCGTTCCCTTGGCAATGGCGGAAACGTCCACGTCCTTGTCCAGGGGCACCTTCCGCTTTTTCAGGTGAACCTTCAAAATCTCTTCGCGGCCCTTGAGGTCGGGGAGTCCCACCACGATTTGCCGGTCAAAGCGTCCCGGACGGAGCAGTGCCTTGTCCAGCACGTCGGGGCGGTTGGTGGCCGCAATCAGAATCACGCCTTCGTTGGCAGCAAAGCCGTCCATTTCTACCAGCAATTGGTTCAAGGTCTGTTCGCGTTCGTCGTGACCGCCGCCGAGGCCAGCTCCGCGCTGGCGACCCACGGCATCGATTTCGTCGATAAACAGAATACAGGGGGCGTTCTTCTTGCCGGTGTCGAACAAGTCGCGCACACGGGAAGCTCCCACGCCCACGAACATTTCCACAAAGTCAGAGCCCGACATGCTGAAGAAGGGCACTCCCGCTTCGCCAGCAACCGCACGGGCCAAAAGAGTCTTGCCGGTACCCGGAGGGCCTACGAGAAGCGCGCCCTTAGGAATCCGTCCGCCCAGTTCGTCATATTTTTTCGGGTCTTTCAAGAACTCCACCAGTTCCTGCAGGTCCTGCTTGGCCTCGTCGCAGCCAGCCACGTCGTTGAAGGTAGTCTTTTTCTTCGGGTCGCTCCCGATGATTTTGGCCTGGCTCTTTCCAAAACTGAAGGGGTTCTTGCCGCCACCGCCCATCTGGCGGCTCATCATGAGGTAGAAGAAGGCAATCAGCAGGAGCGCGGGCAGGAACGCCACCAGCGTGTCGATCCAGGTGGAAGATTCGTGGATCACCTTCACCTTGACGCCCTTGAACATTTCCCAGGCGGTAATCTGCTCGTTAGAAATTTCCAGCATGTGGCTCTTGAACCGCTTGGTGTTCCCGTTGTCCTTTTCGGAACGGGTAAAGCGGGCTAGGGCGCTGCGCTGTTCGTTTGCCTTGGCGATTTCTTCGGGGCTCATCTGGTAGGCCCCTTCGATAATAATGCCGTCGGGGGTCTTCTGGAGCGTGAGTTCCGTAATCACCTTGGTGGAATCTCCCATCATGGCGAGAAATTCCGTGCGGGTCATGTCCTGTTCGCTGCTTTTCCCTGTGAGGGGGAACATCACGAACAGCATCAAAAGCATCACAAGGACGATGATAAAATTGCGATTCTTGAAAGGGGAGGCGGGCTTCTTGGGTTGGCTCATTATAATCCTTTATTTTTCTTTCCGCAAGATACAAAAATCTCTGCTTCTTCGGGGCTGCCGAATTCGCAAATTCGGACGGACTGGCCGATTTTTACGATGGCGCGCCTTCGGTAAACGGCGTGGTGGGGGATTTTGACGCAGGCTGGCTCTTTCGGGTCGTAAAAGAACCCGATAGGAAAGCGCAGGCCCTTCTCCGAAAGCCACAGCCGAAACATTTCGGAAAGGTCGGTGTTCTCGTGGGCTAGCAGCACCTTGCGGAGCTTCTTTTTGTCCAGAGTGATTGAGACACGAGGAATGTCATCCTCGCGCAGGCATGTCCCGAATACCCCCTCGCACACCTCCATCACCTTTCCGTACACCCTGTCCGCAAGGGCGGCAATCCGGCAAAGCTGAGCTGCCGCACCGGGGCATTCGCGCTCCAGCCGAGGCAACATCTCGTGCCGCACCCTGTTCCGTGCAAAATTCACGTCGGCGTTGCTCTCGTCTTCTACCCATTCAAGGTTGTTTTCGCGGGCGTAGGCGAGAAGCTCTTGGCGGGTGACAGAAAGGAAAGGACGGTAGAGAAAGACGAAAGACGAAAGACGAAAGACGAAAGATTTGTCATCTTGGGTGGGGGAGGTTTCCCCCTGATTGCAGCCCGTTGCACGGTCTTCCATCACCCCCTCTAGCGGGGCTTCAGACGCCAGCCCCGCAACGCCCTGGCTGTTGCTAAGAACTCGAAATTCCTGAATTCCACGGAGTCCCGCCAGAGTCGTTCCGCGACGGAGACGCATGAACATGGTTTCCGCCTGGTCACCTGCATGGTGCGCTGTCACGATGACGTCCTTATTGTCATCCCCGCGCAGGCGGGGATCTTCTGTCTCGTTGAATATTTCTTCCAGCGCCTTGTACCTTGCATCTCGTGCGTTTTCTTCCAGCGAGCCTTCGGCGGCCTTGAGCGTCTCGCCGTCCAATTGTTTCAAGAAAAACGGAACGTTATACTTGCGCGCGAAAGCTTCCACAAATGCGGCATCGCGGTCCGCCGTTCCGATCCGCAGCCCGTGATGCACATGGGCAATCCCCAGCCATTCAATGCCGAACGCCGCTTTATTGCAAATAAAATAATGTGCGAGGCAAACAGAATCCAGACCGCCCGAAACTGCAAGCAGCAGGCGCTTGAAACCAAGATGGTGGATATTTTGCACTAAATCAAAACTCAATTAAATAGGTTCTCTAGGCAGGAGTCAAATTCTTCTTGATTGCCTTTTACGTAAGCTGAGACATATCCATCAAAATCATCTATTTCAAGATAGGGAAGATATTCTTCGGAACAGTATTTTGACGATTTAACAGGGGTACGTTCAGATGTTAAAATGCATTCTTTTTTGTCTGTTGACAAGGCTATTTTTGTAGATATTGTTTCGTGGTTGTTTATAACTTTGGTAGCTATTTCGTCAATAGATATGATTCCCTTGTCACGAATGTTTATTAAAGTCTTTGCTCCGGAGGAATCTATGGTGATACCATTTTCTGCATATTTTGTGGATCGTTCTGCAGAATTCAGGTCCTCGAAATATCCTAGATCAACATGTGTGATTTTTCCGATAATTTCGAATATATTTTTGTCCTTTGATTGGTTGATGGAGTGAATATTGTAAACGGTATCCGATGTAATAATTATTTTGAAATTATGTGGGCAATCAGATGTTCCACTGTTTAAACTAAGATAACACAGATATTCCCATTCTCCGTTGATAGTATTGCTTTGACCATAATATGTTTCTCTGAGTTGCAAGTCTTCGTAATTTCCGGCAAGTATTTTATGTAGTTTTATTAGAGACATTGTAAGAGTATCTTTTGAAATGTCGTAAAAATAGGCGTAATCGGACATATCGGGATTGGTTGAAAAAGTTCCATTCCGATAAGTGCATCTTGGTTCAGTTGTAAAGTAAAAAGGTTTTCCTTCAAATTTGTCAAATACTGGAATTTGTTTTATGACGAGTTCATCATCGTTGAAGTTGTAAGTTGACTCGTTGTTTGCTGATGATGAAGATTCTATTTCGCTGACAGAAGAACTTGTTTCTTGGATACTTGAAGAAAAGTTTTGTTCTTTTTTGTTTTCCGAGGACGAACTTCCAATTTTATCGTCTGAAGACGAATCAATAGAATTATCTTCAGATGAAGATAAAATATCGTTATCCGTTGCTGACGAAGAATTGCTATCACCGCAAGCGATGAATAATGCAGTTAAGGTTGCAAGAATAAAAAAATTTTTCATAAAGATATCCATGTGATGTGACTTTCCAATGTAAAAATAATAATTTATATTTACCCCTCAAGGAGGCCCCTATGGCTAAAAACAGAGCGAAAGCGGCGGGCAAGGTTGCCGATGCCGCAACAGAAAGCGCAAGAATGCGAGCGCTACGCATAGACGGCTCCCAGAACGGAGCCACGTTACGGACCAGGGTGGTCCGCGACAAGACAAAGTACAACCGGAACTTGAAGCACAAGAAGTCCCTCGCCGACGCGGGGGATTTTCCTTTTTGCTACCGTTTTTTCTTGGTCTGTTCGATATAGGCCTTTATTTTGGTCCGTTCGGCGGCAATCCGAAGGGGCTTTGCCGTCGGTTCAAAATGCATGCCCAATTCTGCCCAAAAATCTTCAGGTTCCCACTTGAGGACCTTGAGCACATTGTACAGATCAAAGGAATTCGGAGTCTTTTCGCCCCGCTCCCATTTCCCTAGGGTAACCCGGCTGATGCCCGCTTCCTGGGCGACGAGGTCCTGGGAGTGGCCAAGCTTTTCACGGCCCTTTCTCAGCAAATAGGCGATACTTTCGTCGAAAGATCTTTCTATTTCGTTTTTCCTCTTCATCCGCAAATGTGATTTCTAGGAATTTACGGCCACTTTCGGTGATAACAAATGGTTACATTTTTCGGAAAAATCTCGTTTTTTCGCTTTTTTTGTTATATATTCAGTAGAGACTGCTATTAGAGGCTTTTATGGAATTGAAGGATTTTTCGTGTTGGCTAGACCATTTGCTCACTCCGGCGGCGTTCAAGGATTACTGTGTTGACGGACTTTGCGTCGAGGCTTCTGACAAGGTGACCAAGGTGGTAACGGGTGTTTCTTTTCGTGACCGCCTGATTGAGCGCGCCATCGAAGAGGGTGCGGACGCCATCATCGTCCATCACCCCAACGGGTTCTGGAACGGGGATTCCAAGATTCCGGTAGGTCATTTCGGCAGACGTATCCGCCAGCTCATGCAGCACGGGATTTCCCTCTACGGCTTTCACCTGCCTCTGGACGGTCATCCCGAAATCGGGAACAACGCCCTGATTGCCAAGGCCTTGGGACTTAAGGTGGTAGAAGGCTTTATGCAAGAAGGTGAAAAATGCGTGGGTCAGGTGGGGGAGTGGGACTCGCCTGTTTCCAAGGAGCGTTTTCTGGAAATTGCCGCTCAGGCGTTTCCTGCAGGCGTCCAGAACAGCTTCATGTTCGGCTCCGACAAGATTCGCCGTGTGGCTATCTGCAGCGGGAGCGGCGCTTCTGGCCTAGAAGAAGCGATGGCTCTGGGTTGTGACGCCTTCGTGACCGGCGAAATCAAGGAAAGCGTGCCTATCGCGGTAGAAGAGGCCGGTTTTAACCTCATTGCCTGCGGGCACCACCGGACAGAAGTTTTCGGAGTGAAGGCCTTGGCGAAAAAAATTACGGCCGATTTGGGAATTCCGGCGGTATTTGTGGATATTGACAATCCCATATAGACGAATTTGTCAAGATTTATATATTTTGATTTAAGTTAGAGAGGGGTTTGTTATGAAATTGTTGAAAATCGCCTTGGCCTGTTCCAGTTTAGTCCTGTTCTGGGCTTGTTCCCAGACCGTTTCCAGCCCTGATAAGGATAATCCTGGTGAAGATGACCTTTCGAATATTCCCGGGTTTAACCAGACTGGAGGCAAGGAATCTGCGAAGGGCAGCTCTGCAAATACGAACTTTGGCAGTAGCAATTCCAATAGTGGGGGGCAGAGTTCTGAAAGCTATGATTTTCCTGATGATGGCTGGGGAGATGATTGGTTTAGTGATTTTGGGGGCGGTTCCGCAAACACTTCGTCGGGTTCCACGGGCATGGACGTTACCAAGTTCGTGCCAGACCAAAAAATGGACTGTTCATTCTCGTTAGATGACGATGTATGGCATTTTGAAGAAGTTGAAGCGGATTCTTCAGTTGATGTAACTATCAAATTCAAGGACAACGGTGACCTGTGGTTTAGTATTGCTACTGAAGGTAAAGCCCAAAGCGAAGAAGAATGTATGCAAACAGCTGCCTTAGTCAGCGTTTTTGGAACCATGGCGGCGGCTTCAGACGAAACGGATATGACCATGTTTGCCACATGCGAAGGGGATATGCTCAATATGACGGCGCAAGGAACGGCCGACGAAAAATACACGTCCGAGCAAAAAAAGGAAATGTACGACAGGATGTGTAATAAAAAACCTTAACGTATTTTTGTAAACTAATTTTTTCGTAAAATTCACACCTTTTTTACGATTTTTTGTTCTTTTGTGCTTTTTTTGTATATATTCCAAGTTGGAATAATCATACGTGCGAATAATTTCGCGTTAAAAAGAAGGATTTTTGATGAATCGTTATGACCTGGTGCTTTTGGGCTTGATTGATGAAAAGGAACGCAGCGGATATGACATCATTACGGAGATTCGGGTCCGCGAGCTGGACCGCTGGGCAAAGATCAGCACCTCCACGGTCTATAACCGCTTGACCACCCTGCAAAAGAATGGAAGCATCCTAGGCCGTGCCGAAAAAGACGGCAATCGCCCCGAACGCGTGATGTACAGCATTACCGAGAAGGGGAAGGAAACCCTCCGCAAGGAGGTCCTCAAGCACCTGACCGGGTTCAACGACGACCCGAGGACGCTGGGTTTCGCCTTCCTCTACGGTGCCGAGAACAAGGAACTTATCCGCACCCTGGAGGCCCATGAGCGCCGCCTGGTGCAGGAAATCGAGAATCTTGAGAAGATGATCGCCGAAGAACCCCGCCCCACCCTCTACCCCGAAGGTCCGTTCCTCAACTGCATGAGCCGGGACCACATTCTGGTGGAACTCAAGTATGTGCGTGCCGCCATCGGCATTCTGCGGGACCCCATCCGCAACAAGAAGCTGGACGGCTACTTCTACATCAACTTCGGTAACCGGGATTTTGAGAATTTCAACCAGAAGAAAGATTAGGATTTAGGATCTAGGGGCTAGGATCTAGTTTTTTAACTCCTCGGCTGTTTGAGAACATTTTACTAAAAACTATATTTGTCATGAAAAAATTTGTGGTTTATGGCTGGTGTCTCTAGCCCCTAGCCTCTAACCCCTAACCTCTATTAACCCCCCTCTCACGGAGATACAATGGCTACAAAACAGAAGAAGAGTGTCAAGAAGGTCGCCTCCAAGAAGGCTCCGGCCGCCCAGTACGGCTACTTCGATGACGCTGCAAAAGAATACGTGCTCACCACGCCGGCAACCCCGATCAAGTGGTGCAACTACGTCGGTACCTTGAATTTCGGCGGTATCGTGGATACTACCGGCGGTACCCTGGTTTGCAAGGGCGACCCGGCCCTGAACCGTATCACCAAGTACATCGCCCAGATGCCTTGCTCTGACTTTAAGGCCAGCACCATCTATATCCGCGTGAAGAACGCCAAGGGTTACACCGTGTTCTCTCCGTTCGTGGTTCCGACTCTCACCAAGATGAAGAAGTGGGAATGCCACGTGGGTCTGTCCTACATGCGCTGGATCGCCGAATGCGAAGGCCTCCGTACGCAGGTGACGATTTTCGTTCCGACCGGATCCAACACTCTCCTCCAGGATATCCAGGTCACGAACCTCGACAAGGCTTCCAAGGAAGTGGACATTATCCCGGTTTATGAATTCAGCCACTTCGAAGCTGAAAAGCAGCTCACCAACGCCGACTGGGTTCCGCAGACCATGACCCTCAAGGGCCACTGGGAAAAGGACGGCCACGTGGTGCTCGAACAGTACGCTTACATGAAGCGTGACTTCGCCGTGAACTATGTGACTGCTAACTGCAAGGTCGGTAGCTTCGATGGCGACCGCCGCGTGTTCCTCGGCGCAAACGAAATGGGCTCCTGGGCCGCTCCGCTCAGCCTCGCCAACAAAGAACTTTCCAACAGCGAATGCGACCGTGGCGACAACATTGCCGCTCTCATGATCCACGCTGGCAAGATTGCCGCCGGCAAGACCTTCCGCACCTGCACCCAGCTCGGTCAGGAACAGAGCCTGAAGGTTGCCTCTAAGGCTATCGCCAAGTACCGCGACTTGAAGAACGTCGACAAGGCTTTCGACGAACTCGCCAAGTTCTGGGAAAAGTACCTCTCTACGATCCAGGTGCAGACTCCGGATGCAGCGTTCAACTCCATGGTGAACGTCCACAACCCGCGTCAGTGCCACACCACCAAGAACTGGAGCCGCTACCTGTCCCTGTACCAGCTGGGCTACGGCACCAGCCGCGGTATCGGTTACCGTGACTCCAGCCAGGACCTTATGGGCGTGATGAGCCACATGCCGGAAGAAGCATTGGAACTCGCCTTGAACCTGCTCTCTGTGCAGCGTCCTGAAGGTAACGCCATGCACCAGTACGCTCCGCTCGCCCTTGCTGAAGACAACGGCAACGAAGCTAACGCCGGTGACTCTCGCGAAAAGAAGGGTGTGCTCGATGAAAACGGCAACCCGGCTTACGCTGACTGGTACGGCGACGACCACCTCTGGATTGTGCTCACCATTGCTAACTACCTCAAGGAAACCGGCAAGATGGACCTCCTCAAGAAGGAAGTTCCGTTCTACGAAGCCGGCAAGAAGCGCGCCCAGCGTGAAAAGGGCACCGTGCTCGAACACCTCAAGCGCTCCCTCAACTTTACCCGTACTCACCTCGGTAAGCACGGCCTTCCGCTCCTCGGCTTTGCCGACTGGAACGACTGCATGAACTTGCCGCTCGGTGCAGAATCCTCCTTCAACACGGGCCTGTATGCTAAGGCTCTCCTTGAAATGATGGACATCTGCGAAGCTCTCGGCGACACCAAGTCTGTCGAAATGTACAAGGGCTGGTACGAAGACGTGAAGAAGGCCTTCAATGACAGCGCTTGGGACGGCAAGTGGTGGGTCCGCTGGTTCGACAAGCAGGGCAACGCCTACGGCACCAACAAGGCCAAGTACGGCAAGATTTACTGCAACAGCCAGTCCTGGTCTGTGATTTCTGGCATTGCTACTGGCGACCGTGCCGTGATGGGCATGGACAGCCTGAACAAGCTCCTCAACACCGCCAACGGCGTGAAGAGCTCTACTCCGGGCTACCGCGGCTTCGACCCGAACGTGGGTGGCATCTCTACCTATCCTCCTGGAGCCAAGGAAAACGGCGGTATCTTCCTCCACACCAACCCGTGGGTGATGATTGCCGAAACGATTCTCGGCCGTGGCGACAAGGCCTTCCAGTATTACAGCCAAATTAACCCGGCTGCCAAGAACACCAAGCTCGACGAGTTCGAATCTGAACCGTATTGCTATCCGCAGAACATCCTCGGTGACGAACACAAGCAGTTCGGTATGGGCCGTAACGCATGGCTCTCCGGAACCAGCTCTTGGACCTACCAGGCTGCCACCCAGTTCATCATCGGTGTCCGCGCAAGCTTCAAGGGCCTGATTATCAACCCCTGCATCCCCTCCAAGTGGGACGGCTTCAAGGTGACCCGCAAGTTCCGCGGCGCTACCTACGAAATCGAAGTGAAGAACCCGAAGCACGTGTGCAAGGGTGTCGCCGAGATGATCGTGGACGGCAAGAAGATTGACGCCGACGTGGCACCTATCTTTACGAAGGGTGTTCATAAAGTAGTCGTCACCCTCGGTTAATTTGAATTATAACCGTCGTGATACGGCGTTGCTCGCCCCCTCACGTATTATTTATACGCTACGGGGGCTCGCGCCTTGTCTCACTCGGTTCTAATCCAAATTTGATTTTTGGGTCTGCTTCTGATGAAGCAGACTTTTTTTTGTTCGGCTCTCTGCGTTTCTTAGATTGAGATTGTCATCCCCGCTGTCATTCTGGAGCCCTGGAGCATAGCGATAGGGCGATAGAATCACGGGAATCTCCTAGAAATAAGGTCCGCTCCGTTTGGGGCGGTTTTTTTTTTGAAAAAATCACATTAACTATTGCTTTTTTGTGCAGTTTTATGTATATTAGTGCTCATAAGAGTAACTATACAAAAAAGCAAATATGGATGTTCGTGAAAAACTGAAAATTCTATCGGCGGCGGCCAAGTACGATGTATCTTGTTCGTCGAGTGGTTCAAGCCGCTGTGCACCTCCTGGCGGGCTTGGCGACGCCTGCAGTGCGGGCATTTGCCATACATGGGCCGCCGACGGACGCTGCGTCTCCCTACTGAAGGTTTTGCTCAGCAACGCCTGCAAGTACGACTGCGCCTATTGCGTGAACCGCCGGAGCAACGACGTTCCCCGTGCCACCTTTACGCCAAAAGAGCTTATCCAGCTGACCATCGAGTTTTATCGTCGGAACTATATCGAGGGCCTGTTCCTGAGTTCGGCGGTGATAAAAGATCCGGACTATACCATGGAACTTCTGGTGAAAATTGCCCGCGAACTCCGGACGGTACATCGTTTTGGCGGTTACATCCATCTGAAAGCGATTCCCGGTGCTAGCGCCCGCCTGCTTTACGAGGCAGGTCTATATGCAGACCGAAGCAGCGTGAATATCGAAGTCCCCTCCGACAGGTCTCTGCAGTACCTCGCTCCCGAAAAGAACTATGCCTCAGTTTATGCTCCCATGAACTTCTTTGCCGAACGCAAACTGGAATATAAGGCATCTTTGAGCCGCTACACCCCGAGTTTCTTGCCGGCGGGTCAGAGCACCCAGATGATCGTGGGGGCGTCGGGGGAGTCCGATTACCAGATTCTCTCCCTAACCTCGGGTTTTTACAACAAGCAAAAACTCAAGCGTGTCTATTATTCGGGCTATGTACCTATCAATGCAGACAAGCGCCTGCCGGTGCTTACCACCAAGCCCCCTCTGGTCCGGGAACATCGGCTTTATCAGGCGGATTGGCTCATGCGGTTTTACAAGTTCCGCTACGACGAGATTCTGGACGAGGAACACCCGAACCTGGATTTGGAACTGGACCCGAAAATTGGGTGGGCGCTGCGCCATCCGGAAATGTTCCCTGTAGATATCCAGCATGCTGACTACGAGATGATTCTCAGAGTTCCGGGAATTGGCGTCAAGTCCGCCCAGCTTATCGTCTCGGGCAGGCGTTTCGGTAAAATCCGGCTGGAACAGCTGAAGAAGATGGGGGTGGTCCTCAAGCGGGCCAAGTACTTCATCTACCACCCAGACACTCCTGCAAGCTTGCGCAGGCTTTACCCCGAGATGGTTCGGCCTTTGCTATTGCCACGCCCAAAGTCTGGCCAGTTGGATTTGTTCAGCAATACCCCGCTGGCCCTGCCTGCATAATGCCCGACCCCAATTCCGGCAAGAAGGGGTGGTGAGCTACGCAGTGCGAACCAGGGGGAGACTTCCCCCTAACCACTAATCACGAAACATTTCTAATCCCACATCCCACACCTCACATTAAAACCTCTTGTTTCCATCAGCCCTAACCCCTAGATCTTAGCCCCTAGATCCTAACCTCTAGATCCTAACCCCTAGATCCTAAAAAGTTTTCAGTCCTCAGTATATATTTGGCGCCAAAGGCGCGACTATAAGAACTCATAACTCATAACTGACAACTCATTACTAATCCCACACCTCACACCGCCTATGTCCCTTTCCATCCAATACGACTCCTCCTTCGAAGGCTTCTTGAGTACTGTTTTCGAGATATACCGCCAGCACTTGGATGTGGGCGAAATTCGTCCTGACCGTGCCACGACTCCCGTGGACATGTTTATGCATCCATTCCGAATCGAGACCAGCGGTGAATCTGCGACCCGTCTCCATCGAGCTATAGTCAATTTCGCCAGCGAAGAGGTTTATAATCTGCTCCATGCGGCTTTTTTGTCCGAAGAGGATGGCGTCGAAATGAAAATCTTTGCTTTCTTGAAAAAGCTCTTTTCAGGCGTGGACCCAAATTACGGTCAAAATCCAGCTTCGGCAGAAATGCTCCCGCTTTACAAGCTGGGTCAGTCCGTGCGCAGGGAGGCTGGGGGAATGCTCGGTCTTGTTCGCTTTGCCGTAGGTCCCGACAACATGCTCTGCGCCGAAATCGAGCCGAAGTACGATGTCTTGACGCTTATGGAGACCCATTTTTCCAAACGGTTTGCTGGCGAAAAGTGGCTCATTTACGATTCAAAAAGAGGCTACGGTCTTTTTCACGACCGCTCGGGCTGTCAGGTGGTAACTCTTCCCGGCTATAAATCGGGAGCCATGGATTTAAAGGATTCTTTTACCGATTTGTGGAAAGAATTCTACAAGTCCATTGCAATTAAGGAACGGGAAAATCCGAAACTTTTGAAGCGTTGCCTGCCCGTTCGATACTGGAATCACTTGCCGGAGCGCTGTACCTGATTTACCTGCAGTAATACGGGTCACTCCAGGTATGGCAGCGTCCGTAGCGGTAACGCCAAGGTCCATAGGCCTTGACAGCGTCGTTTTCGTTGATAATCATCAGGCGGAATGTCGTGTTGTTTGTGGGCTTATACTCCAGTTCCACACCGGGCATTACGAATTGAACATTGCCCTGCTGAATATCTTCCCTGGCAATAGACTTGGGTCCATTCCAGTTCACATATAGAGGCATCCAGAGTCCCAAATCGGCATATAGATGGAGCTCAGGTGTGAATTGGTAGGCGAGGTGCGCCAGGTAACTTTGCTGGCTGAAACTTCCCCAAGGGCTGGAAAAGAAACTTACGGAATAGGTGTACGCCACACTTAGTGCCGGGTCGAAAGTATCGTGCCGTAGCAAACGGTTGGGGTCAAAGTACTCATTGTTCCATGGAATTCCGCTTCCCGTATTTACAAAGACGGTGTCGTAAACGGTATCCACGGGAACATTTTGTGCAACTTTCACCGTTGAATCGATGTCTGCAGGTGTTTCCGCAAGGGCGGCGACACTGAACGCGAGAATGGCGAAAGGAATCGAACGCATGGAGCGTAGCCGTCCTTGTTACACTGGCGGGAAAAACAGGTAGGCGATGGCGATGGCTGCAATTACGCCGGCGGCGTCAGCTATCAGGGCGCAGGTGACGGCGTGACGGGTCTTTTTTACGCCTACAGAACCGAAATAGACGGCGATGATATAGAACGTTGTGTCAGCAGCCCCCTGGAACATGCAGCTGAGGCGTCCCGCAAAGCTGTCGGGACCCATGCTCTTCATGGCGTCAATCATCATGCCCCGTGCACCGCTTCCGCTCAAGGGCTTCATTAGGGCGGTGGGCAGTGCCGGCACCACGTCGTTTCCTGCTCCGAACAGTCCTAGTACCCACGAAATCCCGTTCATGAGCAGGTCCATGGCTCCGCTGGCACGGAATACGGCCACGCCCACGAGGATGGCCACTAGGTTCGGGATAATCATCACGGCGGTATGGAATCCGTCCTTGGCTCCTTCCACGAAAGCTTCGTAGGCCTGGACTTTTTTATAGATGGCAAGCCCCAAGAAGGCGACTATGATTCCGAACAGCACAAATCCGCTGATAAAGAGGCTGGTGGTGCCGATGGCTTCTGCCGTAAGGCGGCTGAAATATACCATGATGGCAACCACGACGGCAACGCCGCCTCCGAGCCAGGCTACGGTGATGGGGTCTTTGAGTTTCACCTTCTGAAAAAAGCTCAGGGCGATAATGCCTGCAATGGTACTGAAGAACGTAGAAAGCAAAAGGGGCAAGAACACATCGCTTGGGTTTGCGGCACCCATCTGAGCGCGGTAGGTCATGATGCTCACGGGAATCAGCGTAAGGCCGCTGGCGTTCAGCACCAGGAACATGATTTGGGAGTTGCTGGCGACAGTCTTGTCTTCGTTGGGGTTGATTTCTTGAAGCTGTTTCATGGCCTGGAGGCCCATGGGAGTGGCGGCGTTGTCGAGGCCCAGCATGTTGGCGCTGATGTTCATGAGCATGGTACCCACTACGGGGTGACCCTTGGGAATTTCGGGGAACAGTCGGCTGAACAGGGGAGAGACGATTTTTGCGAGAATCTGGACGGCGCCGGCCTTTTCGCCGATTTTCATGATGCCTAGCCACAGGGAAAGGATTCCCGTAAGGCCGATAGCGATTTCGAATGCGGTTTTCGACATGTCGAATGCGCCGAGGATCGCCTTGTTGAAAATGCCGGAATCACCGAAGGCGAGCCACTGGACCATGCAGGCCACAAAGGCGCCCAGAAAGAAAACAAGCCAGATGATGTTCAGAACCATGGCATAAATGTAGTAAATAGGGGCTAGGATCTAGGGGTTAGGATCTAGGGGTTAGGATCTAGGGAATTGACGGCGGATTAATAGAAGAAAGTCTAGGGGCTAGGATCTAGGGGCTAGTGGATAGGGGTTTGAGGTCGCTTCGCTTTGAGGCATGAGGCTCGAATCTTATCCGCCACCGTTGTTTCTTTTTGTTTACAAAGTCCGGTAAAAGGCCAAATCAAAAAAAGATCCCCAAAGAAGGACTCATTTTATTGTATATTCTCGCAGGATGCAGATGTGAATCTGCTTGTTTTTAACTGATAAAAGGACATCTATGAAACGTCTCTCTCTCGTTGCTATGGCAATCTTCTTCGCAAGCCTCGTGGCGTGCAACCAGGCTTCTGCCGGTTCTTCTTTCAACCAGCAGGCCAAGCTGGACTCCCTGGAAAAGGATTTCAAACAGGTCAAGGAAGAATTTGAAATTATCAAGTACGCCCTCGACAAGCGCGGAATCTCCCTGGAACAGGCCCGTGCTGAAATGGAAGCGGACAACAAGGTCTGGGACATTCCCGACGAAGATAGCCCTGTATTTGGCAACACCAAGAACCCAAAGCTCACCATTGTTGAATTTACCGAATTCCAGTGCCCCTACTGCAGCCGTATCGCTCCTACCATGAAGGAACTGAACGACAAGTACGGCGACAAGATCAAGTTCGTCTATAAGCATTTCCCCCTGAGCTTCCACGCCAACGCTCCGGCTGCGGCAGCTGCCTCCATTGCCGCCCACAAGCAGGGTAAGTTCTGGGAATTCCGTTACGCCCTCGCTCCTCACAGCCGCGAACTGGGCGACTCCATCTTTGTTGAAGTCGCAAAGCAGGTGGGCCTGAACATCGAACAGTTCAAGAAGGACATGGTTCTCGACTCCGCCATGCAGGCCCGTATCGACAAGGACTTCAAACTTGGGGTCGAGGTCGGAGTTCAGGGTACGCCTAACTTCTACATCAACGGCAAGCGCCAGGACCGCTTCAGCAAGGAACTGGTTGAAAAGATGCTGAAAGAGGCCAAGTAAGCCTTTGTTTTCGGGTGTACACGCAAAAATACCCCGATGGCCCCTGGTATCAGCCGTAAAAGTTTAATTTCAAGTAAAATTTCAAGTAAAAACACAAACATAAGGAAACGACATATGATTAAGCAAACATTGAAAGTCGCGTCCGTCATCCTCCTGGGAGTGAGCGTGGCTGCAATGGCTCAGCCGAAAAAGCCGAAAACAGTCGTCTATAAGTTCTTCGACGAACAGTATCGTCCGGGGGGCTTTGACTACGCTTACGGCGGCAAGAGCAAGGGTATCACCATCACGAAGGACGGCGGTTACAAATCTAAGGCCGCGTTGAATATCAAGCTGGATCCCAGTGAATATTCGGGCGCTTCCGTTTGCCTTTACAACGAAACCTTCGACTTGAACAAGTTCATGCTCGACTCCAAGATAGAGTTCATGATCAAGGGCAAGCAGGGCGGCGAAGCCGTGAAGGTCGGCCTTCTCGACGAAGAAATCTCTGACGGCAAGAAGACTCAGGTCGTTCTCCCTATGAACAAGTACATCGAGGGCGGCGCCATCACCACGGACTGGAAAAAGGTTTCCATTCCTCTGGTGGATTTCCCTGACCGCGGTCTCTACTGGGACAACACTCGCAAGTCCGAATTCCCGGCCCGTATCGACTGGGACAAGATTGCTGAAATCCGCTTCTCTATCGACAAGAGTGGTGCCAAGGATTTCGAAATCTGGGTGGACAACATCGAAATCGTGAAGGGCAACAAGAAGGCTGCCCCCAAGCCCAAGATTGTCTATTGGGATGAAAACGAAGACGTCATCGACGGCCCGAAGAATCCCGAAAAGCTGGATGGCAAGGCCAAGGCTCTTGTCACCTTCTACGACAACAACCTGAAGGGATTCAGCTACAGCTATGGTGGTCTTTCTGCCCAGCGCGAAGCCAAGTCCAAGACCAGCGGCAACCCCAACGTGCTTGCCCTGTACATCGACAATAACGACTGGTCCGGTGTGACCTACTCCATGGGCGAAGGCAAGTATGCCGATCTGTCCAAGGTCCGCAACAAGGGCGGTCTCTACTTCTGGATCAAGGGTAAGCTCGGCGGCGAAAAGGTCTATGTCGGTATCCTCGACAACCAGGGCAACGACATCAAGAGCCAGACCAAGGTTAGCCTGAACGACTGGATCGAAGGCGCCAAGGTGGGCACCGATTGGAAGTTGGTGAAGATTCCTCTGAAGAAGTTCAACGACAAGGGCAAGGCTTGGGACGCCAACAAGCAGGCCGAAGTCGCCAAGGATATCCAGTGGAACAAGATCCAGGAAATCCGCTTCTCTGTAGGCAAGGGCGAAAACCAGGGTGAACCGGGCAAGCCCGCTCCTGTGACCATCTTTGTCGATCAGATTACCTTCACCGAGAATATCGACTGGGTTGACCCGGATATCAAGTGGGATAATTGGAACTCCAAGGAGAAGGACCTGATCATCACCGACTTCGAAGACAAGTTCAAGGGTGATGTGTGGGAACCCTCCAAGGGCCCGAAATCCAAGGTCGAAGTGGAAGTGCCCTTCAAGACCTCCAAGCTTGACGGTAACTCCCTCAACGTGAAGCATTTCGAAATGTCCGACTGGGTGGACATCGTGTTCGACATGGTCAAGAGCAAGCGCTCTGCCGCCGACCGCGACTGGACCAAGCACTGGGGCATCATGTTCGACGTGTACTCCGAACGTGCATGGCAGTCCATTACCGTTCAGGTTGGTGACGCCGGCAACGAACTGTTCGTGGCCAACACTGGTGTGCCTCGTGGCCGTACCACTGTGATTGTGCCGTTCCGCGCATTCTCCAAGTTCCCGTACTACCAGCCGCCTACCGCCAAGGAAAACGGCCTGTTCGACCTGAAGGGCGTTGTATCTCTCGACTTCAAACCGGGTGGAGAAGGTTCCAACGGTAGCTTCGAAGTGGACAACATCAAGCTCACCAACCAGAAAGAAGTGAAGGCTGCTGACCGTCCGGCTCTCGTGAAGGTTGAAGTCAAGGGTACTGGCGATGTGGTGAACCCCAACATCTCTGGTGGCCTCTTCGGTATCAACGCCGCCCTCTGGGATGGCGACATGCTGGACAACCCCAAGTTCAAGGTACAGACGGCTGAATACGCCAAGCGCATCAACCACGGCATCATCCGTTACCCGGGTGGTCTCCGTGCCGATGACGACCACTGGAAGGAAATCCTCGACAACCACGACTGGATGGTGGACACCGACGAATTCCTCGCCTGGTTGAAGAAGACCGGCTCTAACGCCATGTTCACGGTGAACTTCGGTTCCGGTACCGAACAGGAAGCCGCTGCCTGGGTGAAGCACACCAACATCGACAAGAAGGCGGGCATCAAGTACTGGGAAATCGGTAACGAAGTCTACGGTAACTGGCACCCCTACTACGAAAAGTACGGTAAGGACGGCGGTACCATCTATGGTAAGCGCGCTCGCAAGTTCATCGAAGCCATGAAGAAGGTTGACCCCACCATCAAGGTGGCCGTGCTCGGCGTGCTGGATGGCGAATGGAACGACAACGTGCTTCGTGAAACCGGCGATATTGCCGACGGTATCATTGTTCACCACTATCCGCAGCACTACGGTGAAGAAAACGACTTCGCCATGCTCTCTGCTCCGCAGGACCTGGTGCCTATCTACAGCCGTCTGCACAAGCTGGTGGACAAGTGGACCAAGCACTTCAACAAGGAAAAGAAGTTCGAGCTGTGGCTCACCGAATGGAACTCCGTGGACTTCAACCCGGGTCCGCAGACCATTTCTCTCGAAAACGGCCTGTTCGTTGCTGACTACCTGGCCATGCTTGCCACCGAAAACGTGGACAACGCACAGTACTGGGATATCCACAACGACATCACTCCGGAAGGCGGTGACTACGGTTACCTGACCCGTTCTGCCGAAGAGTGCATGAACTGCCCGCGTCCGAGCTACTGGGCATTCCAGATGGCTTCTGACGCTCTTCGCGGCAAGCTCCTCAAGACCGTGATTACCGGTGACAAGGAATCGCTCATCACGACCTACTACACCGAAAACGGCAAGAAGAAGAGCCTCCTCGTGATCAACAAGAGCCCGTACAGCGACTACGAACTCAAGCTGAACATTCCGGGCTTCAAGGGCAAGGCCACTGTCCAGACTCTCGACCGCAGCACCGAAAAGCTGAAGGAAGGCTGGGCAAACGATCCGTCCAAGAAGGCCAAGAAGGGTGTTGACGTGAGCAAGCCGATCAAGGTCGGCAAGCGCACCATTACCCTCATTACCATCGAGTAATTGACGGAATGTCATCCCCGACTTGGTCGGGGATCTCCTAGCAAGGAAAAGCCCCGGCTCTGCCGGGGTTTTCGTTTCTCCTGCTGGGTATAAAAAATAAAAGCCCTCTCTTTCGGTGAGCAACAAAGCCCCTAGTATTAACTAGGGGCGGTTGCGAACTTTGACCACTTAGCACTTTAGTGCTTACGTGGGCATGACCACCTTTAGGTGGGAGCGAGGGCTAACCAGAGAAGTTTTTCCCAAATTTAGCCCGAGCGGTCGTTAAAAAAAAGCCCTCTCGCAAGAGAGGGCTTTGCTTTCGCGGGATAGACGAGGCTTGAACTCGCAACCTCCGGCGTGACAGGCCGGTGCTCTAACCAAAATTGAGCTACCACCCCAAATCGTTTCCGATTTTCGGTAGTGGGCGATAACGGATTCGAACCGCTGACATTCTGCTTGTAAGGCAGACGCTCTGAACCAACTGAGCTAATCGCCCGAAAGGGTTACTTGTCCTGTTTTTTGCCGCCGAAGAGAATCCCGATAGGGATGACAACTACGTAGGCAAGGACTAGGATAAGTGGTGCGACCGTAAGGCTAACAGGATTGTCGGCAGGACCCTGCTGCAGGCAGAAGAAGCCGATAACCAAAAGCAAGATTCCGATAGCAATCAAAATGAAATTCTTCTTGTTCATCATCTTACAATGCCTTAAAGTTACAGCGCAAATATAGTATAAAACAACTAAATGTCAAGGGAAAAACCTATTTCTGTCCGGGGTATTTCACACGGGTGTGGTAGGTGCCGTCCAGGCTGCGAAGGAAAGCCTGTTCCAGTTTGAACAGCTCACGGACCGACAGGTTGCATTCGCTGAACTGTCCTTCGTTGAAACGGCCCTGGATGGTGTTGTGGATCATTTCTTGCAGGGCTTCAGAATCCATGTTGGACATGGAACGGCTGGTGGCTTCGATAATGTCGGCCAGCATAAGAATGGCAGTTTCCTTGCTCTGTGGTTTGGGACCCTTGTATTGGAAATCTTCCAGTTTTACGACCTTTGTGGGGTCTTCCTTGGCGGCTTCTAGAGCCTTGTGATAGAAATACTGGATTGTGGTGGTGCCATGGTGTTCTGAGATGCCTGCGGCCACCAGCTCAGGAATCTTGTATTCCTGGGCAAGGGCATAGCCTTGGGTCACGTGCCCGATAATTATCTTGACAGACTGGGCTGGATCCAGGGAGTTGTGTGGGTTGATCCCTTGCTTCTGGTTTTCGGTAAAGAATTCTGGACGCATGGTCTTGCCGATATCGTGGTACAGAGCCATGACGCGGACCAGCAAGGAATTGGCTTCGATGCTTTCGGCCACCTTTTCGGCCAGGTTCGACACCTGGATGCTGTGGTGGAACGTGCCAGGAGCAAGTTCGGAAATGCGCTTCAACGCTGGACGGTTGAAGTCGGACATTTCCATGAGGGTGAGTACCGTTGTAATACCGAAGATGCGCTCCATCAAGTGAACAAAGAATGCTGACGCGATGGCGATACAAACGGCGAAGTTCGCGCTGGCAGCAATAAGGGTCTGGTAAAAGGCCTCAAAACTCATGCGGTTTCTGAGCAGGAACATAATGCTAATGGCTGCAGACATAGAAAGGATGCCAACAATAATGGCATAGATGAACTGCACCCTGTAGCGGATTTTTGTCAGCGGAACAAGGGAGATAATCAGGACCGCCAATACGGTAATGGTGGCCGCCAGGTCATAGCCGTTGAGAATGCCGAATATCATGGAAGATAGTACGGAGAAAGCAATGCCAAGCCTGTAATTAAAGAGAACGGTGGCAATGACCGGAGTAAAGGCGAAGGGGTAGAGCCACATGAAATCGACACCTTCGGGAAGCACCATGGCTTCGGGTCTGTTCAGGGAGTTGGACAGGTAGTGCACCGCCCAGAAGCTGACCAGCTGGATGACGGCTAAAAGCACCAGACTCCAGAGCTGCCTTGGGCTCTTGAACTTGCGTACCGTTTCATTGTAGAAGAAATAGAAGAAGAAGGCGATGATGATGAGGGCGAGGATAATGGACTGGCCGAAGGGAGCTGTAAGGGTTCTCTGGTTTTCTTCTTTCTGCTGGGCCTGTTGCAGTGCTTCCATTTTTTCAAGGATTTCCTTGGTAATGGGGTCACCCTGTTTCACTATTTCCATACCGCGGGGAATCATGCCCTTGATAAGGGTCACTTTGTCCCGAGCAGCGGCTTTGCGGGCGCTAGTCTCTTTTTCTAGGTAGAAAACGTTTGGCAACGAGAACACATAGAGGACTTCGTAGAAGGCACTCTGCAATCCCTGATCGCTGGGAAAGGCCTGTTGCAATTGGGCAAAGGATTCATCGATACGGCGCTGTAAGGGCTGTATGGCGCTAGTTTCCAGCGTCATTTCTTCGCTGTCACGAATCATGGCCACTGTAGTCTTGTTATAAATCAGATGCTTGATGTCCTGGACATTGTAGGATTCCATGAACAGTTTTAGTTCCGTTTCTGTTTTGGCAAGCAGGGTGTTGGAAATGCCACGCTTGAGCATTTGGTTGAACACAGAAAGAATGGAGTCGCGGGCCTTGGCGTTTTGACTCAGGGGCTTGATTGCCGTAATCGAAAGCCTTTGCTTCAAGACCTCGTAAATACGGGATGCCTGCTGCACCTTCATCTGCAAGGTGTCCGTGGCCTCGGGATTTGTGCTTCCGGGTGCGTTAATTTGTGCTTGCAAGCTGCCGTACTGGGCAAGCTTGTGCAGGTACTGTTTCAAGTCTTCGCTGATGCGGTTGGTCTCGTCGGAGTTGTATTCGAAAATGGCGTTGACCTTTTCTTCGGCACGCTGACGTTCGGCCTCAATTTCTTGTTTGGACTTGGGAATATCGAAATTGATGGGGGAGATGATGGTGCGGGTGCTGAGCTGGCCCAGGTGGGGGTGGTCCGCCTGCATGGCGATATTCTTGTCGGGGAACAGGAATATGGCGATAGCCGCGACCAACACGCAGCCAAGGAAAAGATGGAGTTTTTTCTTCTTCTTTTTCATTAGGAGTCCTTTTGTTCGTAGGCGGACAAAATATCTTTCACCAGTGGATGCCGTAAAACATCGGTGGCGGTAAATTCAACTTGGGCGATGCCCTTGATGCCGTTCAAGATGGTCATGGCATGTTCCAGTCCGGATTTTTGTCCCTGAGCCAGGTCCACTTGGGAGGTATCCCCGGTAATGATGGCCTTGCTGTGAGGGCCGAGCCTTGTGAGGAACATTTTCATCTGGGGAACAGTGGTGTTCTGGGCCTCGTCCAAGATGATGAAAGCCCGCTTGAGGGTGCGACCGCGCATGTAGGCGAGGGGAGCAACCTCGATAGCTCCAGTTTCTTCGTAACGACGGAGTTTTTCTGGAGGAAGCAGTTCAGAGAGGCTGTCGTGGATGGGACGCAGATAAGGGGCGATTTTTTCTTTCAGGTCGCCAGGCAGGTAACCTAGGGATTCTCCTGCCTCTACGGCAGGTCGGACTAGGCATATCCGTTCGGCCTCGTTACGTTCGAGGCTTGCGACGGCCAGAGCTACCGCAAGAAACGTCTTGCCTGTACCGGCGGGGCCCTTGGCGAAAATGACGTCGTTCTTTTCGACGGCCTTTACCAGTTCTGCCTGGGAGGGCGTCTTTGGGCCAATGGATATGCCGAACCGATTCCGGATGATAGGGGTTGCCCCGACGGAGAAATCCTGTACGACTGGCGACGAAGATTTTCCGAGAAGCCGTTCCACCTGCTTGGCGGTAAAGGATTCCCCGTGTTTTGCGGCGATTTTCAGCTGGTCCAGGACCGTCAGCAGGCCTTGTAGGTCTGCACCGTCCTTGGGCTTCAAGTTGAGACCCGGGAGTCTGGTCTGTATCTCAACACAAAAACGGCCTTCCAATAAGCGGAAAACCGTTTCGTTCTCCCCTGAAACCATCCGTTTCAGGTTATCAGAGATGGAGTAATGTTCCAAATGACCTACTCGGCGTCGGGACGTTCCACCGGAATGCCCAACTTGTTCTTGGCGTCGAAGATTTCCTTACGGAGCTTATGGTTCTCTTCGGTCATGGCCATGGCTTCGTCTTCGTTCTTCTTCAGCTTGTTTTCGTCGATCTTTTCTTTCTGGACAGCGGCCTTTCCACCAGCACCGCCGGCTGCACCTCCTTCGGCGCCACCTTCGTCGCCGCTACCACCGGAAGAGCCGGCGCAAGCGGTGAAGAGGGCAAGGGACAGAGAGGCGAGGATCAGTTTCCAATTTTTCAAAAATGACATTATTCAGGCTCCATTCTAGTCTGTGTTGCGTAAAATGTATATTATTTACGGCAAAAAAGTAGAAAAAAAGTGAAATCCTTATGAAAAAAGACGATTTTTTGCGAAAATCCTATTCCCAGGTCTTCATTTCTTCGCCGGATTACGATTCTTGCGCCTTATATGCCCAGAGGCGCGCCCAGATGATGGAAAAGCTGGACTCCTTCTGTATTTTTGGCGGAATGCCCAGGGAGCCTGGTGCCGAAGAAGCCTTTACGGAAACCTGGACCCGCTTTGTCCAGGACCCGGCTTTCTTGTTCCTTACGGGAGTGAACCAGCCGGGGTGCTACCTGGTGCTGGACCCCAGAGCAAAAAAAACGGTTCTCTTTGTGCCGGAAAAGGACCTTTTCCGGGAATTCTGGAACGGAAAACGGTTAGGAATCGAGCCTGGAAGTGACGATGTATCTAGGGTCACAGGCATTGCCGATGTCCGTGATGCCCTGGAATTTTTGCCCTTTGTGGAATCCATGGCGAAAAAATACCGGTCCATGGGGTTCGGTTACGTCTATTATTATGAAAAGGTCCGGGGCGACCATAACGACAAACTGAAGGACCGGGTGGCGAAGGTCCTGGGCCGGCAGGGAATGAAGGTCAAGACCTGTTCGCCGATACACTTTGCAGAGAGGCTTCCGTTGGGACCGGAGCGTATCGCCGATGCCAAGAGGGCCCAGTCCATTACGGAGAAGGCTTTCCGCAACTTGCTTTCGCGGGTGAAATCTTTCAAGAACGAGCGGGAGCTGTACCTGTACTTGAACTACGAGATGCAGCGCCGAAGCGACGGTGACCTGGCGTTTCCGACCATTGCCGCTTCCGGAGAAAACGCTTGCTGCCTGCACTATGTGAAAAACGATGAGCCCCTGAAGTTGGGACGGATGATTCTTTTGGATTTTGGCGTGCGTTACGGAACCCTTCATAGCGACATTTCCAGAACATTTCCCCTGAACGGGAAGTTCAATCCCTTGCAGGCCCTGCTGTACCAGATTGTTTTGGACTCTGCGTTAGTTTATCAGAAATTCGTGAAACCCGGAGTGAGCCTGAAAGAAATAGGCCAGATTCCTTGGGAATTTATCATGGATGAACTGGAATCCCGATTGGTAAAGGCCCACAAGGGCAAGTTCAAACTGTGTTATGACAAGAGACCCCATGGGGTGAGCCATTTTATCGGTGAGCACATTCACGATGGCGACCCAGGTTCCCGTTCCCTGGATACCGTCTTGGAACCGGGTATGCTCATCTCTTGTGAGCCGGGATTGTATGGCGAATTCGAAGGTGTGTTCAACGGGCGGCGCTACCGCGAAAAGATCGGTATCCGCATCGAGGACGACCTGCTGATTACGAAAACGGGCTTTTTGAACATTTCAAAGAAAATCCCGAAAGAAATCGGGGAGATTGAGCGGCTGATGCAGGGATAGGAATTTCTAATTCAGATTTATGAATTCGGATTTCGGAGTTACTTATTCAGAAATATGAACTCTGAATTCTGAACTCCGAATTCTGAACTAGTTCTAAAAAGCTATCTTTACCTTCAAATTTTTACGAAGGTCCAAAATGTGGAAATATAGCGGAGCGATCCGATTCTTTCTTTCTATCCTTGCGGTAACGTTTGTCCAGATGGGTGTGTTCATTTACGCCCAGAAGATTCTGTCCGGCTCTTTTGCCGGGGTGGAGGGCGGCCAGAACTGGCAGAGCCTGATGCTGCAGATCTTCTTTATCGCCCCCTACGTGATTTTTGTCTGGGCGGCGGGGCTTTTCTCCAACAAGTTCTCCAAGAACAAGGTGCTGGCCTGGTCGTCTCTCTTTATGACGGCCTTTGTGATAGCCATGGCGGTGCTTGTGACCTGCGGAGTTCCCCGTGTGGCGTTCTGGCTCTGTATCGGTCTTTCGACGGGTTTTGCGGTGCACAGTGCGGCCAAGTATGCCATCTTGAAAGAAATGTTCGGTGTGCACAACCTGAGTTATGCAAACGCCTTTTTGCAGATTTTTTCGTTAAGCGGTATCATCGCTGCCAGTTGGCTTGCCATCGTGGGCGTGAACCTTATTGACCTGGGTAGCCTTGCCAAGTACGAGGCCGTGGGCAGGATTATCTCTAAATCAGTGGTGATTCCCTGGATTCTGGTGGGGGTGAGCGTGCTTGGTACCGTGGCGAGTTTCTTGATCCCGAAGGTTAAGTATGCCGACCCCAACGTTAGTTTTACCACCGCCCGGCGCAGGTTTAGCCTGGGCTGGCGCCAGCGTCCTCTGCGCGCCACCATAATCGCCCTCTCCATGTTCTGGGCCATGGCCCAGGTGTTCACCCTTCTGTTCCAGGATGTATCCGGCTCCGAGACGGTGAACATGATCCAGAACTACCTGCCCTTTGCCATCGGGGGCCTGATGGTGGGCTCCATCTTTGCGGCCAGGAACTCCAAGGACTTTATCGAGACGGGCTTTATCCCCCTGGGCATGATTGGAGCCTCCCTTTGCATGCTCCTGATTCCCTTTATGGTGCACCCTGTGGCCCTTTCCGTGATTTATGTACTGGTGGGCTTCTTTGGTGGCATGTTCCTGGTGCCTGTGAACGCCCTCTTGCAGTACAATACCCGTCCCAACAATTCCGGTTGGGTTATCGCCCTTGCGAACTTGATTCAGGCTATTGTTCTGGGTATTTTCTTGGTGCTTTATTCGGTGATGGTGCATTACACCCATATCCGTCCGCAACTCTACTTTGTGGGACTTGGCCTGATTTCCCTGTGCGTGTTCGCCTGGACCATCACGAACCTGCCCCAGGCTTTGCTCCGCTCCCTTTTGCGCCTGGTGTTCAGCCGCCACAAAATTCGCGTGCTGAACGTGGGCAACATTCCCAATGCGGGCCCGGTGCTCATGGTGGGTAACCACCATAGCTTTATCGACTGGGCTATGCTCCAGATGGCAAGCCCCCGACCGCTCTGCATTGCAAGCAACAAGGACCACTTTGAAAGATGGTACTTGCGGGCAATCTTGAAGCGCTTGGGAATGATTCGCATCGACAACCGCCATCCCGAAGAGGCCATGGAAAAAATCCACGAGGCCCTTTTGGCGGGCAAGGCGGTGGTCATGTTCCCCACAGGCGAAGTTTCCAAGTCTCCCCATGTAGAACCTTTCAACCTGGACTACTCCAAGGCTGTAGAAGGGACGGACGCCGTGCTGCTTCCGTTCTATATCCAGGGACTTTGGGGTTCCAACTACAGTTATAGTGGCTCCGACATGTACGGTGCTTCTTCGGACCGTTCCGTGACAGTGGCCTTTGGCGAACCCATTTCTGCAAAGACTCCGCCTAACGAGGTCCGAGCCATTGTCCGCAAGATTTCTATCGAGGCTTGGCAGTATGCGGTCAAGTTTGTGCGTCCCATTGCGGCCTCTTGGATCAAGACCTGCAAGAAGTACGTGAAGAACGGACCCGCCATCTACAACACCGATGGTGGGCATTTCTCCGGATACAAGCTCATGGGCGCAGTCATGGCCTTCCGCGGGCTTCTGAAAAAGAAGTTGGGTAGGCAGGAGCAGAATATTGGCATTATGCTTCCGCCAAGTCCCGCAGGCGTGATTGTGAACCTGGTTCTTTGGGTCATGGGCAAGACCAACGTGAACCTGAACTACACTTCTTCTGTAGATAATGTGAAGTACTGCTGCGAAAAGGCGGATGTTACCACCGTGATTTCTAGCCGCCAGTTCGTGGAAAAGTTGAAGGGTCGGGGTAACGACTACTCCCAGGTGGCTTCGGACAAGGTGCGCATCCTCTATGCCGAAGACCTGATGAAGGAAATCCCCAAGGTGAAGATTGCGGCCCTCCTAGTGCTTTGCATGATTATGCCCGCATGGCTTATCCGCTTTGTGTTCTGCAAGCGTACCCGTATCGACGATACCGCCGTCATCGTGTTCAGTTCCGGCTCCGAAGGCACTCCCAAGGGCGTGCTCCTTTCGCACCGCAACCTGATGGGTAACATCCAGCAGTTGGCCTGTATCCTGAACGTGAGCCGCGGCGACGTGATGCTTTCGGAGCTTCCGCTGTTCCACAGTTTCGGCCTGACGGTGACCACTCTCTTGAACCTGACGGAAGGCTGCCCCATTGTGGCGGTGGCGGACCCCACCGACGTGAAGACCATGGCCCGCGTGTGCTCCCGCTTCCGCGTGACCTGCATGGTGGCGACCCCCACCTTCTTGCGGGCCTTTACCGTGAGCCGCTATGTACACCCCTTGGTGTTCAAGTATGTGCGTATCATCATCGCAGGTGCCGAAGCCTTGCGGCCTGAACTGGCTACGGCATTCCGCCTCAAGTTCGGTAAGGAAATTTACGAAGGTTACGGTTGTACCGAGACCGCCCCTGTGGCGTCGGTCAATACAGAAAACACCCTGCTGAACGACTACATGACCATGCAGGTGAACAACAAGCCCGGTACCGTTGGTCCGGCACTCCCTGGAACCCAGTTCCTGATTGTGGACCCCGAGACCAACGAACCGCTCCCCACGGGGGAGGCTGGCATGATTCTTATCGGCGGGTGCCAGGTGATGCAGGGTTACCTGAAGGACGAGGACCGTACCAAGAGCGTCATCGTGAACATCAACGGTATTCGCTATTACCGCACGGGTGACAAGGGCTACCTGGACGAGGACGGGTTCCTCACCATCGTGGACCGCTACAGCCGTTTCGCAAAGCTTGGCGGCGAGATGGTGAGTCTCGGTGCCGTCGAAAAGAAAATCCAGGATACGCCGGTGCTGGAAGGCTGCGACTACCTGGTGACCACGGTGCCCGATTCCGCCAAGGGCGAAAAGATTGTGCTGCTCTATCAGGGCGATAAGGACCCGAAGCAGGTGCTTTCGGAACTTCGCGCCAGTGGATTCCCGCCCATCATGCTCCCGTCTCTCGCTTTTCCGGTGGAAAAAGTTCCGAAACTTGGGACCGGCAAGGCGGACTTTACCGGGGCGAAGAAGCTTGCGAAGGAACTGGCAGGGATTAAATAAGTGTGGAATGTGTAGTGCTCAGTTGTCGGTTATCAGCAACTCATAACCCGTAACTCGAAACTGATATGAGCGAAGGCAGCATTGAAAAAGGCTTTACTCCTATACGGACTGTTCGGCTAGTGTCGGCCGTGGTTGCCGTTGCGGGTATGTTCTGCCTGTTGGTCCAGCGTATCTTGTCCATAGCCATGACTATGGCCCAAGAAATTCTGGACCTGGCCTTTGCACGCTACGGTAACTTTACGGGACGCTTTGCTGCCAACAACTTTGCCGAAGACAAGAAGCTCCTTTCGATGCTGAACGAGTTGAAGGGACTGATTCCTACGGTAGAGACAGCCCTGACCTTGCTTCTGGTGCTGAGCATCGTGCTTTTCGTCATTGCCCTGGTGGGGCTTGCTTTGCCGAGGCAGTCGGGGCATGTGCTGGTGGCCCTGAAACTCTTGAAGTGGCAACCTGTCGATGGGGAAGACGGAGCTTCCGTCGATCAATTGTCCATGAGTCCTGCGGCCCTTAAAAGGCTTGGAATCGCGACAGGGGTGATTGTTGCTGTTGTACTGGCCGTTTTTGGCATTCGCGGCTGTATGCTGGTTTCAAGCGCCCAGGAGCAGGGCCAGGCCCTGCAGGAACTGGATACGCAGGTGCAAGGCTACATGACGACCCAGCGCGCTTACTTTAGCAAGAATAAGTCTCTCGGTACGGCGCGGCAGCTAGGGCTTGACACCCTTGTGAACGGGGATTACTACACCTTTAGGGTTGGACGCGGCTACATTGCTGCCGAATCCAAGGTGACTCTTGAAAAATGCCCCATGGGCACCCGTTGGAGGGTGAATGCGAAAGCCGAAGGCTTTATATCGAAGGAACTGAAATTTTTCAGTGTGCTTCCCAAGAACAGGGAATGCTTCAAGTTTGCCCCGAACCTAAAAAATACACCGCGATAGCCGGACTCGTCCGGGACCCAGTGCAGTTTTTTTATACTTTGGTATAGAACGCTTTTACAGGTGGCGTTTTAACCTTGCCGTTCCCGCGAATGCGGGAACCTGTTGGCTGTATAGGGAGAAATTGGCCGCCTGGCAAAATAAAAGGATTTTATGCAGCAGTACCTAGACTTGTTGAAAGATATCATGGACAATGGCGTGGACCGTTCCGACCGCACGGGTACGGGGACCCGTTCCGTTTTTGGCCGCCAGAACCGTTACGACCTTTCCAGGGGATTCCCCTGCCTTACCACCAAGAAACTCCACTTGCGCAGCATCATTCACGAACTGCTGTGGTTCTTGAAGGGAGATACCAACATCAAGTACCTTCATGACAACAAGGTGACCATTTGGGACGAATGGGCTGACGAGAACGGCGACCTTGGGCCTGTTTACGGCCACCAGTGGCGCAGCTGGCCTACTCCCGACGGAGGTCACATCGACCAAATCCAGAACCTGATTGACAGCCTCAAGAACAATCCCGATTCTAGGCGGCATTTGGTGTGCGCCTGGAACGTGGCCGAAGTGAACAAGATGGCCCTGCCGCCTTGCCATTGCCTTTTCCAGTTCTATGTGGGCGGTGTAGGGGAGTCCGGCAAGCGCAAGCTCAGCTGCCAGCTTTATCAGAGGAGCGCCGACATGTTCTTGGGCGTGCCCTTCAACATTGCGTCCTATTCCCTGTTGACCATGATGCTTGCCCAGGTCTGCGGTTACGAGGCAGCCGAGTTCGTGCACACCTTCGGTGACCTTCATCTGTACAGCAACCATTTTGACCAAGCCAAGGAACAGCTTTCCCGCACGCCCCGCAAGCTCCCCACCATGAAGATGAACCCCGATGTAAAGGATCTTTTTGAATTCAAGTTCGAGGACTTTGAACTCACGGATTACGACCCGTGGCCAACCATTAAAGCACCGATAGCGGTGTAGGAGGTTCTAGGCTCGCTCGTTATACTCGCTTTGAGGTTTGAGGACGCAACCTTTGGTTGCTTTGAGCAAAAAAAGACGGCTGTGCCGCAGATTAATTTGCTTGAAGGTTCAGAAAGCTGTGCTCATACCTCAAAGGGGCTTTAGCCCCGACCTCACACCTCAAACCCTAAGTTTTACTATGCTCATCTCCGCAATAGTTGCTGTTTCTGAAAATAACGTCATCGGTCGTGACGGTCACCTGCCGTGGCACCTGTCCGCCGACCTCAAGCGTTTCAAGGCCATCACTACGGGCCATTCCATTATCCTTGGCCGCAAGAACTACGACGACATCGGGCGACCCTTGCCGAATCGAACCAACTACGTGCTGACCCGAAATGCTTCTTTCGAGGCTCCAGGCTGCATAGTGTGTCCTTCGCTGGAAAACGCTCTGGAACAGGCGGAGGCTACAGGCGAGACGGAATGCTTTATCATCGGCGGTGCTGCTGTCTATCGCGAAGCCATGCCCAGGGTGAAAAAGCTTTACCTGACCAAGGTGCTTTCCCAGGTTCAAGGGGACGTGTTTTTCCCGGAATGGGGTGAAGGCTGGCGTATGGTCAGCGAAGAGGCGTTCCCTGCCGACGAAAAAAATGATTTTCCGACGGCATTCCAGGTGTGGGAGCGGGACTGATTTTTAAGGGAGGTGCCCTATGATTGAATTCAACGAATTCTACAAGCTGGCCGCGGCATTGGGCATCGGCTTTATCATCGGCATGCAGCGGGAGAAATCCTACTCCGAAAGCGCAAGCCGCCACCCCGCAGGCGTCCGTACCTTCTCTATCATAAGTCTCTGTGGCGCTCTGGCGTCGTTCCTTTCGGAACTCATGAGTTCCGTGGCCCCCTTCATCACTGGCTTTGTGGTGGTGGGCCTCCTTCTGGTGGCAAGCCATGTGGCCCACGGTTTCGTAAACAAGGAAGAAGACGGCCTGACCACCAGTTTTGCCCTCATCGTGGTGTACTTCTTGGGAGCGCTGTGCTGGTACAACCGGCTGCTGGAATCCTGCATTTTGATGATTGTCATCGTGTGGCTCTTGACGTTGAAACGGCAGCTCCACGAGTTTGCCAGCCGGATTTCTACTGAAGATATTATTGCCACGGTGAAGTTTGCCGTCATTTCCCTGATGGTCTTGCCTTTCTTGCCGAACCAGGCCTACGGACCTGCCGGGCTTGAGGTTCTGAATCCCCACACCATCTGGCTCTTTGTGGTCTTTATCTGCGGTATCGGCTTTGTGGGCTATATTCTGATTAAGTTGGTGGGGCCCGGCAAGGGCATCTGGCTTACGGGACTTTTAGGGGGGCTGGCCAGCAGTACCGCCCTGACGCTGAACCTTGCAGGCCGCAGCCGCGAGAATGAAGATTACTCCGGAAACTTTGCGCTGGGAATCGTGCTCAGCTGGGCGGTGATGTATGTGCGCCTTTACCTGATCTGCATTGTGCTGGTGCCAGAGCTTGCAAAACCCTTGGCACTTCCGCTCCTGTTGCCTGCGGTGCCCGCGTTGCTTTACGCTTTTTACCTGAAAGTCAAGGACGGCATGGACCACAAGGCGAAGAACTCGACCTTCAACAATCCTTTCAATCTGCTCCCGGCCATCAAGTTCGGTATCGTATTTACGGCGGTCATGTTTGTGGCCAATGCGGCCCGGGTCTATCTGGGTTCGGGAGCCCTTTTGGCCTGCAGTTTTCTGGGCGGTGCCGCCGAGATGGATGCGGTGGCATTCTCCCTGTTGGACATGAGCATGAAGTCGAGTTTACCAGTGCAAGAACTGGTGCTTGCCATGCTGCTTGCAAGCCTTGCCAACACCCTTACCAAGGGCGGGCTTGTGTGCGTGCTGGGTGCAAAGTCCATGCGGAAGCCTATTTTGCCTGCGGTGGTGCTGATTTGCCTCTGCACGGCGGGACTCATCGGTTTTTACCTGTAAATTTTGAAAGGGCCCTTGCCTGGAAATTCTAAAGACTTTATTTTTAGGAACGGAAACTAAAGAGGTTATTATGCGAGTATTCGTCACTGGCGGAACAGGATTTATCGGTCACTACGTAGTTCGTGCCCTTCTGGAGAAAGGTCACGAGGTGGTTATCGCTACAAGGCATCCTAACAAGGTGCCAAGCCTGCGTTCCCAGCCCAGTGTGAGTTTCGTAGAAGCCTCCCTGACCGACTTTGACAAGCTTGCCAAGGGGCTGGAAGGGTGTGACGCCTGTATCCATATCGCTCTTGGTTGGGGCGAGACTCCCAGCACCATGCTGATGAACGACACCCGCGCTACCGTTTTCTTGCTGGAAAATGCGGCCAAGGCGGGCTGCAAGAAGTTTATCTATACCTCCAGTACGGCGGCCATGGGCGTGATGCGGCCCTCTATGCGGGAGGTGACCAGCAATCTGCCTCTGGACCTGTACGGCGCCACCAAGGCGGCGGGGGAGGCCTACGTGCTAGGCTTCCGCAGGGGTTACGGAGAACAGTTCCCCGAAGTTTCCATGAAGCGCAACATCATTCGTCCGGGCTACACCTTCGGTAATCCCGCGTTCCCCGACGGATGTTCCCAGCCGGACCGCCGTTTCTTTGAAATGGCCCGTGCCGTCAAGGAAAACAGGGACATTCATATCGTGAAAAACGACGGTACCCAGTTTATCCACGCAAGCCAGCAGGCCATGCTCTACATGAACCTGCTGGAATCCGACAAGAACGAGGAAATCTACCTGGGGCTTGGAGACGTGTGGATTAGCTGGAAAGAAATCGCGGAACTGATGATTGCCCAGAAGCCTGGCTGCAAGTCCAAGATTTTAGAAAAGGACCTGGGCTGGGACGACGATCCCATGCGTTTCGAGGTACAAAAAATCAAAGACCATTTTGGTCTGGTCTTTGATGCTCACGAATTCCTGGAAGGCCACGTGAAGTGGACCTATAGCCAAGTCTAGGCTATTCTTTTTCCAGGCAGTTGTCCATAGCGGCGATAATCTTTTTCTTGTCCATGTGCTGGCCGATAAAGACCAGGCGGTTGGTGCGGTCGCCGTATTTTTCGTCCCAGATGTTCTTGAGCTGCGGGTTTTCGCGCAGTAGCTGGTCTTGCACGGCCTTGCTTTCGGCGGCGAACCAGCGTCCGAAATTCTGGGCGGAAGCCTGCTTGCCCGCCTGTTCGAACAGGTAGCTCTCTGTCGGTTCGTCGCTGAACCACATGAGACCCTTGGTACGGATGATGCAGCTGGGATAGTCGTCCAGGAATTCTTCGAACTTTTTGCGGTTCACGGGTGGGCGGCGCTCATAGACGAAGGTGCTGATGCCGTATTCGTCGCCATGGGGATGGTCCTTGTCGTGGTGGTGACCGCAGTGGCAGACCCCGTGTTCGTGGTCGCAGTGGCTGTGGTCTTCTTCATCGTGATCATCATGGTCGTGATGGTGGTGATGCTCATGCTCGTCATGATCGTGGTCATCATGGTCATGATGGTGTTCATGCTCGTCATGGTCGTCGTCATCCATGTCGTTGTCCGTCTTGTTGAGCTCGATGGCCCAACGGCTGGACTCCGCCACCTTCTCGAAATCGAACAGCTTGGTGTCCAGGACTTCTTTCATGTCCACCTTGCCGAAGTTGGTCTCGATCATCTTGGCGGTAGGCTGCAGGGCCTTCACCACGGCCTTCACGTGTTCCAGGTCGCCCTTGGAAAGCATGTCCACCTTGTTCAGGATAACCGTGTTGCAGAACTCGATCTGTTGGATCAAGAGGTTTGCGATGTCTTCTTCTTCCAGGTCCTTGTCCAGGAGCTTTTCGCCACCGCCGAACTCGTCGGCCAGGCGGAGCGCGTCCACCACGGCAGCGATGTTGTCCAGGTGGCAGGCCAGACGCTGGCCGTTCTTGCCCTGCAGCTGGCTTCCGGCCATGCAGATGGTCTGGGCGATAGGTACCGGCTCGCAGATGCCGCTGGCTTCAATCAGTATGTAGTCGAACTTGCCCATCTCCAGGATTTCGGCAATCTGTTCCAGCAAATCCGCCTTCAGGGAGCAGCAGATGCACCCGTTGCTGAGGGGAACTACCTTTCCGGAATCTTCCTTGGTGATGTTTCCGCCTTTCTCGATGAGGGTCTGGTCAATGTTCACCTCGCCGATATCGTTTACGATAACGGCCACATGGTAGCCCTGCTGGTTGTTGAGGATGTAGTTGAGAAGGGTGGTTTTTCCGGCTCCGAGGTAACCGGTGAGCAGCGTAATAGGTACTGATTTCATTTTGAGTCCTTTGAATTGCAAGCGCCCACTGCTCGTAGTGAAAACAGTGGAGCCTGCTTAAAGTTCACAGTTCCAGTCTTTTCCGATACCCGAAGTGCCGCGGACTTTTTGGGCCTTTTTTGCCAGCTGGTCCAGCTTGACGCTTCCCAAGTAATCGCGGATGATGCGGTCCAGTTCTGTCCACACGGGGAGCGTGACGCAGATGGCGGCACGCTTGCAGGCGTTCTTCTTGTCGTCTAGGCAGGCCACGGGCGCAACCGATGTTTCCGTCTGGGAGAGTATATCCCAGACGCTGCATTCCTTGGGGTTGCACTTGAGCCTGTATCCGCCAGTTTTTCCGCGGGCACCTTCCAGGAATTTCCCGCGGACAAGTGTCCCGAGAATCCCTTCCAGGTACTTTTCGGAAATTTGCTGGTGGGTGGACAGGTCCTGGAGTTTCACGAATTCCCCCTCCTTGCGGGAGGCAAGGTCTATCATGACTCTCAAGGCGTACCGCCCCTTGGTGGAAATGCGCATGGCTTGCGGCTCGGTTTGTTACAATTCCGGTTGCTTGCCGGTCAAGCGCACGAAGATTTCTTCGTACTTGGCAAGCGTGTTCTTCACCACGTCGGCAGGGATTTCCGGACCCGGGTAGGTCTTGCCCCAGTCGAGAGTTTCGAGCCAGTCGCGAACGTACTGCTTGTCGAAGCTTTCCTGGTTCTTGCCCACCTGGTACTTGTCGGCCGGCCAGTAACGGCTGGAGTCCGGCGTGAGCACTTCGTCGATCAGGATGGTTTCGCCATCGATTTCACCGAATTCGAACTTGGTGTCGGCGAGGATGATGCCCTTGGAGGCGGCGTAGTCGCGAGCCTTCGTGTAGATGTCCAGTGACATGTCACGGAGTGTGGTTGCCACCTTTTCGCCAACGATATCGAAAGTCTGTTCGAAGCTGATGTTTTCGTCGTGGC
>CAMKMX010000025.1 GCA_946414025.1 uncultured Fibrobacter sp.
CGGAACACAGCTACGAAGACCACGAAGAACTCACCCGCTTCGGTGAAAAGCTCCTGGAAAAGCTGGGACTGCCCTACCACCGCCTGGCCCTCTGCAAGGGCGACCTCGGTTTCGGTGCCGCCAAGTGCTACGACCTGGAAGTCTACGCCCCGGTGGAAAAGAAGTGGCTGGAAGTCAGCTCCTGCTCTAACTTCGAAGACTACCAGGCACGCCGTGCGAACATCAAGACAAAGATTAACGGCAAGAACACCTTCGTGCACACGCTGAACGGTTCCGGCCTCGCCACCCCGCGAGTGATGGTGGGCATCTGCGACAACTACCAGCAGAAGGACGGCTCGCTGTTGATTCCTGAAGTGCTGCGTCCGTACATGGGTGGTCTCGAGAAGATCGAGCCGAAGAAGTAATCCGTATCGCGGACAACCACGACAGTAAAAAATTCAAGCAAGGTCTAGCGGCCTTGCTTTTTTTGGATAGGTTTGACCCTCCCGGCACTCGAAACTTGCTTCTCAAGTTTCTTCGTGGGCACCTTCGGTGCCATAAAAAAAATGAAATTTTGTGCAGTGAACCTATTGACAAATGCCCAATTGTGCATTATATTTATGGTATAGAAATTCCAAACCCTATACTGGGAGGTTCAAAATGGAACATTCAGGCAAAAAGAAGGACTTGACCGACCGCCAGGCCGAGATTTACGAATACATCAAGAAGTATTCCAGAGAAAACCACATGCCCCCTACCGTCCGGGAAATCGGCACCCATTTCGAGATTTCCTCCACTAACGGGGTCCGTTCCATCCTGGCCGCTCTCATCAAGAAGGGCTACATCAACCGTTCTCCCCGCCTTAGCCGTGGCATCGAGATTCTCGATACTGACAATGGCAAGAACGCCTCTACCGCCCGCAGCAATACTGTCGAGATTCCCATCGTGGGCCGCGTGGCCGCAGGCGCTCCCATCCTGGCCGTCCAGAACCTGGAAGGCACCGTCACCGTCGATAGGGACTTCCTCGCCTGCCGTAGCGACGTGTTCGCCCTGAGGGTCCGTGGCGATTCCATGATCGACGCCGGCATCTTCGACGGTGACCTGGTCTTTGCCCGCCAGCAGAAATCTGCCGAACGGGGAGAAATCATCGTAGCCCAGATCGACAACGAAGCTACCGTCAAGTATTACCAGCCCTCTTCCGACCATATCGAACTCAGACCCGCAAACCCCAAGTACCGCCCCATCATTGTCAAGAGCAACAAGGACTTTTCCATTGCAGGGCGCGTCATCGGAGTCATGCGCAAGGTGAACTAGGGTTTCCGCATCTTTAATCGCGCACTTTATTCACACATTTCGATTCGCAAGATTCGTCGTCGCGGCCATACATATTTAAGCAAAAAACGCAGATCCATCTGAGGGTCTGCGCTTTTTTATTCAACGACCTGTAACGATTAATCGTCCATTTCGGCCAGTTCCTCTTCCGCTTCCTTCAAGTCCGCGGCATCGGGACCGTCCATGAATTCATTGTCCTCATCCTCTTCGTCCAGGGAATCCTGACCGAGAAGCCCCATCTGATAATCTACCTTACGGGCTTCCTTGGACTGGCCAAGCTTGAGGATGGCGGCACATTCTTCGCAGTAGCCCAGGTGCTTGTCCACCCAGAATTCCGGAGAGACCAGGTTCTTGTTGCAACGGGTGCAAATCTGGGTCGCCGCTTCCCGGGTAAACGCCAGGTTCTGCTCTTCCAGTTCCTTCAGGATGCGTTCCGTCAGCTCTTCCTGGGTCTCTTCGGCAAGAGAGGCCTTGCGGCGGATCGCCATGGTGGGCTTCTTTTCAAGATTCTTGAGTTCAGAAGACACCTTCTTCTTGTTGGCGCCGTCCTCGTGCTCGTCGATTTCGTAGAACATGATGGTCTTGGAAAGGCGCTTGCCACCTTCCAGGAGCACGGCAAAAGGCAGTTCGATCTTGGGCTTGCCGCCCTTGCCCTGCTTTGTTCCCTTGACTTCGGCGGTGGTTTCCACCACTTCTTCAGCTTCAGTTTCCGCTTCAACAGGAGCTGACGCAGGCTTCTTGCCGCCCTTGACCTTCTCGACCTCGGCAACTTTCTCGACCTTGTCCTTCTTGGTAGCCTTCGGGGCTTCTTTGACGGGGGCGGGTTTCTTGACGGCAGGAGCCTTTGTAGGAGCCGGTTTCTTGGCAGGAGCCTTGGCGGGAGCTTTCACCGCAGGTTTCTTTGCGGGAGCGGGCTTCTTTGCCGGAGCAACCTTCTTGACAGGAGCCTTCGCCGGGGCAACCTTCTTTGCCGGCGCTTTCGCTGGTGCCGTCTTCTTCGCGGGAGCGGCCTTTTTGGCGGGAGCGGCCTTCTTTGCCGGTGCTGCCTTCTTCGCAGGTGCCGCTTTCTTCGCAGGAGCCTTAGCCGGAGCAGCCTTCTTTGCAGGGGCCTTCGCAGCAGGCTTCTTGGCAGCAGCCTTTGCGGGAGCGGCCTTCTTGACAGCAGCCTTTGCAGGGGCTTTTTTCGCAGGTGAAGCTTTTTTCTTTGTAGCCATAGATTACTTCTTTTCCAGAATTTTGATGTTTATAATGGGATCGCCCTGTTCAATGCGGCAAACGACGTCTTGCCCGGACAAAACTTTTCCAAAAACCGTGTGTCTTCCATCAAGATGGGGTTGGGGCAGCTGGGTTATGAAAAACTGAGAGCCATTGGTGTTAGGCCCACGGTTGGCCATGGAGATTACGCCGGTCTCGTGCTTGAGGGTACTAATTTCATCATCGATGGTATAGCCCGGACCACCCTTGCCATTCCCTTCGGGATCTCCCCCCTGAATCATAAATCCAGGAATCACCCGGTGGAACGTCAGTCCGTTGTAAAAGCCCTTATTTGCCAACTCCACAAAGTTCGCCACCGTATTGGGCGCAGCCTTGAAATCGAGGGAAAGGACGATTTCACCTTCGTGGGTGGTAATAATCGCCTGAATTTCTTTAATCTCCGAATAGTCCTTGTTAAAAACCTTGCCTTCGGCAAAGGAAAACTCAACGGCAAACAATAAAGCTACAAAAACACGGAAAATAAACTTCATAGGTGAGCAACTACCCCATTTTAAATATCGATGGTAATATAGAAAAAGTAAAGGGACAAGGCAAAAAAAATAAAAAAAACTATGGGCGGATTTCTATATTTGTGCTGACCTTAAAAGAATTTCCCTATGCCGCAAAACGACAACATCAGAAATTTCAGCATTATCGCCCATATCGACCACGGAAAATCCACCCTGGCCGACCGCCTTATCGAACTGACCAAGACCGTTTCCAAGAACGAGATGACGAACCAGCTGCTGGACGACATGGACCTGGAACGGGAACGCGGCATTACCATCAAGGCCCACGCCATCCGCATGGTTTATGAGCGGGACGGGCAGGAATACATCCTGAACATGATCGACACCCCAGGGCACGTGGACTTTACCTACGAGGTGAGCCGTTCCCTGGCGGCCTGCGAAGGCGCCATCCTGGTGGTGGACGCAAGCCAGGGAATCGAGGCCCAGACCCTCAGCAACCTTTACCTCGCCATCGAAAACGACCTGACGGTGATTCCCGTGCTGAACAAGGTGGACCTGCCTGGAGCACAGCCCGACCATATCGCCCAGCTGGTAGGCGACCTTCTGGGCTACGACCCGGACAAGATTCCCCGAATTTCGGCAAAGACGGGCCTGAACGTGGGCGAAGTCCTGGACAAGATCGTCGACGAGATTCCCGCCCCCAAGGGTGACAGCGGAAAGCCCCTGAAGGCCCTGATTTTTGACTCCGTCTATGACAGTTACCGCGGGGTCATCAACTACATCCGTATCGTAGAAGGCTCCATCAAGGCGGGCATGAAAATCCGCATGATGAAAACCGGCGGCGAATACATGGTGACCGAAGTGGGCACCTTCAGCATGCACCGTGACCCCAGGCCCGAACTTACCGAAGGTATGGTAGGCTACGTTCTTGCCAACGTCAAAACCATCAGCGACGTTAAAATTGGCGACACCCTGACCGATTCGGCAAACCCCGCCGCAGAACCGCTCCCGGGTTACAAGGATATTTTGCCCATGATTTATTCGGGCATCTACCCTATCGACCCCGAAGACTACAAGGATTTGCGCGAAGCCCTGGAAAAGCTACGCCTGAACGACTCCGCCCTGAGCTGGGAACCGGAAACTTCCGACGCCCTGGGTTTCGGTTTCCGCACCGGGTTCCTTGGGCTTCTGCACATGGAAATCGTGCAGGAACGCCTGGACCGCGAATTCGGCGTGGATATCATTACCACCGTGCCCAACGTGGAATACCACGTGTACATGAGCGACGGCACCATGGTTAAAATCGAGAGCCCCTCCAAGCTCCCCGACGCGAGCCGTTACGACCACATCGAAGAGCCCTACGTAAAGGCCCAGATTTTTACACCCAAGGACTACGTAGGCGCCCTCATGACCCTCTGCGAAGAAAAGCGCGGAGAATTCGAAACCATGGAATACATCGACGAGGAAAAGGTCATTCTCAAGTACAACCTGCCTCTCGCCGAAATCATGTTCGACTTCTACGACCGCCTCAAGTCCGTAAGCCGCGGCTACGCTGGTCTGGACTACGCCCCTAGCGAATACCGGCGGAACAACCTGGTGAAGCTGGACATTTTGCTGAACGGCGACCCGGTGGACGCCTTTTCAGTGATTATCCACAGGGACAAGGCAAGCACCTACGCCAACGCCATCTGCGTAAAGCTGAAAGACCTGATTCCGCGGCAACAGTTCGACGTGGCCATCCAGGGAGCTATCGGCGGAAAGATTATCAGCCGTTCTACCGTGAAGGCCGTGCGCAAGGACGTGCTGGCCAAGTGCTACGGCGGCGACATCACCCGCAAGCGCAAGCTCCTGGAAAAGCAGAAAGAAGGCAAGAAACGCATGAAGAGTATCGGCTCGGTAGAAGTCCCGCAAAAGGCGTTCCTGGCCGTACTTTCCCTTTCGGACAACTCCAACGGAAACGGCGACTAATTCCGCCATTCACTTTCTGGTATGGCTTCTCTCAGGCACATCGTCAACAAGCGTCAGCTACGGAATTCCAAGGCATTCATTTTCTTCTTGGTGTTTCTGCTGGTGCTGTTTTTCGCTGCGGCCCTGTACGGCAGGTTTTACGTGCTGGAGCCCTTAAGGCTCAGCGATTCCGCCATGTACCCCAAGTTCAAGGAAGACGACGTGGTCTGGATATGCAAGCTCCCCCGCTGCATCGATGAACTAAAAGTAGGCGACATCGTCTGGGCCCGCCAAAAGAACAGGGAAACTTTGGTCCGCAGAGTGCTGGCCATGCCGGGCGACAAGGTCAAGTTCTACAATAACGGTAAAGTCCGCGTCAAGAACAAGACCAAGCAGCTTGAGGACGAAGAGGTGTTCATCGAAACACGGAAGATAGATGTTCCCAAGAAGGGCGATACCCTTTACATGAGCAAGCTGAACGATGTGGAACAGGATTACACCATCAACATCATGATGGAGCAAAATATTCCTTTTTACATCAAGACCTCCCTTTGGCAGGGCGAGCGGGAACTCCCCCTGGACATGCTGGGGGCACTAAAGCTCGGGAACCGTCAAGTCAGCCTTAAAGAGGTTGACCTGCTCCCCTGGCAAGACCGCTACTTGCTGGAGCTGCAGGTTTTCCAACGGGAAATCGGCAGCACCCCCGTAAAAATCAAGCGGGAATTTTACAGCAAGGCAGACTCCAGCCGGATCGAAAAAATAGTCGCACAAGAAGATTACTACTTCGTCATCAGCGAAAAACTAAAGCACGCCCCGGATTCTCGCGAACTGGGATTCTTTTCCAAGTCACAACTGCTCGGTAGATACGTCTATTCTCACCGGCACATTCCAAAAATCGTCGGCGGTTACCTGAATAAGGTTACGGACTTCTTGAAAGACGTTCTGGACCTGAGTTCCGCTAACTAAGCTTGTCCTTCACCACCATAATGCCGCTCTGTTCCAGCTTCGGGTAAGAGCGCATTCCTTCGCCACCCTTGCCTTCGTCCAGAACCTGCAAGAGTTCGCCCTTGGCAGAGTATAGCAAGAGCTGCCACGGCCCATTGGGAGCGTTGAAGTAGCCGGAATTCTTCTGCACATTGCGCTGGAAGGTTCGATTCAGGCGGTCCGCCACACTCCTGGCCTGCACCAGGGAGATGTCCGCCAGGGACCAAGAGATCGGAGTGCCGCCCATGTCGAAAATCAGCAGGGCTTCGGCATCGGAATCCTCTTTCATGGTGAACTTCCAGCTGAAACTCTGCCAGCTGGTGCTCAAGTCCAGGATACGGCCGTTGGCATAAGGCGTATAGACTTCGGCATCCTTCTTGATGTTCACGTTCAAAGTACGGGGCTTGTCCGCCTTGGCACGCATACTGAAAATGTAGGTTACCCCGTTCCGGAGCGGCAGATGCTGTTTGAACTGCAGGCCCCAGGTTTCCTTGCTGCCCTTGGTGATGTCGAAATGGACCACGCCGTCTTCGACCTTGACGTCGGCCTTGCCACCCCAAAAATCGGTGACCCAGCTTTCCAGCGGATTCTCGTCAGAAAAATCGCCATTCTGGATAAGGTTTGTTCCTGTTCCCTGAAACCCGGTGACATAATCCTTGTTCTGGATAAAATTCGGAATCACGCTGGTGTTCTGGATACCGAGAGGGCTATCCACCGCCACTTCCTTGCCCCAGCCCACAAGCGTATTGAAGGAACTATGGGCGGTCATGTCCATTTCGGGACTGTCGTAATTTCCAGGACCCCAGCTCCAGGCCATCCAACCAATGTTCAGGCGTTCCGCCTCGGCCATGATATGCTTGTAAGGGATTTCTCTTGCGCCACCGGCAGCCACCGGTGCAAATTCGCCAACCACAAAGGGCAGCTTCAATTCCACGGACTTTTCAAGGGTCGCGGTAATGCGTTCCTGAACGGTTGCAAAACCCGTACGGGCGGAATCGTGCTTTTCGCTGGGCCACCACATGTGGATGGAAAAAATCAGGTTGTGTTCCGGATCCGCCTGCAAAAGTTTCGGACCCACGGAAAGCAGTATCTTTTCGTCCTGACCCCACATGTCGGCATCGATCATGATGGGCACGCGGATTCCGGCGGCACGCATCTTGGTCACAATCATGCGGTACACGTCAAAAAATTCGCTTTCGGGAATCTCGCCAGCGCCGGGCTCGTTACCCACATTCAGAATCATGTATTCCTGGTGGTTGGAGAGCACCTGCAGGGTTTCTTCACGAAGCCAGTAGTCCAGAGCTTCCGGAAGGCGGTCCCAGTTACCCGTGGTATCGTGAATCTCGGGAATGGGAATCATGCCGTTGGCAATGCAAAGGCCCATGATGTTATCCAGGTCGCTGATACGACCGCGGGTGTTCCAGACGATACGGACACAGTTGGCCCCGGTCTTTGCGATTTCGGGAATGGTCTTGCCTTCCCTGTCGGTCCAGATGAACATGTGGTTCACCCCGCGAAGGATGACCTTCTCGTTGTCCTTGCTATAAAGGTACCTGTCCTGTACAAAAAATCCCGGTTTTGCAGCCGATTGTATCATTGGAATACTCCAGTCTTTTATTTCCAGTACTAAATATATAATCTGAAGAAGAAAAAAGTTAAGGAAACCGGTAAAAAAAAACTCGCTTTTATTTATTTTTCGCACCAAATTCTAAATTTGTGGCGATGTTTTCACAAAGCCTCCATAGACACAACAAGAGCATTCCCGCTTTTGGCTTTTTGGTTGTCGCTATACTTCTCTCGATTTTTACCGGTTGTAAAGAAGAGAAAGTCGTAGAGGAAAAACAACCTGTGCGTCACTACAAGGGCGATATCGAGGTGTTGAACAGTTGCGGTATGCAAGGTGCTGCCGCCAAGATGCGGGCCTACCTGCGTGAAAACGGATTTGACGTGGTAAGTTACCGCAACGACCGCTTGCAAAACTATGATGAGACCATCTTGGTGCTCCGCAACCCCGAATGGGAAGGCGCAAAGGCCCTCGCCAAAACTCTCAAGACCGAAAACGTAATGACCGTTTTTAGCAAGCGGGCCGTAGTGGACGCCTCTGTCTATATCGGAAAAGATTTTGAACAAATAATAAAACCCGACCAGGGAGAAACAGATGACAACTAAGAAGCAAGAACTTCCAGAGTCCGTGAAAATCGGTGCCAGCATTTTGTTTGAACTGCGCGCCCAGAACGTGCAGCTGATTGACCTGCGAGGCATCAAGGACGTGACCGACTTTTTCCTTGTAGCTACCTGCGAAAGCGAAGCCCAGATGCAGGCAATCTTGAACGAACTGCGCAAGGAATTCAAGGCGAACAAGCTCCCCTCCGTGGGCGTGGAATACAAGGAAGGCGTGCGCTGGGCCGTGTTCGATGCTGGGTTAGACCTGATGGTTCACCTGTTCGAAGAAGAAAAGCGTAACGAAATTTCCCTTGACCGTCTCTATGCCGACGGCAAGATTGTGGAACTCGACGAAAATGACTTTGTAAAGACCACCGACAAGAAGGCCGACGACAATGAACTCGTTTGAGCAAGAAATCGCAGAAGCGCTCGCCGCCACCGGTTCCTTCGAAAAGGAAGCCGCACTCAAGCTTATCTCCGTGCCGCCTGACACCAGCCACGGCAACTTTACCATCCCGTGTTTCTCGCTCGCGAAGGTGATGCGCAAGGCCCCGAAGATGATTGCGGAAGATTTGGCCGCACAGGTGAAACTCCCCGCAGGCCTTTCGAAGGTGGAAGCCGTGAACGGCTACCTGAACTTCTTCATCGACCGCGGATTCCTCGCAAAATCCACTCTCGAAGAAATCGCCGCAAAGGGCTTGGAATACGGTCATGCGGCCCCGAACGGGAAGGTCGTCTGTATCGACTTCAGTTCCCCGAACATCGGCAAGGAACTTGCCTTCCACCACCTGCGTTCTACGATGATCGGAAACTCCCTTTCCCGCATCTACAAGGCCGCGGGCTACAAAGTGGAACGCATCAACCACCTGGGCGACTGGGGTACCGCTTTCGGCAAGCTCATCGTGATGTACCTGCGTGAAAACCGTCCCACCGACGACGCCACGCTGGATAGCCTCACCGTGAAGGAACTGAACATCCTTTACGCCGCCTTCTCCAAGGCATCTAAGGAAGAGCCTGGCCTCGAAGACGAAGCGCGCGCCGCATTCACCAAGCTTGAACAGGGCGACGAATTCTACCGCAAGCTCTGGACCGCCTTCCGCGCCGCAACGCTGAAGGAACTCATGCGCATCTACGACATGATGGGCGTGGGCTTTGACCACTACACCGGAGAATCTTTCTTCGAAGACAAGATTCCGGCCATTCTCGACGAGCTCCGCGAAAAGAACCTGATGGTGAAGAGCCAGGATCTGGACGTGGTGATGCTGGACGAATTCGACCTGAACCCCTGCCTTATCCGCAAGAGCGACGGCTCCACCCTGTACGCCACACGCGACCTCGCCGCCGCCTGCTACCGCAAGAAGGAATACAACTTCGACAAGTGCCTTTACGTGGTGGATCTCGGACAGGCGCTCCACTTCAAGCAGGTGTTCCATGTGCTTAAGAAGATGGGCCGTGAATGGTACAAGGACATGTACCACATTCCGTTCGGCGTGATTCTGCAGCTGGTAGACGGCAAGTGGGAAAAAGGCAAGACCCGCACGGGTACCGCAAGCCTGTTGCGCGACGTGATTGAAGCCGCCCAGAAGAAGATTCTCGAATTCATCGACGAGAAGAATCCGAATCTCGAAAACAAGGAACTCATCGCCCGCCAGATCGGTATTTCTGCACTCACCTTCAACGACCTCAAGAACAGCCGCCTGAAGGACGTGCGCTTTGACTGGGATGCCGTGATGAGTTTCGAAGGCGATACCGGTCCGTATGTGCAGAACGCCCACGTGCGCCTGTGCAGCATCATGCGCAAAGCCGGCATTGAACGCGCGGACCTCGCGACCGCAATCAAGGACGTGAACTTCGCCGAACTCAGTGACGATGCGGCCTACAGCCTCATCAACATCCTGTCGAAGAAGGGCAAGAAGATTCTGGATGCCGTGGCCGGTGACGAACCCAGCGTGCTCGCCCAGTATGCTTTGGAAATCGCGGAAGCCGCCCACAAGTTCATCCACGAAGACCGCGTGCTCGGGAGCGCCGAAGAAAAGTCCCGCCTGTTCCTGGTTCAGGCCACGCAGATTGTGCTCGAAAACGTGCTCGACCTGCTCGGACTCTTCCCGATTAGGCAGATGTAAGTCTATCGGGATTCAAGCACTTTAGTTCATCAACGACGAACAAGCCGTCCTTGCGGATGAGCTTGTCGTCGAACCAGATTTCGCCACCGCCGTATTCCGGGCGCATAATCAGCACCAGGTCCCAATGGATAGAACTGACGTTCCCGTTTGGCGCTTCTTCGTAGCAGCGGCCCGGCGTAAAGTGTATAGAACCCGCAATCTTTTCGTCGAAGAGGATGTCACACATGGGCGCGTTCACAAACGGGTTGAAACCGACCGCAAACTCCCCCACATAACGGGCTCCCTCATCGGTATCAAACAAGGCGTTCATAGCCACATTGTCACCAGATTCGCAAGTGGCGTTCACAATCTTCCCGTCCTTGAATTCCAGGCGGATATTGCTGAAATACTTGCCGTCGTAAAGGGTGGGCGTATTGTACTGAATGACTCCGTTTACACTGTTCCGAACCGGGGCCGTATAGACTTCGCCATCGGGGATATTCATGTTACCGCAGCACGGGATAGCCGGAATGTCCTTGATGCTAAACGTCAAGTCCGTGCCCTTGGCCACAAGGCGTACCTTGTCGGTGCAGTTCATGAGGTTCACCAAGTTCTGGGCGGCCTTGGCCATCTTAGGGTAGTCGGCCAAGCAGGCTTCAAAGTAAAAGTCCTCAAAAGCCTCCGTACTCATCTTGGCCCCCTGGGCCATGGAAGGGTTCGGCCAGCGGAGCACGCACCAACGGGTCTTATCCACACGGTAGTTCAGAACTGGGTCAGTAATCTTGCGGTAACTGAGCATTTTGGCGCTGTCGATATCGCAATTTTCCAAAGCGTTGTCAGCCCCACGGATGGCGATATAGGCCTGCATTTTCTGCATCTCGGCCAAGGCTAGCTCCGCCTGGAGTTTCATCTGTTCTTCGGTAGCGGACTTGATCATTTCGCGACGGACTCGCCCGCGGTAGTTGTGCACAAAGGCATTGCCGCCTGCTTTGGCAACAGCCTTCACCAGTTCCGTAGAGACCTCGTCCGGAGTGTCCGTGGTCTCAATGAGGATATTCTCCCCCGCCTTAAGCCCGATGGCATTGTTGATTAGATTCTCTGCAAGTTTTGTAATTCTTGGATCTGTCATTTTATTCCTCTTTTTTTCAAATAGCTTTTCATCTAGTTTTTGAAGCTTTTATCAAGACTTGGGCCTGGATGCATCGTCGTTACACTCCTCAACACGACGTCAAAAAAATTACATTCCGAGCCCCGCACCTCGAACCCCGAGCCTTTCTTTACGCATTTGTCACATTCCACATCACTCACAACTCTTTCCCCCTGCGCATGGCACGGATGTTCCTGGGCAGAACCTCCTTATGCCACTTTATCCACTCGTCAAAATAGATATAGCGCTTTTCACGCTGACGGAACTGCCGACCATGAACCACCCGGCGGCCATTGCGCTCCTCCACAGGAATCACCACATGGAGGCACTCGTGATAGACAACTCCTGCAACGGCATAAAACGGGCAGTTCTTGGCATCGTAGCCCTTGCTGATACTGATTAAGTGAAAGTTTTCGCCCGTCAGAGGGTCTTTACGCATAGAGTGAAAACTAAGGCCTCCTACCCTGTTGCTCCAGGTAATCCGGCAAGTCAGTTCGCCGTTGAAATAAGTATCATTGACCGCAGCAAGCACCTGGTTCAAATCGTGATAGGTTCCCTTGGGGCGTATGGGCGGAATCCTGCTGCGGGATTCCAGGGTCTTTTCCCCCTTATCCGCCAGTACCTGGTCCACCACCGCCCAAAAGCGATTCACCAGTTCTTTGATGATAATCTTATTCTTCTGCGTCTTGCGACGTATGGCATGCTCCGCCCATTCTGCAGCAATTTCCCTGGCCTGGGCAAATTCGGGTGTCTTCATGTAGCCCGGCAAGAGCACTTCGGGATGACCGAACAAGAAACCTCCAACACAGCGGATGCTCTTTTTCATGCGGGGGTTGTACTTGAAGGTCACCAAGCCATTTTCGGAACTTTCGGCTGAAATTTTCTTGACCGCAGGCTCATAACCCTGGGACGAAACCGAACCGAAAAGGTCCAGCTGGCCAAACAAATCCATCTGTCCCTCGCCCATCATGAGAAGAGTCCCTCATAAAGGTTCATGGACAGTAGCCCTCCGAAATAGCTTTCGGGCAATTCCAAATCAGCGTAATGCTCAGAAATTCCGCACAAGGCTTCTTCGACATGGTCCGGCATATATACCACAAAACTTTCGTTCTTTTCGGTCTGCAAATATTCCGGCACACAGTATTTCGGGAGCGTTTCGCTAAAGTACATACGGCACGACACCGGACGCAAGGGGTAAATTCCGCAATCCCCTTGGGGCGTGGAGAATGGGCACGCCTTCCACTGGGAAAAATAATCATGGAGTGCCCTATCTTCGGCATCATCCTCAGAATCAGACTCCGCCAAGCGCTTGCCCAAGAGACCTTCAAACAATTTTGCCCGAATTTGACAGTCTTCCATGACGGACATAAAGTCATCTCGGTGCCTCAAATTTGAATACAGGTAAACCAGCTCGAAAGGCTCTACAGACATGGGGTAATGGTGGCAGCAATTCCCGCAAGAAGGACCGCACTTGATTCCATTCTTATGCTGGGGCAATACAGCCTCCAGATAGAGGGAATAGGCCCTGTGGTAGTCTTTGGCAAAATCTACAATCATGGGAATCTGCACCGCCAAGTTGTCTGGACCGACCGCAGATTTCCGTCCAAGAGATTGCGCAACAAAATCGAGGCGGTCCCGCTCCTTGGACAAGAGCTGCCCGAGCCTACTCACCGCATTGGTGTACGCCCTGGTCGGGAAGTATTCCTCGCACAAACTCATGGCACCAAATATATTTACTTCGGCAGATGATTTCACGTTTTCTAGCAAAAAACGGCATTTTTACTACAAAAACAGCAAAAAAACGGATTTTCGCCCCAAAAAAGCGAAAAAAGGATTGATTTATGTTCTTTTTTGTAAGAAGAAAGTTATCTTTATAAAGGACTAGAACATCTAGAATGACCTATGAAAATAAAACTTTCGATCTGTTTCTTATGTACGCTAATCCTAGGGATTGTGGGTTGCAATCTGTTTAATCCCACAGGTTCAGCAAATATCGATTCCGGTGACGCAAATGCCCTGACGTACGAAGGGTATCAAAAGTTCCGGGCAAACGACTACGGCGAAGCGGAATACTATTTCAGAAAAGCCATCGAAGCGGACTCAAGCCACTCGGAAGCATGGTACGGTCTAGCTAAAGCCATCCTAAATCTTCAAGGGATAAACTCCTTTGAACTTCTCAAGTATGTCAACACCGATGGCGAACGGTCCACCATGCCCATATCAAAAATGGACGATGAAACCGCCTCTAGATACCAAGGCAATATCGATGCCGTCATTGATTTCGTCAGACTATTCATAAATTACGACACCACAGGAAAACTCGACGGTGTTATCAACTATAAGAAGATTTCGGACAGTTATATGCTCCTGCAAATGTTCAGGACCATGCTACTTCTCCGTAAGGTAATGCCAAACATCCCGGCCTGCGCCAACATTGACCCAGCCACAGGCGCGGCCGAATGCAGCCTCGGAGATATTCTCAACGGACTACACGGGAACATGTCAATAGAAGTCTTGAATTCCCTTAACGAGACCTTCTCGACATGCGCCAACAATCCAGACGCAATGGGATCCGTAGCAAGCCAGTTCCTACCCAGTTTCGGCGACATGCTTTCTCCCGAGGGCAAAAAGGTAACCACAAGCGCCTCCTGCGACGCCATGAGGAGCATCACCACTACATCTGACAACCCCGAAGAAAACGAGAAAGCTCTATCTACGGTAATTTCTTTTTCAGGGTACAGCCAATCGGTCGATGAAGACGGAGATGGATGCAATGACGAGGAAATCATCGACGGGCAGGACAACGACGGCGATGGCGAAATTGACGAAGACCCCAGGGACCAGTCGGACCAATTCTCCTACGATGAAATGGCAATTGCCAGAAATGCAATTACCCATCAAACGGGTGCAGCAAACCTGCTCATCATCACCTCTGTCGCCCCAAACAGCAAATATGAAAATGTAGATATTGATATGGACGGAAGAAAGGCTGAAAGCGATGAATGGGAATTCGTCTATTCCGAATACCAGAGAAGGGTTGAAAACAACAACCACAGATTCAAGTTCGCCGAAAAGCTGGTATTCAATCCACAAGGCCTGCCTTTTGAAACTTTTATGGAAAGGAAACAGGCCGTTGCCAAGGACTACGAGGGCAAATACAGTCTAAAATACCGAAAAGAGACTATTGGTGGATGCTGGGTCAACTATTCTCAAGAAGACTTTCTCAAGGCTCTTGAGGCACAAAGAGTGAGGTACGAAGAATGAAACGCCTCGTCATTTATTTAACCTTGTGCCTCGTTTCCTGTGCTTTGGCACTCAAGGCGCCTACCCATCATTCCCTGCGCGCCGAAGCCATGGGTAATGCCCATGTGGCCGTTGTCGATGACAAGGAAGCCATCTACTTCAACTACGCCGGTCTAACCCAAATCAACAAGCTCGGCAACTACGACAAGTTCCCCGAAACGGGCTACTACCCCAGAAACTTTGGCGACATGCGTCTAAACCTGGGTGGTGCAGGGCCTTTCGAAACCTATTTCCACACCTATAACGTAGCCAAGGATCTACAGAGTATATACCAAGGGGCATCCAACGAAGCTGCCGCCAACGGGCTCAAGGCGTCATCGGTCTTGATGGACTCCCTGTCTGCCCATCCTGAGCTGGTGCACAAGGTAAACAGCTACGACCACAAAAGCTTAGCCATGAAGCTCAAGTTCGATGCAGAACTCGCCTTTCATGGTATCGGCGGTGCAGTCTGGGTAGATGCAAATGTTGCCCCCTACCTGGATGCAGGCATCATCCTCCCCAACATGGGAATCGACACTTTCTATGTGGATGGAGTTGTCCAGGGCGGTATATCTTACGGATTTACCGACAAGCTTTCTGTTGGTTTCGGTGCAAAAGCAGTCAAGCGTCACAAGGTAGAGATGCTGACCATCGACATCTTGAATTATGACACCATGCAAGACACCCTTGAAGACCGTTACCACGACGCGACGGATCATATTTTTGATTTCAATTCCATTTCCATGGGTATCGATCTTGGTATCTTGTACCAGCTTACCCGCGAAGTTAGGGTGGGTACATCCGTCAGGGACATTTATTTCAAGGAACTAGCGGGCGACAAGATTACGCCAAACTGGACAGTTGGCGCCAACTACAGCCCGAGATTCTTTAACAAGAATACGGGCTATGGGCATAAGTTCAACATTGCCATGGACTATGCCGACATTGTGAACAGCACGAACAACTACAAGCCTTTATCCCATATAAATTTCGGTGTAGAAGTTGAACAAAACCTCATTGCATGGCCCGGATATTATTACGGAGTCCGAGCTTTGGCCGTCCGTTTATCAGGCGGTTTCAAGGGGGGCTACCCCGCGGCTGGTATTGCACTGGAAGCGCTTCAGTTCTTCACGCTTGAATTTGCAACATGGGCCGAGGAATTGGGTTACTATACCGGCCAAGACGAAGAACGTATCTATATGGTCCAGATGAGTTTAGGTTTCTAGCCATGAGTGTAAACGAGCTGGAAACACTGCCCATCTCAAGGGCACAATTCTTAAAGACTGACATATTTAAAAATGTTTCCTTTGAGAGTTTAGCCGGCTACTTGCTCAGTTGCAAGAAAATCGAAGCAGAACCAGGAACCCTACTCATAGACCCAAACCAACCTGAACGGCGTCTTCTCGTGTTACTCGACGGACTGCTAGAAGTGGTGTTGCAGTCCCAGGGAGGAACCTTCACGGACAACATTTTGCCAGGACATTGTGCTGGCGAGATGTCCATCTTTGACAACGTGAGGCCCAGTGCCCAAGTTTTCGCCAAAGAAAAAAGTACTCTTCTTGTCGTGGAAGCTGACATCGCTCTCGCCATGCTCAACGCCTCCCACGATTTATGCCTGAATTTCTTGCAACTTTTGAGCAGGAGATTACGCAACAACAATAAGGTCGTTTGCGAAGAGGAATACCACATCCGCTGCATTGAAGAAAACGCCAAAGTGGATTCCTTGACAGGGCTACACAACCGTCGTTGGCTTGAAGAAACCTACACCAGAGAACTCAAGCGTAGTAATGACGGGAACTTCAGTCTGTCGGCTTTCATGCTGGACATTGACCATTTTAAGAACATCAACGACACCTACGGGCATTTGGCCGGCGACCAAGTTCTTATTGCTGTAGCGCAAGAGATTACCCGCTGCCTTAGGCCCAGCGACATGCCGGTACGCTACGGAGGCGAAGAATTCACGGTATTCCTACCCAACACTACTGTTGACAACGCCAAAATCATTGCAGAAAGATTGCGTGCGGGAGTAGAAAAGATTCGCGTCGCCCTTTCTACTGGCGAAGTGATAACCGTTACCATAAGTATCGGTTTTACGGAACGTCAAACCGGTGACACCGTAGAATCAATCATCAAACGTGCTGACGATGCCCTATACCACGCCAAGGAATCAGGCCGCAACCGCGTGTGCCTGAACCTGGGCGAAGATTCCATGTTCCTATTCTGACCGGGCTGGCAGAAAGTATATTGATTCTTACCACCGGCCAGCCCTCTCGCAACCACGCCTCGTTAATAAACCTAAGCCGAACACAGCAGAAACAAGTTTACTTGTTTCTATTGTTGAGGCGCCAGTTTATGCGATGTAATCGCAATACGAGGCGTTTGTTGCTCACAGAAGCGACCGCAAAGCCTAAAAGCAAGAATAAAAAATTGGCCTGACTTTGCTCTCGCAACCACGCCTCGTTAATACGAGGCGTTTGTTGCTCACAGACTCTTTACAGCCTCTTGAGAACCGCGGCGGCGTGGTGGATAAAGCCTTCTTCGGTAGCGACGGCGGCAATGGCCTTCGCGTTCTTCTTGATAGCACGCTCGCTGTAGCGGATGATGCTCATGCGCTTGAGGAAGTCGTAGACACCCAGCGGGCTGAAGAAGCGGCCCGTGCCGTTGGTAGGCAGCACGTGGTTGGGGCCTGCAAAGTAGTCGCCCACCGGCTCAGAGGACCAGGGGCCGATAAACACGGCACCCGCGTTCTCGATCTGGGCCGCCATGGATTCGGCTTCGCTGGTCATCACTTCCAAGTGTTCCGGAGCAATGCGGTTTGCGATTTCCACGCCGTCGAACCAGTCTTTAACCACCAGGATGCGCCCGAAGTTTCCGAGCACCTTCTCGAGGAGTTCACGCTTCGGGGAATTTTCCACCTGGATATCCACGCAGGCGCTAATCATCTGGGCGGTTTCCATGTTGTCGGTAATGCAGATGGCCGCCTCGAAGCCGGAACCGTGTTCCGCCTGGCTCAAAAGGTCAGCCGCAACGAAGTCCGGATCGCAGGTATTGTCCGCCATCACCAGCACTTCGCTGGGGCCTGCCACCATGTCGATGTCCACGACGCCGAAGACTTCCTTCTTGGCGATGGCCGCAAAAACGTTGCCCGGTCCCACAATCTTGTCGACGCGCTCCACGACGGTCTTGCCCTTGGCATCCTTCGCACCGTACGCAAGCAGGCCAATCGCCTGAGCACCGCCGATGTGGTAAACTTCGGTAATGCCGAGTTCCTGGAGCACGAACGCCACAGCGCGGTTGATTTCGCCCTTGATGGGTGTGACGACCACGATGTCTTCCACGCCGGCAACGAGAGCCGGAACTGCATTCATAATCACGGTGCTCGGGTAAATGCCCGCACCGCCCGGCACGTAGAGGCCCACGCGCTTCATCGGGCGGATACGCTGGCCCAAGACCACGCCGTCGGCACCTTCCATGAGCCAGGATTCTTCCATCTGGTTCTTGTGGAAGTCGCGGACGTTCTTGATGGCCTGCTTCAGGGCCTTCTGCAGTTCCTTCGGGCACTTGGCGGCAGACTTCGCGATGGCAGAGGCCGGCACGCGGATGTTCTTGCCCTTCAGGCCGTCGAACTTCTGGGCGTATTCCGTCGCCTTCGCGATGCCACCTTGTCTGATGTCGGCAAGGATCTGCATCACCTTGTCGTGAATTTCTCTAGACGGAGCGACTTCGCGCCCGCAGATGCGTTCAATTTCAGCAGATTTCGGAGTAACCTTGATTATTTTCATAAACTACTTTCTCTTCTTCGCAGAACGGGTGATGTCGGCAAGGTTCCGAACCTTGCGGGCCGTAAGTTTCTTCGGCTTCGCAGGAGCAGGTTCTTCCTCCGCAGTAGCCTTCGCAGCAATCGGTTTCACATCGATATGCTTGTAGGGCTTTTCAATGACCTTCTCGTCCAGCAAAATCTTGTAGGTAAGTCCATCCACAAAAGCCATCCAGGACGCCTCGATGATGTTGCTGGAAACGCCTACCACGTTCCAGTAGCCCTTCTCGTCACCGAAGGTGGTCCACACGCGGACCGTGGCGTCAGAAGCGACATTGCTACCCAGCACACGGACCTTGAAGTCGTCCAGGCGGACTTTCGCCATATTCGGGAAGAACGGGAGCAGAGCCTTGCGGAGAGCCGCATCCAGGGCGTTCACCGGGCCATCGCCTTCGCTCACCTGGTGGCTGATCTTGTCGCCAATCTGGAGCTTGACCGTCGCCTGCGAAACGGACACGCCCTGAGTGGTCTTGTCTTCGATAACACGGTAGCCCAGCACCTTGAAAGGCTCCTGCACCATACCCAGATGGCGGTAAACCAACAGCTTAAAACTGGCCTCGGCAGAGTCGAAATGCCAGCCTGCGTTTTCACGTTCCTTAATGAGCGTAAGAAGCTTGCCCACTACAGGGTCCTTCTTGTCGATACCCGGCTTGATAGCCTTGAGCTTTTCCACAACCAGGGAACCGCCCGCTTGATCGCTAGTGACAAACACACGGTCGTTGCCCACGGCATGGGGGTCAATGTGCTCGAAGCTGCGGCTCACCTTCATCACGCCATCGATGTGGGCTCCGCCCTTGTGGGCAAAGGCCGCATCGCCTACGTACGGGGCATGAGGATCGCTGGGCAGGTTCACAATCTGGTCAATGCTGCTACTCAACTGACGGAGCCTTGCAATCTTCTTGGCCGCAAAGAACTTTGCGTCCATCTTGAAATGCAGGTCTGCAGCAATGGTGGTGAGGTTCGCGTTTCCGCAGCGTTCACCAAAGCCGTTTACCACGCCCTGCACCATCACGGCACCGTTCTTGACGGCATAAAGGCTGTTGCACACCGCAAGTCCGGAATCATCGTGAACGTGGATCCCGAGAGGTGTGGAAATATGCTTTTTCACTTCCTTGATAATGCTTTTCAGTTCCCAAGGCATGGTTCCGCCATTGGTATCGCAAAGCACGATACAGTCCGCATGGCCCTTTTCTGCCGCACGGAGGGTCTCGATGGCATATTCCGGATTCGCCTTGTAGCCGTCAAAGAAATGTTCCGCATCGTAGATGACCTCTTCGGAATGTTCCTTGAGGTAGGCCACCGAAGACTCGATCATGTCCAGGTTTTCTTCTAGGGTGGTGCGGATAACGTCGGTCACATGCAAGTCCCAGCTCTTGCCGAAAATGGTCTTTACAGGAGCACCGGACTTTACTAGGGCCTGCAACAGCGGGTCCTTTTCGGGCAGCACCTTGGGGCGGCGAGTGGAACCAAAAGCGGCAATCTTCGCATGTTTCAGTTTAACTTCTTTAATCTTCTGGAAGAATTCCTCGTCGGTGGGATTGCTGGGGTTCGGCCAGCCACCTTCGATGTAGTCAAAACCGAAACTGTCCAGGAGCCTTGCTATCTGCAACTTGTCCGCCAGGGACAAACTGATTTTCCTATCCTGGTTACCGTCGCGGAGGGTCGTATCGTACAAAAAAACTTTCATGTGCCCAAAGATAAAAAAAACAAATATATTCAGAGAATCCAAAGCATTCACAAAGCTTTGTAAAATCACCAATCCAATCAATTAAACTATATTTCAGCCCATAATTCAAGAGACCCGCTATGTTTGACTTTTATACCGAAGACAAGATCAACGCCGTGGACGCCAAGTTCGAGGCTCAAAAAATCGCTTTCGCCCCCCTCAGTTTCCATGCCGCCAAGGCCCTCCGTGACATGGGAATCCTGGAAGAAATCAGTAACGCCCGCAAGAACGGCATTACTGTCTCCGAACTTTCCAAGAAACTGGGCATTTCCCTCTACGGCGTAGGCGTTCTTATCGAAATGGGCCTCGGCATGGGTGCCATCAAGCTCCACAAGGATTCCAAAGAAGACGACCTGCGGCTCACCCTCGGGAAAATCGGTTTTTTCCTGATGAAGGACGAAATGACCCAGGTAAACATGGACTTTTCCGAAGACATCTGCTACCTGGGCGCAGAGGATATGCAACAGGCCATCCGCGAAGGAAAACCTGCCGGCCTCAAGCACCTGGGCAACTGGAGCACGGTCTATCAGGGACTTTCCCAGCTCACCGACCAGCAAAAGAAGAGCTGGTTCGGCTTTGACCATTTCTATTCCGACCTTGCCTTCCCCGAAGCGCTCCCCATCGTGTTCTCCAATCCCGTGGGCCGCCTGTTCGACATCGGCGGGAATACCGCCAAGTGGGCCATCGCCTGCTGCAAGTACAACCCCGATGTAAAGGTTTCCATCATCGACCTGCCGGGCCAGACCGCCGTGGCCGAAAAGAACGCCAAGGCCGCCGGATTCGAGAACCGTATCGACATGGTTCCCTGCAACGTGCTGGACAACACCACCGAGTTCCCGAAGGGGGCCGACGCCGTGTGGATGAGCCAGTTCCTGGACTGCTTCTCCCTGGAAGAAATCACCAAGATTTTGACAAAGATCCGCACCGCCGCCACTGCAGAAACGGACGTGTACGTGCTGGAACCCCTGTGGGACAAGCAACGCTTCGAAGCGGCCGCCTACTCCCTGCAGGCCACGTCCCTCTACTTCACCTGCATTGCCAACGGCAACTCCAAGATGTACCGTTTCGAGGAACTGAAACACGCCGTTGAAATTGCAGGCTTTGAACTGAAAGAAGCACACCACAACGTTGGCCCCAACAGCTATTCGTTGCTGCGGTTCAGGACAAAATGATCTATATCAAAAAATTCAAGGTTTTTGTCCCGAGTGAAGAGGCACCTCAGCCCGACGTGAAATTCGTGCCTATGCTCACCCGGCGCAGGCTCAGCCTCCTTTCCAAGATGGTGGTGTTCGTAAATGACGCCATCTCCAAGGACTTACCGCCCTGCAAGGTGACCTTCGCCTCCCAATATGGCGAAATCTCCCAACAACTGAAAATTTCAGACACTCTTTTACAGACCGGCAACGTATCTCCGGCACATTTTAGTTTATCTGTATTCAACGCTTCTATCGCCAATGCCACCATTCTCGAAAAAAACACCGCTGGCTATTCAGCCGTTTTTTCGGGAAGGGACGCCTTCAGGCATGGACTTACGGACTGTGCCGCCGCACTGGAATCGGGTTCCGAAAAAGAACGAATTTTTGTCTTCGCCGACGAAAAGATTCCAGAGACCTACGCCCCCGTGGCAGGGGTCCCCTACCCCAACACTTACTGCGCCTTGGCTCTGAGGCTTTCTGTAAAAAAAACCGAAGGCTCTATTGAACTGGACCCGTCGCCCCTGGTTGGCAACTTTGAGACCGCCGCAGACGAAGCTCTGGAATTCATTCGGACTCGGTTACCGGCCTAAATTTTATATTTGCTTTTGTAAAAAGAAAAAGGACTTGAAAATGGCTAGGACCAGCACAAACAAATCTGCAAAGAAAGATTCTGCTAAAAAAGGCACCCAGACCAACATGTGGACCGGCCGTTTTGCTAGCGGCATGGCGCAGAGCATGGTGGACCTGAGCTTCAGCCTGCAATTCGACGCCGAACTCATCGAAGAAGACATCGAAGGCAGCATCGGCCACGGCAAGGGCCTGGTGGAATCCGGCGTGTTAAGCAAGGCCGACTACAAGAAGATTTGCGATGGCCTGGAGAGCATCCTCAAGGATTACAAGGCCGGCAAGAACCTGTGGAAGGAATCCGACGAAGACATTCACATGGCCGTGGAACGAGTGCTTACCGAACGCATCGGCGCCCTCGGCAAAAAGATTCACACGGGCCGCAGCCGTAACGACCAGGTCTGCACGGACTTCAAGCTTTACATGCGCCACCGCGCCGCCGAAATCCGCGCCCTCGAAGTTTCTTTGATGGAAACGGTCCTCGACCTCGCGAAGAAGTACTTCGGCAAGATGATGCCGGGTTACACGCACCTGCAGCAGGCACAGCCCATCTACTTCAGCCATTACCTGATGAGCATGTTCTTTGCCGTGAGCCGCGACGTGAAGCGCCTCGACAACTTCCTGGAACTGCATAGCGAACTTCCGCTGGGTAGCGGTGCCATGGCCGGTTCCGCCTTCCCGTACCACCGTGCCCTCGTTGCAAAGGAACTCGGATTTAACGGCGTTAGCCCGAACAGCATCGACGCCGTGAGCCACCGCGACATGATGCTCGAATTCGAAGCGGACCTCGCCATCATCGCGAACACCATGAGCCGCTACGCCGAAGACTTTGTGAACTGGAGCACCAGCGAATTCGGCTACCTCACCTTGCACGACGCCTTCTCTAGCGGATCCTCGATGATGCCGCAGAAGAAGAACCCCGACTCCATGGAACTCATCCGCGGAAAGTCCGGCCGCATGCTCGGAAACTTCAGCGCCCTCTACACTCTGGTGAAGGGAGCCCCGCTCAGCTACAGCCGCGACCTGCAAGAAGACAAGGAACCGGTTTTCGACTCCGTCCATAACGTGAAGGTGATTCTCCGCGTGATGAAGGAAGCCTTGGAAAGCGCACGCTTTAATTTCGACAAGATGCACGCGAAGATGCTGCCGGCGCTGCTGGCTACCGACCTCGCCGATCTTCTCGTCGAATCCGGCGTGCCGTTCCGCGATGCCCACCACGTGGTCGGTAGCCTGGTCGGCGAAGCCGCCCGCCAGGGCCTCGAATTCACGGACCTTAGCGACGAGGCCTGGGCCAGCGCCGGCGTCCCCAACGTCAAGCAGATGAAAAAGACGCTCACCTTCGAATACAGTGTTTCCCGCCGTAACATCGAAGGCGGAACGGGCCCCAAGTCCGTGAAGCAGCAGTTCGTGAAGGCTGCCGCAATACTGAAAGCATTCAAGAAGTAAGAAAACCCCGCCTTGGTTCGACAAAGCTCACCACAGAACGCGGGGATGACGGCGTCAATGCAGGTCTGCTACTTCTTATCCTGAGGGACAAGCCGTTCCACTACGCGGAACAGCTCATTATAAATTTCCAGGAAGTCCTCGATCCAGATGGGGTCCCGTTCCCCGACGATATGCATCGTCTCTTCCAGGGTATGCTGGGCGTTATAAGGCCCGACCAGCGAACCCTCGGGCAACGCGCCGCTCCTGTAGGCCTGTGCCGCCGAAACGCGGGCACGGAAACTACGACGGAGTCGGGTAATGAGGGAACTGCGCAAGGCCAGCAGTTCTTCGTAAGCCTCCTGGAAATTTCCAGCAGCTATGGACTGCTCCGCCAATTTCAGGCGGCGACCGATGGATTCGCGCTCCATGGGCGGCACCAGCATGCCCTTGGCAGCGAGAGTGCCCCGAATCTGGGCAATTGTCTTTTCCAGAAAATCCTTGCCCCAAAAGCACATAGGAGCGGCTGCATTTTTGGCAACCCTGTTTTCCCGAATCTTATGAGAAGAAAGCCAGCGGTCCAACTTGTCCAGCACGATTCCCGCCTCGGGAGTGCGGTCTATGGCCAGATAGTCCTGGGCACGAGAAAGCAGGTTTTCCGCATAGACCATCCGCCAATGGGGGAACTTTCCGCTCTTGCGGAGAGCATCCATGTTCTGGCGGATTGTGTCTAGACGGGTTTGCATATGAGTTATGAGTTATGAGTTGTGAGTTATGAGTCAAACGCTTAATTCTATCAATTTCTCGATATTCATTTTTCTGTCATCTGGAGCGGGGTCACGCCAATTTCCACACGACGGTTCAAGCTGCGGTGTTCCTCGCTGTCATTTGGATACTTGGGCTGGTGCTCGCCAAAGCCTGCCGCAAAGAGGCGCTCCGGCGGGAACCCCTGGGCCACAAGAGCCTTGACCACGCTCACCGCACGTTCCGTAGAAAGGTTCCAGTTAGAAAAATTCGGGGAGTTTTTCACCGGCAAGTCGTCGGTAAAACCGCTCACCATGATTACATCGCCCGGAGCCATGGCGTCCAAAAGCCCTTTGCTGATTCCTTCAATGACCTTGATACCTTCGGCAGTCAGGTTCGCCCCGTTGATAGGGAAAAGGAAACTGGCCTGAATCTGGATCTTGCCGTCTTCGAGAGCGATAAGCCCCTGCTCGATAGAAGACTTGAGGCTCTGGGAAAGGAGCGCATTGCGTTCCGCCGCAATCTTTCGCATTTCCTCCTGGCAAGAGAGCACTTCCTCTTCGGTACGGGTCAGGTCTTCCGCTTTCTGCTCCTTCAACGTGGCCATGGCCACGAAGGCAAGGATAAACAGGGACACCAGGGCCACGCCCAGGTCCGTGTAGGCCATCCAGGGATTGTGATTGTCTTCGCGACGAAATCCCATCTACTAGCCCTCCACCTTAGGCTGCTCGGCCTTGTGGTTTGCACGCTGGACCTGTTCCATGACTTCCAACAAGATTTCCTGGGTCTTGACGGCGTTTTCCATAAGCACTTCGGAAGCACGCTCATGGAAAGCTTCCAAGGACTGGTTCAGATGTTCCACAAAGTTGTCTTCTTCCTCGTGCTCGGCGGTGTCGCCAGAAAGTTTTTCCAGAATGGTTTCCAGGCCTGCGCGGAGCATTTCCAGGTTGGCGCTGAGTTCGCTCTGGTTCACCCGCATCAGTTCGGCGGTCTCCACCAGGTTTCCACCCAGGGCGTCGGTAGCTTCCTTCTCCTTGACCACCCGGTTGTCGATGCTTTCGGTAAGGGCCTTCTGGGCCTCAAGCAGCACGGCAGAAGATTCCGAAAGTTTCTGGAAGGCACCCAGAATGTCGGAAGAAAGGGCCGAAAGCTTTTCGGAAACGGACTTGCTGAGTTCGGCGGAACCCGCCTGGGCCTTTTCGGCCACCTGGAGCGCCACCGTCTTGAGGGTTTCCAGGCCCTCTTTCTGGGACTGCACTCCGGCAGAGGCTTCTGTCGAAAGTTTGTCCATAAAGGTCTTCCACTGTTCCGAAGACTGTTTGACCTGGTCGGCCACGGCACTTGCGATATTCTTCGAAGAGGCGTTCATGGCGTTTTCCGTCGCGCTGGCTACGGCACCGAGCTTTTCGTCCAGCTTGGTAGAAATCGAGCCCATTGCTTTTTCAGTTGTACTGGCCACAGCGCCAAGCTTTTCGTCCAATTTTGCAGAAACAGAATTCATGGAGTTGGACACCGCACTTTCCAGAGATTCCACTGTCTTTGCAAGCCCCTGCTGCACAGAGGCGGCCACGGCTGACAGATTCTTCTCTACAGACTGGAACAGGCGTTCCAGTTCCGTCTTTTCCATATCGGTGGCAGAAGCGGCGGCGTCTTCGCCCTGCAATTCAAGAGTGAGGCTGTCCAGACGGGCCAAGAAACGCTCCCTGGCACCAAGCAGCAGGCTACGGCTCGCGTTCAGCACCAAGGCCGCAAAGAGACCGCAAAGGCTGGTCCCGAAAATGCCCTTCATGTTCTGGAACAGCACCTGGATGGTATCAAGAGTGCCTTGAGTCGTGGAGTTGTCGATAGCACCGCCGGCTGTTGCCACAGAATACATAAGACCGAAGAACGTACCCATTAGGCCGAGCAAAATCACCGTACCACTAGAACTGCGGGGAGCGGGCAGGCCCGTACTGTTAGAAAGAACCTCGTAGGCGATAGGCGAATCGATTCGGATACCCTTCTCTACCAGATGGCGGGCCATCTCCAGGCGGCGAGCCACCACGCCGTCACCGCTCACCCTGAAACCCCTGCCGCTTTCGCAGGCGGCAATCTGTTCCTCTTCGGCGCTAATCTTGCGGGCCGCGGCCATAGACATGAACTGTTCCGCCAGGAACACCACGAAAATGGCGGCCATGATAATCCAGCCGAACAGCGGAGCGCCAAAATACAAGGCTCCGCAGGCAAGGGCACCAATGCCCACCAGGGTAAGCAGGAGAATGGAATTGAAAGCGTTCTTCATCGTTCACCTTTTGTTTCAAATAAATTTAACTGACCGCGGTTGAACCCGCGCAAAAACAGGGACCACTTGTCGCGGTACCAGTCAATCACCTGGAGCGTAAGGCCCCGGGCGTAATCGCAAAAATCATCGGTAAAGGCCAAAAAGCCATTTTCGTAGGCGTAGTGCGGATTCCAGAGCCTGCCCACGTTACGGGCGCAGCCTGCCGCCGTGCGGTAATACTTGGGTGCTCCCTTCACATTGAAGGCGGCGGCAAAGCGTTTCTTGGCAAGTGTGTTCAAGGAACTGCGCAAAGAGGTTACCAGGGCATTCTCTTTTTCACGGAGACCCTCTTCCAGACAGGGCAAGAGTTTGCTCACCGCATCCACGGCACTCTCACCGTGCCAGTACTTGCAGAGTTTTTCCTGCAACTGCATCACGCGGCCGTGCATACGCACGAACAAGGGCTCGGCATCGCTTACCAACAGGTGGATGGTCGCCGAATAAAAGGCGTTGATGTCTTGCTTGTTGTTCTTGACCGCAAGGCACCAGCCGTTCTCGTCGTGGTGCAAAAAGTCGCCACCTTCCAGAAGCAGGCGCAAAACCTCGTCGGTAGAAAAACGCTGCATCCACTTGGCGCGGAACTCGTCGTAAAGCTTGCTCGCATCGGCCACAATCTGGGGGAAAGAAGACTCGCAGAGTTTCCAGGCCGTGGCACTGTAGCTTATCAGTTCGGAGCTGGAAACCGCCTCTTCCCTATTGTTCAAAAGGGCGTCCAGGTGCTCAAAAAGCACAATGGACCAGGTCACCATCATGGATTGTGAAAGGGTCGCCACCATGGCAGGGTGATCGGCATGCACCGACAAGTGCATACTTGTCCCCGTCATCTTGCGAATGGAGCGGCGAAAAGAATCTTCCACTGGCTACCCCTTAAAATCCCGTTTCAATCCTCTGCCATACGCTACGGCTCACCCGCTTGCGGCTACCCGCCAGCTCTTCGGATTCCTTGCGCACGTCGGATTCCAGATTGCCTTTAATCAAGGCCATATCGCCCTGGAAATCCCCGCCTGCTTCAAGGAACAGGCCGTAGACATTGTTGTAAATCTTGCTGTCCAAGGATATCACCTTGCCTCCCCGGACAGAAAGGGCAAACCGGTTCCGGTTGAAATCGCAATGGGACAATACAAGCTCGGGCACGTCATCTACCCACAGGCCGTAGTAGTTATTCACAAAACGCACATTCTCGAAAACCCCACGGGTGCGGAACACGGAATTGCGGAAGGCGTTTTCTACCATCAGGTTCTTGATTTCAAAGGAACCGTTACCCGAAATGATATGCAGGCCGTTCCAGCTTTCACTGGAGTCAGCACTCCTGAACACGATAGGCTTGGCCTCTGTACCCCGGATGTCCACCGGGCCCCGGAGCATCAGCTTGGCGTATTCGCCCATAAGGACCGTGACCCCCGGTTCCACGGCAAATGTGTCCGCAGACGACAGCACCACGCCCTGCTCCAGGATATAGGGGCTGTCCTTCTCCTGCAAAAGGAGCTTGCCGTTTTCCACCTGCGGAAACGGCATCTCCCCCGCGAGGGCCGCCACGAACGCCGAAAGGAGCGGCAGGACTATGTTACTTAGCCTGGTCAATTTCACCCCTCAGCTTGATTTTCTGGATAATGTGCATATTGGGCAACAACTGGGCGGCAATCACGTCGTTTACGTCGATGTGTCCCGAAATCTCCAGATTGCCGGACTGCACCACCCCGTGAGTGATGTCGAACAGAATAGACCCCGAACCCACGATAAAGCCCTTGCTTTCCATACGCACGTTGGCGGTGGTGTCCGGAATTTCCTTGTACTTAATGTTCATGCCGATTTTCGCCATCTGCACGCCGTCATGCACGAATACATCCTCAAGTTTGAAGGCCTTGTAAACAGTTGTCATTGCGCCGTTACCCGGAATCTCCACGGAACGCTCCCACACGTCTCCCAGTTTCACGGGGCTACCGGGCAGCACGGGCTGGATTTTCATGAACACCTTCATCAGGTTCAGTTCCTCGGTGCCTGGCTGCAGGGCCTGATCCTCTACGGAGGGGTCGCTCATGGAACCGTCACCCATCATCTTGAACTGGAAATGCTGGGACGAGAGGTACTTTTCGATATAGCGGAACTCCTCGACGGAGCGCTTGTCGCTCTTGTAGTCCACCGTATCAATCTTCATCTCGAAACGGGCGGAGCCGTTGTCAAAAGCCACCGTCTGGCTCAGGGTGGACTGGGCGTTCAAGCGGGTTTCCATGGACTCGGGAGATTCGTGGGTGGAATCTTCGGGGGCAAACACATTCAGGCTCGCTTCCAGGGTGAATTTCTGGACCGGGGCGTTCTGGGTATTGAAAGCCAAAGAAACGCTATTGCTATCGCAAGAACAGAGCCACAGAAACGCCGTGGACAGGATCGAAAACTTTACGAAATTCATACCTAGAATGTAGCAAATAGTTACTAGAAATTTGGGTTTCTAGACGTCTACGCTATCATTTATTACGCGAAAACTCAGAACTAGAAACTCAGAACTCATAACTGAGCCGAAGGCTCCACGCCCTTATTGCCGCTATCACCCTTTTCCAGGCGCATTTTCTGGAAAAAAGCCTTCAAAAGTCCCAGGCATTCGTCGGCAAGGATACCGCCAGTGACCCTTACCTCTCGTTTCAGGGCATTTCCCGTAATAACATCCACCGTGGTACCGCACCCGCCAAAGCGGGTGTCCGGAGAACCATAGACCACCCGGGTTAGGCGGCCATTTAAGATGGCCCCCGCGCACATAGGACAAGGCTCCAGGGTTACATACAAAGTAGCACCATCCAACCGCCAGTTTTCGATTTTCGCCGAGGCCGTCCCAATAGCCAGAATTTCCGCATGGGCGGTGGAATCTTTCAGCATTTCAACCTGATTGTGTCCCCTGCCGATGACCACTCCGTCTTTAACGACGACACATCCTATAGGGATTTCCCCTTCGTCAAAGGCCTTTTCCGCCTCCCGAAGGGCCATACGCATGTAGCGTTCGTCATCTGCCGACACATTTTCAAGCGAAATATCTTTTACCTCATCCATCAATCAGGAATATAGAAAAAGCCCAGCCCAGCTGAGCTCGAATACTAATTCGTTACGCCCCGTCTTATCAGATTTTTTTTAAGGCCTGGGTCTTGGGACCGGCCTTACCGGGAGGGAGAATCAGCATCACCTTTTCCATGCGGGTGCCGTCCATCTTGAGCACCCTGAAGGTATAGCCCTGAATCTTGACTTCGGCACCTGGAGACGGGATAATGCCAAGTGTGGCCTGAATGAGGCCCGAAAGGGTCTCCACATGGGAATTCTCGGGCGGTTCCAGTTCAATTCCCAGTTCGTCGCTCAGGTCCGAAAGGGTCATGAGGGGGTCCACGATGTAGCGGCCGTCTTTTAGGCGTTGCACATCTTCGTCTTCGTCCATGTCGTCTTCGTCGCGGATTTCGCCTACGATTTCTTCCAGGATGTCTTCCAGGGTCACAAGGCCCGCCGTGCCGCCGTATTCGTCCACAACGATGGCCAGCTGGTTTCCGGTCTTGCGGAGTTCTGTAAGCAGGTCGTCTATCTTCTTGTGGTAAGGCACGAACACGGGGGGCATCACGATTTTCATGATGTCGAAGGGCTCATCCCGGTGTTCGGTGTACCATTCCAAAAAGTCCCTGTTGGAAAGGATTCCTACGATGTTATCGACAGTATCCTTATAGACAGGCAAGCGGGAATGGCGTTCGCTGTTCAACACCTTGACAAGTTCGTCCAGGGGCGTTTCCACGTCGATAGCGCACATGTCCACACGGGGAGTCATGATTTCACGGACCGGAGTCTCCACGAAGTCAAAGATGTTGAGAATCATCTGCTGTTCTTCTTTTTCGAGGCCTTCGGCATCGGTCTCCTCGCTGTCGGAAAGGTCCGCCTGCACGGCATCGCGCCGTTCTTCGGAGAGGAAGCTGAGCTTAGAATCATAGCCCAGACCCTTCAGAATCGCTACAAAAAGAACGTGACAGATTTTGGCAGGAATCGCAAAAGGTATGCGTATGAGCTTGAAGAGCGGAATCAGCACCACTGCCAAGGTATCGGGCTTGAGGGTGCCAAGAAGGTTTGCGCAAAAAACGGTTATGGTGTAAATGCAGATGCAGGCCACTACAAGGTAAGCCAAGAAAGCAAGCATCTTGAATTCGTGCACCCAGTTCCACGGAACCATCTGGAACAGGTAAATGCCCAAAACGCCACTCCCCACATTGCAGAAGATGCGGCCGATGGAGATGGTCTCGTTGAAGCCATCATGCTCCACGATGGCGGCCACTTTCTCTTCGCTGCCCTCCCTATCCTTGGCCTCACGCTTTGCATAGATGCCGCTGAATGCGGTCTTGATCAGTGAAAAAGAAAAAGAGATGAACAGAAAGAGGACCAAAAAAACAATAGCCCACTGTACCGATGAATCCATCAGCATTTCTCCTTGTAGGGGTCCAACCCCAGAAATTCACATTCCCGCTTGCGCATGACCTTGCGGTCGGCCGCCTTGATGTGGTCGTAGCCCGACAGGTGCAGAAGCCCATGGACAATGACTCGCTTGAGTTCTGCGAAAAAACTGTTGCCGTATTCGGGGGCTTGGCGTTTGACCTGTTCTTTTGCGATGTAGATTTCGCCCAAAAGGTCCGGTTCGTGCCATTCATAGGAAAGCACATCGGTCACCTTGTCTAGCCCGCGGTAGGACTTGTTCATTTCCCGGACAAAATCGTCGTCGCAAAGGACAACGTTCACGTTATTCCCCATTCCCTCCTGGTCCAGGAGCTGGTGGGCCATCTTGTCGAACTTGTCTTTCCAGGGGAAAGTCTTGATGCTCCCCTGGCAAAGGAAATCTATCTTGTATCTTCTTTTTTTACTACTGGCAGGGTCAGGCATTAAATGTTATACCATTTCTTAAGATTTTCAATAATGGCTTCGGCCTGGGCCTTTCCGCTGATATTGAACTTGCTGCGGGCCTTGAAAGCGCCTGCTACCTTCTGGTAACGGCGGATATAGACCTTGGGCTCGCCAAATTCGCCGGTCTTGGCATTGCGTTCCTGGCAAAGGAACATCATGGTCTGCCAAGCGCCCTTGGAAAGGACAGCCTTGTCCAGTTCCTTGATGACCTGCTCGCCGGTGTCCGGATCAGTCATTTCTACGGTAGGCTCTTCAAATTCTGCGCTCATAGGTTCCTCGTGTGATAAGGGTCAATTTTTCGACCATAAAAAATACATTTTTATCTTGACAAGGCTAAAAATAATATATTTATCTTGTGTAATATATCCTGAAAGAGGGGCTATATGTCATTTTCAAGTCGTTTTAAAATTGTCGCCATAGCACTTATGCTGGCGGTACCTTTTTCTTATGCCGCCAAGAATACCTCGGGCAAGGTCCGTTCCGTCATCGGCGACGTGACCACACAGAAAAAGTCCGAAGGCAACTGGGTTCCACTCCGCGTAGGGGCAAAGGTCAAAGAAAAAGACGTTATCCGAACCCTGGTAGAATCCCAGGCCATTGTGGCCCTGCCCGACGGCAGCACCATCTCGGTAGAAGAAAACTCCCTGGTGGAATTCTCCCAACTGGTATCCGAGGACGGGGTCCAGACGGCCATGACCGACATCAAGAGCGGAAAGGTCCGTTTTGACGTGCAAAAGCAAACCAGCAAGGAAAGTTCCTTCATGTTCAAGACCGGAACCGCCACGGCCGCCATCCGCGGAACTGACGGTGTCATCGGTATGAGCTCCAAGGGCACTCCCATCGCATCCCTCCGCAACGGACGCCTGGAAATCGACTTGTCCGGCAAGGTGGTAGGCATCAATGGAGGCCAAACGGCCGTCCCCAACGGCGACGATTTTCTGGTTTTGGAACTGTCCTCCTCGGGTGACCTGGATTTCTTGAACGAAATCGACGCCATGCTCAGCGATACCTCTATGACCGAAGACAAACTGAAAGCGGCTATCCAGGCAAAGGATATCGAGTACAAGGCAAAACAGACGGCCGCAAAGGATTCCCTCAAGTGCTTCTTTGAACCCCTCCCCGACACCATCTACACTCCAACCGTAACCATCAAGGGAACCTGCCCTGCCGGTGTGGGCGTCGAACTCAGTGGAGAAAGAATCGAATCGACCGGAGAACCGCTACAGTTTACCCCCAACTGGGCACCCAGTGCCTTTGGCGAAAAGAAATTCCCCGTGGTCTGCTACTCCGGTAAAGTAAGCTTTGACTGCGCCGGCCTGACGACCCTCTACATGCAACAGCCCGACACAACAGTCTCGGATTCAGGCAAAACCGCAATGAAACCGTTCAGTGTGACAACGGCCTCGCCTCTTGTTGTTTGTGAGACCGGCTCGGCCGTTATAGAAGGTGAATTTGACCCAGCAGATACGGCAGCAACCCTATTTGTCAAACTTGGCAGCTACACCTCTCCCAACCTGGTTCCCCTAAGCGCAGAAGGGAAATGGACTCATACGATTACCATCAATGACCAGAAGGGCAACTGGAACGAAAGATACGCTACCGTCGAATTCAACGGGGCTTCGGGCAATGTTAGTGCACGCATCGACCTCGCTATCGATAAAACCTGCAGCGCCATCAACCTGGGGCGTCCTGCACTCCTGTTCCAGGGCTCAGACCCCATCCGCTGCGAAGCCCGTGTTTACATTTCGGGCATCAAGGACGACATTGTCATTCTCTCTACCGAAAGAGACCATATACCTCTCAAGGAAACATATTTTGACAAGAATGCCTTCTCCACCATCAAGCTCAAGCAGGGACTCCATGACTACACTTGGACAGCTCGAGACCAAGCAGGGAACAAATCTGAAATTAGAAAGAAACTTGGATGCTTCTCAAGTAGTGGCGCTGCCATTCATGTTCGTCACGGCAATAGGGAACGTTTGCGCGTGCCTCCACCACCCAATGGGGTCTCCAAAAAACTGGCAAAGGAGTTGCGTTTTGAAGTTACCGGAATTCAGCGAGACCCCAATCAAATCAAGAGCGTTTCCATCAAGAGAAACGGCGTGGAAATTCAGAAATATGAAGGCGAACTGAGTATCGACGATACCAAGTTCAATGAGCGCGTAGAACTCGAATACGGAAAGATAACCACATTCGATATCGAGGTCGTGCTAAAAGACGGCAGAAATCTTACAGCCAAAAAGGTTTACGAGGTACGCTAAATGAAAAAAATCTTTAAAAGTACCGTCGCCACATTCTTTTTGGGAACAGCCTTTGTTTTCGCCCAAGAACCTGCACCTGCAGTCGCAGTTCCCACACAGCCAACCACCCAAGCTTCCGAAGCTCCCGCTCCTGAACCGGGACAACAGGGAGCAGCCGCCACCGTAGCAGAGGCTCCTGTTCAAGAGGCTATTCCAACAGCAACCGAGCCCCAGCCAGTAGCTACAGAAGTTGCCCCTGCACAAACCGAGGCTGCTCCCGTCGCCGAGGCTCCCGCCGATGCTGTTCCCGCACCAGTTGAATCCACCCCTGTGGCCGAAGCGCCTGCAGATGTTTCAGCCGAACCCGTAACCGAAACCGCAGAAGCAGTTCCCGCAACAGCGCAACCCCCTGTCGAGGCCGCTCCTGTGGCAGCCCCAGTACCTGTTGCAGAACCAGCACCCGAACCTGTAAATACTCAACTTGCAGGAACAGAACTTCAGGGAGAGCTCCACGGATTCCTGAAAGCGGACAAATCCCCGTACCTAGTAAATGGAATAGTTTCTGTCGCAGCCAATACAGTATTGGTCATTGAGCCGGGAACTACAATCATGTTCACCAAGGGTAGTTCGCTGATGGTGAATCAAGGACAGCTTGTGGTAGCGGGTTCCGCCACATCCCCAGTAGTGTTCCGTTCCGCCATGAGTGTTCCAGCTGCAGGCGACTGGGCAGGAATTACAGTCATTGGAGAGAACAACTCCGAAATTCGCAATGCCCAAATCCTCAACGCCACCAATGGCCTTGTCGTCGAAAATGGCAACCTGAAAATTCAGAATTCCCTTGTAGAAGGGTCTAGCGGTTATGGTATTTATGCCCGTAATGCATCTATTGTCGTAAGCGACGGGCAGTTCAAGAACAACCAGGTTGCCCTGAACCTTTCCCACTACGCCCAAGGCGAAATAGAGCGTTCCAACTTTGAAGGAAACAATGTTGCCCTGCTGAATTCCAAGCTTTCCAAAAGCAACATTTCTTCCTCGAATTTCAGAAATAACGGTACAGCCGTAGTCAATATGGGCAACACCCTTATCGACTTGAACAAGGCTTCCGTAGAAGACAATACCATTGGTATAGCCACGGCAGAAATCCTTGCGCCGGAAGTTATGGAAAACGCCAAAAACAACAAAGAAAATTTCAGTGACAAGGCAGAAGAAACCGCGGCAACCCTCCCCCCCGAGCCGGAAGTACCAGGCACAGAACGCAAGAACCTTAACCCCACCGACAAGGCCTATGTTGTATTCGATACAGAAACAGACTCAGATTCTACGCAAAAAAGCTGGTCAATCCTTGGCAACTTGATGCTTGGCTGGAATTATCATTATGTCCGCACCCGTACCCATCATAGCGACACGCCGGATATCATGGGAACGGATACCATTCTCAAGGGCAACCGTTACAAGAACTATTTCCAGGTGCCAGGCTTTGCCGAAAACGCTTCGGTGTATTTGCTGATGATTTCTCCAGAAGGCAAAACCATCGAATTTACTATGGACGCTACTTCGGATTCATGGAACAAGTTCTCTCCAAACCCAGTAACACTACGCTATAACGACAGCTACAACAGCGTCAACTTGGGTGATATCCAGATGATGGGCGGAGACATCTACATGTCCGGCATGCCCTTATTCGGTGCTGAATACACGCTCTCCCTGCTCAAGAACAATGCAGATCAACCCCTGTTCCAGCTGGAAGGATTCTTTGGCGAAGCCAAACGTTCTCTAGTTCCCCACAACCGTCATCCCTACTTCTACAACGACTATATTGACGATGGCGAAGCCCAAGCACAGCGCCTCGCTTACGGCGGATTCCTGAAATGGGCTCCTGTACGCAGGTTTGATGCCAAGGTGGGTGCAATTTACGCCAATGACGAACTTGAAGACCCACTGCTTCGCGATGGGGCAAAGGCGACCACCCTTACCACCGACCCGTTGCAAGAAGCATTTACCATGTATGCCGAAGGAAACTGGCTGTTTTTCCCGGGCGACATCGAGCTGAACGGGCAGATTGCCGTCGGACGTGCCGACACCACTGATGCCATACGCCAGAGAGCCATCAATAAGGTTTTCTCCAATGCAGGTCTGAATACATCCAGTTACACGCTTCTCCGTAAATTGATGCAGAGTGAAAGTCAGACTGACTGGCTGACCAATGCCGAGTTAGAAGAAATTTTCGGTGACAACACCAACATGACAAAAGGCCAAATGCTACAGAAATTGCATGAGCTCGTAAAAGAAGCGAAGAAGGTTCAGAAAGAGGTCGAAAACGACCGCGATGATGACCGCGTGCTAGGCCAACACTGGGGTAGCCAGAACTTCGCTCTTGGAGCATCCTTGAACTGGAGTATCAACAGAACAAGAATTGCAGGTCATTTTAAGTACATTGGCGAAGAGTTTTACAGCGCCGGTTCACCGGACCAGCTTTCCAACACCCGCGAATTCGGAGCTAGCCTAGAACAGGACATCAAGAAATTCTGGATTCTTGGATTGGAATACCAAATCAACGTAGAAAATGCGGCCCACGGAAGAAAGAAAAACCTGGCAGGACTTGCAGAAGGCACCCATTTCGGTTTGGTTTCCGATGACGAAAGCGACTGGTTCGAAACTCACGAGTTGGACAACGACCGTACGAAATACATTCATAATTTTGGTTTGGGCAACACCTTTACCGTCAACCCCAGAGTCCAAATCACGGCGGGCTACAACCTAGAATACAGAGACCAGTACCGTCCTTTACAGCTCCGGGGCAACTACATGCTGGACGATGGTGTTTACAGGGATGATTTCTTTACCAAGGGCAAGGGGTCAAAGATTGCCATCGTGAACGGCGATACCGTCATGGTGGATTCCGCACGCTGGGCAAACTACATGTCTATGTCGGACGAGCCTTACCTCGCCTCCAAATTTGAAGAAAGACTCTACAAGCAAAGCATCAAGGCCGGGATATCCTTCAAAGCTGCCCAGTCCGTGTTCAAAATCAACGGCCGTTGGACACTGCGTACAGACGATTCCAAGTTCCACAAGGACAGCTTAATCGATGAAATGGATATGGATTTGGAAGACACGACCTGGGCAAAACTGGGTTATTACTACGGTGGAAGTGACTACTTTGAACAGAGCTACCCGTTAAGCATCACCACAACCTTGAAGGGCATGCAAAACCTCTTCCAGGTGACTTACCGCCTGAAATCTTATACTCGTGATGAGATGACCGAAGACGAAATCACCGTAGAAGACGAATTAGAAATTCCCTTCATGAATCGTTTCATGGTCCTTTCCTTGAATGGTCAGTTCCGCTACATGCTTACGGAATGGACTGATTCCGACGAGGACTTCGACGAAGAAGAAATGGACGTGCTTGGGAAACTCAACCTGCGGTTCAACCACAGCAAGCACCTGTACAGTGACTGGTACGTAGGTTCGGCCATCTATTATCGTCCGGACTACCTGTCCAACGAATACAAGGACATCTACGGCGGCATCAACCTGAACTACGTGTTCTAAGGTTTTCTGCTGGCGGCAAGGGCCATGTACTCTTACTGTTTTCACGAACTTCCCGTTGCCCTAGAAAAAAAAGGCAAGTTTCGGGAAGTTCTTGCCAAAGAGCTGAAACTCCACCCGGAACAGATTTTCAATCTGGCGGTGGAGCGTTTTTCGCTGGACTCCCGCCGGAAAGGTTCCCCTCACTGGTCTTATAATGTCCGTTTCGAGGTTCAGCAAAAACTGAAAACCTTCGGTAACAACGCCAAGGGGCTCGTAGAAGCGGTTCCAGCAAAACAAGACCCGAAAGAGGCAGCCCTGGCAGGCACCGTGCAAATGCCCGGGCATGTAGATATTGTGGGTGCAGGTCCGTCAGGGCTCTGGGCGGCCCTGCACCTTTTACGCAAGGGCTATTCCGTAGATCTTTACGAGCAAGGCAAGCCCGTAGAGGAACGATTCCGCGATATACGCCGGTTCTTTGTGGACCGAAAGTTCAACGCCCGCAGTAATGTTCTCTTTGGCGAGGGCGGAGCCGGAGCTTTCAGTGACGGCAAGCTCAACACCCGGAGCAGGAACGCATTTTCGGAACAAGTCCTGCACGACATGGTGGATTTCGGGGTGGACCAAGATGTCATCACCTTCGCAAAGCCACACATCGGAACAGACAGGCTTGTGCTGATGCTCCGGAAAATCCGTGCAGAAATTGCCCGACTGGGTGGGCAAATCCATTTTTATTCGGCCCTGACAGATGTAGAAATCCAGAATGGCCACATTTCTGCCATCAAGATTGAAGACGAAACCACTCCGCAGGGTGCGTGGAAGCGCAGCGAAGCGCTGGTCCTTGCCACGGGACATTCCTGTCGGGATATTTACCAGATGTTGCAAGCCCGTGGCGTAGCACTTGAAAGCAAGGCCTTTGCCATGGGCGTTCGGGTGGAGCACCCCCAGGAGTTGATAAACCTGCGACAACTTGGCCGAGGTGTCGATACACGCCTCACCGGAGCTGCGGAATATTTCCTAGCCACACCGACACTGGACAAAACATGCAGCGCCTACAGTTTTTGCATGTGCCCCGGCGGCGTGCTGGTGCCCTGCGCTTCTGAACCAGTGACACTTGCCACCAACGGCATGAGCTATAGCCGTCGAAACGGACCTCTTGCCAACGGGGCCATCGTGGTTCCCATAGAGGCCAGCGAAAAACTCTTCGGTGGACTGGAATTCCAGCGGAAAACGGAGGCGGACGCCTTCAATGTGGGCGGGAAGAACTACAGCGCTCCGGCACAGACCATCAAGGCATTCATGGAACACCGGCTGGACAAGAAACTGCCCAAGTCCACCTACCCCTGCGGGATTGTACCCGTCAACACTTGGGACTGGATGGACCAGCGAATTTGCCAGAGCCTTTACGAAGGTTTTTTGAGCTTTGACCGGAAAATTCCCGGATTCATTGCAGAAGGCCTCATTGTGGCTCCCGAAACCAGGACCAGTTCACCCCTGCGCATCACCCGAGACAGCGCCACCCTAGAAAGCGCGAATACCAAGGGGCTGTTCGTGCTGGGCGAAGGGGCCGGCTATGCAGGCGGGATTGTCACCAGCGCCGCCGACGGAGTGAGACTGGCCTACTACGCGAAGAATTTAAAGGACACAATTCAGAATTCAGATTTCGGAATTCGGAATTGTTTTAATGATAATAACTCCGAATTCATAAATCCGAAATCATAATTCATCATGATTACCCGCACTATCGACCGAAACTTTGCCAACATGCGCCTGGACCGTTTTTTACGGAAGGCTTTTCCAGACGAATCATTGTCCGTTTTCTTTGCTATCCTGCGTAAAAAGAAAGTCCGGGTGAACGGAGCCGTGGGCAAGGCAAACCAGATGCTCCAGGAAGGCGATACCGTCTGCATTTACGAGAATTTGAAAAGCGTTGTAAATTCGGAATCCGGAACACAAAATTCGGAAGTGAAAAACACCGAAAAGAAAGGCTGGACTAAAGCCAGCACAGCCGCCGACCGAAAAAAAGGCTGGGGCACTCAGGAACTGGACATCATCTTGGAAACCGAAGACTACCTGGTGGTAAACAAGCCTTCGGGCATGCCCAGCCAGCCGGGAAGCGGGACCCGCCCTGGCGAAAGCCTGGTGGAGCACCTCTGGGAATGGGGCAAGCGGGAACATCTCGACTTCAAGCCTACCCTCGCCCACCGTTTGGACCAGGAAACCTCGGGACTTTTGCTGGTGGCACTTCACGGCGACACCCTGCGGGACCTAACCCGTCTGATTCGTGAACACGAAGTCAAGAAATACTACCTGGCCCTAGTCAAAGGGAATCTCGAAAAAGAAAAAGGAACCATCGAAGCCTCCCTCACCCGCACAGACAATGCCAAGGGCTCCAAGATGCAGATTGACGAAAAAGGGAAAAAGTCCATCACCCATTATAGCGTCAAAAAACACTACAACGGCTACGACCTGGTAAAAATCAACCTGGAAACAGGCCGTATGCACCAGATCAGGGCGCACTTCGCAAGCATCGGGCATCCACTCTTGGGAGACACCCGTTACGGAGATTTTGCCCTGAATCGTGAATTCAAGAAACAATACGGACTGAACCGACTGTTTTTGCACAGCAGCCACCTGGAATACCCCTGGCAAGGCAAGAATACGGTCCAGGAATGCCCCCTGCCCAAGGAACTGCAGGACGTCCTAAAAAATTTGTCCACATCAATGTAACGAAGTTTTGACTAGAATTAAAACTTTAGAAAAGAGAGCGATCTATTAGCGGTTTTCGAGAAGTTTCTGCACGGACTGCGCGAACTTCTCCAGACTCGGGTCTCTCGCCCCCATCAGCAAGATGGTGTCGCCGGGCTGGGCGTATTCCACCATTTTCTTGGCGCATTCGTCGCGATTTTCGATGTAGACAGCTTCGCAGCCCTTGAGGAGCAGATCATCGGCAAGGTCACCGGCGCTGATGTCCCGGGTGACGGTGCCGCCGGCATAGTAGATTTCGCTGAAGAACATCACGTCGTTTTCACGGTCGTCATCAAAGTCCTTGGGGCGAAGCGTCTTCGCGATAAATTCCACAAGGTCTTTGCGCAGGAATCGCGTGGGGCCAAAGCCGTGCGGCTGGAACCAGGCGATAACGCGGCCCTCGGTAAAGTCCTGGGCGCTCCGGATGCTTGCGGCAATCTTTGCCGGATTGTGGGCGAAGTCATCCACCAGAGTCACGCCGTTGAAGGTTCCGAGAATCTGGTGACGACGGAACACGCCGGGGAATGTGGCAAGGGCATCGGCGCAAGTATGTAGCGTTACCCCTGCGCGGAGGGCGGCAGCCGTTGCGGCCAGGGCATTTTCCATATTGTGCTTGCCCGGAAGCGGCACCACGAACTTCACGAGTTCCGCCTGATGACGCACGCGGAACTGAATCGAGGTTCCAACAGACTTGAAGTCCGTACCCTGCACACCCACATAATTTTCAAAACCAAAATCAAATTCGCGACCGGCGCTAAACTTCTTGGCCAGCGGGTGCGCGTCGTTTACAATCAGAATCTTGCCGTTATCGAGAATGTTGTGGCTGAACTTGAGGAAGATTTCCTGAAGCTCGTCCATTTCCTTGTGGTCCTTGTCCACATTGAGAATCAGGCCGATTTCGGGTTCGTAGCGCACCAGCGTTCCATCGCTTTCGTCCGCTTCCACCACAAGCCATTCACCCTTACCGGACACGGCGTTACCGATCTTGCCTTCTTTCTGCAAGTTCACGAGGCCCGCCCCCGTCATGACCGACGGCTGGAGGCCCGCATATTGCAGAATGTGGTAAATCATGGCGGTCACGGTGGACTTTCCGCTGGTGCCCGAAACGGCGATGGTCTTGGCTTCCTTAGAAATCTTCGCCAGCATTTCACTGCGGTGCATTACGGGAACGCCCAATTCCTTGGCGCGCTTGAGGTCTGGGTTCGTGTCTTCGATGGCGGTACTTACGACCACTGCACTTAAGCCTGCGACTACGCCCGAACCGTCTTGCGGAAAGCACTTGACACCACATTCTTCGAGCTGAGTCATGACCAGCGGCTTTTCCACCTTACCGGCAAGAAATTCACCGAACTGACGGTCGGACCCGCTCACGGCAACGCCCTTCCCCACCAAATACTGGGCAATGGCACTCATGCCCACGCCTGCAACACCGATAAAAAAGTAAGATTCCATAATAAAAATATAACAATCAACTACTGAATTTTGCTAATTCCCTGAAGGCGAACGCTATTTACGTCAAACACACTACCTAGGCGATGATAGATAACACGGACCTTAAATTTTTCGTTTTGTGCGTTAATGATGAAAGCCGTACTCATCGCTACAGCCAATGCCCCAACATTATCAAGAGGATCTTCTATCAGAAGTGGTTGAAGTTCATTATTTGGATTGTTTACATCTAAAGAACCATCAACGGCATAGGGATATGTAACAAAACTTGTGGTTTCAAACGACGTACATGCCGACGTCTTGCCAAGCTTGAAACGAATCGCACCATTATACTCCACAGACACTTTACAAACGTACCCATCGTTGAAACATGACGTAGCGGGAATCTGTAAATTGGCCGTATTCGAATTGCAAGTTTCTGCGGCATTAGAGTAAACCGCAAACACAAAGGCCAACAAAACGATTGGTTTCATACTAGTGTTTTCCTTTTAGTTGAAGTGTTGGTTTATGATTTTTTATGACAATAGTAGAAAAGTTCGGCGCAGTCATAGAACCATTGATACTATAATTTGATTCAATTTTTCTATCCCTTTGAGACGTGCGAGCATCTAGCAGTACCATATTCGTTGTAGAATCATTATAGGATTCTGTAGCACAATAATGATATTTACTAGGGATAAGCCTATCCGCAAACGGGATACTACCAAATGATAACGAATCTCCCTTTTGATATACACATGCAATTTCAAGATAGCAATAAGCAGCAACATTACAAATAGCAGATATGTCATCACTCTTATATAGAAAAAAATCATTATGCAAAATGATTTCCATATTCTGATCATCTAGTGAGAGTTTTGTGAAATTATCTAAAGGAATAGGCTGGCCTTTTCTTGAAGCGAAATACAATGAGTCCATATCTAGCGAGTCACTCAAAACCCATATTTCATTATTTACATTGTTTTCCTTTTTTCCAACAGAGTAAAAAAAATTGTTTTGGAGTTTAAAAGGATGTATATATACACCTTCATTATAATACGATAAACTCCCAACGCCTTTCCCCAAAAAATACTCTCTTGAATATATTGAGTAATCTTTTTCAAACGAATATACCTTATCCGTCACATTTATTATGTTATAATATAAATCATCCGACAACAAAGCCACTTTTGTCCAAGATTCACTTGAATCGGCAACTATCTTGTCTTTTTCATAATCACAATATCCAAAGACAAAAAACAATATTACCAAGTGCAACAAAATTTTGCCATCAACGAGATTTTTCATCATACCGCCCTCTAATTTTTAAAGCTTTTTTTTTGTTCTGAACATAAACATTAGAAGCATCTTTTTTTGAAGCACACCCATTAATTTTGAAAAAAACATTGTCTTTTTCTATCCTGACTTGATGACCAACTCCAATCAACCCTTCTGTTTTCTTCTTCGAATAACATTCCTCAATGCGAGGATTTTCTGGTATCGCACCTGAAGAACCTACAGAAGGCTTGGGAATATAGCCAAAAGACAAAGAACCCGAATTATTGAACAAGCAACCTATTCTAACACCGCCTACTGAACAAAATGCTGTCAGATTTGAGTCATTTCTGTAAAGAAAGAAAAAAAGGTTATTGAAACTCCACGACAAAGAATCAACATAGGCCATCCTCATATACTTGGTATTTTGTTCCAATGGAGATTCTCCATATAAAATATATTCACTTTCCTTATCAAAGTCAATTTTTGTAAAAAAATCCATTGAAAGAGTGGTTCCTATTTTCAACTCATAATTAATGGAATCCATATTTAACCTATCTGTAAGCAACCATATTTCTTCATTTAGACCATTATCTTTCTTCCCGACAAACAAGCCCGACTTGTAATTACAAATTGTCGTATCAAAATAATCCACAGAATGAAAATATATTCCCGTAACGACATCAACATTTTGTCTTCCCCAACAATCCGTATCTGAAGGCTCTAAATTCTTTTCAGCACACACTCCCATTCTGGCCATGTCATAAAACTTGGCATCCACCATAAAAGCATAATATCGAAAATCCGCCAAATCAACTAAAGAATCTCTTTCATCAGCAAATCCAGCGACAAAAAAGAATAATAAAATACTGATCAACAGTCTGATTTTAACCAACATACTCATTCTCTTTTTTTATAAGGCGGAAACAGCGTTTGCAATACACCATAAGACAAATGCTCTATTTTGGCTATAGAATATCCCCACCCCTGACTGTTGTCATTATTGCTATCAAGCACAATTTTCAGGTATCTTGATTTGACAGTAATCCTTTTCCCCGCTAGAGAGTTCCCCGTATAACTTCCTATTAGGCGATTCCAACTATCGTACAAGTAAATGGTATCACCAGCTCCAAGAGATGTGGCCGTCCCAAAAGTCACATAGTTTTCCAGATTGTCTCCCAAATCATAAGTTTCTGACATTCGCACATTCGCATCATACGGATGTTTCCCATTGTCAAGGGCCGCCATAAGCGGATAATCACTTACGATGGATGCAACTTGAGCTGTGGAGTCTATGTTGTTTCCGGTCTCAATTCTATATCCCTTACAAACCACCTGCCACACGCCTGGTTCAGGATTATCCACATCCACCACTTCAACATTATTAATCCTATCAAAGCAATCATCAGAAACCGAGTATATAGAAAGACAATGCCTATATGCCGGCCTACTGGCGTCCGCAAAAGTAATTCTTTCAAGCCCCCAATCTCTAGAAATCAACCTTTCATCACCAACGCTTGTCCCATCATCTCTTATATTCTCCGTTGGTAAAGGATCAAGCCTCCAGGGGTAATAAATCCTACCTGACGGTGAAATAAGATATAAATCCAAATCATTTACGAGTTTAGACTCCATATAATTTTCAAGAGTATTATCTCCAGCGGCATCGTCCCAAACAAGCGTTGTTCTCAAAGAATGTTGACCCGCTGGTACGGATATAGTCCAACGTCTTTGAGCACCATTTGAAATTTCAAACTCCCTAAATCTAGCAAAAGACTTTGTATTTATATTATAATTATCAATTATATCTAATGAAGTCCTAGCATCCACATAACCCCACCCCGTTGCAAAATCCGGTCCTTGTGTATATGGTGTACATGTGTCACTATCCGCCACAGAAATATCCATATTTTTACCAGAGCACCCAATCATATCTTTAGCCCCATGAATCAACATTGCTTTCACCGTTGAATTTCGCATAGACAGTGTTTCAAGAGTCTTTCCCGTGAGTTTATGGAATTTTTGATACATTAATGCTGCTATGCCAGAAACAAATGGAGTAGCCATTGATGTACCACTCTTTGCTTGATAAAGTAAATTTACATTGTTCCAAAGATAAGGGATACTTGAAACAATACTATCTCCTGGAGCCATAATATCAGGTTTAATGGAACCATCCCATAGTGGGCCTATGCTAGACATTTCTAGTTTATTTCCATTCTTATCTATTGCACCAACATTAATCGAATTTTTTGAAATATGCGTTATAGAATGATATCCCCTCGGTTTACCATATTGTGGATCTTTGCCATTATTCCCCGCAGATGTAACAACCGTTTTACTTAAGTTATCACCATTTAAACTCATTATTTTCCAATCAAGGAAAATATTTTTATCCAATTCCGACATATCTTCAAAATAAAAGAAAAGAGAACCCCGATTCAACCATGTTGCATGAGAGTGATTTACAACATGCCCTTTTTGTCTATTAAAAACCATAGAATCCGACAGAAAATTCACCTTAGGCGCAACACCACGATAGGCATAACTTGAAGAATCAGAGCCATTGCCTCCAATAATCCCAGCTACATGCGTTCCGTGATATCCAGACAATTTTACATCAGTGATATTTATTCCACCATTTGCAACGGTCCTGTCATCATCGTAACCAGAAGCTTTTCTGGGAACCAAAACACCACCTGAGTTTCTCTCATTAAATCCAGGATGTGTAAAATCAATTCCAGAGTCATAAACACCCACAATTATCCCCTCCCCCGTATAATCGGTATCGCTTAACCAACCCTTTGTTACATATTGAGCTTGCAAAGCATATTGCCATTTAGTCCCAGTTTGAAGCTCAGCCAAGTGTATCATTTGACGACCATCATTCAATGTTGGCATTCCTTGTCTTTGAACCTGTAAATGTCTCACATCATTATGCTTCTCCAAACACTGTATAGAATCCGTGCGAACATTTGCAAGAACAACACTACGGTCAATATAAGCATCTTCACCCCCACAATTAACGACAATAGTTTTACAGGATTCAATCTCTAAATCAGGCCAACACATTATTTCTAAATCAAATATCGAATGTCCTGTTGTATCCGAGTCTCTGCGGGGCATTTCCAATACAAGATCCGTAGTATCATCAACATCAATTGCATTGAAAAAACTGTTTATATTTGCATTCAAGGTTTTCTTGTCAATCGGCACAAGTGCCCTAAGCAAATGCAGTCCTCTACGCTGATAGCGAGATGATTCAAGGAGTCTAGCCCCAATACGTTTTAGCGCAAGCCGCTCTTCAATAGACAAGGGCGTGTCTAAAAACATCCAAAAACGGCCATTAAAGGTTTTTGAAGAATCCAATTCATCGTATCGTGAAACCATTTTCATTGAAGAACGGTCATACCAGTAAACATTTCTTGAATCATGCTTGAGCGCAACGGGATCATATCCCCATAACAAGTCACCATTACCATCATAAACTGCCATTTTGTAATTGGGTTCTTGAGCAGAAGCGTTTAACTGGTATGAATAATCATGCGAACAATCCCACGCAGACCAATCCTTTTTCATAACACGAAAATGAATGTTCAATGAATCAAGAGATTGTATCGAACCCAGAACAGCAAGTGTGATAACGGTATGCCCTGAATTATAATTGTATTGCAATGATACAATATTACCATTTGAAACATAGTCAACAGCGGCGGTCAATGAAGAATCAGCCCTATAATGATAAGACACGTCATTCACACAAGTCGAATCCGAAACATTTGCATTACAATATTGAATCCGTGGATTTTCAGCAAAGTAACGAATAGAAGGATTTTCAAGCGTTGAGTTGGAATGATTAATCAACGTAAGGCGGTAGTTTACCCAGTTCCACTCCGTCCGATGGCGCTCCGTCAGAAGTTCAACACCAGCATTGCTAGCCCAAAGAAAATTTGCCAACAGAAGGACAGCACAATAAACTAAATACATCGACCTTAAAAAAAACATACGGATATTTCCGTCAAAATGACAAAGACTCCACGACAAAAATATACCTTTTTCAAAAGAAAATAAATGATCTTGCCTATACATAACCAAATTATCCACCTCCCCCCCCTCATTTTTTTATATTAATACCACTACAAACACCTTTACAAGGAACAAACAAAAAATGGCAAGAGCATTGATTATCGGTTGTGGCGCTGTCGCCACGGTTGCTATCAAGAAGTGCTGCACGGCAAGCGAAGTGTTCAGCGAAATCTGCATCGCTAGCCGCCACCGCGAAAACTGCGAGAAGCTCGCCCAGGAACTGCGCCCGAATACGAAGACGGTCATCACGACTGCCGCCGTGGATGCGGACAAGGCCGAAAATGTCTCTAAGCTCATCAAGGAATACAAGCCCGACCTAGTGATGAACATCGCGCTCCCGTACCAGGACTTGGCCATTATGGACGCCTGCCTGGAATGCGGCGTGAACTACATGGACACGGCGAACTACGAGCCCGAAAACATCGATGATCCCGAGTGGCGCAAGGTCTACGACAAGCGCGTGAAGGAACAGGGCTTCAGCGCCTACTTCGACTACAGCTGGCAGTGGGCTTATAAAGAAAAGTTTGAAAAAGCCGGCCTCACAGCCCTGCTCGGTTCCGGCTTTGACCCGGGTGTTTCTCAGGCCTACTGCGCCTACGCCCTCAAGCACCAGTTCGATACCATCGAAGAAATCG